>JANRJV010000031.1:0-57907 GCA_033763795.1 Planctomycetota bacterium
CGATCGCGAGCGCCGCATCTCGGCCACTATCATGCCACCCATGCCGCGCGACGACACCTCAGCGGGTGCAATCCGTCTCCGCCCCACGGCGCCCGGCGATCTGGCCGCTCTCTTCGAGATCGACCGCGACCCCGAAGGAAACGCCCGGGCCGGCACCAAGCCGCGCACAGTCGACGTCTTCCTCAACGTCTGGGAGCGCATCTTCGCCGACCCCGACGTCAATGCGCGCGTCATTGACCTGCACGGCGAGATCGTCGGCACGATCAACGCCTTCCACGCCGAAGGGAAACTCTGCGTCGGCTACTCGATCGCACGCCGCCACTGGGGCAAGGGCATCGCCTCGCGCGCCCTCACGCTCTTCCTCGCCGAGGAGCAGCGCCGGCCGCTCCACGCCACCATCCTCCGCGACAATGCCCCCTCGCGCAGAGTCCTCGAAAAGTCCGGCTTCCGCTGCACGGGCTTCCGCACCGGCGAAGAAACTGACCGTTACCTCCCGGGCGACCTAGCGGACTTCGTGCTGGATTGAACCTGCCGTCGCAAGATCAGTCGCCACAACCGCTAGCGCTTGCTTTGACTTGTTCGAACGGCATCCGCCGAGGCCATCAGGTCTGCTGAATCGGGGTGAAAGGATTTGAACCTTCGACCTTCTCGTCCCGAACGAGACGCGCTACCAAGCTGCGCTACACCCCGAGCTTGAACCGCCAATCCTACTCCCGCTCATCCCCCCGAGCAAACGCCGCCCGGCCCGCATCCAGGCGCCGCCCGCCCCTGGCGCCGCCCGATCGCCGCGCGGGTCAAGGGGAACGGGTTCTCCGCCCCCGTCATCATCGCCGCCGCCGCCGCGTGCGCCGTCTTGAACCCCATCGACATCCCGTGCCCCGTGTACCCGCCGCAGATCCACAGCGGGCTGTCCGCCTTCGCCGGCCCGCCGCGCTCATCCACCGGCCCGATCACCGGCAATCCATCCGCCGTGAACCCCATCGTCCCCGCCCACCGCGCCGTCACATCCAGCCCCCGCCCCAGGAACTGCTCCGCGAACCCCTCGATCCCGCGCTGCACGTTCTCCGTCGTGCGGTCGTCGTACCCGACTTCCTCGTCGACGAAGTGCTTGCGCCACCCGCCGACGACCGCGACCTCCGGCGTCGCCTGCCGGAAATACTCCGACCCGTGGTGCGCGTAGTACGACATGTCGAACACCACGCGCCCCGTCCGCACCGCCAGCATCTGCCCCCGCCGCGGCACGATCACGCCCTCAACCCCCGGCAGCAGCAGGGGGGTGAACGCGTTCAGCCCCACCAAACACCGCGACGCCTCGATCACCGCCTGCGCCGCGTGCAGCCGCACGCCCGCCCCGTCCAGCGTGATCGCGCTGACCTCATGATGCAGCAGCGGCTCGCGCCGCAGCTTGCCGCGCAGCATCCTGAGCAGATCGACAGGATTGACGCTCCCGTCGCCCGGGTTCAATAGCGCCCCCTTGGGCAGCCCGCTCGCCCACACGCGGTCCGTCCCCGATTCCGCCCACTCGACCGCGAAGCCGTCCTCGCGCATCAGCCGCACGGACTCCAGCAGCTCCGCCGCCTCCTCGTCCGTCAGCGCCAGCAGCGCCGAGGGCACGCGCTTGTACGAGGGCAGCGACTCGACCCCCTCCGCGCGCAGCATCGCCAGGTTCTCTTCCGTCCAGCGCCACAGCCGCCTGGTCGCGTCCCGGCCCAGCTCGCGCGCCCCCGCCGCGTAGTTGTCCGCGGCCCCGCGCATCAGGAACCCCGCGTTCCGCCCGCTCGCCCCCGACGCCACGTCATGCCGCTCGACGACCAGCGCGTCCACGCCCGCACGCTCCAGCGCCAGCGCCGCCGAGATCCCCGTGATCCCCCCGCCCAGCACCGCCACCTCCGCGCGATGCAAGGCGGGCTTCGACCAGCGTCGCCAGAGTGAAACGCTCATGCCCTCAGCTTACCCCTGCCTCCCGCCCCCGCGCACGAAAAAGCCCGGACCTCCTCCGGTCCGGGCTCTTGAACGAACCGAGTTGTCTCTCACGCTCTCGCTTAGCCGAGCAGCTGCAGGGCCGACTGCGGCTGGGAGTTCGCCAGCGTCAGGATCTGCGACGCCGAGGTCGACAGGATCTGGTTGCGGGTCAGCGACGCCGTTTCGTTCGCGAAGTCCGCGTCTCGGATGACGCTCTCCGCCGCCGACGTGTTCTCAGACGCCACGCCCAGGCTGCGGATCGTCGCACCGATCGTGTTCTTCTGGAAGGCGCCCAGCCGCCCTCGCAGCGACGCCACCTCGCGGATCGAGTTCTCGACAACACGCTGCGCGATCGACGTGTCGCCGTTGACCACGTTCAGGTCGCGGCCGGCCCCCAGGTCCGCGAGGAAGTACGTCTCCGTACCCTCCGCCACCCGGCCCAGGTTCCGCACCTGGATGTTCTGGATGCCCAGGCTGACTTTGCCGGCGATGTCCACGCGGCCCGCCAGCTGGAAGTCCGCCCCGCCGCCGGTGATCGTGAACGCCGTGATCGCCCCCAGACGCTGCGCCTCGGCGCCCGTCGTCGCGCCCGTGCCCGTCCGCAGGTCAACCTCGACGTCCAGGAAGTCCGTGTTGATCCGCGCCACCGTGCCCTTGGTCGTCGCCACGATGCCGTTGATCGTCGCCGAGACGTTCTGGCCGTAGTCCGCGACCTTGACGTTCGTGCTCGAGAAGAGCGTCCGGTCCGAGCCCGCCGTCGACGCCGTGTTGAAGTCGAACTGCTGCAGCTCGTACACGCCCGCCTGCGCCACGGCGGAGTTGATCCCGCCGTCGTTGATCACACGCACCGACACGAACTCGTCCGTCCCGTAGTCGACGCTGGAGAGCACGATGCCCGAGCTCGTCGCACCGGAGCCCGACAGCGTCGCCTCGACGCCCGTCACGTCCGTGAAGCTGTTCACCGCGGCGACGATGTCCGCCACCGACGTGCCCGAGGCGAACGAGAGCTCGCGTGACCCGCGGTTGCCCGCGATCTCCACCACGAAGCGGCTGTCCGCGTTCGTCAGGTCGATCCGGTCGTCGCCGAAGGAGAGATAGAAGCCCGCGACCTGCGCCGAGCCGGTCACAACGACGTCGACCCCGCGGTTGTCGCCCAGGTCGAGCTTGGCCCCGTTCACGCGGAACGTCGCCACGTTGGAGTGCACGCTCTCGGTCGAGAAGTCGAAGTTCCCGTTCAGCAGCTTGAGCCCCTGGAAGCTCGTCGAGCTGGCGACGCGGTCGATCGTCTGCACGATCGAGTCGATCTGGAGCTGGTTGGCTTCCTTCTCCTCGCGGGAGAGGCCCTGCTCGTTGGCGGTCTGCGTCAGCAGCGCCTGCAGCTCGTTCAGGAGGCTCGACACCTCGTCGAGGCCGCCCTCGGCGATGTTCACCACCTGGTCGGCCCGCTCGGCGTTGCTGATCGCCGAGGAGATCGCCGCCTTCTCGGCCCGCAGGTTCTGCGACGCGATGAGCCCGGCCGGGTCATCCTTGCCGCGGTTCACTCGCAGGCCCGTGCTCAGACGCTCCAGCGAGAGCGACAGAGACTTGTTGTTCTGGCCCAGCACACGCTGAGCGATCTGGGACGACACGTTGGTGTTGATCCGGCTCATGGATATCTCCGTCTCAGCGCGGGGACGCGGGCTCTCGGCTTGCCGCGGGGCACGAACTCCGCGGTTGTCGCCGTCCTGGCGGGACGCCGTGCGGATGCGACCCTGCATCCGCGTGCTGGCGCTCCGCGCCGGGCGGGGCGGCTTGTCAGGGCCGCTAACCGCAACGCGGCGATAAGATCGTCGCCCCCGGGCCCCGCATCGAGAACATCCGAGAATTTCCGGCGTGATAACTCGACCAGATACGTCCGTAAGCGCACGGCTGTGACGGCCGAGCAGCCTGCGACGCGTGTAGCGGTTATGACGCCTGCCCCGCCCGGAGAGACCCTTCCGCCTGCGCACGTCCGAATCGGCCGTTATCACGTCCGATTCCCCCGCCGCCTGTCCGGAAACCCGCCACGAGGCACCCGCCACCGCGTCCCAAACCCTTTACCCACCCTCCTCCCCGCTGCATAATCCTCCCGGAACACGGAGAGAGACCATGACCCTCAGCATCTTCGCCCGCGCGGCCGCCGCCGCCACGCTGTTCGCCTCCGCCTTCAGCGCCAACGCCGCCCCGGCCTTCGTCTTCCACGACCCCGCCCAGCAGTCCTTCGGCGAGCCCGCCGGAGTCACCATGCGCGAGCCGGCAACGCCGCGCGAAGAAGAGCCCGTCGACCTCTACATCAAGACCGGACCCTCGTTCACCTACAACAACGTCGTCGTCTACTACACCCTCGACGGATCCGAGCCGCAGGGAGCCATGGGCGTCCCCTCCGGAACAACCCAGGTCCTCCGCAACACCCTCGGCTCGCTCGCCTTCGTCCGCAACGAGCCCGGAATGAGCGGCAACGACGACTGGTGGCGCGGCTCACTCCCCGCCCAGGCACGCCAGTACGACCGCCGCGTCCGCTACAAGGTCTCGGCGTTCGACTCGGGCGGCGGACCCGAGGTCTTCGCCGCCGCGGGCGCCGCGTTCGAGTACACCACAAGGCTCGCCTGGCCCGGCGCCGGATTCGGCGCGCCCAACCCCGCCATCGGATATCCCCCCGTCCACTTCTGGAAGGAAGAGGGCGTCGTCGGCAACAACTACATCAACGCCATGATCGATCAGAACGGATCGCTCTACGACATCTACTACCCCTCCGTCGGCGCCGTCCAGGGAATGGGCACCAGGAACGAGGGATACGACGACGGCAACCGCGACGAGTTCCCCAGCTGCCTCACGCCCGAGAAGCGCGGCCAGATGAACGTCAACTTCGGAACCCTCGGCCTCCGCGTCAGCGGCGTCACCTACTGGCTCTCAAACCAGACCGGAACCGCATACTCCGAAGTCGACCAGGACTACATCCACGACACCAACGTCATCGTCTCCACCTCACGCCTCGTCCGCCCCGGAGTCGACCTCAGCGTCTCCCAGTACGACTTCGCCCCCAAGGGCGTCGACCCGCCCCTCGACGACTTCGGCAACCCCAACCGAGGCGTCGTCCTCAAGCGCGTCCTCATCCGCAACAATCAGTTCACCCCCATCGAGGTCAACGCCTACTACTTCCTCGACTGGGCCCTCAACGGCGGCGATTCCTTCGACGGCTCATTCGTCGACCCCTCGCGCGGCGCCATGGTCGCCTACGACAACACCTTCCGCACCGCCACCAGCGGCAACGGCTGCGCCGGCGAATACAACCCCACAACCTTCCCCTCCTACGCCAAAGACGTCTCCATCTATCTCGCCGCCTCCATGAAGATCCTCGCAGAGCCCTCCGCCGCGGGCGGCGGCTTCGCACGGGACTTCTGGGCCGACACCTCCGCCGACCAGGGCCAGGGCTGGCTCGGGACCAAGCTCGTCATCGGCCCCCAGGAAATCAAGGAGATCAACATCGCCCTCGTCGGCGGCTTCGACTCCTTCGCCGGCGCCACCGGAACCTACGACGCCCAGATCGATAACGCACTCTCCTGGTTCAACATCCAGAGCCTGGGCTCCCTCCAGCTCCAGACCGAGAACGCCTGGCGCACGTGGCTCGCCCAGGGCGTCGAGTTCACGTCCCCGGAGGCTCAATACAACGACAACTTCCGCCGCAGCCTGCTCGCCACCGCCCTCCACCTCGACGGCAAGAACGGCGGCATCATCGCCGGCATGCACAACGGCGCGTACCCCTACGTCTGGCCCCGCGACGCCGTCTGGGCCGCAATCACCCTCGCCCGCACCGGCTTCATCACCGAGTCAAAGGAGATCTTCCGCTTCCTCCGCGACATCGCCTTCCGCGACACCGAAGGCTGGGGCCGCCGCGGCTTCTGGAAGCAGAAGTACACCACCGACGGCTACACCGCCTGGGGCAACCCGCAGGTCGACGAGACCTCCTGCTACCCCTGGGGCGTCCGATTCATCTACGACGTCACGGGCGAGCTCCCCTTCCTCCAGGAGCACTACGACGAGGTCTACGAAGCCGCCCTCGCCAGCAGCCAGGACAGCACCGTCGACAATCGCCTCCACTACGAGGAGGCCGTCTCGCTCGTCTACTCGATGAACCTCTGGGAGGACCAGTTCGACGTCACCATCTACTCCAACGCCTCCGTCATCCGCGGCCTCGAAGACGCCGCCGCCATCGCCGACATCCTCAACTCCACCGTCTGCCCGGGCGGACCCAACCAGTGCGGCTACCACACCGACCGCGACCTCTTCAACTCACGCGCCGCCGCCATCCGCGGCGGCCTCGACGCCCGCCTCGATTGGAACGGTGAGAACACCGACATCTCCCAGGCCGGCATCGTCTACCCCATGAACGTCTACCCCGCCGGTCACCCCCGCGCCGAGCTCATCTTCGACCGCTTCAACGGCGTCGCCCCCGACCGCTTCGGCAACGTCCACCCCATCGTCCAGTTCGGCGCCGTCCCCGAATGGACGGGACTCATCAACCGCTACTGGGGCGACGGCTACTGGAACGGCGGCCCCTGGTTCCTCTCCACACTCTGGTACGGCGCCTACTACGCACTCCGACAGGACATCACGCCCGGCGCCGCCGACATCGACAACTTCAAGGACCGTTTCGACCGAACCCTCGCCTTCCGCGGCGGGCTCGGCCTCGGCGCAGAGCAGATGGCCCGTAACTCCACGGCCGTCTACCCCGACTTCTACCTCCAGACCGCCTACCCCAATGCATGGGAGTCCATGTCCTTCTTCGTCGACAGCACCATGCTCTTCCTCGACTGGACGCCCGACGCCGATGCCAACATCCTCCGCATCCGCCCCAAGCTCCCCTCGGACTGGTCGTTCATGCAGTTCGACAATCTCCGCATGGGCCAGCACCGCGCCAGCGTCCGCATCGACTCCGCCCCCAACGCCCGCTACCACATCATCGAGAACACCACGGGCCAGCCGCTAACACTCGACACCGTCGTCCGCCTCCCCCTGGGCTCGCAGCGCTGCGAGGTCTACGTGAACGCCGCCGCCGCCCCGCACACCTACAACCCCGCCATCGGCGCCGTCAGCCTCACCACGCCGCTCGTCACCGGACCCGCCGCGCGCACCGTCATCACAGTCCTCACACGCAACGCCGCCGACCTCAACGCCAGCGGCTCCGTCGACTTCGGCGACATCACCGCCGTCCTCTCCGCGTGGGGACAGTCCCAGACCCTCCCCTTCAGCGGGGCCGACGCGACGGGCGACTCCGCCGTGAACTTCGCCGACATCACGCTGGTCCTCTCACGCTGGGGCCAGTCCTGCCCCTGATCCAGCCCCCGCAACTCGACATCCGGCCCGCCCCGCGCCCCGCCCACCCGTTCAAGGCGGGTTCAACGTCCCCGCGCGGTTTTTCTGACGACAAGGCCGTCTGTTCCGTCTGACCAGACTCCGCCGCCCCGCGCCCACGCGCCCGGCGTCAAGTCAGAGATATCCCCACCCGATCATCGACCATCGGGGCCGCTGCTCCATGCACGCGCCGCCCCGTGCGCTGTTCTTCCACGTCTGTTCGTCCCGGAAGCAAGCGAAGGAGGCACCCTTGGGAACCGCCGCAACCATGACCATCGACGCCGGATCAGTCAACACCGGCTCGGGCCGCGCGGGCGACACCGAACTTCTCCAGCTCGTCACCTTCGTCGTGGGCTCGGAAGAGTTCGCCATCCCCATCCTCAGCGTCCAGGAAATCAACCGCATGATGCAGATCACGCGGGTCCCGCAGTCGCCCCCCTTCGTCGAAGGTGTCATCAACCTCCGCGGCAAGATCATCCCCGTCGTCGACCTCCGCAAGCGCTTCGGCATCTCCGCCGCCGAGAGCTCCACCGACAACCGCATCATCGTCGTCGAGGTCAAGGGGCGCGTCATCGGGTTCACCGTCGACCGCGTCAACGAGGTCCTCCGCATCAACGCCGACATCGTCGAGCCACCGCCCCCCATGGTCTGCGGCATCGACAGCGAGTACGTCCAGGGAGTCGGCAAGCTCGAGGATCGCCTCCTGATCCTCCTCGAGCTCGGCCGCCTCTTCGGGGCGGGCGAACTCGAGCAGGCCGACGCCGCCACCACCGCCGTCGCCGCCTGAACGCGCCCGCAACGCACCCAACATCACCGGCGCCCTCCGCCTGTGGAGAAAGACCCCGAATGACAACCGCAGCTCTCTCGATGTCGCCCAAGGAGTTCGCCGACCTCCGCGCCATCATCTACGAACGCAGCGGAATCCACTTCCAGGAGTCCAAGAAGTACGTCCTGGAGAGCCGCCTGGCGCGCCGCGTCGAAGAGCTGGGAATGAACAGCTTCGATCAGTACGTCAAGCTGCTCAGCATGGGACCGTTCCAGCAGGACGAGTTCCAGGAGATGTTCAACCGCATCACCATCAACGAGACCAGCTTCTTCCGCAACGAGCCCCAGCTCCAGGTCTTCGAGACCGTCTGCCTCTCGAAGCTCCTCGAAGACCGCAAGAGCACCAGACGCCTCCGCATCTGGTCCGCCGCGTGCTCCACGGGCGAGGAGCCCTACACCCTCGCCATGCAGGTCCACCGCTCGCTGGGCGTCCGCCTCGCCGACTGGCACGTCGAGATCCTCGGCACCGACATCAGCGAACGATGCCTCCTCGCCGCCCAGCGTGCCCGCTACACCGCCTTCAGCTTCCGCTCCGTCAACCCCCTCCTCATCAAGCGGTACTTCCGCGAGGAAAACGGCGAGTACATCCTCGACCCGACCATCCAGTCGATGGTCAACTTCGAGCTCCACAATCTCAAGGACGTCCTCGCCGCCCGACGCCACGGCACGTGGGACGTCATCTTCTGCCGCAACGTCATGATCTACTTCGACGACGACATGAAGACACGCGTCGTCAAGATGTTCCACGACCAGCTCGCCTCCGACGGCTACCTCTTCATCGGGCACAGCGAGACCCTCAGGAACATCCCCGTCGGCTTCTCCCCCATGAACCTCCCACAGTCATTCGCCTACACCAAAGGCCCGCAGGAGCCCTGAGATGCCCAGCGACGGCGTCGACGCCGCACTCATCCAGGACTTCCTCACCGAATCGAGAGAGCTCATCGAAGCACTCGACGCGGACCTCGTGCGCCTCGAGGCCGACCCCTCCTCAAAGTCGCTCCTCGACGGCATCTTCCGCTCGCTCCACACCATCAAGGGCGCCGCCAGCTTCCTCAACATGCCCGCCGTCACGGGCTTCAGCCACGCCGCCGAAGACGCACTCAACAGGCTCCGCAAGGGCGAGATCGCCGTCGACGCCGCCGTCGTCGACGCCCTCCTCCGCAGCGTCGACGTCCTCCGCGGCATGTTCGACGAACTCTCCCGAGGCTCGGAGCCCACCCCCGGCCCGGACGACCTGATCGATCAGCTCCACGCCATCTCCGAAGCGACATCCTCCGTCGCCGCCGCCGCAACCGCCGCCGCAACCCCGACCGCCAGCGCCTCCCCCGAGCAGTCGGCCCGCACGCTCCGGCTCCGCCCCGACAAGGCGGACCTCCTCCCAGGACTCGGCACCGAGCTCGAAGGCTTCGCCCGCCTCCTCGACGCCGCCGCCGACACCGCCGCCCGCGGCAACGCCGTCGCCTCCAGCGCCACACTCAACGAAGCCATCGCGGGCCTCAAGCCCACCGCCGACTACTTCGAGTTCCCCGCCATCCTCGCGATGCTCGGCTGGCTCGACGCCGCCGACACCGCGTCGCGGCCCCAGGCGCTCGCCCACGCCGCCGCCCAGGCCCGCGCCATGGAGCGCGACCTCGCCGCCAACCTCGAGCCCCTCTGGTCCGACACGCCGGGCGCCGCCCCGGCACCGGCCCCGGCCCCGGCCGCCGCCGCTCCCCGGCCCGCCGCGCCGCAGGACGCGCCCGAGCGCGCCGCCTCCTCCTCCGCCCCCGCCGCGCCCGCTCCGACCGCGCCGCGCAGCGCCGCCCCCCAGAAGTCCGCCAAGGACGCCGAGCCCCGCGCCGACTCCGCCGGCGAGACCACCGTCCGCGTCGAGATCGAGCGCCTCGAAGCCCTCCTCAACCTCGCCGGCGAGATGGTCCTCACCAAGAACCAGATCCTGGGCGTCACCAAGCAGCTCCGCACGCAGAACATCGAGCACGACGTCATGGAGAGCGTCACGGGCGCCATAGGCTCCCTCGACCGCCTCACCTCCGAGCTCCAGGTCGCCGTCATGCGCATGCGCCTGCAGCCGCTCTCCAAGCTCTTCAGCCGCTACCCACGCGTCGTCCGCGACCTCGCCCGCGCCACCGAGAAGAAGATCGACATCGACATCGTGGGCGGCGAGACCGAGGTCGACAAGAGCGTCCTCGAGCAGCTCGCCGACCCCATGGTCCACATCCTCCGCAACAGCGCCGACCACGGCATCGAGCTCCCCGACGTCCGCGCCGCCGCCGGCAAGAACCCCACGGGCCTCATCCGCGTCACCGCCGCCCACCGCGGCGGCCACGTCAGCGTCCTCATCGAGGACGACGGCAAGGGAATCGACCCCGACATCGTCTCGCGCAAGGCGATCGAGAAGGGCATCGTCTCCCCCGAACAGGTCGCCCAGATGTCCGACCGCGAGAAGGTCGAGCTCGTCTTCGCGCCGGGCTTCTCAACCGCAGAGAAGGTCAGCAACCTTTCGGGCCGCGGCGTGGGAATGGACGTCGTACGCACCAACATCAACAAGCTGGGCGGAACCGTCAGCATCACCTCGATCAAGGGGAAGGGAACCACCATCGAGGTGATGATCCCCCTCACGGTCGCAATCATGTCCGCCATGGTCGTGGGCATCGGGCCTCAGCAGTACGCCGTCCCCGTCGCCAGCATCGTGGAGATCGTCAGGCTCCAGGACGCCGCCCTGCACAGCGTCGCCGGAAAACCCGTCCTGCGCCTCAGGGAAAGCGTCCTCCCCCTCGTCGACATGGCCGCCAGACTCGGAGAGAACGCCGCACAGGCCTCGCACCGTTTCGCCGTCGTCATCGAGGTCGGACAACAGCGCGCGGGCCTGATGGTCGATGACCTCGTCGGTCAGCAGGAAGTCGTCATCAAGCCCCTCGACGACGCCTACGCATCGGGGGGGCCCTTCAGCGGGGCAACCATCCGGGAGGACGGCGACGTCAGCCTCATCCTCGACACCGCCGCACTCGTCCGGGCTGAAAACGCCGACGCCCGCGCGGCCTAGCACGCCTCAGGAGATCCCCAGCGTGGACAGCACTCTCATACTCCCCTTCATCAAGTCGACGCAGAACATCTTCGGCACGATGTTCCAGATGGAAGTCTCCTGCGGGGCCCCGGAGGTCAAACGCAGCGAGCATCCCAGCCACGACGTCTCCGCCATCATCTCCATGTCCGGAGACATCGAGGGCTCCGTCGTGCTCAGCTTCCCCATGGACACCGCCCGACGCGCCGTCGCAGTCTTCACCGGCTCCGACGGTCCGATGAGCGACGAAGACCTCTCCGACGCCGTCGGGGAACTCGTCAACATGATCGCCGGAGGCGCCAAGGCCCAGTTCCAGGGACGCAATGTCGCCATCTCCTGCCCCTCCGTCGTCATCGGGCCCAGCCACGCCGTCTTCGGCGCAAAGGACATCGTCCGCGTCGTCATCCCCTGCTCGTGCGACTGCGGTGATTTCAACGTTGAGGTCCTCATCAAGCCCGGCAAGAACGCCGCGAAGACCGCCGCCGGCGCCGCCTCGAGCGCAGCCTGACCGAGAGCACACAAGGGAGCGGACCAATGAAGATCCTTCTCATCGACGACTCGAAGACGATGCGGAACATACAGAAGTCCATCCTCACCCAGATGGGCCACACCCAGATCGAAGAGGCCAGCGACGGGCTCGACGCCCTCAGCAAGGTCGGCGGCTTCAGCCCGGACCTCGTGCTCGTCGACTGGAACATGCCCAACATGGACGGCCTCACCTTCGTCAAGCAGTTCCGCGCAAAGGGGCACAAAACCCCCGTCATCATGGTCACCACAGAGGCCGAGAAGGTCCGCGTCATCGAGGCCATCAAGGCCGGCGTCAACAACTACGTCGTCAAGCCCTTCACACCGGACATCCTCAGCCAGCGCATCGAGGAAACACTCGCGAAGGTCGCCGCCTGACAACACGACCCGCGCGGCAGCCATGCCGCTACACGAAACACAACAGCCCGGAGCCATCGCCCCGGGCGCCGAAGCCGATTCACCGACACTTCTCGTCGATCCGATCGAGCCGGCGCCGGAACCCATCACCCTGCCGGGAACAGTCAACTGCCTCGTTGAGGTGCCCGACGGTGCCCGCCTCAGGGTGGGCGGAAACTTCGACACCAGCGAGCTCGTCCGCGCAGCCCAGCTCCTCGCCGCCGGAAGCATCACCGCATCCGCAGGCATCTCAGGACGGGGAGAGGCCGACATCCGCGCCGGAGGATCCCTCACCGCACGCTTCGCCGAAGCCGCAAGGCTCGTCGTCGGACGGTCCCTCGTACTCCACCGCGAGGCCATCGGCTGCGACATCCTCGTCCACGGGTCAACCCACGCCGCCGACGCCGCCATCATCGGGGGAACGCTCGTCGCCGGACGAGCCGTCCGCGTCCGCGTGCTGGGCAGCGACTCCGCCGTGCCCACGCGCGTCGTCCTGGGCTCCGTCCCGCTGCTCGAGCCGCTCCTTCAGAAGCTGACACCCCTGCACGAAGAGCTCACCGCCGAGCACGCCGCCTCCAAGCGCGAGTTCGACAAGCTCAACCAGCCGGGCCTCCGCCTCGACCCCCGCCAGAAAGAGCGCCAGACGGAGCTCTCCTACCGCCTCCACACCCTCGACCAGCTCCTCCTCCGCTGCATGACCACCATCGAGAACGCCGGCATGCAGGTCCGCAAACTCCGCACCGTCGACCTCGACGTCCGCGAAGCCATACACCCGGGCGTCATCCTCGTCCTCGGTGCCGACGAGCACACCGTACGCGCCAGGATCGAGGGACCGATACGCATCGCCCGCTCCCAGTCCGGCGATCTTGTCTACCGGCGCGAGGGCGACAACTCCGATCGACCGATGAAGATGATCGCGAGCCTGCGCACGCGGGCCCGCTGAACGGCACCCGGACCCAGGAGCCCGACACCGTGCGCGTGCTCATCGTCGACGACTCCTCGTTCATGCGCAAGGCAATCGCCTCCATGCTCGCCGAAGACCCCGCGATCACCATCGTGGGGCAGGCCAGCGACGGCGAGCAGGGACTCAAGCTCGCAAGGGAGCTCGCGCCGGACGTCATCACCCTCGACGTAGAGATGCCCAGGATGGACGGCCTCACCGCCCTCCGCCGCATCATGACCGAGTGCCCGACCCACGTCCTCATGTTCAGCTCCCTCACCACCGACGGCTCGCACGCCGCCATGACCGCCCTCAAGCTCGGCGCCGCCGACGTCATGGCCAAGGACGCCTCCCAGATCTCCTTCAGCATCATGAACCTGAAGGAGGACCTCCTCGCACGCGTCCGCGCTCTCGCCGCCTCGCGGAAGCCCGTCGCACGATCGCTCCGCTCGCAGGACGCCGCACTCGCCCAGTCCCCGCCCAGCTTCAGGCCCGGCCAGTTCGAGCTCATCTGCATCGGCTCCAGCACCGGCGGGCCCCCCGTCGTCGAGCGCATCGTCTCCGGACTCCCCGCCCGCATCGGCGCGCCCATCGTCATCGCCCAGCACATGCCCGAGCTCTTCACGCGCTCCATGACCGAGCGCCTCGCCCAGTGCTGCCTCATGCCCGTCGTCCACGCCAGCGACGGCATGACCCTCGAGCGCGACCGAATCCACATCGCACCGGGCGGAATGAACACCCACATCCGCCGCACCGCCGGCCACCTCACCCTCCGCATCGACCGCGAGCCCGCCGGAACACGCTACTACCCGAGCGTCGACGCGCTCTTCTCCTCCGCCGCCGAAGCAGCCGGCTCACGAACCCTCGCCATCGTGCTCACAGGAATGGGCGACGACGGCTCGCGCGGCGCCGCCAGGATCAAGGACGCCGGCGGGATCATCCTCGCGCAGAACGAGCAGACCTGCGTCGTCTACGGCATGCCCCGCGCCGTACACGTCCACGGCCTCTCCTCCGCCACCATTCCCCCAGAGAGCATCCTCGCCGCGATCCGCACCCTCTCCACATCCGCGTCCGCCCCGGCCTCGTCCGTGCCTCTCGCCCGCACGCGATGACCGACCGCTGATCGCGCCCCGCCGCGCTCGCTTCAAGCAGCGCCGCCCCCGCGCTACCGGGTATTCTCCCCCGCGATGCTCCGCATCCGGAACCTCCACAAGGCCTTCTCCGGCCGAACCGCCGTCGACGGCCTCAGCATCGAACTCCACAAGGGCGAGGTCTTCGGCCTCCTGGGCCCCAACGGCGCCGGCAAAAGCACGACCATGTCCTGCGCCGCAGGCCTCCTCAGGCCCGATCAGGGCGACGTCACCATCGACGCCACCGCCGGCCCGCTCCCGCCCACCGACCCCCGCGCCCGCGCACAGCTCGGCGTCGCGCCGCAGGTCCTCGCCATCTACGACGAGCTCACCCCCGAAGAAAACCTCCGCTTCTTCGCCCGCCTCCAGGGGCTCCGCGGCTCAACCCTCCGCAGCCGCGTCGCCACCATCCTCGACGACGTCCAGCTCGCCGACCGCGCACGCTCGCAAGTCTCCACCTTCTCGGGAGGAATGAAGCGACGCCTCAACCTGGGCGTCGCGCTCGTCCACGATCCGCCCCTCATCCTCCTCGACGAACCAACCGCCGGCGTCGACCCGCACTCCCGCAACGCCATCTTCGAGCTCATCCGCGCCCTCAAGGCCCGCGGCCGAACCATCCTCTACACAACCCACTACATGGAAGAGGCCCAGCGACTCTGCGACCGCGTCGGAATCATTGACCACGGCCGCCTCCTCGCACTCGACACCGTCGAGAACCTCACCGCGCGCTTCGGCGGTCGCTCAGTCCTCACCGTCGAACGCAGCGGCGTCGCTCAACGCACAGAGACCGACGAGCCCCTCCAGGCCCTCACCAGCGCCTTCGCCGCCGGCGGAGTGACCGGCGTACGCATCGAGCGCCCCGACCTCGAATCCGTCTTCCTCGCCCTCACCGGCAGGAGCCTCAGGGACTGATGCACCCCCTCGCCGCCATCGCCGTCAAGGACCTCAGGCTGCTCGCTCGCGACCGCGCAGGCTTCTTCTTCACCCTCATATTCCCCGTCGTCTTCGCCGTCTTCTTCGGCATGATCTTCGCCGGCGGCGGCTCGGGCTCCGGGATCGCCGTCGCCGTCGTCGATGAAGACCGCACTCCCGGCTCCGCCGCCTTCATCGAGCGCCTCCGCAGCGCCCCCGAGTTCGCCGTCGACACCGACATCGCCAGCGCTCCCATCCAGTTCGAGCAGGCCCGCGACCTCGTCCGTCGCGGCAGAGCCGCCGCCCTCGTCGTACTGCCCAAGGGCTTCGCCTCGGGAAGCTCCAGCCCGCTCCTCGGCTCCGGCCCCGCCATCAAGCTGGGCGTCGATCCCTCACGCGCCGCGGAAGCCGGGCTCATCGAAGGCGCCCTCACCCGCTACGCCTTCGAACGCCTCACCACCATCTTCTCCGACGCCGGCTCCGCACGCAGCGAGCTCGACCGCGCCCGCTCCGCTCTCCAGACCCTCGGCTTCTTCGCCCCCGAACGCCGCGCCGCCTTCGAGAACCTCTTCTCCAGCATCGACCGCGTCGTCGAGACCGCTCCCGACGCCGCCGCGCCCGATCCCCAGGCTCCCTCGGCAGACCAGCCCGCCGCCCAAGGCTTCAGCCCCGTCCGCATCGAACGCGTCGACGTTCGCCGCGAACGCCGCGGCCCCGCCAACTCCTTCGCCGTCACATTCGCACAGGGCATCCTCTGGGGCGTCGCCGGCTGCGCCGCCGCCTTCGGCCTCTCGCTCGTCGTCGAACGCAGCCGCGGCACCCTCGTCAGGCTCCGCACCGCGCCCATCAACTGGTGGCAGATCCTCGTCGGCAAGATGCTCGCCTGCTTCGTCGCAACGCTCGCCGTGGGCCTGCTGCTCCTCGTCATCGCACGCGTCGCCTTCGACGTTCAGCCCGTCGCACCCGCCCTCCTCGCGCTGGCGCTCCTGTGCGTCTCCTTCTGCTTCGTGGGCATCATGCTCCTCCTGGCCGTCATAGGCAGGACGGAGTCCTCCGCCGGCTCCATCGGCTGGGCCGTCATCCTCGTCATGATGATGCTCGGCGGAGGCACCATCCCCATCTTCCTCATGCCCGCGTGGATGCAGTCGCTCAGCTCCGTCTCGCCCGTCAAGTGGGGCATCCTCGCCCTCGAGGGCGGCCTCTGGCGCGACCTCTCCCTCGCCGAAATGGCCAAACCCTGCCTCATCCTCGCAGCGGTGGGGGCCCTGGGAATCGCCGCCGGGGCCGCGCTCTTCCGGCGGACCGACGCCGCCTGACCTCCTGCCTCCCTCTCGTATCCCGAACGTCAAGCTTCTGTAAGCCACGGAATTTCCCCGACACCGCCATGGACACCGCCGTAATCATGTGGTAGTTTTCACCCGCCGACGCGAGGCTGCGCCGATGGGGCGTTCCTCCGGGCTTTGCACAGGGTTGCCCCTTTCGTGGGGCCTCCCAACATGGAGTGGAAAGAGATGAAGACCCACGGTCTCGCTGTTGCTTCCGTTCTCGCCATCGCCGGTTCGGCCTTCGCCGGCCAGATCATGTCCCAGACCATCCCCTTCGGCCCCTCGACCCCGAACTTCGACGCCACCCTGACCTTCGACAAGTACTCCGGCCCCTCGTCGGACATCGTCTCTATCAAGGTCATCGTGGAGCTCGCCATCAACGGCGGCCGCCTCGAGCTCGACAACGACGGTGAGGAAAGCGCCGCCGGAGCCGCCAACCTCGGCGCCACCGCCGCAATCTCCTCCCCCGACGTCCCCCTCCTGAACGACGTGTTCCAGCCCGTCGTCAGCGACGCCAGCGCCGCCAACAACGCCGCCTTCCTCATCGGCTCCAACGACGGTGACGCCGACGGCTCCTTCGAGACCGGCGGTGATGACTACTTCCTCTTCCAGGGCACCGCCGCGTCCGACATGCAGATGGGCTTCATCAACGGCGCCTTCTTCGGCGCCTACTCCGGCGGCGGAACCTTCAACATCGAAGTCGACGCCAACCAGATCTTCGACTACGGCGCCATCGGCGGCATCTCCTTCTCCGGCTCCCCCGTCACCGCCGCAGGCACTGTCACCATCATCTACAACATCATCCCCACCCCCGGCACCGCCGCCCTCGGCGCCCTCGCCGGCCTCGCCGCTCTCCGTCGCCGCCGCGCCTGAACCGCACCGCGACACCCTTCACAGTTCACCCGCGGCCTCGTCCAATCAGGGCGAGGCCGTTTTCATTCCTGCACCTCTCCCCCGGCCCCCTCCAGGCCCCTTCCCGACGCCGCCTTCCACCGTCCCGCTGGTACCATTTCCGTACAGCGGCACAGTCGCCGCGCCCAACCCCCGCGCCACGGGAAACAACCTCGGCGCTTCAAGGATGTCGCCCCAAATGAGCCTCTTCTCCAGGATCGCGCGAGCCCTGAGCATGCTCGCACTTGTCCCCGCCGCCGCGCTCGCACAGCCCGCCGAAGCCCCTCAGGGAGCCCAGATGGAATACGTCCGCATCACCACATCGATGGGCGACATCGTCCTCGAGCTCAACCGTGAGAAGGCGCCCCTCTCCGTCCAGAACTTCCTCGAATACGTCGACAAGGGCCACTACGAAGGCACCATCTTCCACCGCGTCATCCCCGGCTTCATGATCCAGGGCGGCGGCTTCACCAAGGACCTCGAGCAGAAGTCCACCAATCCCCCCATCAAGAACGAGTGGCAGAACGGCCTCAAGAACGTCCGCGGCGCCGTCTCAATGGCCCGGACCGCCGTCGCCGACTCCGCCACAAGCCAGTTCTTCATCAACGTCGTCAACAACGCCTTCCTCGACCAGCCCCGCGACGGCGCCGCCTACGCCGTCTTCGGCCGAGTCGTCCTGGGCATGCCCACCGTCGACAAGATCCGCTACGTCAAGACCGGCATCGAGAAGGGCATGGGCGACGTCCCCGTCGACGACGTCATCATCGAGCGCGTCGCCCGCATCCCCGCCGCAGAAATCCCCGCCGTCCTCGAAGCCGGCAAGTCCGAAGCCGCCAACGACGCCGCCGAGCAGGCCAAGGCCGCCGAGGCCGCCCGCGTCCAGGCCGAGGAAGCCGCCAAGCAGGCCGCCGCCAAAGTCGAGGGCGATCTCGCCAAGGGCATCGAGCTCGTCAAGTCCAAGGGCGGCAACGTCGCCGAGGGCTCCAAGTCCGCCTCGGGCCTCTGGACCCTCGACGCCAAGATGGGCGACGGCGAGTCCCCCGCCCCCACCAGCACCGTCAAGGTCCACTACACCGGCTGGCTCGTCACCGGCACCGAGTTCGACTCCTCCCACAAGCGCGGCCAGCCCATCGAGTTCCCCCTCAACGGCGTCATCAAGGGCTGGACCGAAGGCGTCTCCGGAATGAAGGCCGGCGGAAAGCGCTACCTCGTCATCCCGCCCGCCCTCGCCTACGGCGAGCGCGGCGCCGGCGGCGTCATCCCCCCCAACTCCGTCCTCGTCTTCGAGGTCGACCTCCTCGAAGTCAAGAAGTAACCTCCCGGCTCGCAAACTGTTCGCTCGACGCGCACGCGACCCCGACGTGCCGCTGCAACTCCCCTCACGCACCTCCCTTTGCAAATAAAGGGAATGTGAGGGAATGTTGCGTTTTGGCTTGACGGGCCCGGACCTGTCGATGACCTTTGACGTGCTCGCTCCTCACCGACCGCCGGGTCGTCCGGCGAGAGGGTGGTTGCGGCGTCGCGGGGCCGTTGGGCCGGTCTCGCGCTGGAGGTGCCGCCGGTCCAGCCCACCGGCCCAGTCCCCTCGCACCCGGTCGGCCCACGCCGCCCGCACCACCGCGAAGGGAGGGAGGAACGCTTGATTCATCGATTTGTGGGGCGCATCGCCACGCCCACCGCCGTCGCCGCGCTCGCTCTGCTCGGAGCCGCGTGGACTTCCGCAAACGCAGCCCCCCTCGCGGACCAGCCGGTCATCAGCTTCCGCAGCGGCGCGGTGCAGACGCCGCGCATGAACGAGGCCCAGATCGCCGGCGCTTTCGCCGCTCTCTCGGCCCAGCAGCGACAGGTCGGCGCCGATGCGCCCGCCCCGCGACGCCTCGTCGTCTCCTTTGACTCCCCCGTCTCCGACCCCGACCGCGCGGCCCTCGCCGCGCAGGGCCTGCGACTCCTCACGCCGCTGGGCGGCAACGCCTTCTTCGCCTCCCTCGACCCCGCCGTGCTTGACGCCGGCGCCCTCGCCGCTCATCCCGACATCGCCTTCGTCGCCCCGATCCAGCGCCAGTGGAAGCAGCACCCCGACGTCATCGCCGGCGTCCTGCACTCCTGGGCGCTCATCAACCCGGGACAGGACAAGACCGCGAACGAACCCCCCGTCGTCGCCCTCTACGTCATGTTCCATCAGGACGCCGACATCGACGCCGAGGGCCTCGCCGCCCTCCAGCGCCACGGCGCCGAGGTCCGCTCCATCGTTGATCCGATCAACATGGCCGTCGTCCACATCCCCGCCGAGAACATCAAGGGACTCTCGGACGAAGACGCCGTCATGTGGGTCGAGCCCCCGCTCCCCATGCTCTCCGAACTCAACGCCGAGAACCGCGCACGCACCGGCGCCGACCTCGCCGCCGCCGCTCCCTACAACCTCAACGGCGCGGGAGTCACCGTCTTCGTCTACGACGGCGGAACCATCCGAACCACCCACCAGGACTTCCAGGGCCGCGCCACAAACATCGACACCGACGCCGTCAGCGGCCACGCCACCCACGTCTCGGGAACCATCGGCGGCGCCGGAATCGCCGACGCCAACGAGCGAGGAATGGCCCCCGGAGTCACACTCGTCAACGCCGGATTCGAAGGCGACGGCAGCAACGGCTTCCTCTACACGGACCCGGGCGACATCCTCGCCGACTACACCCTCGCCATCAACACCTGGGGCGCCGACATCTCCAACAACTCCATCGGAAACAACACCGAGCCCAACGGCTTCCCCTGCGCCTGGCAGGGCGACTACGGCGCCACCGAAGTCCTCATCGACAGCATCGCCCGCGGCAGCATCGGCGCACCCTTCAGAATCGTCTGGGCCGCCGGCAACGAACGCCAGGGCAGCCGCTGCGACGTCGAAGGCTTCGGCGATTACTACAGCTCCGGACCACCGGCCAACGCCAAAAACCAGATCAGCGTCGGCGCACTCAACTCTAACGACGACTCCATGACCACTTTCTCCTCCTGGGGCCCCTCCGACGACGGACGCATGCGCCCCGACATCGCCGCCCCGGGCTGCGAATCGGGCGGTGACGGCGGCGTCCGCTCCTGCACCAGCTCCAGCGACACCGCATACTCCACGCTCTGCGGCACGTCCATGGCCTCGCCGACGGTCTGCGGCCTCAGCGCCCTCATCATCCAGGAATACCGCCGCCTCAACCCCAGCCTCCCCGACATGCTCCCCTCGACCCTCAAGGTCCTGTGGATGCACACCGCGGTCGACATCCTCAACCCCGGCCCCGACTATCAGACGGGCTACGGCTCTGTCCGCGTCATCCCTGCTCTCGACCACCTCCGCTCCGGAAACTACACCACGGGCTCCGTCAATCAGAACGGCTCCGTCGGTGTTGTCGTCGTCGTCCAGCCGGGCGACCCCCAGCTCAAGATCACCATCGCCTGGGACGATCCGCCCGCAACTCCCAACGTCAACCCCACGCTCGTCAACAACCTCGACCTCGTCGTCCGCAGCCCCAGCGGCGTCCGTCACTATCCCTGGACCCTCGACCCCGCCGCCCCTTCCGCGAACGCCGTCCGCACGCAGCCCAACACCCGCGACAACAACGAGCAGGTCTTCGTCCAGAACCCCGAGCCCGGAACCTGGTCCGTCGAAGTCGTCGGCACCAGCGTCCCCATCGGACCGCAGGTCTTCTCGCTCGCCGCGTCCCCCTTCCTCCGCAACTGCGCCGACCAGGGCATCGCCTCGCTCGACCAGTCCATCTACAACTGCTCCGACTCCGCCATCCTCCGCGTCGGCGACTGCGGCCTAAACACCAGCGACTCCATCATCGAGACCGTTGAAGCCCACATCGCTTCCACCTCCGACCCCGTGGGCTTCACCGTCACCCTCACCGAGATCGGCGACGCCGCCGCGGACTTCCGCGTCACCGTCCCCCTCGCCACGGCCGCGACCCCCGGCGCCCTGCTCGTCGCACCCGGAGACACCATCACCCTCACCTACCAGGACGCCGACACCGGAGCCGGCTCGCCCGGAGTCGCCACCGCCACCGCAACCGTCGACTGCACCGCCCCCGTCATCTCGGGCGTCGCCGTCTCCAACATCCAGCCCCGCAGCGCCACCGTCACCTTCGCCACCAACGAGCCCGCAACCGCGCGCCTCCGCTGGGGCACCGCCTGCGGCAGCCTCACCAACACCCTCTCCTCCACGACCGTCGGCGTCACCCACACCTTCAACATCACGGGCCTGACCGATCAGACCGTCTACTTCTTCTCCGTCGAAGCCACCGACTCCGCCGGCAACATCGCCCTCAGCGACAACGCCGGAAACTGCTACTCCTTCGAGACGCCCGACATCCCCGACTTCTTCACGCAGCTCTTCACCGGAACCGCCGACCCCAACGACCTCGACAACCGCAAGATCCTCTTCACGCCCGGCGGCAGCAACCCCGCGCAGTTCTATGTCGCCTGCTCGGAAACCATCTCCGTCCTCCCGGTTGACCCCGGCGCCGGAACGCCCGTCACGCTCCCGGATAACAACCCCGCCCTCCGAATCGATCTCGCCGGAGGACAGACCGTCAAGCTCTACGGCGTCGAGTACCCGACGGTCTGGGTCAATCCCAACGGCCACCTCACCTTCAACGGCGAAGACGCCAGCGGAACCGAGTCGATCACCAATCACTTCAGCCGCCCGCGCATCTCCGCCCTCTACGACGAGCTGGGCCCGCACCTCGCAGGCAGCCAGGTCACCTGGCAGCAGCTCGCCGACAGCCTCGTCATCAGCTTCGTCAACGTCCGCGAGGACGTCACCGGCGGCGGCAATAACACCTTCCAGTACCAGCTCTACTTCGACGGCCGCATCCAGCTCTCATACCTCAGCATCAGCATCCTCGACGGCCTCGCCGGACTCTCCAGAGGAACCGGCCAGCCCGCCGACTTCACCGAGTCCGACCTCTCCACCTACGGCGCCTGCGGCCCGCAGCCGCCCATCGCCGTCGGGCAGGCGCTCGCAACGCCCTCGCGCCAGCCCCTCCAGATCACTCTCAACGCCGTCGACGACGGCCTGCCCTTCCCCTCGCAGCTCTCCTTCATCGTCGACTCGCTCCCCACCAACGGCAAGCTCTTCGAAACGGGCGGCAACCCCATCATCAACGTCCCTCACGTCATCTCGCGCTCCGCCAACCAGCTCCGCTACGAGCCCGCATGCTCCTTCGGCGGCGCCGATTCCTTCACCTTCCGCGCCAGCGACCAGGGCGTCCCGCCCCAGGGCGGACTCTCCAACCAGGCTCTCGTCAGCATCACCGTGGGCGGCCGCACCCCGATACACCAGTGGCTCACCGATGACACGAACCCCGGATGGGCCACCACAGGAAGCTGGGCCTTCGGCCGGCCTCTCGGACAGGGCGGCTCCACCGGCGGCGGCTCAGGCTCGCCCGACCCCGCCGCGGGCTTCACGGGAACCAACGTCTACGGCTTCAACCTCGCCGGCAACTACACCAACTCCATGCCCGAGTACACCCTCACCTCCACGCCCTTCAGCATGACCGGCCAGACCGGATCGTTCGTCACCTTCCGCCGCTGGCTGGGCGTCGAACGGTCCCGCTACGACTTCGCAACCTTCCAGATCTCCACCAACGGCGGCTCCTCGTGGACCACCGTCTGGACCAACTCCTTCGACACATCGCTCAACGACGGCGGCTGGACACTCCAGAGCTTCGACATAGCCTCGATCGTCGACAACCAGCCCTCCGTCCAGTTCCGCTGGACCATGGGCCCGACCGACGGTTCGGTCATCTACTGCGGCTGGAACCTCGACGACATCGTCGTCTCCGCATACATCCCCCTCCAGCCCTGCCTCAGCGACTTCAACGACGACTGCCGCGTCGACTTCGGCGATATCACCAAGGTCCTCGAAGGCTGGGGAACCTACAACTTCAACGACATCACCCTGATCCTCACCAACTGGCAGACCACCTGCAACTGACCCGATCGCCCCGTCGCCGGCCCCAGCGCCGTCGCCGGAACGCACGATCACCCCGACGGTCCAGCGGCCTCCCGCTGGACCGTTTTCTTTTCCCCACAGCCGCACGCACAACCGCTCTCAAGCCCCCGGCGCCCGCCCGACCCTACGCGTAGACCTCCATCATCACGCGCCGCGTCGGCCGAACCTCCTTATGGATCATCCGCCGGTCCCAGCGGCGCACGTCGCTCATCGCCTCCGGGTCCACACGCAGGTACTGCTCCAGCGCCTCCCCCTGCAGGATCATCGCAAGCTGCTGGAAGATCCCCAGCTCCATCCCCGCCAGCCCGCAGATGTAGATCAGGTTCCGCTCGCTGATCAGTTGCGGCAGAAGCTGATCGCGGCTCACCCGCAGGCGGTCCTGCACGTACATCTCGGGCAGCCCGTCCCGCGACTCCCGGCTCAGCGCCGTCAGGTACGTGAAGTTCCGATGCTTCGACGCCATGCTCAGGAAGAAATCGTGATAGATCAGGTCCGTCGAGTAAGGCGAGCCCATGATCAGCGTCACCTGCCCCGCGTACCCGTTCCGGAAAAGGTCCAGCAGCATCCCCCGGAACGGCGCGATCCCCGTCCCCGTCGCGATGAACAGGTAGTCGTGCGCGCTGTGCTCGCTGGGCAGCACGAACCGCTTGCCGTTGGGCCCGCTGATCCGCAGCCGCTGACCGGGGCTCAGGTCGCACAGATAGTTCGACGCCACGCCCAGGAACAACTTGTGGTTCTCCCAGTTCTCGTCGATCGCCCGCTTCACCGTGATCGCGTAGACCTTCCCCTCCCCGTCCGAGCCCAGCAGGGGCGACGCCAGCGAATACAGCCGAACCTTGTGAGGCTTGCCCGACGCGTCCACCCCCTCCGGAATCACCCCCAGCGACTGCCCGGGCCAGCACTTCCCGACCAGCGGCGTCCCCGACACATCGATCTCGATGTGCCGCACGAAGCTCGCCGACTTCTTGCTCGCCGTGCAACGCTCGTTCGACACCACCACGCCCACGCCCGGCTCCGTGGGCCGCAACAGGTGCATCGGAACGTCCTGCAGAGCAGGCTCCCTCACGCCGCTTTCATTCGATGACATCGCGCCGACCGTAGTTGGGGGGGCGCGCCAGTGTCAAGCCTCGCACGCCCCTCGCTACCTTCGAACCATGCCCGCGCACCCGCAACCGCGCCGCCCGGACCGACCACATCCGCTCGACCGTCCACGCCCCGACGCACAGGCCGGCCGCGTCAGCCTCCGCTCGCCCTGCCCCGCCGACAAGCAGGAGTTCCTCCTCCTCCGCGCGCGCAGCCGCGACTTCCTCGCCCCGTGGGAAGCAACGCCGCCCGGCGTCAGGAACCCCTTCACCGAAGCCGCCTTCGACCGCTTCCTCTCCACCGCCTCAACCGACACCAGCCGCCGATGGCTCATCGTCCGCAACCAGGACGGCGCCATCCTCGGCCAGATCGGCCTAGGCGGCATCATCCGCGGAGCCTTCCAGAGCGCCTTCGTCGGATACTGGCTCGGCTCCGACTACGCGCGACAGGGATACATGTCAGAAGCACTCGCCCTCGCCCTCAAGCTCGCCTTCGGCCCGCTCAAGCTCCACCGCGTCGAGGCCAACATCATCCCGGGCAACGAGCCCTCACGCGCACTCGTCAAGAAGCTCGGCTTCCGCTACGAGGGACTCGCGCTCCGCTATCTCCGCGTCAATCACCGCTGGCAGGACCACGAACACTGGGCCATCACCAGCGAAGACTGCAAGCAGCGCCGCCCAGCCGCGAACTGACCCGCGACCTTGGCCGCGCGGTACACTCGCCGCCATCGAGCCGCACGGATCCCGCGGCCCTGCAGGCCAAGGAAGGAACCTCACTATGCCCGATCACGATCCGGGCCACGCGCCTCCATTTCGCTCGTCCGATCGCACCGCCCAGCGACCCGCCGTCCGGCGTGTCATCCGCGACGCCGTCCTCCGCACGCTCAGCCACCGCGAGCGCCTGCTCCTCATCCTCGCCTTCGCCGAAGGCCTCTCAGACGCCGAAATCGCCGCCGTCATGGGAATGTCCCGCGACGCCGCCGCGCGCGAGCGCGAACGCATCACCTCGGGACTCCGCGCCGCCGTCGCCCCGCACCTCGCACTCGGGCAGTGAGTGTTAGGTAGATGTAAGGTTGACGCGATCGGGGGGGCGATCTACCCCCCTAAAAGAAACTGAAGACTCTCCTAAAGTTGCTTCTTGCCCACTTTGGCAATTGCGGTAGTCTAGACTGAGTTCGAGTTCTGCAGGATTTGCGTGGGTGGGGCAGAGTCTGCGGGTCTCGGTGTTCGGGCGTGTGCTGAAGGGAACCCCTGACGAGGACGATCGAATCGTTCTCAGACCCCGTGTGGGGCACGAGGGAGCTTGAATTCGGCAGGCGTCCCGGAGAGAGTGGTGGGCTGACCGGAGTGTCAGTCAAGCGTCGTCGCAGGAAGCGTCGGCGTCAGTCGCGGGAGACCCCCTTTTATGGACGCTTCCGAACCCCGTCGTCAACGCCTTGAGACACTGCTCAACCTCGCACGCGTTGCGCGCGGGTGGAGCCGTGCCCAGCTCGCGCGATCTCTCGACCGCGATCCGACAAAGCTCGTCCCCGAGAGCGCCAACCCCAAGATGGACTATCTCGTCCGCCTCGCCGAGGTCCTCGAGTGGCCCGTCGGCGAAGTGATCGACGCCATCTGGAGCGGCGGCACCACCACGCAGCCCGGCGCCCCCAGCGCTTCGTTCGAAGAATGCAACACCCAGATCGCCGACGCCGTCCGCGCCGCGGACTACAAGAAGGTCGTCGAGATCTCTCAGCACATGTACGCCGTCGCCCGCTCCGCCGATGAACGCGCCCACGCGTGCATCCGTGAAGCCGCAGGGTGGGACGGCATGGGCCGCTACCCCAAGGTCCTCGAAGCCGCACGCCGAGGCCTCCAGCAGGGCGCCCTCTCCGTACGCCTCCGACTTGTCCTCCAGGCGACGCTCGCCAACGCGCAGTACACCCTCTGGGACCTCACTCCCGCGCTCGGCACCTGCGAGGTCCTCGCACGCTGGTACGAGTCGAATCCGCCCGCCAAGCGGCACGACTGGAAACGCGTCGCTTACGTCTACTACGTCCGCGGCAACACCCACCGTCGCCTCATGGCCCTCGAGCCTGAGAACCACGACGCGCACGCCGCCTCCGCCAAGGCCGACCTCACAAAGGCCGCCGACCTCTACGCCTCCCTCGCCAGGGAACTCGCCGACGACGGGCTCAACGGTGTCGCCAACACCTGCAAGGGCGGCCTCATCGAGGTCGGCGTCGAAATGGGCGAACGCGACCCCCGCGAAGCCGCACGCGAAATGCTCGCTCGCCTCGAAACCTGCGATCCCCTCGGAAAAGGCGCCACAGGCGACTGGGTCGAAAGCTACGGCTGGTGGTGCATCTTCGGCAGCAACATCGCTCTGCGGCACCTCCGCGGACGCGAGCTTCAGCAGTCAATGTCAGTGTTCACGAGCAAGGCGCTCGCGATCGCTGATCGCCTCGATAACTGGGCCATGCGCGAACGCGTCTTCACCATTCAGTTTGCTCTGCACAACTTGATGGTCGACGCGACTGGCCTGGATCTGGCGTTCACGATCGATGATCAGGAGCGGAGCCTCATCAGCGCGACGATGGGGCGTTTCCCGACTTTCCGCTCCACAGGTTGGAAGATCCTCGAAACAGCCCGCGTTGTACAGGGCGCCAAGGAGAGCAACGGATGGGCCGCTACCTGACCTCAGGATGGGCCGGCGTTCTCGCAGCGGTGACCGCTCTGTCCGCGTCCCTCGCTTCCGCGCAGGGACTCAAGGACGTTCAGGGACACATCGACATCCCTGAAATCGGCCGCTCCGAAACACAGCCAAACCCCGTCGACGTCCCCATCTTCGTCGAAGACGAGGGGATGGCTCCGTCAGTCCCGGTCGTCATCGTCGGCGGGCCCGACGTCATCGACCGCACCACCCTGCGCGGCGATACGCTCACCCGCGCCTTCGAGCCCGACTTCTTCGCGCCGACCAGCCCGGTCGACGCCGTCGGTCGAGGCGCGGAAGTCCCGGCTCCCGGAGCAGCCCTGGTCCTCACGGGCCTCGCCGCCGCCGGACTGGGTCGCCGCCGCCGCAGCTGAGCCCGACAGCCGCTCAGCACCCCGGATCTGTTCAAACGCCGTCCCGCATAGGGGCGGCGTTTTTCTTTCACCGCTCAGCGGCTCTTCCGCCGTCCGCACGAAGCCCCGCAGCCCTGCGCCGTTTCAGCAGGATTTGACAACGCCGACCGACCAAGTCGATATTCCCCCTCTGACGCCCGACCAGGGTCGCGCTCCGCTGCCACACGCCGCGGACGAACCACGCGGGCGAGGAAGGATGGCGACTCGTGGCGCACCATCGGCTGTGGATCATCACTCCGCTCCTGCTCGCCGCCGCTTCAGGGCAGGCACACGCCCAGAACGAGCAGCGACGCATCGAACGCGCTGTCCGCACCGCGGACCCCGCTGAACGCAAACGCGTCGACTCCTCCCTCGGCATCACCGAGCGCACAACCCTCGACGTCGGCGGCTACGTCAGCACCTCCTTCATCCACCTCACCGACAGCGCCGACAACTCGCGACGGCTCATACAGCCCGAAGTCTCCCTCTACGGCCGCGCCGTCATCGACGGCGCCCACACGTTCTTCGGCCGCGCTCGCTTCCAGTACCGCGCCTTCTCCGAGGGAGACAGCTTCGACGGCCGGGGCGACCGCTTCGCCGAACCGTTCGTCGACCGCTTCTGGTACGAGTTCGACATGCGGCAGGCCGCCGCCGCCTACCAGGGCAAGACCATCGACGGAAACCTCAACCTCCGCGTCGGTCGGCAGTTCGTCGACTGGGGCTCGGGCCTCGTCCTCTCGGAAAACCTCTACGCCTTCCGGCCCACCATCGACTTCGGCCGCTTCTCCGTCGACGGCATCGCCGGCGTCACTCCCGGGGACGAGAGCGTCACCGACTTCGATGCCAGCCGCGGCGAGTTCAACGAGGAAACATGGCGAGGCTTCTTCGGCGGAAGGTTCGCGTACACCACCGCCGCCGCGGACGAGTTCTACGCCTTCTACATCGCACAGGTCGACTACAACGGCGAAGGCCCCTCGCGCCCCCAGCTCGATGAGCCCGTCGACCACGAGTACAACTCCCAGTATCTGGGCTTCGGCTCCACCGGCAGCTTCACAGATCAGCTCCTCTACATCGGAGAGTTCGTCTACGAGTTCGGCGACTCACGCTCCGACCCCCTCCGCGGCCCGCAGGAGCACACACGCATCGGCGCCTGGGCCGCCCGCGGCGAGCTCACCTACCTCTTCGCCGACGACAACAACACCCGCCTCGAGTTCGAGTCCATCTTCGCCAGCGGCGACCCCGACCGCCTCGTCAGCACCGACACCATCGGCGGCAACGCCCCGGGAACCACCGATAAGGGCTTCAACAGCCTGGGCTTCGTCAACACCGGCCTCGCCTTCGCCCCCTCGCTCAGCAACATCATGACCTACCGCCTCGGCGCCTCGACCTTCCCCTTCGTCACCATCGAAGGCCTCGAAGAGTTCCAGATCGGAACCGACCTCTTCCTCCTCAACAAGATGGATCCCAGAGCACCCATCGACGAGCCCACCAGCGACGACCGCTTCCTGGGATTCGAGTCGGACTTCTACGTCAACTACCGCATCACCAGCGACCTCGCCGTCAACGCCCGCTACGGCGTCTTCTTCCCCAGCGCCGCCATCGAGACCGAGAAGGACGTGCGCCACTTTGTCTTCCTCGGAGTAACCCTCAGCTTCTGAGGAGCAACACATGACACTTCCCCATACCCACCGCGCACTCAAGACCGTCCTCGCCGCAGCGCTGCTCGCCGGACTGGCAAACGCCGCCGCCTGCCAGCGATCCCGCGTCGCCGAGCCCGTCAACTTCTCCGTCCTCCCCAAGGACGAAGGCGGCGATCAGGACTACTGGCACTCGCTCCCAGGCCGCAGCGCCGTCACCAACGACGAAGCCTTCCACGGCGTGCTCCTCCTCGCCGACGGCATCGACCCGACGACCTCCTACGAAGAGCGCCTCGAACTCCTCCGCTCCCGAGGCTGGGTCGTCGAGGATTTCAGCGAACCCGCCGACTACGCCGTCCAGCGCGGCACGCTCGCCAAGGCCATCTGCCACGCCCTCGACATCCGCGGCGGCGTCATGATGCACCTCACCAACCGCGCCCCGCGCTACGCCGTCCGCGAGCTCACGTACCTCCGCGTCATGTCGGGCGCCACGGAAAACCAGGTCATCAGCGGCCTCGACTTCGTGGGCGTCATCGCCAAGGCTCAGGACTATCAGATGCTCCGCGAGGCCAAGGCCGCCCCCGCCCCGGACCAGGACGCGCCGGAAAACGCCAACCCCGACGATCGCATCGCCCCGCAGGAAGGCGCGCCCGCCGCCACGCCGCCCTCCACCTGATCCAACGGGAGCGCACCCATCGCTCCGCCCCCCAACCGATCCGCCCCCGCGCCAATCACCCGCGCCGCGCGACTCGCCCAGACCCAGATCTGGTACGGCTTTCTCATCACGCTCCTCGTCGCCGCCCTCCAGGCCGCCGGCCTCACCCGCGCCCTCGAGTTCCCGCTCTTCGATCTCCGCTCGCGGCTCTTCACCCTCTTCCGCCCCGAGCCCACCAGCGACGTCGTCGTCGTGGCCATCGACGATGAGTCCCTCCGCACCGTCGGCAAGTGGCCCTGGCCCCGCCGATTCCTCGCCGAAGCCATAGGCGAGCTCGAACGCGCCGGCGCCAGCGTCATTGCGCTCGATCTCTTGCACGACGACGCGCAGCTCCCCCAGCTCACGCGCGATCCCGCCACCGGCGAGCTCCAGGAGCGGGACGACGACGCCATCCTCGGCGCCGCGCTCGCCGCACGCCGCAGAACCATCCAGGGCATGAGCTTCAACTATGAGGAGCCCGACGCCCCCTCGTCCGCCGCCGGGGCCGACGCCGCCCCGCCCCGCCGCATCCCCTTCGAGTCCGTCTTCACGCGCATCGCCTCAGACCGCCGAGTCTCGTTCCAGACACTCATGGCGGAATTCCTGCCCGGCGTCCCTCTCGAAGGCGCCCTCGCCGACGATCTCCGCGCCAAGGTCGCCCGCGCCGAGCTCATCCTCGCACTCGAGCCCATGGCCAGCGTCCAGAACCCCGAAGGCGACGCCGCCTGGCCGCCCTCAAACCTCCCAAGCCCGCCCGTCCCCGCCATCGCTCGCGCCGCGGCCACCATCGCAAGCGTTTCCTTCGGCGGCGGAGACCAGGACGGCGCCGTCCGCGCCATCCCCCTCTGGATCGACCTCCGCGGACGCCTCTATCCCACCCTGGGCCTCGCCTCCGCGCTCCTCCATCTCAACGTCCCCCTCAGCGCCGTCAGCATCACCGAAGCCCACACCGACATCCGCCTCCCCGCGGGCCAGAACCTCGTCATCCCCACACACAAAGGCTCGCTCCGCCAGATCGCATCGCTGGGCCCGCGCGACGGCCTTGTCATCGTCCCCTGGCCACGGGGCGGCTTCTCGGGGTGGCCCGACCAGTTCGCTCGCGTCGACGGCTCCGGAGCCCGAACCCCCTCAGAGATCTCGCTGGGCTTCCTCCTCAACCCCTCCATCACCGTCGTACCCGCCATACAGGCCAACATCGCCAGCCTCGACGCCGCCATGCCCGCCCTCGACGCGCTCTTCGGCCTCGTCGACTCCGCCGCCTACAACAAGCTCGCCGCCGAGATGCGCACGCTCACCCCCGACGACGGCCGCTGGCGCGAGATCTACGAAACCCAGAGCGCCACGTGGAAGAAGGCCGTCGCCGACGCCGCCGCTCTCTACGAGCAGGCCAGGCAATCCATCCCCGACCCCGCCGCCGCCACGCCCGAAGAGCGCGCCGCCCTCGACAGCCTCAGCCGCATCGCCGTCGACGGCGCCGCGCAGATCGAGCAGATCGAGAAGGGACTCAACGAGCTCGACGAGAACATCCGCAAGCGACTCCGCGAGCGCGTCCGCAACAAGATCTGCTTCGTGGGCTGGACCGCCACCGGCGCCCTCGCGGACTTCGTGCAGACCGCCGTCGACTCCCGCACGCCGGGGGTTCACGTCCACGCCGCACTCGCCAGCGCCATCCTCACGTCCGTCGAGAGCCCGATGTTCCTCGCAAAGGCGCCGGTCGCGCTCGACCTCGCCGCCGTCATCCTGCTGGGCGTTCTGGGGACGATGATCGGCGTGCGGCTGGGCGTCGTCCAGAGCCCGCTCGTGCTCCTCGCCGGCCTCGCCGCCTGGTTCATCATCGACGGCGTCTTCTTCTTCGACTGGGCCGGCATCGTCATCGCACAGGCCGCCCCCTTCGCCGCCGCCATCGCCTCGTGGCTCATGGTCATCCTCCACCGCCTGCTCGTCGAGCAGCGCAGCAGGAAACAGACCGAGGCACGCTTCCGCAGCTACGTCTCGCCCGACGTCGTCGACATCCTCGTCAACAACCCCGAGCTCGACAGCATGCGCCCCCAGCGCCGCGAGCTCACCATCTTCTTCTCCGATATCGCCGGCTGGACCACCCTCGCCGAACGCCTCGGCACCGAGGGCATCTACACCTTCCTCGCCACCTACCTCAAGGCAATGACGGACATCCTCCAGCAAAACCGCGCCACCATCGACAAGTACCTGGGCGACGGCATCATGGCCTTCTGGGGCGCGCCCATCGAAGACCCCGACCACGCCGCAAGCGCCGTCCGCGCCTGCATACTCATGCAGCAGAAGATCATCGAGATGAACACCTCCGGCGCCTTCGGCCCCGCCGGCGCCATCGCCGTCCGCATGGGCATCGCCTCCGGCGAAGTCAACGTCGGAGACTTCGGCAACCCCCCCTACAAGTCCGCCTATACCGTCATCGGCGACGCCGCCAACCTCGCCGCCCGCCTCGAGTCCGCCAACAAGCAGTTCGGCTCGCTCATTCTCATGACCGAACGCACCCGCACCCTCGCCGGAATAAGCACGGGCGTCCGGCTCATCGGCCGCGTCATCGTCAAGGGCAAGACCGAGCCCGAAACACTCTGGGAGCCCATCGGCGACAGCCGACCCAGGGGCGACCGCACCGCCGAATGGGTCGCCCTCACGACCGACGCCGTCCAGGCCTACATCGACGCCGACTTTGATCGCGCCCTCGCCCTCTTCGACCGCCTCGAATCCGACTTTGCCGACCGCGAACTCGCGGACAAGTACCGCCGCTCCATCGCCGACGTCCGCGCCGCCGGCGGCCCGGGCCCGGAATTCCTCGGCACCATCGTCCTCACCGACAAGTAACCGGCACCCGGCCGCGCCGTCGCGCGCAAATCCCTTGCTCATCGCCAATTGGACCCCATAATCCTCTTGACGACCCCCGGGTCCCGTTCGGTATCTTGCGGGAATAGTCCGTGCCGCGGGTTGTAGGTCCGGTGGGCGACGCCCGCCCTAGGCCGTGGGAGACTGCTCCGTGTCCAAAGCCGACGGTTCACGTTCCGTGCGCGCAGCGCTGCACCCCTTCGTCACGCCGCTCATGGTCCTCTGGGCCAGCGGCGGCGTGACCTCCATCGCCGCCGCGCAGGAGATCCCGCCCGCGCCCGCGGCCCCGGGCGAGGCGCCCGCAGCACCCGCCGACGCGCCCTCCGAAGCTTCGAATGAGGCAACCGTCCTCGCCGTCACGGGCAACGTCCAGGTCCGCATGACCCCCGACGGCCCGTGGGTCAAGGCCGAGCCCGGCATGCGCATCCCCGAGGGCGGCGCGCTCCGCACCAGCCTCCGCAGCGCCACGCAGCTCCGCATCGGCGCGGGACAGACCATCACCGTTGACCGGCTGGGCATCGTCTCCATGGACGAGCTCCGCAACGTCTCGGGAGTCGACAAGACCAGCCTCTCCATGGACTACGGCCGCGTCGTCTTCCAGGTCCGCAGCACCGAGTCCGCCAACGACCTCCAGGTCCGAACCTCAGACGCAACCCTCGCCGTCAAGGGCACCGAGGGCGGCATCGAGACCACCGGCGAGTTCCCCACGCAGAGCTTCGGCACCGAAACCAACGAAGGCACCTTCACCGTCACCTACCCCGACGGCACCGAGGCCAGCGTCACCGAAGACAAGCAGACCTCCACCGACAACCCCGACCCCGCCGACCAGGGCAACGAAAACTCCAGCATCGACACGGGCGACCCCAACTCCCGCGACACCGACGAGGGCAACCTCGTCGACCGCTCTACCGGCGGCTCCGACACCACGCAGACCACGTCTCAGGTCGATACCGCGCCACCGGCCGATCCCATCGTTGATGAAGGAGACGACGGCGAGATCATCGTCGACACCGGCGGCTCCGGCGGCTTCACGCCTCCGCCTCCTCCTCCACCCCCTCCGCCTCCTCCTCCGCCCCCGCCGCCTCCTCCGCCGCCGCCACCGCCCCCTCCTCCGCCCCCGCCGCCTCCTCCTCCGCCTCCTCCGCCCCCGCCTCCTCCTCCGCCGCCGCCGGTAGTCCCGCCGCCGGTAGTCCCGCCGCCGGTGATCCCACCGATCCCGACGCCGCCGCCGGTGCCGGTGCCGGACTTTGACTCATTCCTGCTCACCGACCTGGTCAGCGCGAGCCTGCGCCTGCGCCCGCTGAACTCGCTCACCGACGAGTTCTTCCAGGACAACCCGTACTCGATTATTCCCAACGACGGGTACGGGGGCTACGGCGGGTACGGCGGCTACGGCGGGGGCTTCCCCCGCGGCTTCGGTGAGTACGGCGGCGCGTTCGCACAGGTCGACGGCCTCGCCGCCGGCGCTCTCAACTTCCGCGACAGCGGCGGACAGATCCAGACGTTCGTCACCACCCTCTACATGAAGGGCGGCGTCATCTTCCAGTCCGGCGGCTCCTACGTCTACACATTCAACGAGCTGTACGCCGGCTTCTACGACCCCAACGCTGAGCGAGGCGGCCCCTCAAGCGATCTCTTCCTCATCGAGAAGTACATCGGCAGCCAGGACCAGGGAGATGCCCAGTTCAACGCGCCGGTCGTCTCGGGCCTCGCGTGGCTGCCCCAGGCGCCCACAGCGGGAGTCCCGGACTCCATCGGGCTCTTCGGCGTCCTCAACGACTTCCAGGGAAGCGTCAACGATATCCGCGGCTCGTCGGGCGGATCGGGCGGATCCGTGTACGCCTCGTATCTCGCAGACATCCCGACCGACTTTGACTTCGACCCCAAGGACCGGCAGGAGATCGTCCCGCTCGTCAGCTTCGGCGTGCCCATCGAGTCCGGCCTCGCCGCCTCCGCTCAGAACCGCGCCCTGTACACCAGTGTGATCATCCCTCAGCATTTCAACACGCCCAACGAACGCGGCGAGTCGGTCTATCGCGCCGTCGTGGAGTTTGAGCCCGGGACGAACTACATCCGACGCGCGTGGTCCGGATACAACGGCACTCTCAACGCGCGCGAAGACGCCGTGATCATCGACCGCGTGTCCGACAACGACAGCGGCGGCAACTTCTACGACGTCGAACAGCTGGATTACCTGGGCCACACCATCACCGGCATCGCCGCCGTCGACAACCAGCTCATCTTCCAGGGGTACCCGACGTACTACGCGGGAGGCCTGCCCCGCCCCGATACGGGCGGCGGCGGCGCATCCGGCTACAGCCAGGTCCCGCAGTACTGGTACATGGACATCTCCTCCGGAAGCGAGGACTCCAGCGTCACGCGCATCGAGCCCAACACGCCCGTCTTCCCGGACACGAACACGCGCATTACCACCGCGCTCGGCGAGTTCACTCCCATCAACGGCTCGTTCCGCGCGCCCACCACTCTCTCCGACAACGGCCGCCCCATCGACACCACCACCATCAACGCCTACTTCTCCAAGGTCGCCTACAGCCAGCAGGCCCTGAACACCGGCGTCGTCGGCGATATGTTCAAGAACCACTTCCTTGAAACCTCGGTCAACCCGTTCGAGTGCCGATTCGACTTCCTCGAGGACGGGCTCTTCGCTTCCATCGACGGCAAGCTGCAGGACAACGTCAATCAGCGCAACGCCTTCGGCAAGGTGACCTACGACCTCCGCTATCCGGGCGGCACGCCGCTCCCCGCCGACCATCCCTGCCGCGGCATCAATCAGGAGCTGCCGAACTCGGGCGGGCAGGCCGCGGGCGTTCCCGCCAACCGCGCCGATCGCGCCGGCACCGCCTCGAACGCCACGGGCTCGGGACCCAAGCAGAAGTCTTCTACTGCGGGCAAGAAGTCCAAGCAGGCCAAGCCCGCCAAGGCGTCCAAGCAGCAGAAGGCCTCCGCGGCCCAGATCAACGCCGCCAAGGCCGCCAAAGCAGCCAAGTCCGCCAAGGCGCAGCGCTCGCGGAACAAGCCCGGCCGCTGACCGCGCCCCCGCATCGACGCGATCGTCCACACGGTCGAGCCGCCCGGCTCGGCCGTTTTTTCTTTTGCTCCAATCAGTCCTGGGCGAGCATCGCCGCCGCCAGCCGCGCCGCCGAGCGCGCGTTCGCTTCCACCAGCGCGATGTTGGCGCGCAGCGTCGCGCCGCCGGACAGCCTGTGCAGCTGAGCGAGGATCGTGGGCGTCGCGTCGCGCCCCGCCGCCGTGTCGCCCGCGGCCTCTTCCGCCTGGGCCAGCCAGCGCGCGAACGTCGCGCCGTCGAGCGCCGCCTCCTCCGGCGCCGGCTGCGCGATCACGATCCCGCGCCCCGTCCGCCCCAGCTCGAAGCGCACGAACGCCGCCAGCGAACGCTCGTCGTCGAACCGCGCGTCGACTCCCGCGGTGCTCTCTCGGAGATAGAACGCGGGGAAACGCTCCGTCCGCAGCCCGACCACCGGCACGCCCAGCGTCTCCAGCGCCTCGCGCGTGCTCTCGACGTCCAGCAGCGACTTCACGCCGCTGCACACCACCGCCACGGGGAACCGCGCCAGCGCGCCCAGGTCCGCGCTGATGTCCAGCCGCTGCCCGAATCCGCGGTGCACGCCGCCCAGCCCCCCCGTCGCGAAGACTCGGACGCCCGCCGCCGCCGCCAGCTCCATCGTGGCGCTGACGGTCGTCGCCGCGTGCCCCCCTCCGTGGATCAGCGCGCCGAGATTGCTGGTGTTCGCCTTGGGCACCGTCGTCGCGGCCAGCAGCTCGTCCAGCTCCTCCGAGGTCATGCCCACCGTCGGACACCCGGAGACCACGCCCACCAGCAGAGGCGTCGCCCCCTCGCCCTGCACGATCCGCCGCAGCGACGCGTGCAGCGTCGCCGCCGACTCGCGCGGCACGCCGTGCACCAGCAGCGTCGTCTCCAGCGCCACCGGCGCCCGGCCCGACCTCAGACGCATGTTCATGCCTCGGCTGTGCACGACGGGAGCGTAACCGGCCCGCCCGCTTCCCGAGCGACGCCCCGCCGCCGTCGGCAGCCCCCGGGCGGGGTACACTCCTTCCCGACGGGCGCGTAGCTCAATCGGCCAGAGCGTCCGCCTTACACGCGGAAGGTTCCCGGTTCGACCCCGGGCGCGCCCATTCGACGCATCGTCCAGCACGGGATCGCCGGAAGCCGCGCCTTGCTCAGCCTCGCACTCGACGCCGCATACGCCATCGCCGCCGCCGCGACCGCGCCGTGGTGGATGCGCAAGGCCCGCGGCGGATGGGCCGAGCGCTTCGGGCGGCTCGACGCCCTGCCCGCCCCCTCGGGCCCCCGCCTACTCATCCACGCCGTCTCCGTCGGCGAAGTGAACCTCACGGCCCCGCTCGTGCGCCTGCTCGCGCCGCACGCCGACATCGTCCTCAGCGTCACCACCGACACGGGGATCGCCCGCGCCCGCGCGCTCTTCGGCCCGACCGGGCCCGAAGCCGGGCTCGCCCGCGTCGTGCGCTATCCCCTCGACGCCTCGTGGAGCGTCCGCCGCTTTCTCGACGCGGTCCGCCCCAGCGCCGTCGCGCTGGTCGAGCTGGAGCTCTGGCCCAACTTCACCGGCGCCTGCCACCGCCGCGGCATCCCCGTCGCCATCATCAACGGCAGGCTCAGCGCGCGCTCCTTCAAGCGTTACAGGCTCATCCGCCCCGTGCTCGCCCGCGCGTTCGGCCGCCTCGCCTTCGCCGCCGTGCAGGACGCCGACTACGCCGCCCGCTTCACGCACATGGGCGTCGCGCCCGAGCGCTGCCACGTCGCGGGCACGATGAAGTGGGACTCGGCGTCGCTGGAGACGGAGATCCCCGGAGCCGACGAGCTGGCCCGCGAGCTGGGCATCGACCGCGCGGCGCCGCTGATCGTCGCGGGCTCGACCGCGCCGGACGAGCACGAGCTGCTCGAGCGCGCGACGCCGCCGGGCGTGCAGCTTCTCTGCGCGCCGCGCAAGCCCGAGTGGTTCGACGGCGCCGCCGCCGCGCTCCCGAGCTGCGTGCGGCGCACGAGGGGCGGAGCGCCCGACCCGCGCCGCCCGCGATTCCTCCTTGACACCATCGGCGAGCTGCGCAAGGCCTACGCTCTGGCGGACGTCGTCGTCGTCGGCCGCTCCTTCGGCTCCCTCTACGGCTCGGACCCGATGGAGCCCGCGGCGCTGGGCAAGCCCGTCGTCATCGGCCCCAGCGTCAGCGACTTCCGCGCCACCGTCGACGCCATGCTCGCGCGCGGCGCGATCGTCCAGACGGATCGCGCGGGCCTCGCCGGCGTTCTCGGCGGTCTCATCGGCGATCCAGGCGAGCGGCGGGCGCTGGGCGAGCGAGCCCGCGAGTGCGTGCGCTCGCATCAGGGGGCCGCGCGGCGGCACGCCGACCTTCTCATGAATCTTCTGCGACCGCCGCCGGGGATGAAGCCGTGACGTTCCAGGAGGAGCAGCCGCAGGCGCCGCACCCGGCGCGGCGCGCCATCGCCTCGGCGCGAAGCCTGGTCATCAAGCTGGGCACGGCTGTGCTCACGGGCGGGACCGACCAGATCGACCGCGGATACCTGCACGATCTGGCGGCGCACCTCACCGCCGCGCGCGACGAGGGACGCCGCGTGCTCGTCGTGAGCAGCGGCGCAATTGGCGCGGGGATCGGCGTGCTGGGCCTGCCTTCGCGCCCGGACGACGTCGCCACGCTGCAGGCGGCGGCCGCGGCGGGGCAGCCCCGGCTGATGTCGATCTGGCGCGACGCGCTGGACGCGCGGCGGACGCCCGCGGCCCAGATCCTCATCAGCCGCTCGGACCTCGACAGCCGCGAGCGCTACCTCAACATCCGCAACTGCGCCGGCGCGCTCCAGAGGCTCGGCGCCATCCCCATCGTCAACGAGAACGACACCGTCGCGACCGAGGAGATCTCGCTGGGGGACAACGACGTGCTGGCGGCCAAGCTGGCGGTGGCGGTGCAGGCCGAGGCGCTGGTGATCCTGACGACCGGGCCGGGCGTGCTGGACGGCGCCGATCAGCTGGTGCACGAGGCGCCCGACGCAGCGTCGCTGCGAACGCTGGTGCGCCCGATCAAGACCTCGCAGGGTCGCGGCGGCATGGCGACGAAGGTCGAAGCGGTGCGGCTGGCGACGCAGGCGGGGATCGCGGCGGCGATCGCGCCGGGCCGGCCTCATCACGCCCTGGCGGCGCTGCTGCGGGGCGAGCGCGTGGGCACCGCCGTCGCGGGCGCGGACGCGCGGCTGCGCGGGCGTCGCCTGTGGATCGCGCTGTCGGCGACGCCCAGCGGCGTGCTGACGGTGGACGAGGGCGCGGCGCGGGCGCTCGTCGAGCGCAACGCGTCGCTGCTGGCCCGCGGGGTTGTGTCGGTGAGCGGGGCGTTCGAGCCGGGAGACGTGGTGTCGATCCGGGACAGCAGCGGGCGAGAGCTGGCGCGGGGCTTGTCGAACTTCTCCGCCGAGCATGCGCGGCGTGTCATGGGCCGGCCGTCCTCGGAGTTCGAGAGCGTGCTGGGGTTCCGCACGCACGAAGAGCTGGTGCACCGCGACAACCTGGCGCTGAGCTAGCCGTCGGGGCGACGGGCGCGCGTTCAGTCCGGGCCGCGCTCGCCCGCGGTCAGCAGGGTCTCCCAGCGATGCATGAGCGCCGCGACGTCCTGCGCGGGGTCGAGGAAGAGCCCGGCGAGGCGCTCGAAGAGCACATGGCGGCGGAGATCGCTGAGGCCGCCGTCGTGGTGGCCGTAGCGTGTGACGAAGCGCCACTTCATTCCCGGGGCTGTTCCCAGGGCGTTGTAGATCGCCGCGGCTGTCGGGGCGGGGACGACATCGTCGCGCATCGCGACCTTGCAGAGCGCCGGCGCGAGGATGCGGCGTGCGTGGACGACGGCGTCGAAGAGGCGGAGCGTCTCCATGAGGTCGGACTCCATGCCGCGTGCGGCTTCGATGGCGCGCCGGACATCGAGGCCGATGCCCGCGAGCGCCGGGCGCTCGAGACGCCAGCGCCACCAGCCGAGCGAGGGCAGGCCCATGGCCAGGCGGGCGACGGGGATGCGCCCGCTGAGGACCGAGGCGGCGAGCACGGCGACGCCGCCGCCGAAGCTCTCGCCGTGGAGCATGACGGGCGTGCGCTCGCCGAACATGCGGCGGGCGGCGCGCACGGCGTTCACGATGTCCGCCAGCGCGAGGTTGAGTATCCAGTCCGTGCGCGAGTGCAGGCCGATGGCGATGTATCCACCGGGCTGGGCGGTGAGGTCGCCCGTGTCCATCTGCGAGCCGGGGTAGCCGCGGAAGCGGATCTGCACGACGGCGATGGCCGCGGGGTCCCAGATGTGCGGGTCGGTGAGCGGCGTGCGCGGGTCCATGCCGTAGCCGTGGGAGGTGATGACCACGGCGCGGGGGGCGGCGCCGTCCGGCGGGGCGGCGATCCGGCAGCCCACGCGGACGTCCTTGAGGCTGCGGAATGTGTGGGTGAGTCCGGCGGCGCCGGCGTCGATCGCGGAGAGGCCCGAGTCGGCGACGGGCTCAAAGTGCGGGTCCTGCGTCCAGACGCGTGCGGTCCACTCGCTCCAGAATTGAGCGAAGCCCGGCGGGGGCGTCGGGTCGGCGACCTGCATGAGGGTCTGGGTCTCGCTCAGGCCGTACGATTCTGGCTCGTGCATACACACCCGCTTGTGACGTGAGGACGCTTTCAGGATACGCACCGTGAGCGCCGTTCCCTCGAAACCCGGAGTGCTCAGGGAGTCCGATCTGCTCGCCCACATCGAGCGGCGGTCGCGCGATCTGGCGGGCCATCCCGTGATCCGGGTCGGACCGGGCGATGACGCGGCGGTGCTCTCGCTGGGGCCGGGCACGCTGGCGACGGTCGATCATCTGGTGGAGGGGCGGCACTTTGAGCGCGGGACGCCGGTGGATCTGATCGCGCGCAAGGCGGTGGCGCGGAGCGTTTCCGACATCGCGGCGATGGGGGGCGTGCCGCGGTGCGGGCTGGCGACGGGCTGTCTGCCGCCGGGGTATGCGGCGGGGGACGAGCTGTTCGACCGGATGGCGCACTGGGCGCGGCACTGGGGCGCGCCGCTGGCGGGCGGGGATATCGCGACTTCGCCGGGGCCGCTGGTGCTGACGGTGACGGTGCTGGGAGAGGCGCACGGGGTACGGGGTGCTGTGCTGAGGTCCGGGGCGCGGCCGGGCGATGAGGTGTGGGTGACGGGGGCGGTGGGGTCGTCGCTGGAGACGGGGCATCACCTGACGTTCGAGCCGCGGGTGCGCGAGGGCTGGTGGCTGTGCGATGTGCTGGGGGATCGGCTGCACGCGATGATCGACGTCTCGGACGGCGTGGGGCGCGACGCGGGGCGCGTAGCGGCGGCGTCGGGCGTGCGGATCGAGATTGATGCTGGGTTGCTGCCGCTGCGCGTGGCGGGGACGGAGGCGCGGCGGGCGGTCGCGGACGGCGAGGACTATGAGCTGCTGCTGTGTGTGGAGGCGGGGGCGGGGCTGGCCCAGCGCTGCGCGGAGACGGGGGTGGCGCTGACGCGGATCGGGCGCGTGCGCGAGGGCGCGGGCTGCGTGCTGATCTCTGAGAATGGAACGGTGGACCTGATGAACGCTGGATGGGACCACGGCGGATGAGCGAGCGACCGACGCTGACACTGCGGACGAAGGGCGAGGACCAGACGATGGCGCTGGGTGTGCGGCTGGCGGCGCTGCTGCGGGCGGGCGACGTGGTGGCGCTGGAGGGGGACCTGGGGGCGGGGAAGACGCGGCTGGTGCGCGGGATCGCGCGGGGACTGGGGCTGGATGAGTCGGCGGTGTCGAGCCCGACGTTCGTGATCGCGAATGTGTACGCGGCGGAGGGGCGGACGCCGCTGGCGCACGTGGACGCGTACCGGTTGAGCGGGCCGGATGATCTGCCGGCGGTGGGGTGGGACCGGCTGGATGACGGGCGGCACATTCTGGCGGTGGAGTGGGCGGGGCGGATCGAGGCGGGACTGCCGGCGCGGGGCGAGGCGCGGCGGTGGGACATCGCGATGGCGCACGAGGGGGAGGAGGAACGGCGCGTGACGGTGGAAGGGCCGCCGGGGCGCACGATCGACGCGCTGGGGGCGGCGCGGAAGGTGTGCCGAACGTGCGGCGCGGCGCTGCCGGTCGGGGCGAGCGGCGCCTTCTGCGGCGAGCGGTGCCGACTGGCGGACCTTGGCAAGTGGCTGAGCGGCGCGTACCGGATCAGCCGCCCGATGAACGAGCGGGATCTGGAAGAAGGGTGAGCAAGGTCGAACGAGACGTTCGAAGGCGAGACTCACCGTCGAACGAAGCGTTCGGCCGTGGCGCCTGAGCAGTCGGCAGTTGGGACGGGAGTGGGGAGTCGTCGGTGGGCAGTGGTGAGGCGGGGCGGGCTAAACCCATGCATGGGCGATCGTGTGCGGCCTTTGCGGGACTTCCGCTTGCACGGGCCGCGCGTGCCGGGAGGTTCGGGGCGCGGCCGCTGCAGTCGGACGTGCCCGTGTGACGGCCGCTCCCGGCGGCTAGTCCGTCACAGAGGGATGCGCGGACCGGGGCGTGCGCACGGAGGGGAAGTGCTTGAGGTGAGGCGTCGCGCGGCGACGGCCCGAACGATCGCGTGCGGCGTGGGATACGAAAATGTGAGGGATGCGACGGGGCGGCGCGGGAACGCTGCGGGGTGGAGCGCGGTGTGTGCGCGCGGGGAGGTCAGAGGCCTGTGGCGTAGATCATGAAGCGGTGGCTGGCGGCGCGGAGGCCGTGCTCCCGGCAGACTCGTTCGCGGATGGCGGCGAGTTCGGGGATCTCGATGGAGATGACCTGCTTGGTATCGAGCCTGACGAGGATCTCGCGTGGGCGGCGGCCGTAGGTGAGCTGGAAGTGTGCCTGGTCGGCCTCGTAGAGGATTTTCTGGAGGATTCCGGCGTCTTCGAGGAGCTTGATGGTTCGGTAGACGGTGGCCTTGCTGATTCGGCGGCCTTCGCGTTTGAGCTGCTGCTGGAGCTGTTCGGCCTCGAAGAGGTCGTCCATGCGGATGAGCGTGTCGAGGATGTGGGCGCGTTCGGGGGTGTACTTCTGGCCGACGGCCTTGAGGTGCCTTCTGAAGACGGCGCAGAGCGGGTCGAGTGGGGGGAGCTCTTCGTCCGGGCTGAGTTGGACGGGCTTGAGGTCCATGCGTGATGCATCGTACTCACCGCTTTGAGCGGAGCCACTGGGCGAGCTTTTCGGGCTCCCACGTGTTGACGCACCGGGCGGGGTCGAGGCCGCCGCGGCGGGCGGTGAGGACGCCGAAGCGGAGGTGATCGAAGTCGGCGTGCTTGTGGACGTCGCAGTTGATGGCGATGAGGGCGCGGGGCCCGGCGGCGGCGAGGGCGGCGCGGACGTGGATGTCGCGGAGATCGAGCCTCATCCAGTTGGAATTGATCTCGAGGGCGGTGGCGTGCTGGGCGGCGGCGGCGGCTATTTCGGCGATGTCGGGGGCGAGTCCTTCGCGCTTGTTGATGAGGCGGCCGGTGGGGTGGGCGATGATGTGAACGAGCGGGTGGGTGGCGGCGCGGATGAGGCGGGCGGTGGCGGCGGCGGCGTCCTGGCGGAGCGCGGAGTGGGGGGAGGCGACGACGATGTCGAGGAGGGCGAGCAGGTCGTCGTCGTAGTCGAGCGAGCCGTCGGCGAGGATGTCGACCTCGCTGCCGGCGAGGAGTCGGATGCCCTGGACGCTGGACTGTGCGTGGCGGACGGCGTCGATGTGTCGGCGGAGTTCGTCGGGCTTGAGGCCGCCCGAGATGGCGCTGCTCTGCGAGTGGTCGGTGATGGCGATGGTGTGGAAGCCGCGGGACCTGGCGGCCTCGGCGAGCTGGACGATGGAGAGCTTGCCGTCGGAGGCGGTGGTGTGGGCGTGGAGCTCGGAGCGGATGTGGCTGAGGTCGACGAGCGGGGGCGGGGGTGCGTCGATATCGCGCTCTTCGCGGAGCTCGGGGGGGACGGGGGGGAGGCCCAGGGCTTTGAAGATGTCTTCTTCGGAGGCGGAGGCGATGGGGGTGATGCTGCGCTGGTGTGGGGGGAGGGGGTCGTTGTCTTCGGGGTAGAGGCCGTATTCGTTGAGGGTGAGGTTCTTCTTCTGGGCGCGCTCGCGCACGCGGACGTTGTGTTCTTTCGAGCCGGTGAAGTAGAGGAGGGCGGCGCCCCAGCTTTCCTCGGGGACGATGCGGAGGTCGGCCTGTACGGCGTGGTCGCCCGCCTGGAGCCTGACGGAGCACTTGGCCTCGCCGGCGGCGAGGACCTTGGTGACTTCTGGCATGGATGTGAATGCGGCGCGGGCGGCGGCGGGGTCGGAGGTTGCGACGAGGATGTCGAGATCGCCGATGGTGTCGCGGCCCCGGCGGAGCGAACCGGCGAAGTGGGCGCGGGCGACCCCGGGGACGCGGCGGAGGCGCTCGGCGAGTCCTTCGGCGATGGGGGCGGCGATGCCCAGGGGGAGGCGCTCGACGGCCTGCTGGGAGAAGAGGAGAGCGGCGAGGATGTTCTCGACGGTCTTCTTGCCCATCCGGGGGAGCTTGAGGATGGACTGGTCCTCGATGATGCGTCGGAGGTCGTCGACGCTCTGGACGCCGCCTTTCTGCCAGAGGACGCGGATGGTCTTGGGGCCCAGACCCGGGACGTTCAGCACGTCGAGCAGTCCGGGTGGGACGGAGGCGCGGAGGCGCTGGTGCTCCTCGATGATGCCGGTGCGGGCGAACTCGGCGATCTTGTCGGCGATCTTCGGGCCTATGCCTTCGATGTGGGTGAGCGCGGCGGGGCCCTGCTCGCGTGCGATGGAGCAGAGGTCTTCGGGGCGGCTCTCGATGGCGCGTGCGGCGCGCTGGTGGGCGATGATGCGGAACTTGTCCGCGCCGGTGAGCTCGAGCATCTGTGCCATCTGGGCGAGCAGGTCCGCGAGGGGCTGGTTTCCGCCGCTGTCCTGTGCCATGGGCGTGAGTTTACGCGCCGCGCGCGGGGCGGCGCTGGGCGGTCCTGGCGGGCGGGGCGGGAGCGGCGGGGTAGCTGCGGATGGTGACCTCGGTGTAGCCGTCGCGCTGGACGGCGGGTCCGGCGAGATGGACCATGGGCTCGTCGGTTTCGGAGGTTGAGTGGGGATCCGGGGGCGTGTCGTAGAGCTGGGCGAGGCGGGCTTCCACGGCGTCGACGATGGCCTCGCGTTCGTCCGCCGGGGCGAGGAGGAGCGCGGCGAGCCAGCGTCGGCCCAGCTCGAGGCCCGAGCCGCCGGGCATGCGGAGGAGCTCAACGATCGCTCGTGCGTGATCGTTGGGCAAGAGCGTCGGCGACGGAGAGGGCTCTGGCGCGGGCAGTATCGGGGGCTGCGACGGCGGGGACGCCGCCCGGCTGTCCGGGCGTGGCTTGCGCGCTGACGGCTGATTCACGATCGCTCTCCAGCGGGGCCGGCTGCGCGGCGGCGAGGGGCCGGGCCCGCAGCCTCGTCTCCATCGTGTGGACGAAGAGTTCGATTCTATCGACGCGGTGGGTGAGCTTTTCGAGCGCGGCAGCGATGGCGGCGAGGAGCTCGGCGGGGTTTGCGGCGCTGAGGGCGTGGGCGCGGGTCTGGCTCTGGCGCATGGGCCCCTGGCCCGTGAGGAGCCATTGGGCGCTGACGTCGTAGTGCGCGCAGAGGGCGGAGAGGAACTCGACGCTGGGGGCCTGACCCTGGAGGTAGCGGCGGACGGTCTCGGCGTTGTGTCCGGTGGTTTCGGCGACGGCGCGGTACGTCTGCCTGCCCAGGACGGCGGTGATGCGCTCGTGGAGCGGAGAGTCTTCTTCGCGGGCCGCCACGCGGGGGTAGTTTCGCCGGGGGGCCTACCCGACGTCAACAAGTCCGAGCGATTCGCCGTGGGCCTTGAGGAGGCGGGAGCGGAGGAGCTTTTCGGGATCGGCGGCGAGGAGGGGCGAGCGGTCGATCCAGGCGGTGGCGTCGCGGCGTGCGAGCATGAGGAGGTCCATGTCCCGCGGGAACTGGGAGATTCTGAAGGGGGCGGCGCCGGCCTGGCGGATGCCGATGAACTCTCCGGGACCGCGGAGCTCGAGGTCTTTCTCGGCGATGTCGAAGCCGTCGCTGGTGGCGGCGAGGACGTTGAGTCGTGCGGCGGCTTCGCCCTCGAGTTCGTCGGGCCCGATGAAAACGCAGACGGAGCGTTTGGGTCCTCGGCCCACGCGGCCGCGGAGCTGATGGAGCTGGGCGAGGCCGAAGCGTTCGGCGTGTTCGACGACCATGAGCGTGGCGTTGGGCACGTCGACGCCCACCTCTATGACGGTTGTGGCGACGAGGACGTCAAGCTCTCCCGCGCGGAAGCGGGACATGATTCGTTCGCGGGCGTCGCGGGCGAGCCGGCCGTGGACGGCGGCGATGCGGGCGCCGGCGAGGGGGCCGGCGCGGAGCTCCTGGACGAGGGACTGGACATCGCGGGTGACGGCTGGGGCGGCGCCTTCGGGAGTGGGGAGGAGGCCGGCCTCCTCGCCGATGGTGGGGGCGACGACATAGGCCTGCTCGCCCTCGTCGATGCGCTGCCTGACGTAGGCGTAGATCTCGGGGCGGATCGACTGGGAGACGACGCGGGTGGCGATGGGTGAGCGTCCGGGCGGGAGGCCCTTGAGCATGGAGACGTCGAGATCGCCGAAGACCGTGAGGGCGAGGGTGCGGGGGATGGGGGTCGCGGTCATGACGAGGGTGTGCGGGGCGGAGCGTTCGTCGGCCATCTTCTCGCGGAGTCGGGCGCGCTGGTGGACGCCGAAGCGGTGCTGCTCGTCGATGACGGCGACGGCGAGGGAGTCGAAGGTGACGGCGTCGGTGAGCAGGGCGTGGGTGCCTATGACGATGTCGAGCCGTCCGGAGGCGATGGAGGAGAGGAGGCGGTCGCGGTCGATTCCCGTGACGGCGCCGGTGAGGAGTCCGACGCGGACGCTGGAGTCGCCCAGGAGCGAGCTGATGGAGGCGAAGTGCTGCTCGGCGAGGAGCTCGGTGGGGGCCATGAGTGCGGCCTGATGCCTTGAGGCGACGGCCATCAGCATGGCGTAGAGGGCGACGACGGTTTTGCCGGCGCCGACGTCCCCCTGGATGAGCCTGTTGGCGGGGGTCGGCTTCTGGAGGTCTGCGGCGATCTCGTTGATGACGCGTTCCTGTCCTTCGGTGAGCTTGAAGGGGATGCGGGCGCGGACGTGCTCGTCGATGACGGTGTTCCAGCGGAGGGCGGGGGCGTGGAGGGTGCGGCGGACGTGGGCGCGTTTCATGGCGACGCCGAGCTGGAGGAGGAGGAGCTCGTCGTAGACGAGGCGGCGGCGGGCTTCGCCGACTTCGGCGAGCGAGGCGGGCCTGTGCATCATGCGGTAGGCGTCCGCGAGCGTGGGGAGCGCGCGCTCGCGGCGGAAGTCCGCGGGGAGATGATCCTCGATGAGGGGGAGCGCGTCGTCGAGCGCGGCGTGGATGATCTTCTCGAGGGCCCAAGAGGGGAGGTCTTCGGTGGCGGGGTAGATGGGTCGGAGGCGGGCGTCGCGGGCGGCTGGGCCGTCGGCGCCTTCGGGGATGATCTCCCAGCGGGGGTTGATGATGCGGCGCTTTGAGCCGCTCTGGGTGAGCTTGCCCTGGACCCTGAGGCGCGTGCCGGGTCGGATCTTGTCGCGGAGATAGGTCTGGTTGAACCAGACGAGGTCGAGGCGTCCGGTGTCGTCGATGAGGACGGCTTCGAAGCGCGGGCGGGGCCTGAAGGGGACGGCGCGGGTGTCCGTGATCTCGCCGCGGGCGGTGATGAGGCGACCCGCGGCGGCGTCGCTGATGGCGCCCTCGGCCTCTTCGAACTGGTGGCGGGCGGGGAGGTGGGCGATGAGCTGTCCCAGGGCGCGGATGCCCAGCCTGCGGAGGGCCTCGGCGCGGTCGGCGGTGACGTGCCGGAGCGATTCGACCGGGGAGAGGAGGGTGAGGGGCGTGTCGCGGTGTTCCGGCGTCACGGTGTGAGCATACGCGTCCATGAAAAAAGCCCGGGACGCGTGGTCCCGGGCCTTTGAGGGAGGCTGTCGTGATCGGCGGGGGAATCAGTTGGCGAGGATGCGGATCTCGACGCGGCGGCTGTCCTTCTTGGACCCCTTGGGGTTGGAAGGGCCGTAGCCGGCGCTGTGGGTGAGATCGCCCGGAATTCCCTGCTGGTTCATGTAGCGTTCGACGGCGAGGGCGCGCTGGGCGCTGAGGTTCTCGTTGTCGGTGTACTTGCTCTTGGTCTTGCGGAGCGGGTCGCTGTCGGTGAAGCCTGCGATCTCGATGCGGCTGCCCGAGTACTGGCTGCGGATGATGCTGATGATCTTGTCGACCTCGCGGCGGCCGGCGGCGGTGAGGCTGGTCTGGCCCGGACCAAAGGCGACGTCTCCGGCGATGGAGAGGATGCGGTCGCCGCCGCGGGTGGTGGTGGCGGGCTCGGGGGGCGGGGTCTTGGTGGCGGCCTCGCGTGCGGCGGAGAGCTCGTTCTCCGCCGCGGTGGCGCGTTCGACGGCGGAGTTGCGTTCGCCTGTGACGGTTTCGAGCTCTGCCTGGAGGCGGTTGTTCTCCTCCTGCAGGCCCGCGATGGTGAGCTCCTGCTCCTTCTTGTTGTTTTTGCACCCGCCGAGGGCGAGAGCGCCGACGGCGAGTACGACGAGGAGGCGCATGGCCCGGCGGGGGCCGCCCACGAATTGCTTGTCAATACCGATCATCGTGTTCTCCAGGCAGATTTTGCCGCAAAGATGAGACTCGGATTTCGCGGACCCGTCAAGGGCCCTCGATCGGCAAAGCGGGGCGAATTCGTTGAGTTTCGGGGTCGGGGTCGTTCGGGGGGTCGGCGGGCTTCAGGGGAGGTTGACCTGCCAGCCTGCGAGGGCCGAAAGGGCGGTTTCGAAGACGGGCTTGAAGAGCATGACGGCGATGGTGGCGGCGGCGAGGTGCGGGCCGTAGGGGAGGGCGGTGCCGGCGCGGTGGAAAAGCTGTCGGGAGAAGACGCTGAGGACGGCCCAGGCGATGCCCAGGAAGGGTGCGACGAAGAAGGCGAGGGTGACGTCGATCCAGCCGACGCAGGCGCCCGCGGCGGCCATGAGGTGGACATCGCCCAGGCCCATGGCCTCCTTGCCCAAGGCGAGCGATCCGAGGAGGCGGACGCCCCAGACGAGCGCTCCGCCCACGATGAGCCCGAGGAGTGAGCCGGCGAGGGCGATCATCCACAGCGGCGGGCTCGCGGCGAGGCCGCCCAGCAGGCCGGACGGAGAGGCGAGCCAGGCTCCGAGCAGTCCCAGCGAGATGGGGGGCGCGAGGAAGGCGAGTTCGCGGAGCATTTCGCGGCGGGTGTGCGGGTAGCGGACCCAGATGGGGTCTTCGTCGGAGTCGGGGTGGTCGGCGGAGGGTGCGGCTCTTCGCAGGACGAGGCCCAGGATGAGTCCGAGTGCGCCGCCGATGGTTGCGAAGGGGAGGCTGTGGCCCGAGGACATGCCGAGGGAGAAGCCAAAGAGCATGAGGGCGATGGCGGGGCCCGTGAGCAGGAGGACGCCCGAGATGATGGAGCGGGGAGCGGCGGGGGAGGGTGTTGATGCGGGTGTTGACGCGGCGGCGGATTGGCGCTGCTTTTCCGCTTCGCGGGCGCTCGCTTCCCACTGCGCGTAGTCGGCGAAGCTCTGGCGAATGAGGCCCGCGCGGAGGAGAAGGTTCGAGACGACGAGGCCCAGCGTGGCGCCGAGGGCGAGGCCCATGCGCCAGCCGGGATGGGCGGGGATGGTCCAGAGATGGGGGGAGAAGTCGATGCTGGAGCGGGCGCCGATCCAGGCGGCGTGGAGGGTGTGGGTGAGGACGCCCACGGCGCCGGCGACCCAGGGGAGGACGAGCGGGATCATGAATGTGCGGGCGTCGACGAGCGTGGCGGCGACGAGAGACGAGATGAGCACGAGGGCGATGAGGAGCGTGGGCCACATGCGGGCGACGCCCCAGGCGGCGAAGTCGGGCCTCCAGGCGTGCGGGTGCATGCCGAGGAAGGGCAGGGGCGAGGGGTACATGAACCAGAGGGTCCAGAGGAGGGCGAAGACCAGGGCGACGGCGAGCTCGACGAGGGGGTACTCGGGCGAGATGGGGCTTCGGCAGAAGCGGCAGCGTCCGCGGAGGAGTATCCAGCCCAGGATGGGGATGTTCTGCCGCCAGGTGAGGCGTGTGCCGCAGGCGGGGCAGGCGGAGGGGGGAGTGACGACGTTGAGGCCGCGGGGGAGCCTGTAGACGAGGACGTTTATGAAGGATCCGACGATGGCGCCGAGGGCGACGAAGAAGAAGAGGCCGGTGAGGGCGGCGGCCCACTGGATCAGGAGGTGACCGTCCATGTGGTGAAGGTCATCGGTCGTCGGCCGGGGCGGGCTTGCTTCGAGCGAGGTCGGGGGGCGTGAGTTCGGCGACTCTCTGCTCGGTGCGGGCGAGGATGGCGGCGCAGTGGGCGCGGAGTGCCATGCCGCGCTCGTAGGCCTTGAGGGTGTCCTCGACGGCGATGTCGCCCGACTCGATGCGATCGATGATGTCAGTGAGCTGGCGCATGGCCTGTTCGTAAGAGAGAGCAGAGATGTCGTCGGGGAGGGGCGCGGGGTTGTCGGCGGGGGCGTTCTGGTCGGGGTGCGCCATGGCGAGGAGTTTAGGGTTTGAAGAGGTCCATCTGGCCGGGGTCCTTGTCGGCGGTGCGGCGCGATGTGCGGCGGCGCGGGGAGTCGGAGGCGGCGGGGCGCGGGGGGAGGTCGGGCTTCTGAGCGGGCGGCTGGCGCGGGCCGGCGTCTTCGGCGGTGACGGTCGATCGGAGGGCGCCGTCGGCGAGGCGGGTGGTGAGCGGGTCGCCGGGCTGGACGGCGGAGGCGGAGCGGATGGCGCGGCCGGCGGCGTCGAGGGTGATGCTGTAGCCGCGAGCGAGGACGCTGTCGGGGCCGGCGATGAGGAGCTCGCGTGCGAGGGCGTTGAGGCGCTCGCGGCGGCGCGCGAGGGCGTCGTCGGTGGCGCGGACGAGGTCTTCGGCGGCGCGGGCGAGCTCGGCGGTGTGGAGCCGGGCGGCGGCGGCGCGGACCAGGCGCACGGATGCGGCGGCGAGGGCGGCGCGGCGCTGGGCGTAGACGGCTTCGGGTCGGCGGCGTGCGAGGAGCGCGGCGCAGCGTTCGAGGTTGAGGGTGGCGCGGCCGAGGAAGAGGCGGGTCTCGTGGGCGAGGGCGCGTGCGGAGGCGGCGAGGCGCTCGCGGCGCTGTTCGCATCGGCGGAGGACGGCGCGGTGGAGCCTCTGGCGGGCGGCGGCGAGCTCCTCCGCGAGGGCGGCGCGGTCGGGGGTGAGGCGCATGGCGGCCTGGGTGGGCGTGGCGCCGCGCTCGTCGGCGACGAGCTCGGCGATGGTGACGTCGACCTCGTGCCCGATGGCGGCGACGACGGGTACGGCGCACTGGAGGATGGCGCGGGCGACGTCGCGCTCGTTGAAGGCCCAGAGGTCTTCGAGGGAGCCTCCGCCGCGGGTGACGATGATGGCCTGGATGTCGAGTGTGCGGTGGCTGGCGGAGAGATGGTCGATGGTTGCGGCGATCTGCTGGGCGGCGCCGTCGCCCTGGACGCGGACGTCGGCAATGAGCACGTCGACGGCGGGGCAGCGCTGCTGCATGGTGACGAGGACGTCCTGGAGCGCGGCGCCGGTGCGGGAGGTGACGACGGCGACGCGGCGCGGGAAGGCGGGGAGGGGGCGCTTGCGGGCGGTGTCGAACCAGCCGAGGGCTTTCAGCTCGGCGCAGAGCTCCTTGAAGCGGCGCTCGAGGTTGCCCTCGCCCAGGCGCTCGATGGCGTCGGCGTAGAACTGGGTGCGTCCTTGTCTGGGGTAGAACTCGACGCGGCCGGTGAGGACGACGCGGTCGCCGCCCACGGGGGTGAAGGCGGCGCGGCGGGCGGCGGTCTGGAACATGACGCAGTCGATGATGGACTGCTCGTCCTTGAGGCGGAAGTACCAGTGGGTGCGGTCGCTGAAGTTGCTGATCTCGCCGGCGACGCGGATGCGCTGGGGGAGCTTTTCGAGCGCGCTGCAGACGAGGAGCGCGAGGGCGGAGACCGTGAGATGGTTGTCGCCCGCGGTGGCGGGCGGGGAGCCCGTCGGCGGCGGCGGCGGGGCTGCCGGGGGCGGTCCCTTCATGCGCTCGGGGTCGAAGAGGGGACGGGTGCCCATGAGAGCGGACCTCCGGAGCGGATCAGAAGCGCAGGGGGATGCCTTCCTTGCGGTACTTCTCGAGGAGGAGCTGGGCCTCGGTGAGGGCGCGTTCGAGCCTGACGGCGGCGTCGTTGATGGACCTGTAGAGGTCCGGGTTTGTGAGGAGCTGTCCGGCGGTTCCCTCGCCGCGGTTCATGCGACCGAGGATGGTCTGGAGCTCGAGGGCGGCGTCGTTGAGGGTGCGCATGGAGGTTGAGAGCTCGGTGAGGGCGGACTCGCCGCGCTCCCCCAGGGACTGAGCGCGCTGGGAGAGGGTCTGGGCGGTCTCGGTCCACTGCTCGACGGCTTCGGAGACCTGGGTCATGAGGCCGTCGAGTCGGGCGAGGGCGTCGCGTGCGCTGGTGCGTGCGGCGTCGTCGCCCAGCCAGAGTCGGGCGTCGCTGACGGCCTGATCGACGCGGGCGACGGTACTGACGAGATTCGAGGGGGCGCGGCCGGTGTCGACGTCTTCGAGCGTGCGGGGGGCGAGGGCTTCGTTGAGACGGTCGCCCGTGACCTTCAGCGTGTCGGCGAGGGCGGTGAATCCCGAGGCGGCATCGGTGAAGGAGGCGAGTCGCTTGTCGAGGAGTCCGGCGATGCGGTCGAGCGTGCCGGCGGCCTGGACGCGGAGAGTTTCTTCGGGGGCGATATAGCCGGGATCGGCCTGGCCGGGCGGGAGGGGGTCGGCGCGCATGGCGAGGTTGGCCTCGCCCACGAGTCCCTGCTCGATGGCGACCTGTATGTCGCGGGGGATCCTGCGGTTTTCTTCGATGCGGAGGCGTACGCGGACGCCCGAGCGCGGGTCCTCTGCGGCCTCGATCTGTTCGAGGGTGCCGACGGTGACTCCGTTGAGCGTGACGAGCGAGGCGCGGCTGAGGCCCGTGGCGTCGGCGAGTTCGAGGGTGAGGGGGTACGTGGGTCGTCGTGAGCCTGAGAACTCTCCGAAGAGGAGGAGGAGGAGCCCGATGCCGGCGAGGCCCAGGGCGACGGTGAGGCCGACGAGAAAATCTGCGAGTGTTCGGTTCACGCGCGGCTCCGGGCGCCGGGGGCCGGCTGGTGATGATGTTCGTCGGCGGGTTCGCGGTCCACGTCGTCCTCCGCGGTTCCGGTGATGAAATGCTGGACGTGCGGGTCGGTCGATCGGTCGAGGTCTTCGGGGGTTCCGTCCACGATGATTCGTCCCTCATAGAGCATGACGACGCGGTCGGCAACCTTGCGCATGCAGGCGAGGTCGTGGGTGACGACGACGCTGGTGAGCCCGGTTTCGCGCTGGAGCTTGACGATGAGCTCCGCGATGCCGTCGGAGCGGATGGGGTCGAGTCCGGTGGTGGGCTCGTCGTAGAGCATGAGGCTGGGCCTGAGGATGACGGACCGGGCGAGGGCGGCGCGGCGCTGCTGGCCTCCCGAGAGCTGTGCGGGAAACTTCTTCTCGACGCCCCTGAGGTCGACGACGGCGAGGGCGGCCTCGATTCGGGCGCGGCGCTCGTCGGGCTTGAGGGTGGTGTGCTCGGTGAGGGGGAACTCGAGGTTTTCGGCGATGGACATGCTGTCGAAGAGGGCGCTGAGCTGGAAGAGGAAGCCGGTTTCACGCCTGAGGGGCGCGAGCTGTCGTTCGGTGAGGAGGTCGACGCGCTGATCGCGGTACCAGATCTGGCCGGTGTCGGGCTTCATGAGGCCCACGATGTGCTTGAGGATGACGCTCTTGCCCGAGCCGCTGGGCCCGAGGACGACGGTGGTCTGTCCCTCGTTGAATTCGAGGTCGAGTCCGCGGAGGACGCGCTGGCGGCCGAAGGACTTGTTCACGCCGACGAACCTGACGATGGGCGAGCCGCCCGAGCGTCGGCGGGTGTCCGAAGGGGTCGGCTGGGGAGAGTCCGCGTGATGCATGGCCCCCTATCATCCCCGCGATGAGCGCTGGAAGCGAACGACGCGTGCTGCACCGGGGAAAGAAGTTCGACCTGGAGATGGTGTCGTTCCGGGGGCGTTCCGGGGAGACTGTGGAGCGCGAAGTGGTGCGTCACGGCGGGGCGGCGTGCATCCTGCCGCTGCTCCCGGCGGAAGAAGGTGGCGGCGTGGCGCGGATCGTGATGGTGCGGGTGTTCCGGGTGTCGCTGGGCGCGGAGCACCTGGAGCTTCCGGCCGGGACGATGGACAAGGGGGAGGAGCCCGCGCGGTGCGCGGCGCGGGAGCTGGAGGAGGAGACGGGGTACCGGGCGGGTGAGCTGGTGTCGCTGGGATGGTTTCATACGACTCCGGGAATGACCGATGAACGCATGCACGCGTTCGTGGCGAGGGGGCTGGAGTACAAGGGCCAGGACCTCGAGGAAGACGAGGCGCTGGCGGTGGCGGAGATCGAGGTTCCCAAGGTGCTGGGCATGCTTGACCGCGGCGAGATCACGGACGGCAAGACGATCGCGACGCTGGCGCTGGCGCTGCGGCGCGGCCTGCTGCCGGTCGAGGGCGTCGGCCGGGGCGGGGCGCGATGAACGCGTTCCGGGGACGCGGCGGCTCCGGGCCTGTCGGGGGTGATCCGGAGGAGCCCGGGGGCCGGAGCGGGGGGGGCGGGATCGGTCGGTTCTTCGGGCGGGTGTTCGAGAACCCGGAGAACCCGCTGGGGTGGTCGGTGCGGGTGTTCACGGCGGCGGGGATCGCGGTGCGGATCCACCTGTTCACGATCCTGTTCGTGACGTTCATGCTGCTGTGGTCGATCCCGCAGAGCAACGCGGGGGCTGCGTTCATGGCGCTGGCGATGGGGAGCATGCTGGGGCTGGTGCTGCTGCACGAGTTCGGGCACTGCTTTGCATGCCGGTATGCGGGGGGTACGGCGGACCGGATCGTGATGCTGCCGATCGGCGGGCTGGCGCTGATCCGGCCCCGGCATCACTGGCGGTCGCACCTGATCTCGACCGTGGGCGGGCCGGCGGTGAACGCGGTGCTGGCGCCGGTGACGGCGGTGGCGCTGCTGGCGGCGGGGATGCAGTCGACGGTGCTGTTCAGCCCTCTGAACCCGATGGCGACGCTGTCGGACCCGGCGTTCACGTCGGGGAGCACGGCGGTGTTCTGGCTGAAGGTGGGGCTGTGGTGGGTTCACTATGTGAACCTGCTGCTGCTGGCGTTCAACGTGCTGCTGCCGGCGTATCCGCTGGACGGGGGCCGGATCGTGCAGGCGCTGCTGTGGCGGCGTCTGGGGTACGAGCGCGGGACGGAGATCGCGGTGACGATCGGGCTGGCGGCGGGGATGACGCTGGCGGTGGTTGGGCTGGTGGCGAACAACGCGATGCTGGTTGTGATCGCGGTGTTCAGCCTGTGGTCGTGCTGGACGGAGCGTCAGCGGCTGCGGGCGGGGGCGGGCGTGCTGCCGGGCGTGGCGGGGGTGGGGGGCGCGGTCGACGAGGCGGACGTGACGGGGGCGATGGTGGAAGAGGACGATCCGTGGGAGGAGCGGCGGCGCGCGAAGGAAGCGGAAGCGGCCCGGAAGGAGCAGGAGGAGCTCGACCGGGTGCTGGAGAAGATCAGCGCGTCGGGGATGAACAGCCTCTCGGCGGGGGAGAAGCGTCTGCTGCGGAGAGCGACGGAGAAGAAGCGGCAGGCCGACGAGCCGGGTTGAGCGCGGGGTGTCGCGGCCCGGAGGCGGGTCGTGGGCGGCGGTCGCGAGGCTGTAGTATCGGTGTGCAAGGACGCTGAGCACCGTATGGGGATTCACGATCGAGATTACGCGCGGGCGCCGCGGGGCCGAGAGCCCGGCCCGGGCGTGGCGCGCCGGCTGACGATGCTGTCGGCGACGCACTGGGTGATCATCCTGTGCACGGCGGTGTTCGTTGTGGACGCGCTGCTGGGGGCGCGTGGGTTGCTGGCGCGGGTGCACGTCGGGGACTACTACTCGGCGTCGATCGATCCTCGGACGGTGAAGCCCAAGCACGGGCGGCCGCCGGCGAGCGCGCCCCCGACGCTGGCGGCGGCGGTGCCGATCGTGGACACGTCGCGGAACGCGGTGGTGGGGGAGAGGCGTTATCAGTGGATGACGCCGCTGAAGGCGGTCGGGCACTTCTCGACGGGGAGGGGTTTTTTCGGGCTGGAAGTGTGGCGGCTGATCACGTTCCAGTTTCTGCACGCGGACATCACGCACCTGGCGTTCAACATGCTGGGGCTGTGGTTCTTCGGCCCGCTGGTGGAGCAGCATCTGCGGAGCCGGAAGCGGTTCTGGGCGTACTACCTGACGTGCGGGATCTGCGGCGCGGTGCTGTACCTGACGCTGAACACGGCGGGTCATGTGCTGAACGCGCGCGTGCCGGGGCTGCTGTTCTCCGACATCTACACGCCGCTGATCGGTGCATCGGCGGGGGTGTTCGGGATCCTGATGGCGGCGGCGTTCATCGCGGCGAACGAGCAGATGCTGGTGTTCTTCATCCCCATGAAGATCCGGACGGGGGCGTACCTGCTGTTCGGTCTGGCGGTGCTGAACCTTGTGCGGCAGGGGCAGAACGCCGGGGGCGACGCGGCGCACGTGGGGGGCGCGGTGGCGGGGTATTTCTTCATCCGCAACATGCACCTGCTGCGGGACTTCTTCGACGTGTTCGGGCCGGCGGACCGGTCGGGGCGGCGTGCGCGGAAGGCGGAGCGGGGCGAAGCGGCGCGGACGCAGAAGCGGGTCGACGCCGTGCTCGACAAGGTGTCGCGGGAGGGTCTGCACTCGCTGACGGAGGAGGAGAAGGAGATCCTCCGGCGGGCGACGGATGAGAAGCGGACCCGGTCATGAGCGGGACGGGCCTGCCCAGGTCGGAGAGCGCGGCGCTGCGATTTGAGGTGCGGGCGCGGTGCGGCTCGACGCGGGCGCGGCTGGGGGTGGTCACGACGCGGCACGGCAGCTTCGACACGCCGGCGTTCATGCCCGTGGGCACGCAGGGGACGGTGAAGGGATTGCTGCCGCAGGTGGTGGCGGGGACGGGCGCGCAGATCGTGCTGGGGAACACGTATCACCTGCTGCTGCGGCCCGGGCCCCGGCTGGTGGAGTCGCTGGGCGGTCTGCACGCGTTCATGAACTGGCCCGGGCCCATCCTGACGGACTCGGGCGGGTACCAGGCGTACTCGATGTCGGACCTGACGAAGCTGACGGACGAGTCGGTGACGTTCCGGTCGGTGGTGGACGGGTCGATGATCGAGCTGTCGCCCGAGCGCGCGATGGAGGTTCAGAACGCGCTGGGGGCGGACATCATCATGGCGCTGGACGACTGTCCGCCCAGCGTGGATCCGACGACGGTGAACCAGTCGCGGCTGCGGATCGAGGCGGCGCGGTCGAAGGTGTCGCGGTCGTATGACCACGCGGCACGGCTGGACGAGGCGAACGAGCGGACGATCCGGTGGCTGGAGCGGTGCGCGCGGGCGCACGCGCGGCCGGGGGAGCAGTCGCTCTTCGGGATCGTGCAGGGGGGGACGGACCTGGACCGGCGGTCGCGGAGCGCGGCGCAGGTGACGGGGGTGGAGCTGCCGGGGTACGCGATCGGGGGCGTGGCGGTGGGGGAGGGGCCCGAGGAGATCGCGAGCGTGGTGCGGCACACGGCGCCGTTGTTGCCGGAGGAGAAGCCCAGGTACTTGATGGGCGTGGGGTACGAGCGGGATTTGCTGGCGGCGGTGTTGGCGGGTGTGGACATGTTTGATTGCGTGCTGCCGACGCGGAACGGGCGGAATGCGAGCGCGTTTACGTCGCGGGGGATGATTCGGTTGAGGAATGCGAAGTATGCGGAGGATCAGGAGCCGCTGGAGATGGGGTGTGATTGTGAGGCGTGCAGGCCGAGGGCCTGGCGTGGCGGGGATAGTCGGGAAGGTGGGGAGGGTGGGACGGGTGCGGGAGGCTGGTTTACGCGCGGCTCCATACGGCATTTGTTTCTGGCGGAAGAGATGCTGGGCCCTATGCTTGTGCGCCTGCACAACCTGAGGCCTTTCCAAAGGTTGA
>JANRJV010000032.1:0-120526 GCA_033763795.1 Planctomycetota bacterium
CGTCGAATGGGCGGACGGGACGACGTCGTATTACTCGATCGCGTATCTGCGGCGGATGTCGCCCTCGGCCGAGGCTCGGACGCTGCGGGAGCAGCTGAGCCGGAACCCGCTGACGGTGCTGCCGTCGGGGGCGGGGGCGGGGGCGAAGGGGCCGCTGGTGGCGGAGTCGGCGGAGCTGGTGGGCAGCTATGCGCTGCGGATCCGATTTTCCGACGGTCACGACACCGGGATCTATTCCTGGCAGTACCTGCGCGAGATCGACCCCGCGGCGGGCGGGCCCGGCGGGGGGCCGGGCGGTCCGGGCGGGGGCTGAGGAATCGGGCTCTGTGGGGCGGGGCGGGCTCACCCGCCCCCCGGGGGAGGACCGATAGCTGTAGGGCGGTGCTGCGCGGGGTCAGCGCCGGGCGCCGGAGCCGGGCTTTGGCGCGTGCGGCTGAGCGCTCGGAAGCAGGCCGCCGGCGGATCGGTGAACAGACTGAGAGCGTGCATGGCAGTGGCGAGCGGATCTCCGGTTCTGGTTGTGGGCACGGTTTCGTCCGCGCGGTCGGTGCTGGCGCAGCTCTCGGCGGCGGGGTCCGGGCCGGGCGTGGCGGGGGTGATCCTCGTCGACGCGGGCGACCGCTCGGCGCAGGGGTGGCAGGATCCGCCGCTGCTGGGATCGATCGAGGACATCCCGGACGTGGCGCGGCAGCTTGGCGTGACGGCGGCGCTGGTGTCGATCCCGGCGGCGATGGGCGGCGCGGCGCGGAACGTGCGCGAGGCGCTGGCCCGGGCCGGGGTTGCCGAGCGGTTCGTGCCGACGATCGGCGACGTGCTGAGCGATTCGGGCCGGCGGGCGGCGCTGGGGGCGGGGGCGGTCGATCTGCAGGAGCTTGTGGGTCGGCCGGCGCGGCGGCTGGACGAGAAGCCGGTGCGGGAGCTGATCGAAGGTCGGCGCGTGCTGATCACGGGCGCGGGGGGGAGCATCGGGTCGGAGCTGGCGCTGCGGTGCGCGGCGTTCAACCCGGCGGCGCTGCACCTGATGGAGCGGGCGGAGAACCCGCTGTTCGAGATCGACCGGAAGCTGGCGGCGCGGCATCCGCGGATGGAGCGCCGGGCCGTGCTGCACGACGTGGTGGACGAGCCCGGGACGCTGCGGCGGCTGATGTCGCTGCGGCCCGACGTGGTGTTCCACGCGGCGGCGCACAAGCATGTGCCCATGATGGAGGACCACCCCGGGGCGGCGGTGGTGAATAACTTTTTCGGGACCAAGAGCGTGGCGGACGCGGCGGCGGCGGTGGGCGTCGACCGGTTCGTGATGATCTCGACGGACAAGGCGGTCAACCCGACGTCGGTGATGGGGGCGACCAAGCGGCTGGCGGAGGTGTATGTCCGGTCGCTGAACGGCCCGGGGAGCGGGACGCGGTTCAGCCTGGTGCGGTTCGGGAACGTTCTGGGGTCGGCGTGCAGCGTGCTACCCATCTGGTCAGCGCAGCTGGCCGAGGGCGGGCCGCTGACGGTGACGCGGCGGGAGATGACGCGATACTTCATGACGATCCCGGAGGCGGCGTCGCTGGTGATCCACGCGGCGACGATCAGCCAGGGTGGGAGCGTGTTCGTTCTGGACATGGGCGAGCCGGTGCGGATCGCGGATCTGGCGGAGCGGTTCGTGCGGGCGCACGGTCTGGAGCCCCTGTGGGATGACGCTGAGGCGATCGATCCGGGGCAGGCTGAGCGCGTGCGGATCGCGGTGACGGGGATCCGGCCGGGCGAGAAGCTGCACGAGGAACTGGCGTACGCGGCGGAAGAGTTGCAGCCGACGACGGTGGACGGCGTTCGGTCTTGGTTTGGGCCGCAGCCTGCCGCGGCGGATGTGGCGCGGATGGTGGCGGATATGTCGTCGATTCGAGGGGTTGAGGCACCAGATGTGGTGCTGGCGATGCTGCGTCGGCACGTTCCGGAACTGGGGAAAGGTGGGAGAAACGGTATCCCCCTGCCTGAGGCGGCTTGATTCGCGCCGAGGTTCCGAGACAATACTCGTCCAGCGGGCCCATGGACCGGGCTTGCGAGCCGGGGCATGGACCGCCCCGCAGAAGGAACGAGGCACATGGCGCCAACCTGCGCACTTACGGAGCCCGCGGCGGATGTCGCGGGCTCGACGACCGAGGTCATGCCTGAGATCAGCAGCCAGCGTTCGGCGGCCGAGGCGCTGCTGCACAGCCTGCTGGCGGCCCGGAGCGAGTGCGAGGCTCAGAGCGACCGGCTGAACCGGGCGGACCTGTACAAGGCGGTGACCGGCCGCTCGTCGCTGGACACGGCGATCGCTTCGACCAAGCGGATGATCGAGCACCTTGACGCCCGGCTGGCGGCGGCGACGGCCCGGGTCGAGGTCAAGGCGGCCAACGTGCTCCGGCAGAACGGGCGGAGCGGGCTGCATGCCCGAGCCTGAGGGGTCGTCGGCGGTCGAGCTACGCATCCAGATTCTGCGGGCCGGGGCGGTCGTCCCGAGTTATCAGTCGGCCGGGGCGGCGGGGCTCGACCTGGCCGCGTGCCCGGCGGACGGGCAGCCGGTCGTGCTGGAGCCGGGGGACATCCGGCTGATCCCGTGCGGGTTCGCGATGGCGTTGCCCGCGGGGTTCGAGGCGCAGGTGCGGCCCAGGTCGGGTCTGGCGACCAAGCACGGCGTGTCGATGCCCAACACGCCGGGTACGATCGACAGCGACTATCGCGGCGAGGTGATGGTTCCCCTGATTAATCTGGGGCGGAAGGCCTTCGCCGTGGAACCGGGGATGCGGATCGCGCAGATGGTGATCGCGGCGGTTTCGCGGGCGCGGGTGGCCGTGGTCGACGGGCTGGAGTCGACGGCGCGGGGGACTGGGGGATTTGGCTCAACCGGAGTTGGGAGCTGAATTCATCCGGCGCAGGGGCTGAATCAAATGTAGGTTTGATAGACGCTCGGGCGGTCGGTCCGCGCGCATGGAAGGGAGTGTCCGCTATGGGCAGAGTTGCGCGGGCCGCTTCGGCGGCGGTTGCTTTGGTGCTGGCCGGGGCCGGGGCTGCGCGGTCGGAGACGTTCACGGTTCCGGTGGACTCGGCGCAGTCGCAGGTGACGGTGACGCTGACGCTCGCGGGCGGGAGCGCGTCGGACACGTCGCCCGTGGCGGGGACGCTGTCGCTGTCGCTGGCGACGGTGGCCGGGCCCACGAGCGTGACGGGGCGGGACTTCCGGCTGTCGCTGACCGAGACTCTGGTGCTGAACATCAACTACGGGTTTCTGGGACGGTTCGACAGCAGCATCGCCGGTCTGGAAATCCTGTACGCGGCGCCGGGGACGCCGATCGGCCCGGTTCCGATCGACGGTCTGGGTGCGTTCACGTTCGCGGACGTGCCGGCGAACACGCGGGGGGTGCTGACGTACAGCGCGACGGGGCTGGTGTGCGCGACGCTGCAGTCGTCGGGGCTGCCCTGCACGGACACGGATGATCTGTCGACCGAGCCGACGCAGGCGATCGACTTCGCGGCGACGCTGACGACGTCGGATCGGGTGGTGTCGGTGGTGGCGGCGATCGACCGCACGGCGCCGATCGATCCGGCGAACCCGAACCTCGGGACGATCCGCGTGGTGGGCACGGTGCGGGGCTCGGCGACGGTGCCGGTGATCCCGGGTGATGCGAACGGTGACTGCGTGGTGTCGTTCGCGGACGTGACGAGCGTGCTGGCGAACTGGGGCAGCGCGGGGTGGGTGGGCGACGCGGACTCGAGCGGCTCCGTGAACTTCTCGGATATCACGGCGGCGCTGGCGAACTGGAACGCGGCTTGCGACTGATGCGCTTGGGACGAGCGAGCTCGTTGCTGGCGGCGCTGCTGGCGGCCGCGGGCGTCCCGGCGGCGCTGGCGGGGCCGGGCGGGCGCGTGGACGTGAAGTTCCGCGAGGGGTCGGGGGTGCGCGCCAGCGGCGGCGGCCTGGTGGACCACGGGAGCGGTTCGCTGAACGGGGCGCGTGCGGTGCTCGCGGACCTGGCGGCGCGGGGCTTTGCGTGGGAACGAGCGGCGCCGGATCTGAGCGATGCGTATCTCGACGGGCTGCGCCTGGCGGCGAGCGCGGCGCTGGGACGAGCGGCGCCGGATCAGACGCTGCACGTCGTGCTCAAGGCGCCGGCGGGTGAAGACGCGAGGGCGGTGGCGGAGATGCTGCGGGGATTGAGCGTGGTGCACTGGGCGGAGGCAGCGGACGAGGCGCCTCCCGCGCCGGCGGCGCCCGACTTCAGCGGGCTGCAGGGCTATCGCGGCGCGGCGCCGACGGGGATCGGGTCGACGGTGGTGTCGGGCGCGAGCGGCGGGCGCGGCGAGGGCGTGGCGATCGTGGCGGTCGACTACAGCTGGAACCTGTCGCACCGCGATCTGCCGCCGGGGATCGGCGTGATCGGCCCGGCGCCGGTCGATCCCTTCAACAACCCGCAGCACGGGACGGCGGCGCTGGGCGAGCTCGTGAGCCTTGAGGACGGCGTGGGGACGACGGGGATGGCACCCGGGGCGGTGGTGATGGTGAGCGCGGCGAACACGGCGTCGGGATACAGCGTGGCGGCGGCGATCAATCGCGCGCTGGCGGTGCTGGAGCCCGGGGACGTGATCCTGGTGCTGCAGCAGTCGATCGGGCCGCGGTACACGGGCTCGCCCGCGGGGACGCAGGTGGGACTATTGCCCAGCGAGTGGAACCTTGCGACGTACGACGCGATCGTGACGGCGGTGGCGCACGGCGTGACGGTGGTGGCGGCGGCGGGGAACGGTTCGCAGAATCTGGATGATCCGCTGTACGCGTCGTTCACGCACAAGCCTTTCCTGCCGCAGAACGATTCGGGGTCGATCCTAGTCGGGGCGGGCGCGCCGCCCGGGGGCGCGGCGGCGGCGCGGTCGCGGCTGGGCACGTCGAACTTCGGCTCCACGCTGGACCTGCAGGGCTGGGGGGCGGGGGTGTTCACGACGGGGTTCGGGGACGCGTACGCGGCGGAGGGGAGCAACTCGTACTACACGGCGAACTTCAGCGGGACGTCGAGCGCGGCGCCGATGGCGGCAGCGGCGGTGGCGCTGGTGCAGTCGCGGGCGCGGGCGGAGCTTGGGGGCGTGCTGTCTCCCGCGCAGGTGCGGAGCGTGCTGCGCGCGACGGGGTCGGCGCAGCCGACGAGCGACGCGGCGCTGCGGCCCATCGGTCCACTGCCCAACGTTGAGGCGGCGGTCGCGAGCGTGCTGTCAACGAGCTTCCCGCCGCCCGGGGCGTTCGGGGTGCTGAGCCCGGCGCCGGGGGAACGACTGACGAGTAAGCCGGGCGAGCTGCGCTGGAGCGTGTCGCAGAACGCGACGGCGTACCGCGTGGTGCTGGACGATTCGGCTGACCTGTCGTCGCCGCTGATCGAGCGACGATTGGCGCCGCCTCTCTTGGCGCTGAGCGGAGAGATGACCGCGCCGGGGCGAACGTTTTACTGGCGTGTGGAGGCGACGGGCCCGGGGGGCGTGCGGGCGTGGTCGTCGGGGACGGCGTCGTTCACGGTGGCGGCGCCGGCGTGCACGGCGGACGTGAATGATGACGGGACCGTGAGCTTTCCGGACATTGTGACGGTGCTGCGGTTCTGGGGCGGGCGATCGGCCGAGGGCGACGCGAACGGCGACGGCGTCGTCGACCTGGGGGACCTCACGGCGGTGCTGCAGGGCTGGGGCGCGGGCTGCTCGACGTGACCGGAGGCGGGGGTGAGCGGCTGCCCGGCGTGACTTTGATCGGGCGGGCGGCGCGCCGGGCTGGACGTCGGGCGTCGGGGGCGTACTTTTGAGGGGGGCTCCGCGCGCGGCGGGGCCGAGGCGTCGACACCGAACCGGAGCATGCGCATGAATCGCTCGTCGGCTTTCTTCATGGCGGTGGGTTGCGTGCTGGGCTCTTGTACGACGGCGCGGGCCGACGAGTTGCTGGTGGGTCAGCCGCTGCTGTGGAGCCCGGCGGTCGAGCTGCGGGACCCGGAGGCGGGCGATCCGCGGGTGTCTCGTTCGCGCGTGATGGAGTTTGACGCGGGGGTGCTGTTCCCGGCGGCGGGGGCGGCGCGGGCGGCGACGGACGTCGTGACGCTGAACCTGTTCGAGGACGTGACGGTCGAAGCGCGGCGTGTGCCGCGCGAGCTGGGGGTGGGGAACACGGCGAGCTGGTACGGCGAGCTGGGGGAGGCTGTGGGCGGGTACGCGGTGTTTGTTGAGAAGGGCGGGGCGCTGCACGGGGTGGTGCGTTCGCCGCGGGCGGGCGTTTTCGAGATCGCGTGGGCGGGGCCGGGGCTGGTCAGCGTGCGGCAGATCGACGAGGCGCAGCTTCCGGCGTGCGCGACGGGTCATCAGCAGACGGACGCGGCGCTGGGCCGGGCGCGGCGGGGCGTGGCGCCGGCGCCTGTCGAGCCGGCGGCGCCGCGGTTGGGCGAGCTGACGGTGGCGGACGTGCTGCTGGCGTACACGAGCCAGGCGCGGATCAACGCTGGCGGGACCGCGGCGATCGAGGCGCAGCTGGCGGCGGCGATCGCCGAGACGAACGTGGCGTACCAGAACAGCCTGATCCCGCTGCAGGTGCGGGCGGTGGCGATGGTCGAGACTCCCTACACGCAGAACGCGACGAACATGGGGACGGACCTGGAGGCGCTGCAGATCCAGGGCGACGGGAACATGGACGAGCTGCACGGGCTGCGCGAGCAGTTCGGGGCGGACTTCATCGCCCTGGTGGTGGCGTCGACGACGAACGCGTGCGGGATCGCGTACCTGATGACGAGCGTGGACCTCGGGTTCGACGAGCTGGCGGTGTCGGTGACGGCGCGGGGGTGTCTGTCGGGTCTGACGCTGCCGCACGAGATCGGGCACAACATGGGGTGCGCGCACGACCGCGACAATTCCACGATCGCGTCGCACCCGTTCGCGTACGGGTACCGCGCGCCGGGTGCGGCGTTCCGGACGATCATGGCGTATGCCCCGGGGGCTCGGATCACGCACTTCTCCAACCCGGATGTGCTGGTGAACGGGCAGCCGACGGGCAACCCGCTGAATCACCCGACGAATCCGACGAGCAATGCGCTGGCGATCACGCTGAACGCGCCGACGTTCTCGGCGTTCCGGACGCTGTTCACGGAAGCGCCCGGCGCGTTCGCGCTGGTGGGGCCCGGGGACGGGGAGTCGGTCTCGACGCGGTCGCCAACGTTCACGTGGGAGGAGGCGTCGAGCGCGGACTATTACAGCCTTGAGGTGGACAACGATCCGGGGTTCGGCTCGCCCGAGATCGATGAGCCCGTGATCAGCGGGACGTCGTTCACTCCTTCGGCGACGCCGCCCCTCGCGCTGGCGCCCAACCAGACGTATCACTGGCGCGTGAAGGTGACGAACCCGCTGGGCGAGTCCTCTTCGACGCCGGCGTCGCGTTCGTTCTTCGTGCCGCCGCTGGTGCCCGGGGCGTTCTCGCTGGTGTCGCCCGCGGCGGGGCAGACGGGGGTCTCGCGGAACCCGACGTTCAGCTGGACGCTGTCGGCGGAGGCCGACGGGTACGAACTGGTGGTGGATGACAGCGCGGACTTCTCGAGCCCGCTGTTCACGGCGGGCGGGCTGACGACGAATCTGTACACGTGGTCGGGGACGGCGCTGCCCGCGACGACGACGATCCACTGGAAGGTTTCGGCGGTGAACGCGACGGGCTCGACGGGCGGCGTTCCGGCGTCGCGGTCGTTCGTGACGCTGAGCCCGCCGCCCGGAGCGAGCACGCTGCTGACGCCGGCGGACGGGGCGTTCGTTGCTTCGACGCGGCCCACATTCAGCTGGACGAGCGCGGCGCTGAGCGAGTCGTACAGGCTCAGGGTCTCGACGGACCTGGGGTTCCAGACGCTGGTGATCGACGCCGCGGGCATCGTCTCGACGAGCTTCCAGCCCGGAGCGGGCGTGCTGTCGAACAACACGCGGTACTACTGGCAGGTGCTGGCGCAGAGCGCGGGGGGCGAGACGGCGAGCACCCCGGCGATCGCGACGTTCGCGGTGGTCGTGCCTCCCTGCGCGGGGGACGCCAACGGCGACCGGTCGGTGAACTTCGTGGACATCACGGCGGTTCTGTCGAACTGGGGCGGCGCGGGCCCGGCGGGCGACGCGAACAACGACGGCGCGGTGAACTTCTCAGACGTGAGCAACGTGCTGGCGTTCTGGGCGACGAGCTGCGGCGAGTGAGGCGGGCGCGCGGGGTCGGGCGTCGCGGCGCGTGAAATCGGGGGCGGCGTCCGCCGAACGGGTATTGTTCCGTGCGGCGGGCGGGCGGGCCGCGCGCGGGTCGCAGTGTGGTCGCCGCCGATCGGAGGTTCGCCATGAGCCTTTGGGACCGTCTGAAAGCCGAGCTGATTGACATCGTCGAATGGCTGGACCCGACCAGCGACACGATGGTGCACCGCTTTGATCAGCGGCCCAACAACGAGATCAAGCACGGGGCGAAGCTGATCGTGCGCGAGGGTCAGGCGGCGGTGTTCATCGACCAGGGGAAGATCGCGGACGTCTTCGGTCCGGGGATCTACACGCTGGACACGAAGAACCTGCCGATCCTGGCGACGATCAAGGGCTGGAAGTACGGGTTCGAGAGCCCGTTCAAGGCCGAGGTGTACTTCGTTTCGACGCGGCAGTTCACGGACCTCAAGTGGGGGACGATGAACCCGCTGATGCTGCGCGACGCGGAGTTCGGCCCGATCCGGCTGCGGGCGTTCGGGACGTACGTCACGCGGGTGAGCGACCCCGGGCTGTTCGTACGCGAGATCGTGGGCACGGACGGGACGTTCACGGCGGATGAGATCACGGGTCAGCTTCGGAACGTGATCGTGTCGCGGTTCGCGGACATCCTGGGCGAGTCGAAGATCCCAGCGCTGGACCTGGCGGCGAACTACGACGAGCTGGGCAAGTTCCTGACGGGGCGGATCGGCGATGAGTTCCGGGCCAAGGGTCTGGAGCTTGTGAAGCTGCTGGTTGAGAACATCTCGCTCCCGCCGCAGGTCGAGGAGGCGCTGGACAAGCGCTCGTCGATGGGCGTGATCGGGAACCTGAGCGCGTACACGCAGTTTTCCGCTGCGGAGGCGATGACCAAGGCGGCGTCGAACCCGGGGGGCGACGCGGCGGCGGGGATCGGGATGGGGATGGGGTTTGCGATGGCGCAGCAGATGGGGCAGGCGATGGCGGGCGCTCAGGCGCCGCCGCCCTTGCCCGGTGCGGGTGCGGGGGCGGCGTGGTACGTGGCGATCGACGGGGCGCGGAGCGGCCCGATGAGCGAGAGCGCGCTGCGGGAGATGTGCGCAGGCGGGAAGCTGCCGGGGACGGCGCTGGTGTGGAAAGCTGGGATGGCGGAGTGGAAGCGGTGCGGGGATGTGCCGGAGGTGGCGGCGATGCTGTCGAGCGTGCCTCCCCCGCTGCCGCCTCGGTGACGGGCGCTGGCGCAGATGACGACAGGGAGTGATCCAAGCGTGCCGGCGGGCGGCGCTGCGGACGCCGGGCGGGTCTCGGCGGAAGCGCGGCGGTTTCACTGCGCGACGTGCGGAGCGACGCTGGTGTTCGTTCCGGGGACGAGCACGATCGCGTGCCCCTACTGCGGCGCGGCGAACGCGATCGAGTCCGCGAAAGAGGGGGCGGAGGTCGTCGTCCACGAGCAGGACTTCGATGAGGCGATCGCGCGGCTGGAAGCGGAGGGGGAGACGGAGGAGCACCTTGACGTGCGCTGCGACGCGTGCGGGGCGGAGGTGCACGGGCTGGGGGTGACGACGAGCTTCTCGTGCCCGTACTGCGGGGCGAATATCGTGGCGACGGCGCGGAGCCGACGGCTGATCAAGCCGGGGGGAGTGATCCCGTTCAAGATCGACGGGCGGGAGGCGGGGCGGCTGTTCGGGGCGTGGCTGAAGAGCCTGTGGTTTGCGCCGAGCGAGATCCGGCGGGCGGCGCGGACGGATCACCCGCCGCGGGGCGTATACATCCCGGCGTGGACGATCGACTGCGAGGCGGAGACGACGTTCACGGGTCAGCGCGGCGATGCTTATTACGTGACGGTGCCGTACACGACGACGGTGAACGGTCGGCGCGTGACGCGGACGCGGCAGGAGCGGCGGATCCGGTGGTCGAGCGTGTCGGGCCGGGTCGAGAACATGTTCGACGATCTGCTGGTGATCGCGACGCGGTCGCTGCCCGAGGAGCTGCTGGAGGAGCTGGAGCCCTGGGAGCTGCGGGAGGTGAAGCCTTACGTGGACGCGTATCTGACGGGGTTCGCGGCCGAGAGCTATCAGGTGGATCTGCGGGGAGCGTTCGAGGATGCGCGTCGGCAGAGCGTGGGGCCGATCCAGGCGACGATCCGGGCGCGGATCGGGGGGGATGAGCAGCGGATCACGAGCATGCACCCGAGGTACTCGCGGGTGACGTACAAGCACCTGCTGCTGCCGGTGTGGATGAGCGCGTACCGGTACCGGGGGAAGGTGTACCGGTTCGTGGTGAACGCGCGGACGGGCGAGGTCCGGGGCGAGCGGCCTTACAGCGCGTGGAAGATCGCGGGGGCTGTGCTGCTCGGGCTGGCGGCGGCGGGTGTGATCGCGCTGGTGATCGCGGCGACGCGCGGCTGAGGCGCGCGGGGGGCGGGATCACTCGATGACGTTCTTGCCTTCGACGCGGGGGTCGTAGCCGTACTTGTTGGAATCGGGATCGGTGCGGCTGCCGCCGACCCAGAGGGATCGGCTGGGCGTCCAGAGCCGGGGATGGCGCGACTGGAACTGATCGAGGACGTCGACGTGCCCGTCCCAGAAAGCGGCGTCCATGCGGCCGCCGTGACGGTAGACGAGCGGGAGGTTGAAGCCCGGCCGGCGCTGGCGGTTGTTGTCTCCCCAGCGGCCCCACGAGCGGTCGAAGACCTCGATGGCGCCGCCGTTGGTGAAGCTGCCCCAGGTTCCGCCGGTGTAGCTGGCGTCGAAGTCGAGGGTGACGCTGGACTGTGCGTCGAGGTAGCGGAAGCCGTCGGCGATGGCGATCTTGTAGGACATCTGTCCGACGTTGACGATCTTGGGGACGTAGCCCTTGGGGACGATGCACTGGCTGGTGAGGGCGCCGGAGATGAAGGAGCTGTCTCCCGAGCGGAGGCCGCTGCCGATGCGGGCCCAGGTCGGCTCCCCGGCGCCGGTGTTTCCGGGCTGGTTGGTGCCGCCGTAGAGCATGAACCGGATGGGCATGAGGAAGCTGACGCCGCGCGGGGTCTGCGGCGCGTTCTCATCGACCCACTCGACCATCTCCTGGCTGCCGGCGGGGGCGGAGCCCGAGGTTCCGGGGGCGCCCCACGGCGGCACGCGCTCCTTCATGGCGGGGTCGGAGAACTGCTCGAGCATGTTGTAGAAGCGGTGCTCGCGGTTGAGCGGGAGGTCGTAGTCGGCGCCGATGGAGGGCGAGATCCAGTCGTAGGACTGGACGGGGGCGTCGGCGCGTCGGCCCAGGGCGCGGGTGGTCGCTTCGGTGGGGGTGTTGTCGCGGTAGATGCGGAGGCCGCTGGTGTTGACGCCGGGGATCCAGTCGGCGTTGCTGGCGCCGTAGGCGATCATTCCCTGGACGAGCTGGCGCTGCATGCTGGCGCTGCCGGCCTGCCAGGCGGCCTCTCGGGCCTTGCCCAGTGCGGGCAGGAGCAGTCCGATGAGGATGGCGATGATGGCGACGACGACGAGGAGCTCGATGAGCGTGAAGGCGTGTGGGGCGCGAGCGGAGACGGCCCGCGGGGCGGGCTGCTGGGCGTGCGCGGCGCCGGCGGCTGCGTGCATCAGTTGGCGCCTTTCACTTCGAGTGTGCTCATGTCGACCTTGAGGCGGGAGTCGCCGGCGAGGGCGTCGAGCGAGGCCTTGTAGCGTTCCATGACGAAGATCCTTCCCTCGCGGACCTCGGCGGGGAAGAGGACTCGTTCGCCCTTGTCGTTGCGGCCCGGGATGGTCTTGACCTTGCCGCGCTCGATGTTCATGACCTCCCCGGTGGTGACGTCGACGTAGACGAGCTCGTTGGGGAGCGGGGAGCGGTTGCTCGCCATGAAAGAATAGATTCCCCAGACGAGGACGAGCGGGGCGATTGCCAAGACGACGTACCTGATCCATCCCATGGTTCGTGTCCGTTGTGTCTTCGGCGCGGACGCGCGGCTTGTGGCAGCCGGGGCGTCTTCTGGGTCGGTCGGGGCCCGTTGGCCCTCTGCGTGCGACGCCCCGGAGAGTCGGGAGAGTAGCGGCGTGAGCCGGGTCGAACAAGACGAACGCCGGTTCACGCGAATTGTAAAGGCGGTTTTACAAACCCTTGTCCGACAGGGATTTCACTCGATCGTGCGTCGCGCCGAGTCGTTCGGGTCGTAGCCGAATTGCATGGCGTCGGGCTCGTCTTTGAGCGTGCGTGCGACGCGCGAGCCCGTGGGCGCCCAGAGGACGGGGTTTCGCGACTGGAGCACGCTGAGCGGCTCGGCGTGACCGTCCCAGAACGCGGCGGAGATCTGGCCCGCGTGTCGATAGACGACGGGGATGTTCCAGCCCGTGCCGCCGCCGCCCTTGCGTCCCCACGAGCGGCTGAGCGGGTCGCAGGCGGAGCGTTCGGTGAACGAGCCCCAGTTCTGGTGTGAGTAGGCGGCGTCGAAGTCGGTGCGTTCGCGGTCGAGGTATCTGAAGCCGTCGGCGAGCATGATCTTGCGTGCGAAGGATCCGACGCGGTCGATGCGGGGTGTGTAGTCGGTGGGGAGTGTGTGGGTCTTCATGAGCTCCTGGAGCTTGGCGGAGGACCACTGCGTGAGAAGAGGCTCGCGGCGCGGCCCGCCGAAGAGCTGGAAGTTGGCGGGCATGAGATAGCTGATGCCCAGGGCGGGCCTGGGGGCGTGCTCGTCAATCCAGTCTGCCATTTCGGGGTTGCCGCGGCCGCCGTGGACCCAGACGGGGACGCGGAGCGCCTGCTCGGCGCAGGCGAAGCGCTCGAAGATAGCGTAGAAGCGTGCCTCGCGTTTTCGCGGGAGGCCCGAGGCGGCGCCGAGGGAGGGGCTGATCCAGTCGTTGTTCTGGACCGGCCTGTGTTCCGAGTGGGAGAGGCGGGCGACGGTGCGCTGGGCGGGTGTGCGCCAGAGCTCGAAGCCCGAGGTGTTGAAGCCGGGGATCCAGCCGTCGTTGTCGGCGGTGTACTGGGTGAGGGCGACGGCCAGATGCTTCTGCATGGCGGCGCAGGCGAGCGCTCGCGCGGAGGATCGTGCGCCGGCGAGCGCTGGGAGCAGAAGCCCGATGAGTATCGAGATGACGGAGAGGCAGACGAGCAGCTCGACGAGCGTGAAGGCTCGCCGCGGCCGGTCACGGATCGACGTCGGGCCCACCTCCCACGTCATGGGGGTGAGCGTACCGCGGGCCCGGGGCGGATGCGAGGGGGCGGCGCGGGGCGGTCAGACGAGCGGCGTGCTCAGGGGCAGGCGGTGCCGAAGCCCTGGAGGACGGCGGTGACGTCGGCGAAGTTGACGGCGCCGTCGTTGTTGGCGTCGCCGGCTCCGCCCGAGCCGGGCGTGTAGATGTTGTTGAAGTTTGCGAGAACGCTGGTGATGTCGGCGAAGTTGATCTGGCCGTCGTTGTTGGCGTCACCCGTGCAGAAGGGGGGCGGGGCCTGGATCTGCGGGGTGACGAGGAGGACGGCCTGGTAGGGCTCGGGGGTTCCTGCGTTGTTGTAGACGATCTGGGCGTTGACGATGAGGCCGCCGACGGAGCGGGGGTCGGCGGGGCCCGTGGGGTTCTCGTTGGGGAAGGTGGGCTGGAGGACGTTGCCCGAGAAGAAGGTTCCGGAGGCGACCGAGTCGGAGTCGGCGAGGGTGAGCTTCTCGATGGTGTATTCGCGGCCCGAGTTGGCGCCGGCGAAGGTCTGGCCGGCCTGGAGGATGCGTTCGAGGCGGTAGCCCGCGGCGGTGTTGACGGCCTTGATGAGGGCGGTGGTCTGCGGGCCGACGGTGGGCTGGAAGGCGGCGACGAAGTAGAGGTTGCCCTGGCGGTCGGCGCCCGGGGCGGAGAAGGTGACGGGGTTGCCGTTGGCGATGGTGCCGATGGCGGTGCCGCTCGGGCCGTTGAGGACCTGCTTGCCCTCGAAGGCGGCGACGGTCCAGCTTGTGGAGACGCCGAAGCGTGCGACGGCGACGAACTCGCCTGCGGTGGGATCGGTGGCGACGGCGGCGGCGATGGTGGTCGAGGTGAGCGGGTCGGAGCCGACGGCGACCTGACCGTTGCCGCCGCGGAAGGTGGTCTGGCTGAGGTACTGGAGGAACTCGGCGTTGGAGGCGGTGTTGGCGGTGAATCCCGCGCCGTCGGTGATGTTGGCGGGGAGGGTTGCGCCGCGGGCGCTGGCGACGGCGCCGGTGCTGGTGACGGCGAAGAGGTTGAGAGCGTTGGTTCGGTTGCCCGAGGAGGGGCGTGCGAGCGAGGCGACGGTGCCGACACCGCCGAAGGGGTTGATGTTGGCGTAGGAGGGGTTGCCGCGGTGGGCGGCGATTCCGCCGGCGAGGTGGGAGGTGACTCCGGCGGCGCCGTTGGCGCGATAGTTGTTCGCGAAGTCGAGGACGAGGGCGATGGCGGGGGTCGCGGTCTGGGGGATGGCGGCTGGGGTGTTGGTGGTGACGGAGCTGTTGTTGACGAGGTAGGAGGTTGCGCCGGGCTGGTCGCTGGAGTTGGCGACGCCGCTGAAGAAGAGGGTGTTGATGCCGGCGTTGCGTGCGGGGAGGCCCACGCGGACGATGTTCTCGCCCTGGACCTGGTTGCCCGAGCCGTTGAAGTTGTCGGCGCGGAGGAAGAGGTTGCCTCGGGAGTCGATGGCTCCGAGCGAGACGGTGGAGGTGACGGGGTCGGCGCTGGTGTAGCCGCTGGAGGCGGCGAGGACGCGGGTGACGAAGAAGCGGCTGGGGGCGGAGGCGTTCTGGCCGATCAGGGCGCCGGCGGCGTTGGTCGCGCCTGTGGAGAGATCGCTGAAGCCCACGCCGAACTGCCGCGTGAACGAGGCGACGGGGATGGTGTTTGAGGGGGTGTTGTTCTCAAGGATGCTGATTCCCTGACCGGGAGTGGTCCAGAGGGAGTAGAGGATCGCGGGGAAGCTGAGGTTCTGCTGCTGATCAGGGCTGACGGCGGCCGAGCCGAGCAGCTGCGTGGGGAACATGGGGTCGGCGTCGCGGTGAGCCTTCAGGACCGGAGCGATCTGGAACTGGCCGCCCCAGGAGCTGGTGAGGCTCACGGCGTCGACGATGTAGCGCGTGATGATGGGGTCGTCGGTGGTGGTGAGGGCGTCGCTGTTTCCGGGCGTGCGCGAGACGCTGTCCTGGGCGAAGGTGGCGCCGGCGAGCATGACGAGGAGTGAGCAGGCCGAGACGGTACGGATCGCCATCGATCGCATGAGGATCTCTCCACCTCCGGCGGGTAGCCGGGGATCTGAATCTTTCGGCGGGCGGGGGCCCGCGGTAAATCGTTTCACTCGGCGCGCAGGGCGGGCCGAGCCACGTAGGGATCATGCCGGGGGACGGGCCACGAGTCAACCAAAAGCGCGGCGTGCGGCGCGTTCGGCCGGGATTGGGCTTCCGGGCGGCGGACCAAGGTCCGAAAGCTGACGGATGGTTAGATGCCTGTCAGGGCCCGGATGGTGGGCAGATTTTCGATGCGGGCCTTCTGGAGGCGCATCCATTCGAGCCACCGGGCGTCGCGCTCCAGCATGAGGGCGCGGGCGAGCCAGTCGAGGGTCTGCGTGGAGCCTTCGTTGAGGAGTGCGTCGGCGCGGATGGCGCCGCGGAGGGCGGGCAGGTAGTTGCTCTCGCGGTCGATGGCGCGCTCGTAGTAGTCGCGGGCCTCGCGGAGGTAGCCGCGACGGTCGTAGAGCAGACCTAGGTTGTAGCAGGGCCTGGGGTCTTCGGGCGAGAGGTCGGCGGCGGTGCTGAAGGCCTCGGCGGCCTGGAGGTACTGGCCCTCTTCCATGAGCAGGCGGCCCAGGTTGTTCCAGGCCTGGGTGTACTCGCGGTATTCGAGCACGGCCTGCTTGTACTTGTCGATGGCGGCGGGGCGGTCGGAGGTCTCGAGCTTCGAGGCTTCGAGGGAGAGTCGCTCGGCGTTCATGAGCCGACGGGCCTCGTCGGCGGTGACGCCCGGGGGTACGCCCATGCGGATGGTCTTGTTGCAGGCGGGGAGGGCGAGGGCGGCGGCGAGGAGCGCCAGCCGGGCCAGGCGCCTGGCGTGTGTGGTGAGGCGGTGTTGCACGCGTGCTCCTTGGCTCATTTCTTTGCGTAGGCGCTGAAGCGGAGGGTGGCGCGCCAGCCGGTTCCCGTGGGCGTGAGGTTGGCCTGCGAGACGAAGGCGCGGCCGACGAGTGGTTCGCTGTGGAGGGTCTTCTCGGTTGCTTCGAAGATCTTGTCGAGGGGCTCGTTGTCGACCGAGCACGTGACGTCGTAGCGGACGATGGGCGGGTTGGCGACGGCGGAGGCGCTGGTGACGTTGCTGACGACGGGGGGGCGGGAGAAGGAGACGGTCTGCCAGGAGTCCTGGCCCACCTGGCTGCCGAAGAAGGGGAGGTCGCTGTAGAGGGTTGCGAGGTCGAGGCCCGCGGTCTGTTCGGCGCGGAGTCGCTCGGCGAGCGAGCGGACGAGCTGGAGCTGGGCGGCCTGGCCGGCGACGGCGGCGCGGCGGCTGGACATCGAGCGGAAGGAGATGCCGGCGAAGATCGTGGCGGCGACGAGCAGGACCAGCGGGATGGTCATGAGCGAGGCGGGGCGGTTCGACCGGTCGATGGATGCGGCGACTGCGGCGAGCTGGGCGTCGGCGGCGGCGGGCTTCAGCATGGCGCAGGGCTCCTCATCGGATCCACGCTCCGCTGAGCCTGAGGGCGCGGTCTCCCCCGCCGCCGGCCTGCTCGGTCCAGTTGATGCTGGCGCCTGGGGCGTTCTGGAGGGCGAGCCGGATCTCTTCGCCGGTGCGGCGGTCGGGGACGGAGAGCTGCACGACGCTGTTGGCGCGGGAGTCGAAGGAGATCTGCGTGATGGTGGCGCCCTCGAACCTGGAGACGGCCTCGGTGAGGCGGCGGAGCTCCTGGAAGATGGGCTTTGGGGCGGGGGGGAGCTTGGGGGGCTCGCGGCGCTGGAGCTCGACGAGGCGCGACTCGAGGGCCTTGACCATGTTGCGGGTCTGCGTGAGCTTGGGGTCGTCGAGGTTGGCGACGATCTCGACGGCCTGCTGGCGGATCTCCGCTTCGGCGCCGTCGAGGGCGCCAGCGGCGCGGCCGAAACGGTGGCCCACGGAGGCGATGGCGCCCGCGAGGAGCACGAGCGCGGCGGCGGCCCAGCGGTACTGCGCGCGGACGGCGCGGGTCGGGCGCGAGCTGAGGCTGGTGAGGCTGAGCGTCGGGTCGTCGCGGTCGATGGCGGCGGGGGCGGCGGCGAGGCGGGCGAGCGTCTGCGTGACGACGTCGTGGGCGGGCTCGACGGCGAGCTCGGCCTGGGGCCAGCGCTGCGCGAGGCCGGGTCTGAGCGCGGCGGCCTCGGCGCCGAGCAGGCGGATGCGCGCGGGCGAGGCGCCCAGCTGCGCGGCCCACGAGAGCCAGTCGAGCGAGAGCCGGCGCTCGAGGGAGTCGGTGCGCTGGGCGGTGTCGGGGGGTTCGGCGGCGGCGGCGGGCTCGGCGGTCCTGCCCGTGAAGACCGAGCCGCCCGCGACGAGGGCCGGGCCGCGGCGCCAGACCCAGAGGAGGCGGTCGTCGCGCCGGGCGATCTCGGCTGAGAGCGGGGGCGCGGCGGGGGCGTCTCCGGGCGCGGCCCAGGCGAGGGCGAGGGCGTGCCAGAGCGAGAGGACGGCGTCGGCGCGGACGCCGCGGGCGTCGAGCTCGTCGAGCCAGATGCGGACGAGCGAGACGGGCATGCCCAGGACGGCGGCGCCGCGCGCCTCGGGCGCCTGAGCGGGCTTCTTGCCCCGGAGCGAGGCGAAGGGCGGGGCGGCGGGGAGCTTCTCGGGCTTGGCCAGTCGCTGCACGCTGCCGGCGGAGAAGCGGTCGCCCCAGTCCTGCGCCGAGGCGCGCAGCGCGGCGGCGAGCACGGGCTCCTGCGTGCCGGGGGCCTTGAGCCAGACGCACATCGCCTGATCGACGTCGATCACGGCGGCGGCGAGGCGGCGGCGCGACTTCGCGGCGACCCACTCGGCGGCGGCGGCGGCGCGCTCCCGCAGCGCGATGACGGGGTCCGCGTCGGGGGAGAGCGCGTGCGCGGCCCACTGCTCGCTCGACGATTCGTCGGCGAGCACCACTCGCGAAAGATCGGGGCTGACGAGACAGACCTGGGCCATGGTCCGGGGCTACCTCATCGTGCGCGGATCGCCCAGGCGTTCGACGAGCGGGTTGATCGCCACGCCGGGCTCGTAGGCGATGCGCTCTTCCTGACCGCGGCGGTCGATGACGACCGCTTCGGGAGTGATTTCCTTGACGACGATGAGCGGGCCCGCCTGATCGGTGTCGTCCACGAGGCGCTGGCCCTTGAAGATGAACTGGAGGCGGTCGCGCTTCATGATGAGGGCGGCGATGCCGCCGGGGCCCTGGATCTGGCCCCGGTACTGCCAGCCCAGGGGCACGAGGCCGACGGGGGCGGCCTGGGCGGCGGCTTCGGGTGCGGCGGTCTCGGCGGGCTGTGCTTCGGCGACGGGGGACTTTTCGGTGAGTTGGTCGAGGGTGCCGGCGAGCTGGGTCCAGGGCTCGGGGGTGATGACGGCCTCGGGGGGGATCTCGGCTTTTTTGGGGGGCGGCGGGGGCGGGAAGGGAGCGGCCGAGCCGGCGGAGCCGGCGGACGGCGGGCCGGGCATGGGGACGAGCCACGCGACCGCCAGCAGGGCGAGAGCCCCGAGGGTGAGCATGGGCATGGTCCATCCGGTCTTCATCCGACGCGGGTCTCCGTGGGTTTCCCGTCTCTCATCTTCGGCCAGACTAGCGGCCCGACGCGACCGGGAAGGCCCCTAGAGCCCTCGGCTTTCAACGTCCGTGAAGAACGTGCGCTGGGCCTCGGCGTCGCTGACGGGCCGCCACTCGTAGAGCGTGCTCATGTTGCCACGCTTCTCGGCCAGAATGGTGTACCGGTTGACGCGGTCCGGGTGCACGACTTCGACGTTCAGCCTCCAGATGGTGGGCTGGAAGGTGATGAACTGCTGGAGGGTCATGGCGAGGTTGGGCTCGACGTTGGCCCGCTCGAGGATCGCCTGGAGCTCCACGTCGTTCTGGACGCCTCGGTCCCGGGCTTCGCGCAGGGCGAGGGCGACCTCGGGATCGAAGCCTGCCATGGCGTCGATGACCTCGTCGGAGGCGGCGCGGAGGCTGATGTTCAGCGGGCCGGCGCTGCGGGTCAGTTCGGGGCGGCCCTCGGGGAGCCGGGCGAGCATGCCGATGAGCCAGCGGCGAGAGTTTTCGTCGGTGACTCCCTGGAGGTTGCGGAGGACGGAGCCTTGGCCGTCGAGGACGCTGATGAGGACGACGACGTCGTTCTCGAGGACGAGCCTGTGGGCGACTTCGCGGCTGGCGGCGAACTCGGCGAGCTTGCGGGCGTCGTTGCCGTCCTTGCCGCCGCGGTCGAGCCAGCTCCAGCAGTAGTCGCGCATGCCCAGGAGCTCGTGGTGCCGGCGGTAGCCGTCGAGCTGTCGTTCGACGATGGCGGTGTGGGTGTAGGCGCGCTGGAGCCCGACGGCGAGGGTGAGCGTGGCGATGCCCAGCATCATGAGGACCATGAGGAAGGCGAAGCCCCGGCGGGCGCGTGCGCCGCGCGGAGGGTGCGGGTGGGAGTGCGCGGGGGTCATTGGCCGGGCTCCGATGCGGCGGCGTCGAAGAGCCAGTCGGCGTACCCGCCGTCGGCGGTCCAGAGGACGAGGCGGACGGCGATGGGGTAGTACTCCTTGAGATAGGCGGCGTAGACGTCGACCCACTGGTCGCCGTGACGGCGGCGGGGGAGGACGAACCACTCGACGCGCGTGAGGTTGCGGACGAGTGTGACGCGGGGGCCGGGGGGCTCCAGGGAACGCCAGCAGAGCATGAGGGTGCCGACGTCGGGCTCGGGGACGGTCTCGAAGACGCCGCGGACAGGGAGGAACTGCTCGGCTTTCAGGGTGGTCTCGTCGCCGTCGACGCGGCCGCCGGGGATGGGCGACTCCATGAGCTTCACTTCGAGGGCGGGGAGGACGAGGCCGCCCGCGCTGCTCGCGTCGAAGTAGAGCTCGAAGTTGGGCCGGTCGGACTGCGAGCTGGCGAGCTCGCGTGCGAGCTCGGCGTCTCCCGTGACGGAGGCGATGAGGTCGGTGAGCTCGGACTGGGCCTCGGACTGGGCCTGGGCGGCGGCGGCTTCCTTCTCGTCGGCGGACTGCTGTTCGGCGGCGCCGCCCGCTTCCTCGGCCTGTTTGTCGTCGGGCTCGGTGAGCTGGGCCGGGGCGGGCTTGACGGGGGCGGCGGCGACGAGCGAGCGCATGGCGCGGCGGACGATCTGCTGGGTGGCGGCGAGCTCGCCCGCGTCCTCGAACTCGACGGAGAGCTGCTTGTCGGACTGGAGCATGACGCCGAAGAGCGACATGGAGCCGGCGATGACGAGCGCAGAGAGCATGAGGGCCAGCAGGAGCTCGACGACCGTGAAGCCCCGGGGCCGGCGGGGGGCGTTCACTTGGCGCCGCCGTTCTGGCCGCCGCGGGCCTTCTCGGCCTGCTCGATCTCCATGCGCTGGACCATCCTGAGGAGATATTCGAGCGAGGCGTCCTCGTCGCGGCCCGAGATGGGGTTGTAGATGCGCTCGAGGGTGGCGACCGGGCTGAGGGCGTTGATGACGGGGTTGCCCGGGTCGTCGAGATAGACCTCGACGGTAACGCGGTTGAGCATGGCCGGGAGCGACTCTTCGACGGAGAGCTGCCCGCTCTGGCGTGCGCGGCGGCGGCCCAGGTTGGCGGCGGCGCCCTCCTCCTGCACGAGAACCTCTTCGCGCATGGCGTAGCGATAGAAGCTCGATCCCTGCTGGATGGGTCGGTCGGAGGGGGGCAGGATGTCGGGGTTGTCGAGGTACTGGGCGACGACGCGGTGAGCGACTTCCATGCCGTTGAGCTTGTGGCGCTCTCGGGCGGCGGATCCTTGCAGGAACGAGACGCCGCCTATGAGCAGCGCGGCGAGTGCGCACAGAAGCGCGGTGGCGATAATGACTTCGATGAAGGTCAGCCCGCGGCGCACGGGGCGCTCCTGTTGGTTGTCACTCGTTCTCGGGCTCCATGCGGATATCGTCGGCGGTGCCGGGGAGGCCGTCGCCGCCGTAGCTGATGAGCTCGTAGCCCGAGGGCTGGTTAGCGGTTGGCGAGTAGTAGTCGAACTCCTTGCCCCAGGAGTCTTTCGGGAGGTCCTGGAGCATCTTTTCCGAGACGAGGATCTGCAGGCCGCTGGTGGTGTCGGGGTAGCTGCTGTAGGTGACGCGGTATTGCTGGAGGGCCTGGCGGATAATGCGCATCTGCGTCTCGGTGGTCTGCACGCGTGCGCGTTCGCCCGCGCCGACGAAGTTGAGCCCGACGACGGCGCCGAGGACGGCGATGATGACGAGCACGATCATGAGCTCGATGAGGGTGAAGGCTCGAGCGCCGGCGCGTGCGGGCCTGTTGAGTCGCGGGATGCGCATGATCGTCCGTCTCCAGTTCGCGGCGGGCGGCCCGCCGGTTGTGCCTCACGAAAGGGATCAATGTTAGCCCCGCGGCCGGTGCGGCGGGGGTTTCCGGGCGGTGATACCGGCGTCAGCCCGCGCCGCTGCGGAAGGTGAGCATGGGGATGGCGATGGCGAGGATGAGCGGGCCGATGAGCATGAACATCATGACGATGGCGAGGGGCTCCAGCAGCGAGAGGAGGCGTGCGGAGCGGACGTCGACCTCGTCGGCCATGTCCTGCGAGAGGCCGTCGAAGGCGCTGTCGAGATCTCCCGCGCGTTCGGCGGCGATGAGGAGGCGTCGCGTGGCGAGGGGGAGGTCGGTGACCTTCTCGACGAGAGTCCGCCAGAGGCCGCCCTCGACGAGCCCGCGCTGCAGGGCCAGCAGCTGCTCTCTGAGCCTGGGGGCGGAGATGACGCCCGCGGAGGTGGCCAGCGCGTCGGCGAGGGGGACGCCCGACTTGACCATGGCCGCCATCACGCTGAAGAAGCGCGTCATCTCGACCGTGAGCAGGAGCGAGGCGACGGCGGGGACCGAGCGCAGGGCGCGCATGAGCGCGGCGCCGAGACGCTTGCGCGCCAGCACGACCGCCACGACGGCGCCCACGATGATGAGGAGCGTGAGCCCGAGGTTGGCGCGCATCCACACGCCCAGCGAGAAGACGGCCTGCGAGTAGGCGTTGGGGGTGGTGCGCATCTGGCGGAGCTGGTCCGCGATCATGGGGACGAGGAAGACCAGCAGGCAGAAGAAGATGACGGCGGCGATGGAGCAGACGACTGCGGGGTAGATGAGGACGGTGACGGCCTTGCCCCGGATGCTGAGGCGGCGGCGCGCGGAGGCGGCGAGGCGCCTGGCGGAGCCGGCGACGTCGCCCGTGCGTTCGGCGGCGCGGTAGACCGAGAGGGTGACCTCGTCGAAGGTGCCGGAGGTCCGGCAGGCGTCGCTGAAGCTGGCGCCGGCGGCGACGAGGTCGCGGAGATTCATGACGCGGGCGCGGCTGGCGGGCTTCACGACGGTGGCCGCGACTTCCAGGGCGTCGACGAGCGGCACGCCCCGCGAGAGCAGGGTCGCGAGCTGCTCGTTGAGCGCTGCTTCGTCCGCCAGCGGGAGGCGCGGCGTCGCGGAGGGCTTGAGGGGCAGGCGCCAGGCCTTCAGCAGGACGAGCTGCTCGCGCCGGAGATCGTCGGCGAGCGTCGCCTCGTTGGAGGCGGCGCGCAGGCCCATCTTCGTGGCCCCCGCGGGGGTCATGGCCCGGAAGAAGAACTGGGAGGTGGAGAGCGTGGACACGGGGCGTGTGGCGGCTGGTGGGGCGGGGGTTGGGTCGGCGCTCAGGCGAGGACGCGGCGCAGCTCGTTTTCCGTGGTGAGGTTGCGGGCGACTTTCTCCATGCCGTCTTCGAGCATGCCGCGCATGCCGTCCTTGACCGCCAGGGCGCGGATGGCGCGGGCGTCGGCGGTGGTCATGGTCATGCGGCGGATGTCGTCGGTCATGCGCATGATCTCGTAGATGGCGACGCGGCCTGAGTATCCCGAGCCGAAGCAGCGTTCGCAGCGGGCGTCGCCCTGGGCGCCCGAGCCCCGGCACTGGGAGCAGGTCTTGCGGAGCAGTCGCTGGGCCATGACGGCGAGGAGCGAGGAGCTGATGAGGTAGGGCTCGATGCCGATGTCCTGGAGGCGGCTGATGGCGCTGGGAGCGTCGTTGGTGTGGAGGGTTGCGAGGACGAGGTGGCCCGTGAGGGAGGCCTGGACGGCGAGCTGCGCGGTCTCGGCGTCGCGGATCTCGCCCACGAGGATGACGTCGGGGTCCTGGCGGAGGACGCTGCGGAGCCCGGCGGCGAAGGTCACGCCGCGCTTCACGTTGACCTGGATCTGCGCGATGCCCTCGAGGTGATACTCGACGGGGTCCTCGATGGTCATGACGTTCCGGCTGGCGCGGTCGACGCGTTCGAGGGCGGCGTAGAGGGTTGTGGTCTTGCCGCTGCCGGTGGGCCCGGTGACAAGGATCATGCCGTTGGGGCGGTTGATGAAGTCGACGAGCTCTTCCTGCATCTGGCGGGTCATGCCCAGCGAGTCGAGGTTGAGCTGGGTCTGGCTCTGGTCGAGGAGTCGGAGGACGAGGCGCTCGCCGAAGATGGTGGGGACGCAGGAGAAGCGGATGTCGATCTTGCGTGAGCCGATGCGGACGGTGGTCTGGCCGTCCTGCGGCGAGTGGCGGTTGGCGATGTCGAGCTCGGCCATGACCTTGAGGCGGGAGCTGATGGCGGGCGCGAGGGAGAGGGGCGGGCTGAAGGCGTCGACGAGCATGCCGTCGATGCGGAGGCGGATGACGAGCTTGTTCTCGAGCGGCTGGATGTGGATGTCGCTGGCGCGGCGCCGGAGCGCCTCGAAGAGGATCATGTTGACGAGGCGGATGACGGGGGTCTGGCGCGCGAGCTGGAGCAGGTCGGTGGCCTGTCCCAGGCTGCTGGCGGCCTTCTCGATGGCGCTCTCGTCGAGGGGGATGTCCTCGACGATCTCGGTGACGAGGTCCTGGCGCTGCTCGTAGCCGCGGTTGATGAGGTTGCCGACGGCGGCGCGGGGCGCGAGTGTGACCTCGACGGGCATCTCGAGCAGCCGCTCGATCATGGCGAAGACCGCGGGCTGGAGCGGCTGGGCGGTGGCGACGTGCATGACGTGGCCGTCGCTGCGGAGGCCGGCGACCTGGTGGCGCCGGGCGGCGGCGGCGGGGATGCGCTCGTAGTAGCGTTCGGCGGAGTCGTGGGGCTTGGGGTCGGGGTCGAAGGCGAGCCCGAAGCGGCGTGCGAGCGTCTCGAGGGCGGAGTGCTCGTCGGTGGCGGCGCCGGAAAGCAGCACGTCCCACGGCTCGTCGTCGGCGCCGGCGAGTTCGGGGAAGCGGCGCAGATATTCAGCGCTCACTCCCAGCGGGGCAAAGAGCTCCGCGTGGCGGCGCGACGAGGCGTCCTCGACGGGGAGCGCGGCGTTTCCGGCGGGCGAGCCGTTGCGGGCGGCGCCGTTCTGCGGTTTGCCGGGTGTGCTGGAGGGGTCCGCCATCGGTCGTGAACCTTAGGGCCCGTCGGGGGCCTCGTTGGTCGGGACGAGCCGTGAGCGGAGCGCTTCGCCCGGTGAGATGGGGATGGCGACGGGCTCGAGGGTCGGGGTGGTTCCCTCGATCTCCATGCGCTTCATGGGTCCTTCGCTGGCGAGGCGGAGGTCGATGAAGTTGGGGTCGGTCATGATGGTGGGCGTGATGAAGACGAAGATGGTGGTGCGCTGGCGGGTGGTGCCGTAGTCCTTGAAGGCGGCGCCGAGGATGGGGATGTCCTTGAGGATGGGGATTCCCGAATCGGACTCGGACTCCGAGAGGAGGGTGAAGCCGCCGACGACGATGGTGGAGTCGGAGGGGACGGTGACCTGGCTGTCGTAGTTTTCGGTCTGCTTGGGGGGCTGGAGGCCCGCGGAGGGGTTGCCCACGAAGCTTGAGAGCTCGACGGAGTATTCGAGCGAGATGTACCCGCCCTGCGAGATGCGGGGTGTGACGCTGAGGGTGGTGCCGGCGCTGGCGACGCCGCCCTGGCTGGTGATGGTGCTGGACTCGCCCTGGGTGGTGGCGGAGAAGGGCTCTTCGCGTGTGCTGGAGATCTCGCCCTGCTGGTTGTCGTTGACGAGGATGCGCGGGTGCGACTCGACGCGGGCGTTGGTCTCCGAGGCGAGCGTGTTGAGGATGAAGGGGACGTAGTCGCTCTTGATGAGGGCGCTGGTGAGGCCGCGGTTGCCGGTGGCGACGTTGCGGACGGCCTGGGCCGCCTGCTGGCCGGCGGCGGGGGTTCCGGCGGTGGAGAGCCCGAAGTTGGAGAAGAGGAGGAACTGGCCGGCGTTGATCTGGGTCTCGACGGTCCACTCGAAGTCTTCGCGGGTGGTGATCGAAACGATCTGGGCCTCGATAAAGACCTGCGGCTGGCGCTCGTCGAGTCGGCGGATGATCTGCTCGAGCTGGGCCTGCTGGCGTGCGGAGGCCTTGACGAGGAGCTGGTTGCGGTCGGCGTCGGCGACGACCTTGATGTCCGGCTGGGCGGAGACGGGGCCGCTGGCGGGCGCGGCTTCGCCGGCGAGGGCGGCGGCCTGGAGTGCCTCGTCGCCGGCGTTCGGGCCGGTCTGGGCACGCTGGTTGCGGAAGCCCGCGGTGCGCGAGTTGGGGATGAGCGTCGAGCTGCCGGCCTGCTGCTGGCTGTCGTCCTCGATGAGCGCCTGGATGAGCTCCGCGACGCTCTCGGCGTCGGCGTTGTGGAGCTTGTACATCTTGATGTCGGTGCGGGTGAACTGGAGCTGATCGGTGAAGCTCTTGACGAGCTCGGCGACGCGCTTGTGCTGCTGCTCGGTGCCGAAGTAGAGGATCGATCCGGCCTCGGTGTCGACGGAGAAGCCGCTGGTGTTGGTGCGGGCTTCGGTGGACTGGGCGGCGAGGCCCTGGTTCGGCTGGTTGCCGCGGCCGCCCACGAATCCGCCGCCCTGGGGCGCGGGGCCCTGCGACTGCTCGACGGGGCCCAGCCCCTCGCGCTCGCCGGCCATGGCGACGTCCATGGAGAGCGAGCCGGCGTTGTAGCGGCGCGCGATGAGCGGGCTGACGACATCGACGAGTTCAATGAGCTCGGCGACCTCGGCGGCTTCGGCCTCGGTGCCCCGGAAGATGAGGGTGTTGCCGGCGTCGACGATGAGCCTGTTCTCGAGGTTCGAGAGGCCGCCGCCCCCGCCGGCGGCGCCGGGGGACCCGGGCGCGGCGGCGATGGCGCCGCCCGCGCCGCCCAGCTTGCCGTTGAGAGTGACGATGCGCGAGCGGGCGAAGTCCGCCTCGACGTTGATGAGCTGGTAGGGGTGCAGACCCTGGGCGGCGATCTCGCGGGCGATGCTGTCGACCATCTGCTGCACGCTGTCGAGCACGCGGGGCGTGCCGGTGGCGATGATGACGCTGATGTCGTCGAGGTAGGAGATGCGGAGCAGGGCCATGATGGGCTGGCCCAGGTTGTTGGTGAGGGGCTGCTGGAGGGCGGAGGGGCGGACGAGGCCCGTGCGGATGACGCGGGTGGTGGCGCCGTCGCCCTCGCCGAAGACCATGGGGATGTTGGCGGTGGGCTTGACCTGGTAGCCGATGAGCGGGTCTTCGACGACGGCGAAGCCGCGGTCTTCGAGGACCGCCGAGAGCAGCGAGAGCAGCTGGTCCTTCTCGATCTTGAGGGGCGCGCCGAAGGTGATCTGCTGCTGGCCTATGCCCGGGTCGGCGAGGATGTTCTTGCCGATGGCGAGGCTGACGTAGTTGACGAAGGCGAGCAGGTCGACGGTCTCAGAGCCGAAGTCGATGGAGATCAGGCCGTCGCCCTGGAGATGCTCGACGGCGCCCTCGGGGGGCGGCTGCTGGCCCTGGTTGACGATCTCGCGGATCTGCGGGTCGAGCCCTTCGAGGGCCTGCTGGCGGGCGCGCTCGGCTTCATCGCGGACGCGGCGGTTGCGCTCTTCGAGAGCCGCGGCGGGATCGGGGGCGGGCTGGACCTGCGGCTGCTGGGCCTGCTGGTTGCGCACGCGTCGAGCGGGATGGCCCTCGGGCCCCGCGGGCGGCGGGACGATGGGCCGACCGGTGGCGGGGTCAATCACCTCGCCGGGCTTTTCGGGAGTCGGCGACTGGGCCGGACCGGGGGGGGGCTGCTGGGCCTGGCGGGCGAGAGAGGGCGAATGAGCGGCGAGGCCGGCCAGCGCGGCGAGCGCAAGCGCAAGTCCATGCTGCGTCAGGCTTTGACGCTGGACGAACCGGGATGGCCCTAGACGCCTCATGCTTGCCCGACCTCCATGCCGCCCGGACCACGCTCGCCCGGACGCCGGGACCCCGCTTTGACCCGACCCGCGTCCACCCGGAACCAACACCCCTCATCGGCTCGCCGATGACCCCGTCATCGCAAACAAACGCCGACCGATTGACTGCCCGCAGGACTACACTCGCCCCGCCGATGAGAATCGTCAGCTTACTGCCTTCGGCGACCGAGATGCTGTGCCTGATCGGGGGCCGGGACCTCCTGGTCGGGCGGTCCCACGAATGCGACTTTCCCAAGGACGTTCTGAGCGTTCCCGCGCTGACCGGGCAACTGATCGACCCGGGGGCGGCGCCCGCTGAGATCGACCGGCAGGTCAGCGAGGCCCTCTCGTCAGGACGCTCTCTCTACCACCTGGACGCGGCCCGGCTGCAGGCACTCAAGCCCGATCTGATCGTCACACAGGATCTTTGCGAAGTGTGCTCGATCGACCTGGCGAGCGTGCGGGCGGCGGCGGCGCGGATCGATCCCCCGCCGACGGTGCTCGCGCTCAACCCGATTTCGGTAGAGGGAGTCTTCGACGATCTGCTGACGCTGGGCCGGGCGACGGGGCTGGAGGAGCGGGCGCGGACGGCGCTGGTTCGGCTGCGGGAGCGGTTCTTTGCCGCGTCGGATTACGTGAACAGCTTCGCGCACCGGCCCTCGGTCGCGTTTCTGGAGTGGACGGACCCGCTGTTTGCGCCGGGGCACTGGACGCCCCAGCTGATCGAGCGGGCCGGCGCGGCCCACCCGCTGAACCCCACCGAGGCGCTGCCCGGGGCCGGGGCCGGCGCGGGGGGACAGATGGCGCACCGGGTCGCGGGCAAGTCGCGGCGCGTAACGGCTGACGAAGTGGTGGCGAGCGCGCCTGAGTTCCTGATCGTGTGTCCGTGCGGCGTGGGGCTCGCGCAGATCCCTGCACACCTCGCGCTCATCGAGCGGGAACCCTGGTTCCGGGAGCTGCCGGCGGTGCGGGCGGGGCGAGTCGCGCTGGTGGACGGGAATCACATGTTCAACCGCCCCGGGCCCAGGCTCGTCGACGCCTACCTGTTCCTCGTGGGATGGATCAACGACCGGCCTGAGCTGATCCCGGACGAATTTCCGTGGATGCCGGCGGTACGACACTAAAGTCCGGTATCGCAGCAGCAGGGAGATCCGAACAAATGCCTATCAATCCGGCCCCGCGTGGTGGGGCTCTCAAGAAGGTTGTCATCGGTCTTGGCGTCGTCGTGCTCGTGGTGGTGCTGGGCGGGGCGCTGCTGCTGCCCTGGATCGCGGGGGTGCTGGCCCAGCGGAGCATCCCGGTGCAGCTGGCGTCGGGTCCGGGGACGCTGACGATCAGTGATGCGCGGTTCTCGTGGGGCGGGCCGCAGCGCGTGGGCTCGGTGACGCTGACCGATGGGCAGGGCGCGAAGATGGCGGACCTGTCGGTGGAAACGCCGTCATCGCTTCTGCGGCTGGCGCAGGCGGGCATGAGCATGGGCGACTTCGGGACCGTGGCGCTCAGCGGCGTGATTGACGTCCGTGAGGAGCAGATCGCGGCGACACCAGGCCAGGCGGCGCCTCCCGCGCCCCCCACCGCTCCCGGCCAGCCCTCGACGCCGGGCGGGAGTGGGCCGGCGCAGCCGATCGAGATTCCCGGGAGTCTGCGGGCGGTGGTGGAGATGCGGGGGGTGGACATCTCGTACACGCCGCGCGCGGCGAGCGGGCTGCAGCGGGTGACCATCGACGACCTCAACGCCCGCGCGGAGGTGAGCGGCGCGGGAACGGCGACGCTCAAGGTGACGGCGGCGTCGCCCGCGATCGACGTGGACGGGCAGGCGCGCAACTTCGTCGACGGCGCGGGCCGGCTGGACCTGGCGGCGTCGGAGCTGGCGCTGGCGGCGTCGATCAGCGCGCCGGGCGAACTTGTCGAGGGGATCGTGCGGGCGCTCATGAAGGGCGCACAGGGCTCGGCGACGAGCGCCGCGGGCATCGCGCCGACGGAGGTGTCGCTCGGCGTGGTCGCGCGGAACGGGCGGCTGACGCTGGCGGACGCGGCGCGGCCGGCGCGGCTGTCGTCCCCGGTGCCGCAGGCGGTGCTGGCGTCGATGGCCGGGGACGCGTCGACGCTGACGATCACGTCGACGCCCTCGATCACGGGGACCATCGACGTGCTGGATGTCCCGCTGCCCAGGGCGGGATCGGCGCTGGACCTGCGCGGGGCGCGGCTGCAGGTGACCCTCGCGACGAGCGCGATCGAAGGGCGCGTGGCGCCGGCGGGTCAGCAGGCCCAGGCGTTCGTGGTCGAGCCGGCGCGGTTCGTGCTGGACGTGCCGGACGCGGCCCAGACCGTGACGCTGCGGGGCGGCGCGCGGGGCTCGCTGGACGGGCGGGACGCGGGCGCGCTCGACGTGGACATCGCGCTGGCCGGGCTCCTCGACGCGGCGGGCGCGCCGGCGAGCGGACTCCCGGCGCGGATGCAGGGCGCGGTACGGCTGAGCGATGTGCCCACGGCGCTGGCGCAGCCTTTCCTGGCGGCGACGGGCGTCGATGCGGTCGAGGTGATCGGTTCGACGCTGTCGGCGGAGATCACGGCGCGGACGCGCGAGGGCGACGCCGCGGCCGCTCCGTCCGCGTCGGCGGGCTCGGCTGGAACGGTCGCGATCCCCCCCACCGACGTGCGCGCGGACATTTCCTCGAATCATGCCCGGGTGATGCTGTCGGCGTTCGTCTCGCAGACGGAGCTGCTGATCCCCGAGGACGGCCTGACGGTGCGCCTGGACCGCGCGGGGCGGGCCATCAGGCCCTTCGTGAAGGACGGGCCCATCAAGCTCTCGGGCGACGGCCCGATGGAGCTGGTCGTCTCCGACCTGCGGGCCCCGCTGATCTCGGGCGGCCTGCCCGACCTGAGCGGGCTGTTGGCGGACGTGCGGCTGGGGCTGTCGAATCTCACGGTTGAGGAAGGTGTGGGCACGCGGCCTCTGGAGCTGACGCGGCTGAACACGCACGTGCTCGTGAGCGGCGTGGAGGCGCCGCGCGTCGAGCTCGACCAGGCGGCGCGCTCGGGAGAGAGCGAGATCACGGCGCGCGGGACGTTCGAGCTGCCGGGGTTGATCGCGCGGCGCGAGGGCTCGTGGCCGTTCGTCGAGTTCACGCCCGCGCGGGTGCGTCCTTTCGGGACGCTGACCGTGGCGGGCGTGCCCAGCGATCTGATGGGATATGTGCCGGCGGACCTGCGCGGCGCGGTGGCGCGCGGCATCGGTCCCAGCTTCGACCTGACGATCGACGGCAAGGTCGAGGGCGAGCGGGCGGCGGTGGTCACGCTCGACCTGACGAGCGACGGCGCGACGGCCCGCGGCGGCTTCGCGCTCGACGGCCAGAGCGTGCGGACCACCGAGCAGGGGTTCGTCGCCACGCTCGCCAGCCCCGGCGTGCTGGTCGGCGAGATGCTCCGGGCGCGGGCGGACTCTCCCTTGACCGACGTGCGGTGGGAGTCGCCTCTGACGCTGACGCTCTCCGGGCTGTCGGCGCAGCTTCCCTCGGGCGGCGCCGCGTTCCCCATGGACCAGCTTGCGGCGGCGCTCCGCGTGCAGACGGGGACCGTCGAGATGGGCGTGCGGGCACCGACGGGTCAGCAGCGGCTGACGGCGCGGTCCGTCGACATGGCGGCCAGCCTCACGCCCGCGGCCGGTGCGGCGTTCACGCTGGATTCGACGGGTGAATTCGGGGGCGAGCAGTTCTCGCTCAAGGGCGACATGGCGCTGGGCAAGATCCTTGGGCCGGGCGGCGTGGACCTGGCGGGTTTGACGCCCAAGGGCTCGATCACCGCGGCGTCGCTGCCCGCGGCGCTGCTGGCGATCTTCGACCCGGCGAACGGGCCGATCGCGCGCGAGGCGCTGGGCGACCGGTTCGACCTGGCGCTCACGGCGCCGGCGCCGGCGAGCGCCGAAGGAGCCGTGACCGGGCCGCGGAGCGCCGGGCTGACGCTGCGGGGCGACTCGCTGAGCGCGATGGCGACGGCGGCGCTCGATAACCAGACGGTGCGCGTGGGCCAGGCGGAGGTGGCGATGACGCTGACGCCGGGGCTGGTGAGCGCGGCGGTGCGGCAGTACGCCCCCGGCATGGACCCGAGCCCCAGGCTGGCGCGGCCGGCGTCGATCGCGCTGACGGTCTTCCCGACGTCGGTGAACCTCGACGCGGCCGGCAAGCCCGACATGAACACGCTGGCGCCCGTGCGCGCGATGCTGCGCGGCGCGGACGACATCATCGTGCTCGACGCGCCGGGCGTGGGCGGCGAGCCCTTGAGCGCGGGCGTGCGCGGGCTCGAGGCCGCCGTCGCGTACTACCACAGCAACATGGTGCAGAGCGAGGCGAGCCTGAAGGCGGAGCTCTTCGACGCGCAGGAGCCCACCGCGGCGATCGCGCGGCTGGACGTGCTGACCTCGCTGGCGGCGGTGCCCCCGCCGACCTTCGAAGCGACGGTGGCGGATGTCGACACCGTCCGGCTGGAGCGGCTGCTGAAGCGGCCGGGCCTGGCGTCCGAACTCATCGGAGCGACGGCGAGCGTCGAGGCGCGGGGCTCGATCCCCACGCCCGGCGTGCAGAACATCGTGGCCACGATCGTCTCGCCCCGGCTCAACACCGTGCTCAACGCGCAGCGGACGCGCGAGGCGGTCGCGCTGACGGCGCCGGCGGACGTGTCGCTGCAGATCCCCGCGGTGTGGGCGAACCGGTACCTCCTGGCGCCCAAGGAGGGCGCGCGGAGCGCCCCGCCTCAGTTCACGGACCCGCTGGACCTGCGGGTCAGGCTGAACCGCTTCTCGGTCGCGAACCCGGGCCCGCCGCTGAAGCCCGGCGTTTTCGCGCTGGACGCGTCGGCGAGCGTCCCCTCGGTGCGGCTGCGCACGGCGGACGGGCGTGCGATCGCGATCAATGATTTCACGGCGGCGGCGCGGAGCGACGCGGCGGGCGGCGCGCTGGCGTTCGAGCTGGCGACGCCGCGCATCGGCGTGGGCGACGCCGGCGCGACGGACTCGATCAGCGTGAAGGGCCAGGTGACGGGGCTCGCGGACGCGGCGGGCAATGTGAGCACGCAGACCGCCGCCGTCACCGCCGACGCGAACGGGTCGGTGCCCACGATCGTGCTGGACACGCTGGGCGGGCAGGACGGCATGCTCGTCGACCTGCTGGGCAACCGGACGACGCTGAAGGCGCAGGCCCGGCAGCTCTCGATGCGGGGCGGCGAGCTGAGCGCCTCGCTGAACACGGACAACGCCGTCGCCGACGTGAAGGGCCGCGTCGAGAACGGGACCTTCTTCACGGACGGCCGGACGATCCTCGAGTTGTCGCGCATCACGCCCGAGCTCTCCAGCCGGTATGTCGAGACGGCGATCCCGCTGCTGTCGCGCATGGAGAAGACGCGCGACGACGACCCGGCGCGCATCGAGGCCGAGGGGCTGACGATCCCGCTCGACGGGGACACGCGCAAGCTCAATGGGCTGGCGACCGTCGACCTGGGGACGGTGCAGTTCGACACGAGCTCGTTCTTCGGCGAGATCGTGAAGATCGCCGGCGGCAAGAAGGGCGGGAGGCTGGGCGAGCGGATCGAGCCCTTCGAGCTGGTGGCGCGCGAGGGCGTCGTGAGCTACGAGAAGTTCACGCTCCCGCTGGGCGAGTTCACGGCCCAGACGCAGGGCAAGGTGGACCTCAACACCAGGCGTATGGACCTGCTGGTGTACCTGCCGCTGTACGCGCTGGCGGAAGAGGTGGGCGGGGCGCTCAGCAACGTCCCGGGCCTTGACCGGCTGGCGCAGATCCCGCTGCGGATCCACGGGCCGATCGAGAAGCCCAAGACGGATGTGGATGTCGAGCGCGCGGTGCGCGAGAACCTGCGTGACGCGGTCAAGGAGGTCATTCCGAAGGATGTGACCAAGCCCGTGGACGACCTCCTCAAGGACATCTTCAGGGGCGGGCGCAAGGAAGAGCGGCGGAAGTGAGCGCGGGGGGCGCGCTGGCGCGCGGCGGCCGAGCGGATCCGGAGGCCGGGGCGGTGTTTACTGCCGCTTGCCCTTGTTCTTGCGGTCGGAGCGGTGGTCGCCCTTGCGCAGGTCGCGCATCTTGCTGCGGGCGGCGCGCTTGTCCGCGCCGGTGGGGCGGTCGAACCCGCCGCCGAGCTCGTCGGCCCCGCCGAGCGTCAGGCGATTGGCGAGTCGCTTTTCCTTGCCGACGTCGCGGGCGCCGGCGTCGGTGATGACGAGCTCCATCTGGCGGCGGGCCAGGTCGATCTCGGCGATCGTGACGTTCAGCCGGTCCCCGATGTTGAAGCTCCGGCCCGAGTTCGACTCGACGAGCGAGCCCGACTGGCGGTCCATGACCCAGCGGGGGAACTTGACGACGCGCCCGTCCTTCATCGGCGGGGGCAGGTCCTCGACCTTGCACAGCCCCTCGGCGAGATACTTGTCCAGCCGGACGAAGACGCCCGACGCGGCCACGCCCGTCACGAGCGCGGGGAAGCTCTCGCCGATGTGGTTCTCGAGGAGCTGGAGCACGAGGAACTGCCGGAGCTCGCGCTCGGCGCTCTCGGCGTTGTTCTCGCGGATGTTGCAGTTGACGCCGATCTGCGTGAGCGTCTGCTCGTCGGGGCACTCGGGGCGGTCGCGGAGCGTGCGTCCGAGCGAGCGCCACCCGCGGTCGTCCTCGGGCCCGGGGACCTTCTGCCCGTTGTCGGTGATCTCGAGGAAGGCGGTGAGCGCCCGGTGCACGGTGAGGTCGGCGTAGCGGCGGATCGGGCTCGTGAAGTGCGCGTAGGCGGTGCTTGCGAGGGCGAAGTGCCCGATGAGCGCGGGGGAGTATTCGGCGCGGGTCAGCGTGCGGAGGACGGCCATGTGCACGGCCGGGGCGGCCGCGCTGCCGGCGGTGGCGTCCAGCAGCCCCTGCAGCTCTTCGCGCGTCGGGCTCTTGGGGATCTTGTAGCCCGCGACCTTCACGTAGTCGCGCAGCTGCTCCATCTCGCCCGGCACGGGGTCCGGGTGCGTGCGGCGCAGCAGCGGGACGCCCAGCTCCTCGAACAGCCGGGCGACCGCCTCGTTCGCCTCGACCATGAACATCTCGATCAGCGTGTGCGTGTACGCGTCGTCCTCCGGGACGGCGTCGATCACGCGCCCGTCCTCGTCGTACACGAGCTCGACGTCGGGCAGCTCGAGGTGGATCATGCCCTGCTTGCGGCGGCGGTCGCGGATAGTGCGCGAGAGGTGATCCATCAGCTTCAGGGTGCTGATGAGCTGCTCGGTGTAGCGGGGCTCCGTGCGGGCGTGCGTGCGCGCCAGCTCCTGATCGCCGTCGATCAGCGCCTGGGCCTCGAGGTACGTGAGGCGCTTGGCGCTCCTGATCATCCCGGCGCGGAAGTGGGCGCCGCGGACGCGGCCCTCGGCGTCGTAATCGATGTACGCGCTCTTGACGTAGCGGTTGACCCCCTCCTGCAGCGAGCAGATGCCGTTGCTGAGGATCTCCGGGAGCATGGGGATGACGAGCCGGGGCAGGTAGCAGGAGTTGCCGCGGTCCTTGGCCTCCTCGTCGAGGGGCGAGCCGGCGTCGATGAAGTGCGAGACGTCGGCGATGTGCACGCCCAGGCGCCACTGGGCGCCGCGGTGCTGGCGCGGGTCCAGCCGCTCGATGCTGATGGCGTCGTCGTAATCCTTGGCGTCCGGCGGGTCGATCGTGATGATGTACTCGTCGCGCAGGTCGGTGCGTGCGGCGGGGTCGAGCCTGCGACCCTTCTCCAGCTCGCGCATGTCGGCGTCGAAGAGCGCCGACTGCTCGCGGGCCTGCTCGATGCACGCGTCGGGGAACTCGCCGGGCAGGCCGTAGGCCTCGATGACCGCTTGGGTCTCGACGTCGGGCCGGCCGCTCTCGCCCAGGACCTTGACGATGACACCCTCGCCCAGCATGCGGCCCTCGGGATAGACCGTCAGCTCGAAGACGACCTTGTCGCCGTCCTTGACGTTCTTGGAGGGCGCGTCGGGCACGACAACGGGGTCCTGCAGCGCCTTGCCGTCGGGGTAGACGAGCCACTGACCGCCCTGCTTGCGGATCTCGCCGGCGTAGCTGCTGCGCTTGCGCTCCAGGACCTCGACGATGTTGCCCACGTAGGGGCTGCGGTCGTCGCGCCCGCCGCGCGAGTGGACGACTTCCGCGCGGACGATGTCGCCCGTCATGGCGTCGGCGGTCTGATGGGCGGGGACGAAGAGGTCCCCGTGCGCGATGGGGTCGCGCGGGATGACGAACCCGAAGCCCTTGGGGTTCTTGCGGAAGGTGCCGATCAGTTCGCGGCCGAGGGGCGGGAGCGTGACGAGCTGGTCGTCGCCCCAGACCACCTGGCCCGCCGCCGCCAGCTCCTTGATCGCCTCGACGAAGCTCGCGTAGTCCTCCTTGGGGACGGCGAGATCGGCGGCGAGCGTGTGGGCCGCTGCGGGTGAATAGGTCGCGTGCGCGATGTGCGTGAGGAGTCGCTTTTTGTAGCGGGAGGGGGCCATTGAGTCTCGCTGTGTGGCCGGCGCGGGCCGACGACGGTGAAATGCCGATGCTTTTTCGAGGGGTAGCATACGCCTTGTGCGCGGAGGTCACGCGGGCGCGGCGGCTCCGCCACTGCCGGGACGCTCCCGGAGCTCGAAGCGGGCGGCGCTCGGGAACGAGCGGTCGCGGCTCTTTCTGCGAGCACCGAAGGCGACGCACGCGGCGCGGCTTCATGAAAAAACGCCCCGGGCAGAGCCGGGGCGTTTGAAGGGTGTCGCGTGGGTCGCGCGGCGTGGCGAGCTGCGCCGCCGTGCGGTGTGCTGCGGTCAGACGCCCGTGCCGATGGGCATGCTGGCGGGGGGTAGCGTGAGCGCGCCCGTGAGGACCGCGCCGGCGGGAGCGCCGTTCAGAGCCGCGGGCCCGCCGGTGAGCATCTGCGTCATCTCGAGCTCGGGCGAGGTCGCGCCGTCGAGGAAGCAGGCGAGCTTGCGGCTGCGGACGGGGTGCTGCAGCTTGCGGATGGCCTTGGCTTCGACCTGGCGGACGCGCTCGCGCGTGACCTTGAAGATGCGGCCCACTTCTTCGAGCGTGTAGGTGTACCCGTCGCCGATGCCGTAGCGGAGCTTGATGATCTCGCGCTCGCGGTAGGTGAGGGTCTTGAGGACGCCCTCGATGCGGTTCTTGAGCATGTCGTTGGCGGCGACGTTGCTGGGCGCCTCCTGGCGCTCGTCCTCGATGAAGTCGCCGAAGTAGCTGTCCTCGCTCTCGCCCACGGGGCGGTCGAGCGAGATGGGGTGGCGGCTGATCTTCATGACGCGCCGCACTTCCTGCGCGTTCATGCTCGCGGCCTCGGCGAGCTCCTCGATGGTGGGCTCGTGGCCCAGCCGCTGCAGCAGCATCTTCTGGATGTTGCGCAGCTTGCTCATGGTCTCGATCATGTGCACCGGGATGCGGATGGTGCGGGCATGATCGGCGATGGCGCGGGTGATGGCTTGGCGGATCCACCACGTGGCGTACGTGGAGAACTTGTAGCCGCGCTTGTACTCGTACTTATCGACGGCGCGCATCAGGCCCGTGTTGCCCTCCTGGATGATGTCGAGGAAGGACAGCCCGCGGTTGCGGTACTTCTTGGCGATCGAGACGACCAGGCGGAGGTTGCCCGCCGAGAGGTCGCGCTTGGCCTGCTCGTACTCCCAGAAGACGGTGTCGAGGCGCTTGACGCGCTCGTTGAGCGCTTCGGGCTCCTCCATCACGAGCGAGCGGATGCCCGACAGCTCCTCGCGCATGCCCAGCACGTCGTCCGGGTCGTAGCGGGCGGGGTACTTCTCGGCCTTCTTGAGCTCAGCGATGAGCTCCTGCATCTTCTTGTTGACGGCGCGGAGCTTGCGGTGCAGCGGGATGATGCGGCTGGTCCGCAGACAAAGCTCCTCCGTCAGGGTCGCGAGCTTGCGGCGGCGGGCGGCGATGCGCTCGGCGAGCTCGGCGACCTTCTCGATGTTCTTCTGCTGACGCGCCTCCTCCAGCGTCTCCCACTCCTCGCGGTTCTTGGCGAGGAGGAGACGGATGGTCTTGAGGTTGTAGGGGATGCGCTTGGCGATCTTCTCCTTGGCGTTGGTCTCGGCCGTGGAGATGCGCATCGTGCGGTCGAAGGGGAGGTCGCCCGTGTCGACCTGCGCCAGCGTGTCCACCGCCTGGGCGACGCAGTAGTCGCACTCGAGGGTCCGGCGGCGGAAGATCATGCGCGTGGTCTCGATCTTCTTGGCCAGGCGGATCTCCTCGTCGCGCGTCAGCAGCGGGATCGTGCCCATCTGCGTCAGGTACATGCGGACGGGGTCGTCGATCCGCTTGGCGGAGCCCTCGCCCGACAGGAGGCTCTCGGCCGGGGTCATGTCGGCGTCACGCTTGGCCAGGACGGCCGCGGCCGCGGTCGTCACCGCTGCCTGCTGCACCCCCGACCTCTTGGACTCGCGCCACAGCCGGGCGCGGAACTCCCGCTCGTCGATCATCTCGATCGTGTTGGCGTCGACTCGGTGCAGGACGTCGTCGATCCGGTCCGGATCGACCAGCTCGTCGGGCAGCGTCGTGTTCAGCTCCTCGTAGCTGAGCCACCGGCGTTTGCGCCCGAGCTCGATCAGGTCCGTCACGGCGGGGTGGATGTCGCAGGTCACGTTCGCTCTCCAGTGCGGTCCGCTCGAAGCCTCTGTGTGACGCGTCGGGGTTCGCGGCCTCGACGTGCCGGGTTGAGCGCCCTCGTGGCGCGTGTCCCGGGGCGGGCGGCCGGAGCCGCACGCCCGACAAAGAGGGATGCAATCACGTTCCGATCCGATGCTCGTCCGGGCAACACATTCCGGACGCTTTGCCGGGCAAGGTCGCCGGCTCTGACGAAACTGGGCTCCTCTGTTCGTTCCAATCCGCCGAAGGTTCGGCGGTTCTGTCGGCCTTTCCGTTCAACGATCCGTTCTTCAGTGAACCTCTGCCCGAAACCGTTCTCTCTTCCTGCGCCGGTCTGCCTCCCGGCGTGCAGATCACCCGGCCCTGGGGCGCGGCAGCGCCAAGGGGTTGCCTCCCAAACGCTCCTGCGTCGAGCGAAGCCGCTCAAGCCGGGACGTCGCATCCTCTCCGGGCCGTGTGGCCCGCTCCCTCTCGAGCACGAGCCGGGCGACGCACGCCCGCCAGTGCTCCAGCACCCGATCACGCCGACCATCCACGCGGCGCTCGGTCTCGGATTCCAGCCGCGTCGCGGCGCTCCGCGCCTCGGCGTCTTCGAGCTCCATCAGCACGTCCGACAAGGACGCCGACGTGCCGCGGGCCCGCAGACCCTCGAGCGCCGATGCGATCGCCGCCAAGGGGGGCGAAGCGTAGGCGCACGCTTCCAGCACGTCATGCGTTCGTGAAGGATCTTCAACCGCCAGATTCGGCTCGTGCAGCAGGCAACCCAGCGCGTGCTCCAGCGCCGCCGTCCCGCCCGGGGATGTCCCTGCCTGGCCCGAGAAAGCCTTCTCTGAGACGGGACCGACCGGTCTTCCTGAGGAGATTTCCCGTCGAACCCGCTCATACTCCGAACTTGGAGTCGAGGCGTCGGACGACACCCCGCGCTGCCGAGCGAAGACCTCCGAACGTTGTGCCAAGGTTTGGAGAAGAACCGAGTCGGGGATCCCCGTCTCGCCTGACAGCATGCGAACGAGCGCATGCCTACGCACGAGCGAGAGCTTGCCCGCGCCCAGCTCGACCAGTCTGGTCAGCTCGCCGTCGACGCCCGAGGCCCAGCCGCCCGAACCCGGGGCGAAGCCGTCGGCGAGCAGGCGGGCCCGCAGGCGACTGAAGCGGAAGGCCATGAAGTCGACCGCCTCATCGAGCACGCCGCGGAACAGGGCGTCCCCACCGGGGCGTTTGAGAAGCTCGTCGGGGTCCTTGCCGCCTTCCATGACGGCGATGCGCACGTCGATCTCCGCGCCGGAGACGTAGAGCTGGAAGGCGACCTCGAAGGCGCGGTCCGCGGCCCGCTGGCCGGCCTCGTCGCCGTCGAACAGGAAGATGAACGTGCGGCAGCTCCGCTCCAGACGTGCGGCGTGCTTGGGAGTCAGGGCCGTGCCCAGCGTGGCGACGACGTTCGTGAACCCCGCCTGGTGACAGGCGATGACGTCGGTGTACCCCTCGGTGACGATGGCGCTGCGCGTCGTCTGGATGCCGGTCCACGCCTGCTTGAGGCCGAAGAGCGTAGCGCCCTTGTCGAAGACGGGCGTTTCGGGGCTGTTGAGATACTTGGGCTCATCGTCCTCGCGGATCTTGCGCCCGCCGAAGGCGACGGCCCGGCCGATCTGGTCGAAGATGGGGAAGATCAGGCGGTGCCGGAGCGCGTCGTAGTGGCCGTCGCTCTCGGGTCGCTTCTTGACGAGGCCCGCCTCGACGAACGGCTTGAGATCCAGCGATTTGCTGCGGACATACTGGACGAGGCCGTCCCACCGGTCGGGGGCGGCGCCCAGCCCGAACTTCTCGACCATCTCGCGCGAGATGCCGCGGCTCTCGATGACGTCGCGGGCCGCCTGCCCGTGCTCGGCGTGGATGAGCACGCCGCGGAAGAAGCGCAGCGCGTGGGCGTTGGCCTCGATGAGTTCATCACGCGAGCAGGGCTCGCGGTCCTCACCGGAACCGACGAGCCTCGGGGGCGGGCGATAGAGCTCGAGCTCGATGCCCGCGCGCTCGGCGAGAAACTGCAGCGCCTCGCGGAAGCCCATGCCGTGGTACCGCGTGACGAAGTCGATGGCGTTGCCGCCCGCGCCGCAGACGAAGCAGTGGAAGATCTGCTTGGCGGGGACGACGTACATGGAGGGATTGTGGTCGGCGTGGAAGGGGCACAGGCCCACGAACTCGCGGCCCTTGGCCTTGAGCATCAGGTGATCGCCCACCACGCGGACGATGTCCGTGGCTTCGAGCACTCGGCGACGGTTATCAGGCTCACCCGACAAACGCACTGCGACACACCCCTGTCCGCCACACCGACCGGCCGGGACGGAACCGGGTCCGTCCAACCCGCACGCCCGACGAAACAACACCGCCCGGCGCCCGCGACACGGCCGCCTCCACGAAGGTCCCCACGTCCCACGAAACAGACAGTCGCGGGTCACGCAACAACAACCGATTTGCGGCACGGGGGAGAGAGAACCCGCATGCCGTCGCGCATCTCACTCAGGGGTGGTTTCCTGTGCCCGGTTGGTGGACGCTCGGTCCCCAGAAACGCGGGCGTGTGAGGAGATGGCGCTTTGCTCATCAAACGCTAACCCGCCGTTCGTCCGGGTCAAACGCGACTGAACAGAAAACCGCACTTTCTTGCATCAACCCTCTTGAATGCTGCCTTTCCGCCGCGCAGCTACCGGTGGACAAGCTGACGACACGCCGTCCTTGCGCGAAGCGCTTCGAATCATTCAAAGCTCGATAGCATCGCCGCGCATGATCCGGCTACGGCTCAGCTTCCAGGGTCGCGTGCAGGGCGTGGGCTTCCGCGCCACCGCGGAGCGTGCCGCGACCCGCCACGCGCTGGCGGGCTGGGTCCGCAACGAGCCCGACGGATCGGTCACCATGGAGATTGAGGGAGATCCCGACACGCTCGAGCGCTGCATCGCGGACCTCAGCGCGACCATGGCGCGCAACATCCGCACTGTCAGCAGATTCCAGCTTCCGATCCAGGGTGAAACCGGCTTCGACATCCACCGCTGAACGAGCACAACATGCTGATCCTCTTCGACGTTGACGCGACGCTCATCACCACCGCCCGCGCGGGCATCGCCGCGATGGGACGGGCCGGACGCGATATGTTCGGGGCCGGTTTCGATGAGTCGCGCGTCGAGTACGCCGGCCGGCTCGACCCGCTCATCATCGCGGACCTCCTCACCGCGCATCAGATCGAAGTATCGCCTGCTTCCATGCAGGCGTTTCGGGATGCGTACGGCCACCACTTGAGGGCCCTGCTCACCGGGTCGGACCTGGCAAAGCCCTGCCCCGGAGTGCCGAAGCTCATCTCCCTTCTCGAAACCCGCGCCGACGTGACCATCGGGCTCCTTACTGGGAATTTTCCCGAGACGGGGCGCATCAAGCTGCTCGCCAGCGGAATCGATCCCGACCGCTTCCCAATCCACGTCTGGGGCTCGGACTCGCCGCACACGCCCCCCGCGCGTCAGCACCTTCCGCCCGTGGGCATGGAGCGGTACCGAGTGCTCCGCGGCCGCACGGTCGACGCTCGAAAGGTCACCATCGTGGGAGACACGCCGCACGACATCGCTTGCGCCCGCGCGCACGGCTGCCGCTCGCTGGGAGTTGCCACGGGCCCCTACACCATCGACGCGCTGATGTCGGCGGGGGCCGACCGCGCCGTCGCGACCCTCGAAGCGAGCGACGACATCGCGCGCTGGCTGGTGGACGCGTGAGCGCCGAGCGCTCCGCGCCGTCGGCGGGGCCGATCGGGCAGGCCGATCGACTCGAGACGGTGGACGTGCTGCGGGGCTTTGCGCTCCTGGGCATCCTGCCCATGAACCTGCCCTTCTTCGCCGACACGAGCGCCGCGTTCTTCAACCCGGCGCTCTCGGGGGGCTTCACGGGCGTCAACTACGCGCTGTGGCTGTTCGGACACGTGTTCTTCGAGCTGAAGATGATGAGCATCTTCTCGATGCTCTTCGGCGCGGGGCTGATCGTGATGAACGAGCGCTCCGCCGCCGCGGGCCGCTCGCTCGCCGCCGTCTACTACCGCCGGATCGGCTGGCTGCTGGTCATCGGTCTGGCGCACGCGTACCTCCTGTGGTACGGCGACATCCTCGTCACCTACGCGCTGTGCGGGCTGGCGCTGTACCCCCTGCGCAGGCTGAAGCCTCTGCCGCTCGTCGCGCTGGGGGCCGCGCTTCTGCTGACCGGGATGCTCGTGCAGTTCGGGCTGGGGCTGGGCTTCGACTTCCTGCGCGGCATGGCCGACGAAGTCTCGCACATGACGCTGCAGGGCGAAACACCCGCGCGGTGGCAGCGCGACGCCGCCGAGCAGTGGGCGGAGATCTCGGCGGACTTCATGCCCGGCGCCGCCGCGCTCGCCGCGGAGCGCGCCGACTATCTGCAGGGCGGATGGGACCTCTTCAACCGCCGGGCCGGGGAGAGCCTGTCGGCGCAGCTCGAGGGCTTCGCATTCTTCAGCCTGTGGCGAGCGGGCGGACTTATGCTGATCGGCATGGCGCTCATGAAGAGCGGCTTCCTCCGCGGGGCGCTCCCGTCGCGCGTGTACGCGCTGGTCGCGGCGCTGGGCCTCTCGATCGGCACGCCGCTGATCGTCTGGGGCGCCGCCCGCAACCAGGAGGCGAACTTCGACATCGTTCACATGTTCACCGAGGGGCTGCTGACCAACGCCGTGGGCAGCCTCTTGATGATGCTGGCGTACGCGTCGCTGATCGCGCTCGTGTGCCGGTCGGGCGCCCTGCCCGCGCTGCGTCGCGGCCTGGCGGGCGTCGGACGCATGGCGCTCACGAACTACCTGATGCAGTCGGTGCTGTGCACGACGCTCTTCTACGGCTATGGGCTGGGGCTCTTCGGCGCGCTCGACCGCGTCGGGTGGTGGTACGTCGTGCTGGTCATCTGGGCGTTCCAGCTCGGGACGAGCCGGCTGTGGCTCGAGCACTTCCGCTTCGGCCCTGCCGAGTGGGCGTGGCGCTCGCTGACGTACTGGCGTGTGCAGCCCATGCGGATCCGCCCCGCCCAGCCGCGCAATGAGCGCGCCGTCGCGTCAAGCCCGGGCTGATCCGCCGTCCCCGCCGCGCATCGGCTCGGCCGAAGCCACCATGCCGGGGCGATGCTGGTTCAGCGACCCGCATGAGGGGCAGACCACCCCGTGCTCGAGGGGCGGGATGTCCCGGATCGACTGGCCGCACGTCAGGCACACGCCCTCACCGAGACGCTGCGTGAGCTTGCTGACGGTCATCGTCATTGCGGCGACGGCCACGCCCACGATGGGCAGCGCCATCCACGCCGGGCCAAGGCTGATCGCGCCGAAAGCCGCCAGCGGGATGCCGATCACGAACACGATCAGCCGGAGCCTGATCTTGTGCACCCATGCCATGCCACGATGTACGAGCTCGTGATCCATCTGGTCGCCCACGCTTCGGAGAATCGCTGAAAGGAGATCATCGTATCTCGGCGGGGCCCGACCCGAGCCCTCCGGACAGGAAGTCCCCTAAACTTCGCCCGTGCCCGCCGCAGAGATGCTCACGCTCGCCATCGAGGCCAGCAATCCCACCGCGCCGCCCGCGCCCCCCACTCACCCCGCGCCCCCCACGCCGCCCGGCCCGCTCCCGGCGGCGGACCGGCAGCCGGCCCGCGCGGGCGTTGCTGTCGGGCTGATCGGTCAGGGAACCGTCAGGGCGCTGGCGTGCGAATCCCTGCCGGGGCTGGATGACGCGCAGCTCCTGCCCGGGATCGACCGGGCCGTCCGGCGGGCGGGCGCGAAGCCCGCCGACCTCCGCGCGATCGCGGTCAGCGTCGGTCCCGGCGGCTTCACGGGCCTGCGCATGGCGGTCGCAGCGGCCAAGATGATCGCGCTGGCGACCGGCGCGTCGTGCATCGCGGTGCCGACCGCGCGGGCCCTGGCGCGCCGCGCGCCCGCCGACGCCTTCGCGGCCCGTCGCCCCGTCGCGGTGTGCCTGGCGTGGAAGCGCGAGGACGCGTGGGTCGAGGTGTTCGACGGCCCCAGCGCCCCGCCGCGCTCCGCCGGTCTCGTGGCGTTGCGCGCGATCGCCGAGCTCGATCTCGCCGCGCTGATCGCCGACGGCGCCCTGATCGAGACGATGAGGCAGCGCGGCTTCATGCCCGCGGGCCTGCCGGCCTACGAGCCCGCTTTCGATCCGGTCGCCGTGCTCGAAGTCGCCGCGGATCTCCCCGCCGCGAGCGCCGACGCCCTGGCGCCGCTGTACCCGCGCGAACCGGAGGCGGTCACGAAGTGGCGCGCCCTTGGCCGCGCCGACGCCGCCCGCTGATCACCGCGCGATGCGCCCGCGCGGCGCCAGCCGAAGGGGCACGTCAGCAACCGGCGGACTGACGTACGGCGGCGCCGGCACCACGCTCACGCTCCGCACCGTCGGCGGGTCCGAGGCTTCGTCGCCCCCAGCCGTCCCGCGCGCGACGCGGCGCAGCACGCCACCGCCGCGCTCCACCACGGCGAAGGACGCGTACACCCCGTCGAGACCGGCGCACGCCTCGCGCGAGAGGCACATGATGAGCTGCGACGAGCCGCTGTTGACGTCCGAAGGCAGGCGCGCCAGCGACACCACCCCGAACTCATGCTCCAGCGAGCTCCGCTCGAAGTCGATCCGCCAGCCGCACCCGCCGAGCCCCGTGCCCGTCGGATCCCCGGTCTGCACGAAGAACGGCCTGCCCTGCGCGTCCTCGGCGAGGATGCGGTGGAACGTAACGCCCTCGTAGACCCCCAGCTGCGCCAGCGAGAGCACGTGGGCGCACGTCCGCGGCGCCGCGTCCCACCGCAGCGCCAGCGTCATCTCGCCCGCCGTCGTCCGCATGATCAGACGGTGATCGCGGTGCACCAGCACTCCCAGGGGCCCCGCCAGCTCCGCGGGCGGCGGGGCGTCGTCCACCGCTTCGCGAAGCTCCCGCCGCGCGCCCGCCGGCAGTTCCAGCAGCGAACGCGCCGCGGCCTGATCCCCGCTCTCCACCGCCCGCCACAGCCGGGCGCTCCACGCGTCCGACAGGCGCGGCGGCTCGCGCAGCACTTCCAGAATCAGCGGCGTACCGACCGGCCTACCGCCCGCACGCGCCTGCAGCACCAGCGCCCGCGGCCAGCGCTCCCCCGCCATCTCCCACAGCGTCGCCCCGCCCTCCGTCACCCGCGACAGGCGCACCGGAACATCCGCGAACGGACCGGCCGGCACGTCCATCTCCGCGATCGTCTCGCCGTCAGCCGCGTCGAGCAGCGCGATCGTGCGCTCGCCCGGGAGCCCGGGCCAGAACCGCGCCGCGAGCTCGACGTCCGCGCCCGCGGGCCAGAAGCGCCGCGTCACGTCCAGCGACGCGCCGACCGCAAGCGCGAGAAACCCCGCGAGCGCTTCGACAGCGATCAGACCGCGGCCCGTGCGCCGCGCTCGAACAGCACGCTGGAGGAACAGTTCACGCCGCACGCGTGAAGGTTAGTCGAGCCCGGGATTGAGAATGTCCCAGCCGCGCCGCGAGGGCGAGCCGCCCGCTCCATAGCTGGGCGGCGCTTCGGGCAGGCTCTGATACAGCTCGCCCGTCACATCGGCGAACCAGGTGACGACCAGGTCCGCCCGGAGCATGTTGTTCCCCGAGATGTGGTTGTAGTCCGAACGCGTGCGCATGCCGTCGGCGGCGAGGGGCGTCTCGGGATGCAGCTCGCTCAGGTACCGAGACTTGGCGGGCACCCGGTACTGATAGTTGGAGGCGATGAGGCCCCGACCGCCCGTCCACTCGGGCACGTACATCTCGTACTCGTGGTCGCCGTGGTGGCTCGGGCAGTAGAACACGCCCGGATGGTTCAGATAGCCGTCGCCGAAGAGAATTCCCAGCCCATCCCACAAGGGCGATGAATCCCCCGGTTCGAGCGGCGCGTATCGGAGGAAGATGGTGTCCGTTCCGTCCGTCGCGGATTCAGTGTCGTCGTGTTCCTGCGGCTCGTTGCCGGACGCCGCGGGTCGATTCTGCGCAGCGCCGTTCCCCGCATTAGGCTGGCTGCTCGATGCGGGGGGGAGGGGCGGCTCGGCGAACAGCGCCGGGGGCAGCTGGTCGCGATAGTCGTTGGTGTACGCCTGGATGGCGATGCCGAACTGCCGAACGTTCGAGCCGCACCGCACGCGACGCGCCGATTCCTGCGCCTTCATGAGCGCCGGCGTCAGGATCGACAGCAGCACAACCATCACCGCGATCGAGATCAGGAGATCGATGAGGGAGAAGCCGCTCCGGGCTCGCGTACGCGGGCCAGCGCCAGCGACCATGAGATGGCGCGAGATCACGCCCATCTGCACTTCGTCCTCCACTCCGGGGTCAAGCCTCGGGCTTGCCCCGAGAACCGGACATCCGGGAGAACTATAAAAGACGTCGGCCATTTGTGCTATCGGATGAGTGGGTATTTTTCCGAACCCGTCCTGTTTTCGGTCATTGGCCGGCTCCGGATGTCTCGTTTTGAGTAGGGAGCATGTTTTCGGACGACCCTACTGGACTCCGAACATTTCCGGGCTATTCTTGGGTGTTGCCGGTCTTGCAGCATCCTGGCTCTTTCACCTGCGTATCACCTTCATAGAATGAGGGTGTGGAGTCCCGAGGGTGTTGACGGGAGGTTCCCGTGTCCCACAGCTCAGCGGACGAAGATCTGGACCTCATGACGCGCGTCGCCGCGGACGACGAGGCCGCGATCGCTGAGCTGTACGACCGCTTCGGCTCGCTCGTGTACCGCATGGCGTATCAGTCCATGCCGACACGGTCGGATGCCGAAGACGTCGTGCAGGAGGTGTTTGTCAGGCTCTGGCGGACGTCCGGGCGGTTCGATCCGAAGCGCGCTGCGCTGGTGACCTGGGTGATGTTGATTGCCAGAAGGCACATGGTCGACCGTCTCAGAAGGATAAAGGCCCGGGTCAAGACGGGCACTCTCGAAGAAGGATGGTCTCCCGCGGCGGTCCTGGGCGATAAGGATTCGGCCCGCATGGAGCATGACGAGCGGTTCATCGCCGTTATGAAGAAGATCGACAAGCTTCCGGAATTGCAGAAGACCGTGGTGAAACGTGCGTATCTGAACGGTCAGACTCTCAAGCAGATCGGCGCCGAGCTCGACGTACCGCTCGGGACGATCAAGTCCGCCTTGAGCCGGGCCCTCGTCCGGCTCCGTGAAAAGACCTCCGGGGAGGAGTTGACGGCATGACCTCTCGCGAACTCTTCGAGCTGGCGTCCCTCGATGTGATGGGCCTTCTGGATGATCAGGAGCGTGCCGCCTTCGAGGAAGCCTTCCGGGCCGCGCCGCCCCACATCCAGGCGCAGATCCGCGCCGAGCAGCTCCGCTTCGCCGACGACTCGCTCCTGCCCGAGGCCGACGCCCCGGCGGGCCTGCGGGGCAAGGTGCTCGCCGCCGTCCGCGACGCCATCGCGGCCGTGCACACCGAGCCCATCGCCCGCATCGGCACCGGCTCCCGGCTGGTCTCCTCGGCCGCGATCTGGCGCGCCGCGTGCATCGGCTTCGCCACCGCCTCGCTCGTCCTCGCCGGCTTCGCGCTGCACGTGAGCCAGCTCAACCGCAGCATCCAGGATCAGGCCCTCTCCAACGCCGTCAACGACGAGATCCGCGCTTCCGCGGGCCCGGGCTTCGCACCCTTCCTCGCCCGCTCGACCGTCCGCCATGTCGCCTTCACTCCCGCCGCCGCCGACTACAGCGGCAAGGCCGCCGCCGCCCTGCTCGTCGACTCCGAGAACCGCTCGGCCTACCTCGTCTGCAACGCGCTGCCCATCGAGGGCGGCACCTACAAGCTCGTCCTCGAGGATGCGCAGGGCAAGCAGACCACCATCAAGGAGTTCCAGGCCTCCGCCGGCAGCTTCTTCATCCCGCTCAAGGACGTGCCCGTCGAGAGCATCCGCCAGATGCAGATCCAGTCGCCCGCTCAGGACGGCAGCCGGCACGAGACCTTCCTCGCGGCCCGCGGCGTCTGACCGGCGAACCGGCGTCTCAGATCTTCCAGCGCTCTTCCCCGCCGTCCTCAGGGACGGCGGCTTTGTTTCCGGAGGCGGCGCCCATCCGACCGACCAGCGTGACCCCCGCCGCGGCGAGCGCCGCGCAGACCCCGACCATCCCCGCCGAGATGCCCGCGAAGAGTCCCAGCCTCGTGTCGCGCACCGGCGTGTCCTCGACGCGCGCCGGCGCGGTGACGACCGTCGTGGCGCGATCGAGGCGCCGCGACCGCGCATCGTTGGCGCTCGCCGCCAGCGCGGAGGCGAAGGTCTCGAGCACGTGACGCGTCTGGGCCGCGCCCTGACCCTTGAAGGTCAGCCGCAGCTCGCCCGGGCTCGCCTCTTCCACCGTCAGATCCTGCTCCGTTCGCGCGCGGACGTCCGCGGGCGTCGCCAGCGTCTCGTAGCCGCGGCGTTTGAGCCGCTGGGCCACCTGCTCCATCAGCATGGGGTCCTCGGCCAGCCCGACATGGAACGCCCGCCAGGATTCGACCGCCTCGTCCGTGTGCGCCGCGGTCCCCGGCTGCCGCTCCATCGCCAGCGTGCAGTGCGCCAGATACGTCGGCGGCTGCAGCACCCCCGCGATCCACCACGACGCGGCCCCGATGGCCCCGACGCCCCCCGCGCTGAACATGAACGCGGCGGCGATCGCGATCATGCGCGGGCCGCGACGCGTGCGCGAAGGCGCCGAAGGCGCCGCGACCGCCGAACGCTCCGGCACGGGCGCGCTGGCGCCGACGGCGGAGTCGGCAAGAGCCGCGGCGGGACCGGCGGCGATTCTTCCCGGCGCGGGTCGTTCCGCGGCGCGTGCGGCGAGAGCCGCCGCCGCGTCTCGAAGCTTTAGCGCATGATCGGCCAGCAGCCCGCGCTCCCGCACCAGCCGCGACCGCCGAAGGGTGCACCACGCATGAAGCTCGCCCAGGCGCTCGGCCGCGGCGGCGACCGCGCGCTCGCGATCCCCCAGCTCCTCTTCGCGCTGCTTCCAGCTCGAGGCCTCGCTCTGCAGCGTGCGCTGCGCTTCGGAAAGCTCGCGGAAGCGCTCGCACAGCTCGTGCTCACGCTCGGAGAGCTGCGAGGCGTGCTGCTGCATCTGGCGTTCGCGGCGGTCGAGCTCGACGCTGCGCGACTCGTACTCGTTCGTCAGGCTCCCCAGCGACTCCAGCTCGCGGCGCAGCGCATCGAACGCGCCCGAGACGCGGCCCACAGCCTCCGTCGGGCCGGCGGCGGCGTCGCTCGTCGCCTGCGTCGTCTCATCGGGCGGCCCGGCGGGGCGCGGCGCACCGCTGAACAACTCATCGAGCGGGTCGGATCGGGGCGCGGCGTCGCTCATCGCAGCGACTATCGGCCGTCGAAAACCCCTTCTGCACTGTGGGAGATCGCCGCACGCTGTTTTTAACCGTGCGCAGCTCCCCGGAGCCGCGGCCCCGGCCCGGCGACCGTGCAGACTATGATGAAGTCTCAACTTTCACTCTTGAGTGAAAACCCATGACGACGACCCTCGCCCCCGATCCGCAGCACGCTCCTCCGGCCTCCCGCCCCGCGGGCCCGCTCTCCGGGCCCGACCCGCGCGTGGAAGCCGTCCGCGACAAGCTGATCCGCGGGCAGCGCCTCTCGCTGGAAGACGGGGCCGCGCTCTACGCGACGTTCGACATCTGGACGCTGTGCGAGCTGGCTGACATGGTCCGCAGAAGACTGCACGGCTCGGCGGCGTACTACAACATCAACCGCCACTTCAACTACTCGAACGTGTGCGCGCTCTCGTGCAAGTTCTGCGAGTTCTATCGCAAGGACGGCCAGGACGGCGCGTACACGCGCGACCTCGCCTACGCACGCGAGCAGGCGCGGCTCGCCGTCGAGTCGGGCGCGACTGAGATCCACATCGTGGGCGGGCTCCACCCGACGCTGCCCTTCTCGTACTACACGGATCTGCTGTCGGCGATGCGCGAGGAGGCGCCGGCGGTGCACCTCAAGGCGTTCACCGCCGTGGAGATCGTGCACCTGGCGAAGATCGCGCGGGTCTTCAAGCAATCGGACCGCACGGCCGGGATCCGTCACGTCCTCAGCGAGCTGAAGCGCGCCGGCCTCGGGTCGCTGCCGGGCGGCGGGGCGGAGGTCTTCGACGACCGCGTGCACGACGAGGCCTTCAAAGGCAAGATCCGCTCGGACGTCTGGCTGGACGTCCACCGCGTGGCCCACGAGCTGGGGCTGAACACCAACGCCACGATCCTCTACGGGCACATCGAGGACCGCACGGACCGCCTCGTCCACATGGACATGCTCCGCCGCGCGCAGGACCAGGCGCTGGGGCGCCTCGGCTACCAGCCCGACGAGACCGGCGCCATCACCCTGACGCGGCGCGGCGTCCGACTGCCCACACCAGAGATGAACGGGGCCGGCGGCTACTTCCAGACCATCATCCCCCTGCCCTTCTTCCCCGACGGCAGCGAGCTGGAGCGCCTCCCCGGGCCCGCCGGGCTCGAGAACCTGCGCACCATCGCCGTCGCGCGGCTCATGCTCGACAACTTCCCGCACGTCAAGGCGTTCTGGATCATGCAGACGCTGCACATGGCCCAGCTCATGCTCCAGTCGGGCGCGGACGACATCGACGGCACCGTCGTCTGGTACGACATCACCAAGGTCGGCGGGGCCTCGACGCACCAGGAAACAACCGTCGCGGACCTGCAGCGCGTGATCCGCGAGGCGGGCTTCGAGCCGCTGGAGCGCGACACCCTCTATCGCCGCGTGCATCGCGAGGGCAAGAGCTGGTCGGTCCGGGCGGGCTGACAGGTCCGCGGCCGGCGGGGGCTCGCCCCGCCTCGGGCGCGTCCGCATCGCTTGCCCCACCTGCGGGGCGCGAGTAGCCTCCCAGCGGGGTTCCGGGCCGTATGCCCGTCGATGGGCCCCGGACGCCAGACTTCTTATGCCGACGGTCACGCTGGTCTGCAACGATCGACGCATCCCCCCTGTCGAGCTCGGGGCTGAGCCGGTTGCCTTCGGACGGCACTCGGACAACGACGTCGCGCTGCTGGAGGACGACGTCGCCAGCCGCTTTCACTGCGTGATCGAGCCCGGGGCCGAGGGCACGCACGTGCTGAAGGACCTCGGCTCGCGCAACGGCACGCGCGTCAACGGCGTGCCTATCTCGACAACCGCGCTCAAGCCCGGCGACGTCATCAGCATCGGCAAGCACACCTTCACCGTCACGCTCGAAGAGGCGCCCAAGCCCAAGCCCGCGCGCAGCCGCGACCAGACCATCGACGACCCCGCGGCCAAGGACGCCTCGGCGTGGGCCGCCGAGCTCCGCAGCATCATCGACGCCCTCCCGCCCAAGAGCGCCGGGCTGGACGCCATCTCGCTGATCGACGCCTCGAACAACCGCAGCGACGCACTCACCAGCGAGGGCCAGGGCGCGACATCGATCCGGCTGCTCATCCTCGCCGCCAGCAAGGCCCGCGCCACCGACATCCACTTCGAGCCCCGGCCCGACGTCCACGGGGTGCGCATGCGCGTCGACGGGCAGATGGTCCACATCCTCGACCTGCCCCGGCAGGTGGGCGAGCTGGCCCTGGGCCTCGTCCGCAACGCCTGCCAGATGCAGCAGGCGGCCCGCGACGCCACCCTCGACGGGCACTTCGGCGTCAGGTTCCCCGACCGCCGCGTCGACTACCGCGCCTCCTTCACCCCCACGGTGCACGGCCAGAAGCTCGTGCTCCGCATCCTCGACGCGCGCACCGCCCCGCAGTCGCTCGCCGACGTCCACCTCCCGCTCTACATGCTCGAGCGCGTGCGCAAGTCGTGCCAGCAGGACGCCGGCATGATCCTCGCCTGCGGGCCCACGGGTTCGGGCAAGACCACCACGCTCTACAACGCGCTCCGCGAGATCGACCGCCAGCGCCGCAACGTCATCACCATCGAGGACCCCGTCGAGTACACGATCGATCACGTCACGCAGATCCCCGTCGGCGTCAACAACACCTTCGGCGACCTGCTGCGGTCCGTGCTCCGCCAGGACCCCGACGTCATCCTCGTGGGCGAGATCCGCGACGGAGAGACCGCGCGCACCGCCGCCCAGGCGGCGATGACCGGCCACGTCGTCTTCTCAACCGTGCACGCCAAGGACTCGATCGGCGCCGTCTTCCGCCTGCTGGACCTGGGCATCGAGCCCTACCTCGTCGCCAACTCCATGGACATCATCATCGCGCAGCGGCTGCTCCGCCTGCTGTGCGACTTCTGCAAGAGGCCCGTCAAGGTCAGCCCGGGACAGGCGACGCGCATCGGCCGCTTCCTTGAGGGAAAGTCCGAGGTCTACGCCGCCACGGGCTGCGCCAAGTGCCTGCGCACGGGGTTCAACGGCCGCCGCGCCGTCTTCGAGATGCTCGACTTCAACGACGAGCTGCGCGACTGCGTCCTCAACAACCCCTCCATCGCCACCATGAAGAAGATCATCGAGCAGGGCGTCTTCACAACGCTCCAGCAGTCGGGCTGGCTCCTCGCGGCCAAGGGGCTCACCACCCTCGACGAAGTGGAACGCTCGACCGGCGGATGAATCCGCGCGCGTCGCGCGCAGGCGCCGGACATCAGGGCGTCCGGAGCACCGCCCGCACCGGGCTCGCGTCGAAGCCGACGAGCGGCAGCGGCAGCGCGATCAGCTCGAACACGCCGTCGGGCACGCCCCTGAGCGCCAGCCCCTCGAGGATCGCGATGTTGTGCCTCAGGAACGCCTTGTGGGCCGCCAGGTCCTTGCTGTCGCAGAGGTCGACGCTGGGAGTGTCGACCCCGACGAGGAAGACGCCCCGGGCCGCGAACGAGTCGACGAGCTCGGGCTCGAGCCCCGCGAAGTCGCGGTTGAAGTTCGTGCGGTCGGGGTACGTGTTCGTGCGGATGAGGACGCGCTTCTCGGTGACGACGCGCGCCAGGTCCGACGGCCTGACGCGCCGGCCGCGCTCGACAGCGGCGGTCACGACCTGGCAGGGCCCGATGTACCGCTCGAGCGGCATCTGGTCGATCGACGGCGCATCAAGCCCGTAGTGGTTCGGGCCGTCGGCGTGCGCGCCGGTGTGCACCGTCGTGTGCAGCGCCGAGAGCGTCACCACCGCGCCGTCCTTCAGGTGGCACTTGATCTCGCGGCGCGGCGGCTCATCCCCGGGCCACACCGCCAGCGCTTCATCGATCGGAGGCGTGATGTCGTAGAGCATCGCCCCACTCTAAGGGCCGGGCGTCCGGGAGGAGCCCAGCGCGGGACCGCCCGTCCGGGCCGTCGGCGCCGCGGGCGCGCGGCACGTCGCTTTCACCGAATCCTCACCGGAAAAGCCCGGCTTCGATGCCCGCGCACCGCCGTCTGAAGGTATCCTCATGCAGCATCGGGCCTCGTGAGGGACCGGTCATGTCGATGGCCTGCGAAGAAATCCCCGTGATCGCCTCGATCGCCCAGATTCTCCTGGGCGCGACGTCTCGTCCGGGGTTGCTTGTCGCCATCTGGACGCTGCTGTTCTGGCTCCTGGGCGCGGGAATGTAATCCGTCCCCGCTAGAAGCCCTCGTCAAACGTCCGCCCGCTCCGGATCACACGCACGCCTTCGGGGAGCGCGGCCAGAAACGCCCGCCCGTACCGCGCCGTCACCAGCCGCGGATCCAGCACGACCACGCGCCCCGAATCGCTCGCCGAGCGCACCAGCCGGCCGAAGCCCTGCTTGAAACGGATCACCGCGCGCGGCAGCGAGTCTTCCATGAACGGGTTGCCGCCCCGCGCCTCGATCGCTTCCAGCCGCGCCTGCGTGAGGGGCCGATCGGGCGGGTCGAAGGGCAGACGGGTGATGATCACGTTGCGCAGCGCCCGTCCCGGCACGTCCACCCCCTGCCAGAAGCTCGACGTCCCCAGCAGCACGCTCCGCTCGTCCTGCCTGAAGCGCTCGAGGATGTGCGAGCGCGACCCGTCGCGCCCGTGCACCCAGACCGGCATGCCGCGCGCCTCCAGCGCGGGGCGCAGCAGGGCCGCCAGCTCGTTCATCAGCTTGAAGCTCGTGAAGAGGACGAACGCCCCGCCGTCGGTCGCCTCGATGTGCGCCTCGACGCGCCGCGCCAGCTCCGCCGCGTACCCCGCCGAGCGCGGGTCGGGCATCGTCTCGTCGACGTGCAGCTCGGCCTGTCGCGCATGGTCGAACGGGCTTCCCAGCAGCAGCGTCTCCGCATCATCGCACCCGAGCCGCGCGACAGCGTGCGCGAACGGCCCCGGCCCGCCCGCCGCGCCCCCGCCGCTCGCCGCGCCGCCGGCCCCTCCGCCGCTCTCGTCGTCGCGAGCCGCGCCGGTCGTGAGCGTGGCGGAGGTCAGCGTGACGCTGAATCGGCCCCCGAACAGATGCTCGCGCAGCAGCGGGCCCACCTCGATGGGCGAGCACGCGATCGACGCCCGCACGCCGAAGGAGTCGTTCGCCGACGACTCCACCCAGTACGCACACCCCGGCAGCGACTGCTCCAGCAGGGTCTGCGCGTCATCGGCGATCGACTGGGCCCGCAGCGCGTACGCGTTCAGCTCGTACCGGTCTTCCTCAACAAGCAGCGACTCGCGCAGCATCTTGAGCGCCAGCGCCAGGTCCGTGAAGACGGGCGTCAGCAGGTTCTCCGAGGCCGGCTCGCCCGCCGGGATGCGCACGGCGCCCAGCACACCCCCGACCCGCCGGATCAGCGACTCGAAGAACGCGTCGGCGGCGTCGGACGCGGCTTCCGCCAGCCGAACCGCCCGCTCCACCGTCCCCTGCCCGTCGGGCCCGACGCGCACCGTCGCCAGGTATCCCCGCCCCCGCTTGGGCTGCCACAGCGCGCCCAGAAGATGCCGGACGCGCCCCTCCGCCAGCGAGCGCCCGAAGTGATCGCTCGCCGCGTCCTCCACGCCGTGCGCCTCATCGAGCACGACGTGGTGATACATCGGGAGAAAGCCCACGCCCCCCGCGCGGAGCGCAAGGTCGGAGAAGAACAGCGCGTGGTTGCACACGAGCAGGTCCGCCGCCTCCATGCGCCGCCGCGCCGTCTGATAGAAGCACTTCTCGTACGTCGGGCACTTCTTGCCCATGCAGTTGGCCGAGTCGGACTGCACGCGGTCCCAGATCCCCGCCCGCTCCAGGGGCGGCAGCGTCGACAGCGTTCCGTCCGCGGTCGAGTACGCCCAGTCCTCGATCACGTGCAGCGAGCGCCGCGCGGGCTCGTCGAGGAACAGCCGGTCCTGACGCTCCGACGCCAGCGCCAGACGCCGCACGGAGAGATAGTTCGCACGCCCCTTGACCAGCTCGGCCCGGAACGCGCCCTCGCCGAAGACGCGCGCCAGCACGGGCACGTCCTTGCCCAGGATCTGTTCCTGCAGCGCGATCGTGTTTGTCGCGATCACGACCCGCTCGGGCTCGCCGCGCTCGCGGGCCGCGATGATCCGACGGATCGCGGGCATCAGGTACGCGAAGCTCTTGCCCACGCCCGTGCCCGCCTCGACGAGCAGCGTGCCCCGCCGCTCCATGGCGCGTTCGATCGCCGCGGCCATGCGCGCCTGCTCGGCCCGGGGCTCGAAGCTCCCGCCCAGAACGCGCGCCAGCCCGCCCGCCGCGCCGAAGACATCGGGTTCCGCTGCCGTCATCGGTGATGGATCGTAAGTGTGCCGGGCGGGTCCGGGGGCCGGCACGGGGAGACGGAAAAGGGGAGAGCCGCCGCGCGCAGCACGCCAGCGGCCCGTCGGCCCGGCGCCCAGCCGGCGGGCTATACTGACCCGCTATGCACGTGGGTGGACCGACGAACCCGTTCCACATCGCCCGCGCTTACGGCGTCGCGGCCCCATCCTCGGCCCGCCCCCCGAGCGCTGCGTCGCCCGCGCCCGCTCAGGCCCCCGCCGCAACCGGCCGCACACCGTCGAACGTGCAGCGCCTCGTCGCCGGGGTCGTGCCGGGACGCATCGACTTCTCGACCCCCGAGCCTTCGCACGCGGCCCCGACGCTGCAGCTCTACCGCCACCCCGCCGACCGCAACGCCGCCGCAACCGCCGTCAACGCCGGCCGGATCGTAGACGTGCGCGGCTGACGCCACGGGCGCACGCGATGGGCGACCAGCTCCCCACACACTGCTTCTCACCGCTCGCCCGCGCCTGGCTCCTCGACCCGCAGACCGCGTTCCTCAACCACGGCTCCTTCGGCGCCTGCCCGCAGCGCGTCCTGGAGTTCCAGCGCCACCTGCAGGACCGCATGGAGCGCGAGCCCGTCCGATTCATGGTCCGCGAGCTCGAGCCGCTCCTCGATCAGGCCCGCGCCGCACTCGCCCGCTTCCTCGGCGCCGATGACGAGGGCCTCGTCTTCGTCCGCAACGCCACCGAGGCGGTCAACGGCGTGGTCCGCTCGCTCGAACTCGACGCGGGCGACCAGCTCCTCACCAACGACCACGAGTACAACGCCTGCAACAACGCCCTCCGCTTCGTCGCAGCGAGGGCCCGCGGCGGCCCCGCGAACGTCATCACCGCCCGCATCCCTTTCCCCATCACCAGCCCCGAACAGGCCACCGACGCCGTGCTCGCCGCCGTCACGCCGCGGACGAGGCTCGTGATGATCAGCCACGTCACGAGCCCGACGGCTCTCGTCTTCGACCTCGCGCCGCTCGTCCGCGAGCTCGAAGAACGGGGCATCCCCGTCCTGGTCGACGGCGCCCACGCACCGGGCATGATCCCGCTGGACCTGCGCGCCCTCGGCGCGTCGTACTACGTCGGCAACTGCCACAAGTGGCTGTGCGCGCCCAAAGGCGCCGGCTTCCTCTGGGTCCGCGACCCCGCCGCCCGCGCTCTGACCTTCCCCGCCTCCATCTCGCACGGCCTCAACAGCCGCCGCCCAGACCGCGCCCGCTTCCGCGAGATGTTCGACTGGACCGGCACCTCGGACTTCTCCGCCTGGCTGAGCATCCCCGAAGCCATCGCCACCATGGAGTCGCTCGCGCCCGGCGGCGGCGGCTGGCCCGCCATCATGCGCGACAACCGCCAGAAAACGCTCGCCGCCCGCCGGACCCTCTGCCGCGCGCTGGAAGTCGAACCGCCCGCCCCCGAGTCGATGATCGGGTCGCTCGCGACCGTCCCCATCTGGCCCGCGCACTACCAGCCCGGGAACGAGGACCCCATGAAGCGCCGCATGGAGGAACTGGGCGTGCAGGCGCCCCTGATCACCTGGCCCGAGCAGCCCACACGCTGGATTCGCGTCTCGGCCCAGCTCTACAACGACGCCAGCCAGTACGAGTACTGCGCCGCCGTGCTCAAGATGCTGCGCGCTCAGAGTTGACCCCGGCGCCCGGCGTCGATGCCCCGCCCCGCCTCCCGCGCGCCGTCCCATTCCCCACCAAAGAAAAACGCGGAACGGCTGGCCGGCCGTCCCGCGTCGGATGTGCGCTCTGGCTTCCGCGCCGACGAGGCTCAGCGGCGGGAGTTGATCACTTCGATGAGGTCGCGCATGTCGACCGTGCCGTCGTAGTTCACGTCGCCCGTGCCCACGATGTCGGCGTTGGGCGCGTCGTAGTCGTAGGACTTGCCGAAGTTGCTGACGACCGGGCCGAAGCTCAGCGGCGTCGTCTGGCGGATGATCCGGCCCTGCCCGCCCACGGGGTAGTCGACCGAGCGGATCGAGCCCGCCAGAAGCTGCACAATGTACTCATCCAGCGCCTGCTGATAGCTGAGGCCCAGGTTGATGAACGGACGCCCGCGGAAGGGGTACTGGTCGCCGCCGCGCGCGAGGAAGTCGATCGTCGCGACGTTGACGCTCGGCGCCCCGGGGACGACCGCCCCGTTGCGCACGAGGACCCGGCCGTCGTTCAGGATGACCTCACGCACGCGCGTCCCCGGGGTGAGCACCACGCCCGAGTTGTCGACGACCTGCGCGACGCCCGCCGCGTTCCACGTGAAGCGGAAGCCCGAGATCTGCGCGAAGCGCCCGTTGCCCGAGGCCCCGACGCGGCTCACCGCGTTCTCGAGGATCTCCTTGAACTGGGCCGCGGGAACGTTCGGGACCACCGACAGGAAGTTGGCAAAGGGCAGCACCTCGAAGGTGTTGAGCTCCGTGAAGTTGCCCGCGGGGATGATGCTGTTGTTGCGGATGCCGCCGCCGTTCTGGACAGCGACGTCGGCCACGGGCGCGTTGAACGCCGGGGCCAGGCGCTGCGCGCTATAGAGCAGCGCATCGGTCGCCAGGCTGCCCAGGTTGGTCTCGACGGAGCGGATTTCGGTCGTCCGGCCGTCGAGCCCGACATCGCTCGTCCCGATCACCGTGCTGGCCAGCCCCGCCACCGCCGCCGCCACGGGGTCGACCACCAGGCTCTGCAGCGTCGCGTCCGGGAGCACCGCGTCGGGCGCCACCGCCGAGACGCGCACCGGGCCCGACTCGGGCAGCACGCTCACAACGTTGCCCGCCGCGTCGAACCCGACGATCAGCCGCCCGACGTAGCGGTAGTCGCCGCGCGTCGCCACGACGAACACCGTCTTGCCGTCGGCGTCGAGAGCCGTCCGCGGGTAGCCCGTCCCGGTCAGACCGGCGATCGCGCCCGTCGCCGAGTCGCCCGGCACCAGGAGGTCGCCCGCATCGGCCAGCAGCTCGCCGCCGCCGCCGCCAACCACCACGTCCACGCCCGAGAGCAGCGGGACCAGCGCGGCCTCGGAGGTCAGCCCCTGCAGGTGGCTGATCAGCACGATCTTGTCCACCGGGGGAACCATCGCCTGCAGCGCCGCCACTTCCGCCTGAACCGCCGGCAGCACCGCGCCCACGATCACGTTGCGGGGAGTCGAGATGAAGGGCAGGTCGGTCGTCGTCGCGCCGATGATGCCGATCTTCTGCGAGCCGACCGTCACAACCGTCGACCGCGCGATCTTCCCGTCGTTCACCTGCGCCTGCAGCGCGGGCTCGTTCGTGAAGTTCAGGTTCGACGAGAGGAAGGGCACCGACGACGAGAAGCCCTGGACGAAGCTCGAGAACACGTCCGGGCCGAAGTCGAACTCGTGGTTCCCGATGCACGCGGCGTCGAACCCGATCAGGTCCATCGCGATCGAGTCGTAGTACGGAACGCCGTCCGTCAGGCTCGCGTTGAACTCGGGACCCGCAAGGAAGTTGTCGCCCGCGCTGACCATGATCGAGCCCTTCTCGACCGCGTCGGCGGGGAACACGCCCGACTGGGCCCGCAGCCCGTCGACCACCGTCTTGAAGCGGGCCACGCCGCCGAAGTTCGCCAGCTGGCCGGCGCCGGCGTTGATCAGCTGCGACTCGCCGTCGGCGTTGTGCAGGATGTGCAGCCAGAACACGACCGAGCCGTCGCTCTGGACCGCGGGGGTCACGCCCGAACGCCCGCTCGCAGCGGCGGGCTTCGCGAGCACGGGGGCGGCGGCCACTGCCAGCGCGCCGGAAATCGCCAGAATCGTCTTGCCAAGCATGGTCATCACTCTGTTCTCCGCAAGTGGAGCGTGAATCTGTGTGGTGAGCGCGGCTCCGGGCCGCGACGCAAACTGCCCGATCACTTCAATCCATTCACGACGCGCCGCTCAGGACCGGCGACGACGCGCGACCGCCAGCAGGCCGGCGACGCCCAGCGCCGCGGCCCCGGGCCCGGGTACCACCGCGATGCCGCTGAAGCCCGGCACGCCGTGCGCACCGATGAAGGTCGCCGCCCCGGTGAGAGCGTTCACGCCGTAGAGCGTGCCGCCGTCGGTCAGGAACAGCGAAGCGCTGTCCGGGTCGAACGCCAGGCCGCCCACCGCCGCGGCGCTGCCGACGCCCGTCAGCCCCACCGTCGACGCCGCGCCGGAAGCCACGTCGATCGACACCAGCGAGTCCTCGCCCGCGCCGTTCTTCGAGTAGCCCAGCAGGCGCCCCGAGCCGTCGAACGCCAGCCCCGACACGTCATCCGCCAGCGCCCCCAGGGGACCGACCGCGGTGTACGCGCCGGAAGTGATCGCCACCCGGCCCAGCTCGCCGCCGTTCACCACGAACGCCGAGCTCCCGCCCGCGAACGCGATGTCGCCCTCGGGCAGCGTCAGGTTCTGCACGCCGAACAGCGTCGCGGCCCCGCTGTTCACGTCCAGCTTGTAGAGGTCACCCGCCGTCGTGTGCGCCCAGAGCGTCGAGCCGTCGAACGTGATCCCGTTGATCTGGCGCAGGCCCGTCGAACCGACGAGGCTCGCCGCGCCGGTCGACGCGTCGATCCGGTACAGGCTCATCGTCCCAAACGTGCTGTACGTCGCCACGCCGAAGATCACGCCGGCGTCAGCCGCACCGGCCACCGCGCCGACTCCGACAACCAAGGCAGCAATCGCGTGCTTCATCTGTCTCCTCCAAGTTGTGGAACAACGGTCTCTCAACACCCACACGCCCGGCAAGGTCGAGCGAGCGCCCCTGCGCGATCCCACCCGGCCAAGCGCGGCGAGAGACTACCCCTTCGACTTATGTCGCACGCCACCCCGCGCGCAAGGAACGCGCTTTATTCATGTAAGCATCGCGCTTGGAAGCTCCTCGCTCGTCATAGACATTGCGTCCCTCACCCGGGTCCCCGCAGGTTCACGACCATCACAGCAGCGCCCCCCCGACCCCGCCCCGCCGCGCGGCTCATCGCGCCCGGATCTCCTGCGACTTGCCGCCGGATGTGACTCTCGAGCGGGCCCGCAGCCCCCCGACCGGGCACTCCGCGAGCCCGAATCGGCGTTTGTCCGGTTCCGCCGGACCCCACCCATTGCCTACCATGCCCGCGAGAATGGGCGTGCGTTCCACGAGCGACAATCCGATGCGCGCGCACTACGCCGGTCGGCGTGTCTGCGTCACCGGCGGGGCCGGCTTCATAGGCAGCCACCTGGCAGAGGCGCTCCTGCTGCTCGGCGCCGACGTCGTCCTTCTCGATGACCTCTCCGCCTCGGACGGGGCCCACGCCGCCGCGCTGGTCGAGAGCTACCCCAGGATGGCCCGGCTGGTCTTCGGCTCCATCCTCGACCCCGCCGCGCTCCGCGAAGCGCTCACGGGCGTCGACACGGTCTTCCATCTCGCCGCGATGAACTCGGTCCCCCGATCGATCGCCGAGCCCGAGCGCACCTTTGAAGTGAACGCCGTGGGCACCGTTCGCATTGTTGAAGAGTGCCGCCGCCGCGGCGCGCGCCGGATCGTCTACGCCGCCTCCAGCAGCGCCTACGGCGACGGGCCCGAGATGCCCAAGGTCGAAGGCCTGCTCCCCCGCCCGCAGTCGCCCTACGCCTCCAGCAAGCTCGCCGGCGAATCCGTCCTGCGCGCCTGGGCCCACAGCTACGGGCTCTCCGCCGTCAGCCTGCGCTACTTCAACGTCTTCGGCCCCCGCCAGTCCGCCGACAACGCCTACGCCGCCGTCGTCGCCGCCTTCCTTGCAAAGCTCCACGCCGGGGAACACCCCGCGATCTTCGGCGACGGCTCCGCCTCCCGCGATTTCACCCCCGTCGCCAACGTCGTGCAGGCGACGCTGCTCGCCGGCGCCTCCCCCAAGGATCTCAAGGGCGAAGTCGTCAACGTCGGCACGGGCCGTCGCACAACCGTCGTCGAACTGGCCCATCTCCTGGCCAGGCTCGCCGGCCGACCGGACCTCACGCCCGTCTTCCGCGATCCCCGACCGGGCGACGTCGCTCACTCTCTCGCGGACATCTCCCTTGCACATGCCCTGCTCGGTTACGATCCTGTAAAGAGCCTGGAAGACGGCCTCGCCGACACCGCCGCCTGGTTCGCCCGCTCATCCCGGGAGCCGCTCGCAACCAAGTGACTCCCCGCAGGTCGGCGTCGATCGCCCCCCCGGCCCCCGGCCGCCCGGCGGGATTGTTCCGCGTGCGGCGTCCGTGTAGTGTGAGTGGCTCGCCGCGCCGCCCAGAGGTCCGCGGTCCACAGCGACGAAAGGGAATCAACGATGGTCGACCGCGCCCCGGTCAATCCCAGTTCTTCAGGCGACGCCATGCTCTTCCGGGCCTTCCTTCCCGGGCTCGTCGTGGGCATCATCATCGGATCGTTCATGGGGCTCTACGTCGGCGCACGGGGCGGAGCCGTCCGCCTGCCCGAGACGCCGCAGTCGGCCGCCGCCGCGCCCACCCCCGAGCAGCGGGAGATCGAGCGCCAGCTCGAGCCCGAGCACGCCGCCGCCAACCAACCCGCCGAAAACCCCCAGGGCGCTGCGCCCGAGCAGCCCACCGAAACCCCGGCCGCTCCCACCAATCCCGAAAACTCCGGCGAACCGGCCCCCGCCCAGCCGCCGTCGGGCGAACCGGCCAAGCCCCAGGGCTGAGCGCCGCCTCACGTCCCGGCTGCCGCACGCACGCCGCGCCTCACGGAACGCTCCGAACACTGACCGATACAACTCGGCATGCCCCCGCCCTTCAGCATGCACCTCGCCCAGCCCTGGTGGCTCGCGGCGGGAGTCGCGGCGGCCGGCGCGGTCGTCCTCATCCACCTTCTCGCTGGGCGGCGCCAGCAGCACATCTTCTATCCCGCCGCGCTTCTGCTGCACGACAGCGCCCGCGCCGCCGCCCGGGGCCGCCGACCCCTGCAGCTTCTCACGCTGCTCATCCGCTCCCTCGCGCTCATGTGCGTCGGCCTGATGCTCGCCCGCCCCGACGCGGCCCTGCCCGAATCACTCTCGCACGCACCGCGCGTCCCGAGCACCGCGCCGGGAACCGACCTCGTCATCGTGCTCGACGTGTCGGCGTCGATGTCGCGCGTGAGCGCGACCGGCGCCACGCTCGACAACGAAGCCCGGGCCGCCGCCCGCGCCGCCCTTGACGCGCTCGTCCCGGGGACCGACCGCGCCGCGCTGATCCTCGCCGGCCGCACCCCGCGCGACGTCGCAACCCTCTCCTTCGATCTCGACGCCGCACGACGCGAACTCCGCGAAGCCCGCACCACGCTCGAAAGCGCCGACGGCCCGGCCGCCCTCCGCCTCGCCGAGCGCATCCTCTTCCGCGCCCGCCACGCCCCCGGCGCCCGGCCCGCACGCACGCCCCGCATCATCCTCTGCACCGACGGCCAGGCGCCCCAGTGGAACGACGCCCTCGCCGCCGCAGCCGAGATCCCTGTCCACCCGGCGCTCGTCGCGCCCGGCCCCGGCGCCACGCCGCCCCTCATCCTCGAGCGCGTCAGCGCGCCGCGCGCCGGCCCGCGCCCCGCCGTGCGCGCTCTCGTGCGCAACCCCGGACCGTCCGCCGCGCCGGTCCTGCTCCGCGCCTCATCCGCCGGATCCGTCTGGCCACCCGCCGGCGACGTCATCGCCCCGGGCCTTCGCTCGACCATCCACCTCGAAGGACCCGCGGCAGACGACCCCGTCGTCCGCGTGTGGATCGAATCCGACGGCCCGCTCTGGATGCGCGAGCGTCACGCCCTCGCCCCCGCCTCGCCCGCCGCGCGGACGCTGCTCGTCGCCCCGCCGACCTCGGCCCTCGCCGCGTCCGCCGCTCATGCGCTCCGCGCCGCGCGCCCCGAATCCCCCGTCGAGCGCGTCACGCCGGGCGTCGCCCGCTCCGCTCTCCTTTCCGATGCGGAGCTCGCCGTGTTCGTCGATGCCGACCCGCTCGACGACGAGGCCCTTCGTGCGCTCCGCGCCCTGCGCGACAGGGGCGGCGCCGTCCTCCGCCTCTCCTCCGAGGTCGCGCCCGACCCCCGCGCCGCGCACGCGCTGCGCCTGCCCGACTCCGGCGCCGCGGCTCTCTCGCCCGGCTCGACTCCCGAATCGCTGACCGCCGCCGTCCAACACGCCGATCGCGCCGGTCCGGCGCTGATGCTCCGCATGGAGCCGGGCCCGGAGGCCCGATCGTTCGCCGCGGGCCCGGTCTTCGCCGCGCTCCTGGGCCGCGTGCTCGATGCGCTCGTTCCTCCCGACCGCGCCGTCGCCGCGCCGCACGCCCACGCCGTCGGCGCGCCCATCACGCAGCACGCGCTGACCGAGCAGTTCATCGAACCGCTCACCGACAACCTTGGCCGGCCCGCTCGGCTCGACCGATCCGCCGCCGGCCCCCCCACCATCACGCTCGAACCCCTCGACGCCCCGGGCGTGCTCGTCGTGCGCGACGCCGCCGGCGCCGTCGTGGCCCGCGCCATCGTCGACGTCGATCCCGCCGAGCTCGACCCGGACGTGGCGCCCCGGCTGTCCGCGCCCGCCCCATCAGCGCTCAACGCCGCCGCCATCGGCCCCGACTCGCGCCCCCGCCGCACCGACCTCTGGCACGCAGCCGCCCTCCTCGCCCTCATCCTGCTCACCTGCGAAGCGGCCCTCCTCTCCCGCCGCACCGCGCGCCCCGCCCCACCCGCGCGAGGCAACCGATGATCAGCCAGCTGCAATGGACCGGCGCTTGGCCCTTCGTCCTCCCCATCGCGCTCGTCGCGGCGGGCCTTGCCGTCCGCTCCGCAATCGGCGCCGCCTCCGCTCTCCCGCGCTGCATCGTTCTCATCCGCCTCGTTCCGCTCGCGGCCCTGGGCGTCGCCGCCGCCGGACCGGGCCTCTGGCAGGCGCGCCCCGAGCCCGCGCGACCCTCGCTCGCGCTCGTCGTCGACACGTCCCGCTCCATGCAGCACCGCGACGCGCGCGACGAGCAGGAAGGTTGCTCGCGCCTTGAAGCCGCCCTCAACGACTGGCTCGCCCCCGCCGCGCTCACCGCCCTCTCCCGCACCGCGCGCCTCTCGTTCGTCTCCTTCGCGGATCGCGCCGCACCCTTCGACCCCGCCGACGCGCCCGCCCTCCGGCCCGTCGGCTCGCGCACCTCGCTCGCCGCGGGACTCGACGCCGCACTCGACCAGCCAGGCATCACGGACCTCCTCCTCATCTCCGACGGCCGCGACACCTCCGCCGACATCGGCCCGGGCCCCGACGCCGCCTCCCTCGCTCGCCGCGCCCGCGCCGCGGGCGTGCGCATCCACGTCGCCCCCGTGGGCGACGACGCAGCCGCGCCCGACATCTCCGTCTCGCTCCGCGCCGAGCCCGACTTCACCTCCGCCGACGAGCCCGCACGCCTCATCGCAAGCCTCCACGCCCGCGGCTACTCGCGAATCGCCCTCCCTCTCACGCTCGAGCGCCTCGACCCCGACGGACCCGTCGAGATCGCCCGCGCCGACGCCGTCGACGCCGAGCACACCTTCCAGGTGCTCCCCGTGGCCCGGCCCGCGCCGGGCGAAGTGCGCACCGAGGTGTACCGCGTCCGCGCCGCCGCGCCCCCGGGCAGCTCCGACTCCGCCGCAGCCGCGGCCCACGCGCTTCTCCGCGTCACAGCCCCGCGCATGCGCACGCTCATGCTCGTCGCCGCCCCGTCGTGGGACTCGCGCGCCGCGATCGAAGCCCTCGCCGGCGAGCCCGACTGCACCACCATCGTCGTGCACGCCCTGGGTTCCGCCCGCGCCGCCGCGCTCGCCCCGCGCTTCCGCACCACCCGCCTCGTCCCCGTCGGCCCGCCGCCCGCGTCGCGCGTCGATGAACCCGCTCCCCCCGCGCCCACCGAGTTGGCGCACGCGGACCTCGTCGTCCTCTCCCCCGGCGCCGGCGCGTTGCTCGACGAGCTCGCCGTCGACCCCTCGTCGCTCGCCGCGCCACGCCTGCTCCTGCCCGGCGCGCCCGCGTCATCCGTCGAGCTACCGCCCGGCACGGCCGTCGTCCGCGCCTCCGACGGCGCGCTCATCGCGCGCCTTGACGAGCCCGCGCTCGTCGAAACCCTCCCGGACGACGCCGCGGCCGCGCCGCTCGCCTTCGCCGAGACGCCATGGGGCGATCGGCTGCCCGCCGTTGTCGAGCAGCTCGGCTCGTCCGCCCGCGAAACCCGCCTGCTCATCGCCGACCTCTGGCGCCAGCCGCGCGACGCCCGCGCCGCGCTCCTCATCTGGGCCGACCGCGCCGCCGCCTCGGGCGCACAGACCCCGCCCGGCCTCACAGCCTGGCTCACCGCCGACCCCGCCATCGCCGCCCCCGATCAGCCCGTCTCGCTCACGCTCGTCGAGCACGCCGCGTCCGCGCCGGACCTCGCTCCCCGCGCCGTCACGCACACCCCGCCCCGCGGCGCCCCCCGACAGATCACCCTCGAACCCCCCACCCTCGGCGCACGCGCCTTCACCGCGATCCTCCGCGCCGCCGAACCGGGAGTGCACCGCCTCCACGCCACGCTCACCGATCCCGACAACTCATCGCGCCTCGTCGAGACCGCGTTCATCATCGCCCCCCGCGACCCCGAGGCCTTCAACACCTCAGCCCATCCCGCCCTGCTGCACGCACTCGCCGATGCGACCGGCGGCCGCGTCCTCACGCCCGGCTCCGCCCTCCAGTTCGCCCAGACCCTCGCCCGCGAGCACATCGCGGCCCGCGGCGCGCCGCAGTTCCACTCGCCCCTCCTCCGACCCGAGCTCTTCGCGCTCATCGTCGCGCCCCTTCTGCTCGAATGGACCCTCCGCCGGAGATTCGTGGGCACATGAACGACCGCGCCCACGACACCCGCCCGCCCCCCGCCGCCGACGCGCTCCGCCGTCACCTGCGCCGCATCGCCCGACAAATGAGCCTCCGTCTGGGCGGCCCGCCGCTGATCCGTGGTCTCGCCCTCGCCCTGGCGCTCGCGCTCGCCGTTGCCCTTCTCGACAGCGTGTGGCCCCTGGGGCCCGCCGCCCGCGCCATCGCCGCGCTGCTCTGCCTGATCCTCACTCTCGCCGCCGGGCTCCGCGCCCTCTCAGACCGGCCGCGCACCCTCGACGCCGCCGCCGCGCTCATCGACCGCCGCGCCGCCGACCTCGACCCGGACGCCCGCCCGCCCGGCGCTCTCGTCGCGCTCCAGCTCGCGCGCGACGAACACGCCGATCGCCCCGACCCCCTCCGCGCCGCGCTCCGGCTGCGGGTCACCGAGCGCGCCGCCGCACTCCTCGCATCGCCCGGCGACCTCATTCGTGCCACGCCCGACGAGCGCCGCGCCTGGATCCGGTCCGCGCTCGCCCTCAGCATCCCGATCGGCGCCGTCGCCCTCGCCCTCGCCATCACCCCCGGCCGCATCCACGCCGCGCTCCCCAGGCTCTTCCTTCCCTGGACGGACGCCCCGCCCTACTCCCCCACCTCCTTCGCCGTCACGTTCAGCCCGCCGCGGCCCGCCCCGGGCGAGCGGTTGCACATCACCGTCGCAACCAGCGGCGAATCGCCCCAGCGCCTCGACCTTCTCTTCCACCATCTCGAGCTCACCGCCGGCGCGCCCCGCCCCGCCCCCTTCGAGATCCCGACACAGCGCGCCGCCGACCACACCTGGACCGCCTCACTGCTCATGCCCCCGGCCGGGCTCCGTCTCTGCGCCCGTGCGGACACCGGCCGCAGCCGGTGGATCTCGATCACCGCGCACCAGCCCGCGCTCCAACGCGTCGACATCGTCGAGCTCCTGCCCCGCGACGCGCAGCGACCCGCCGCCCACGCCAGCTTCACACTCGACTCATCGACCGACCCCGCATCCCCGCTCGAACTCTCGGCCGCCGCCGGCGCCCGCGTCCGCGCCACGCTCGTCTTCTCGGGAACACCCGCCGCATCGACCCGCGCCGCCATCAGCCCCGCCGATCCCGGCACCTGGCAGCAGCGGCTCGTCGGCCCGGTCCTCACGCTGGAGCGCCGCCCCGTCCTCGCGCCCGAGCGCGTCGAGCTCGCCGCGGGCGATCGGCACATCGCCCTCAGCATCACGACGCGCGCGGACCAGCCGCCCGCGCTCGAACCCGTCGACCCTCGCACAGCGCCGGACCCGCAGACTTCCGCCGCCTCATTCCTCATCCGCGATGACGTCGGCATCGCCCGCGTCGACGCCGCGATCTTCCTCACCGATTCCGCCGGCGCGTGGCTCGCCTACTGGGCCGCCGAGCTCGACGCGCAGCCCCGCTGGAACGACGCGATCAGCGCCGTCGAAGCCCGCGCCAGCGTCCCGCTCGAGTGGCTCCTCAGCCAGCCCGACGCGGCTCAGGCGTTCGTCATCGTCGCCGCTCGCGAAGTCAGCACGAACGACGAAGCGGTCGGCCGGACCACCTTCTCCCCGCCGATCAGGATCAGCCTCCACGACCTGCCCGCGGTTGCCGCCTCTTCTTCACCGCGGCTCACGCGCCTCGGGGACGACCCCGCCACTCCCCAAGGCCCCGCAGCCGCCGGCGCCATCGACGCCGACGCCGATCATGACGCAGCTTCAGCCACGCAGCAGTCGGGCGCCGCCGCGCCCGGATCAGCACAAGCTCAATCCGCCGCCGCGCTCAACAACAACAACAACAACAACAACAACAACAACAACAACAACTTCTCCAACAACGCCGACACCGCCAGCAACACCACCAGCGCCAGCGCAACCTCACACACGAGCGCCGCCGGCTCATCCGCCGACGCACGCTCCCGCGGTCGAGGCCGCGAGAGCACCGACAGTCCCCCGCCCCCGGCCGACGCGGGCCCGCCCATCGCCGCCACCGCCACCGCCGTCATGCCCGCCTATCAACGCGGCCCGCAGCCGCTCATCCCCGGGCCGCAGCGCGCCCTCCCCGCATGGTTCACGACGATCGACCGTCTCCGCGCCCACCGCGCCGCCGAGCTCGCACGCCAAGAATCATCTTCATCCGACGCAGCCCCATGACCACGCGCCCCTCCCCACTCTCTCCGCCCCTCCGCCCGGCTCAACGCCGCACGCTCATCATCCTTCTCCTCGCCGTTCTCGGCCCGGGCTCGCTCCAAGCTCGCGCGCAAACCGCGATGCCCCCGCAACAAGTCGCGCCGCAGCTCGCACCCGTTCGCCCCGCGATGATCGTCCACGGCTCGGAGCAGCGCCGCGCCATCTGCTTCTCCACCGGCTTCCTCGAGCTCCTCGCCCGCGAAACCACCATCGCCGTCGAGCCCGCTTTCACCGAAGTCGCCCTGGGCTCGCCCGCCCTCCGCGATCATCCTTTCGCCGTGCTTAGCGGCGAGGGCGCCTTCGAACTCTCCGATCATGAGGTCGCCGCGCTCCGAAGCTACGTCGAGGGCGGCGGGTTCCTGCTCGCCTCCGCCGGCTGCTCCGACGACGCGTGGGCCGCATCGATGGAACGCGCCCTCGAGCGCGCCTTCCCCCGCGAAAGGCTCGTCGAGCTCACCCTCGAGCACCCGCTCTTCCACACGCTCTTCGACATCACCGAGCTCGCCAGCCGACGACGCCAGCCCGTCCGCATCCTGGGCCTCGAGACCGAAGGCCGCCTCGCCGTCATCTACTCGCCCCAGGGTCTCAACGACACCCGCGATACCCGCACCCCCGCCCCCGGCGAATGCTGCTGCTGCGGCGGCGACGAAATCACCGCCGCCAAGTACATCAACGCATCCGCCCTTGCCTACGCGCTGCTCCGCTGAACGCCCCGCGCCGCGATCCCCGCCCGCGCCCCGCCGATTATCATCGCGAAATGCCGCTCCTCTTCCGCTCGGCGCTGACCCTGCGCGTCCCCCTGCTCCTCATCGTCGGCCCCGCGGCCCTGCTGGCCAGCAATCAGCCGGGCGGCGGGGTCTGGCTCACAGCCATTGTCTGGACCTCCCTCGTCATGCTCGCCGCGCTCCGCGCCGACGCGCGCACCGTCGCCGCGGGCCACGATCCGCGCCTGGGCGTCGCCTCCTCGCGCGCCCGGACCCCCGACCGCCTCTACGCACCCGCCCTCTTCATCCTCATCGACCTCGCGGTCCTCGCCGTCATCGCGCTTGCCTTCTTCCAGCCGCTGCTGGCGCTCCTGTCCGTCGCCGCGGGAGTGGCGATCGCTCTCTGGCCCGTTTCCTCGCGCCAGGGCCCGCGCTCGCTCGCCTCCCAGCGCTTGGCGGAACTGCGCTGGCCCCTGGGAATGCTCATCATCCCCGCGCTCTGCATCTGGCTGCAAACCGCCCTTCGCTACTCGGAGACCGCCACGGCCCCGGCCCACGCCGCGTCCCTCGCCGCCGTGTTCCTCGCCTCGCTCATCCTCGGCGCCGCCGTGCTCGCCTCGCAGATCCGCGACGAACTCAAGGACCGGGAACACGCCGCACGCTCCACCCCGGCGCTCCTCGGCCGCGACGCCTCCATGCTCTGGCTCCTCGTCTGGATGATCGGCGCGGTCGCTCTCGCCGCGCTGGGCGTGGGCCAGGACTGGTGGGCCTGGCCCGTTGCCGCCATCACCTCATCCGCGGCCATGATCTCGACCCTCGCGCTCGCTTGGAGGCTCGACCGCCGGGCCGTCGCCGCCTGGTGGTTCGCCGGCGCAGCCACAATGTGCGCCGCGGGGCTCACCGCCCCCACCGCCTCCCGCCCGCTCCCGGCGGCCAACCCCGCCGCCCCGCAGGACGGCTCCTCCGCCGCCCCGCCCGTCTCCGGCGCCGCACAGCAGACCCTCATCGAACAAGCCGCGCGCGAAGCCCGTACGACCCGCTGACGCGGGACCCCGCCGCTCCGGCGCTTCTATACTCCCCGTGCGGGAATCGTTCGCCCTTCACCCCCGCCCACCACCACGAGATCCGCCATGGCACACGACCGAAGCTCACCCGCCGCTCCGTCGAACTCGCTCGGCGAGAAAGCTCCGCTTCGGCTCTACGAGGGAGAGGGCGACGCCCTCATGCACTCCTCGGGTCTCTCAAAGCGCGGCGACCACATCTGCGTCCTCCCCGAAGCCCCCACCCTCGTCGACAAGGCAGGACGCGTCCGCGTCCTCTGGGGACAGCAGATGATCCCAGACCTCCTCGCCGGCCGATACCGCGCCGTCGTCTGCGGCGTCAACAGCGAAGACAACTCCCACGGCGTCATCGCACAGATCGTCGACCTCACCCACGCCTCGCAGTGGACCGCCAAGACCGTCACCAGCTACGCACACATGTTCAGCCAGGCAATCGGCCTCCACGCCGCCGACGACCGCGAGCCCTACATCCTCAAGTACGACCTCGACTCCGTCCTCGTCCTCGCCCTCCTCCGCCCCAAGGGCCGCGACTACTTCACCCTCGACGATCTCTCCAAGGGATTCAAGACCATCAACAAGATGCTCCAGGGACGCCGCGAGCGACTCCCCGTCGCCAGCGTCTCTTTCCTCAACGCTCGCGCCAACCGCCTCATCGAGAGCGAGCGCAGCCACCGCGAGCCTTCGCTCGAGAAGGTCCTCTCGACCATGTACGAAGCCGGATTCAGGGGCGACGTCTATCCGCCGCCGCGCGCCTGGTCGGTCGGTCACTTGGGAGTCTTCCCCAGCTTCCCCTTCCCCGAGGGCCTCGCCCGCATGCGCGAAGGCGGCGAGTAACCGCGCCCCCTCCCGCCGCTCATCCACCACCACGAAGCGGCGGACCCTAACCACGTCCAGACAACAAAACCCCATCGGCCCCTGCCGGAATCATCACTGCCATGCGTCCACATGAGCAGATGAGCTTGCTGGAGGAGCGACGTCTGGCGGACGGGGCGATCGGCGGCGACGCCGACGCGGTCCGTGCGCTCTGGCACGCACACCGACGCTGGATCGCCGCCATCCTCCTCGCTCACAAGCCCCGCGAGGCGGAGCTTGACGATCTGCTGCAGGAGGTCGCCGTGCTCATCACGCGCAACATCGCCACTCTCAACGACCCCGCCGCCGTCAAGCCCTGGCTCCGCACCATCGCCATCAACGTGGCACGCAGCACCGGACGCCGCCAGCGCGTCGCCGGAAAAGCCCTCCCTGTCCTCGCCGGCAGCGCCCGCCGCACCGCCGAACGCCAGGAACGCGAAGAAGTGGGCGACGACTCCGGACGCCGCGCACTCGACCTCGCCTCCGCGCTCCCCCCCGAATACCGCGAGCCCCTCCTCCTCCGCGCCGTCCGAGGCCTCAGCTACCGACAGATCGCAGACGTCATGGGCGTCCCCATGACCACCATCGAAACACGCCTCGCCCGCGCACGCCGCATGCTCAAGGAACAGCTCGACGCCCTCGAAGCCCCCAAGGCCGGCGCCGATCGGAGTTCATCATGACCTCGAACGCCCCGCTCCACCCCCCCGCTCCCGAGCCCACCCGCGAAGACGTCCTCATCGGACGCGTCGTCGACGGCGAGGCCACCAGCGCCGACTGGGCCGCCCTCGAACACCTCGCCTCGCGCGATCCGCTCGTCTGGGAACGGCTGGGCCGCGCCCAGCGCACCCACGCTCGCCTCGAGCGCGAGGTCGAGGACGCAATCGCCATCGCAGAGCTCATCGACCTCCCCTCCGCCCGCGCCGTCGCCGTCGACTCTTTCCGTCTCCGCCTGCGCCAATACGGCGGGTGGGCCGCCGCCGCCGCCGTCGCGCTCGCGTGGGTCGGCGCCCAGACGCCCCTCGTCTCCCACCCCGCGCCCACCAGCACCGCCGCACTCGTCCCCATCGCCGCGCCCGCCCAGGTCGCCCCGGATCAGCTCTTCGACCGCTACGTCCTCGAAGGCGTCGCCCAGGGCCGCGTCGTAGGCGTCATGCCCCCCGTCCTCGTCCGCACAGAGCCCGCCGCCGACGGCAACGGCAAGCAGGTCATCTTCCTCCGCCAGGTCCTCGAACGCGCCACCATGACGGATGTCACCCCCGTGAGCATCCAGTTGGATGAGCACGGCACGCCCCGGTACGTCCCCACCGAAACCCCCATCCCCACCCTCCTCCAGCCCAGCACGGGCGAAACCTTGTAACCCACGCCGCGGCCCGACCGCGCTCGACCACCAGACACACACACTCGACGAGGTTCCACCGAAAGGACAACGCAGCCATGAACGCCCCGTTCCACACCAGCACCCGCACACGCCTCAGCGCCGCCTGCCTCGCGCTCCTCGCCGGACTCGCGGCTCCGGCCCTCGCATGCCCCGATGATGAGGCCCGCGCCCCGCAGCACGCACGCGCCGGCGCCGACTCCCCCGAAATCTCGTCAGACCTCCGCGTCCTCCCCGCGGGCCGGGCGCAGCTCGACGAAGTCGAAGACGTCATCATCAACCTCGACGAGTTCGACCACATCGCACACCGCGGCGGCCCCGCCGCCCACGAAGACCGCATCGAACGCCTCGAGCGCGTGCTCGAACACCTCCGACAGCTCGAATCACGCGACGAAGGCCGCCCCGCCCGCGCCCGCGCCTTCGTCAAGCGGCTCGATCGGCCCGACCACGCCGGGCCCGGCGGAAATGACCGTGACGTCATCATCCGCCGAATCGACCGCGAGCCCATCGTCATCGTCCTCGAAGATCACCGCGGCCCACACGCCGACCAGCTCCGAGGCCCCGATCACGAGCGCCTCGAGCGCAAGCAGCGCCACCGCCATCACACGCAGCTCCGTCAGCACGATCACGACCGCTCGGAAGACTCCCGCCGCGAGATCGTCATCGAGCGCCGCGACGCCGGCGGCCCGCGCACCGAGCCCATCGTCATCGTCCTCGAAGGCGACGGCGCCCCGCCGAAAATCATGCGCCGCCTCAGCGGCCCGGAAGGTCGCGGCGGCCCCGAAGGCCCCGGCGCTCCCAAGACCCGCATCTTCCGTCACAAGCTCGACGGCGGACCGCACGGGCCCGGTCGCGGCGGCCCCGAACGCGACGAGCAAACCATAATCATCCGCCCCATGGTGGGCCCCGACTCCGAAGACCGCGGCGAGCGCTGCGACGCAGCCGCCGACGCCGCCCTCATGCCCGCCTCCTTCCAGCTCCTCCCCGCAGCCGCCCAGGACTCCTCCGTCGAGACATGGTCCGACGGCAAGGACGAAGTCCGCGTCGTCCGCGAGGGCGGCCAGACCGTCATCTACCTCAACGGCCAGCAGATCATGTCGCTCGACAACGCCGGTGCGCCGACCCCCATTCCCCCGGGCCGCGGCGGACCGGGACCGGGCGGTCGCGGATCCGCTCGCATGCGCTTCGCCCCGGGCGATGCCCCGCCGCCGCCGCCTCCCGGCGCGCCCGCCCCGCCGCCCCCCGGCGGCCCGCGCCCCCGCGTCATGATCGGCGTCACCATGGAGAACGCCGAAGACGCCGACATCAAGCTCCCCCAGGGCTTCGAGCAGGAACGCTCCACACTCATCACCCGCGTCATCGAGGGCCTCCCCGCCGACGCCGCGGGCCTCGAAGAAGGCGACATCATCGTCGAGATCGAGGGCCGCGACGCCGCAAGGCCCAACGACGTCCGCGAAGCCATCCGCGCCCGGGAGCCCGGCGAGACCCTCAAGATGAAGGTCATCCGCGCCGGCCAGCCCGTCGACGTCAGCATCGCGCTCGCACCGTTCGACGAAGAAAAGATCGAGGGCGGCGGCGGCTTCGCGCCCCTCGCCGAGGCCGACGCCGCACGCCGCCAGGCCGAGCTCCAGGCCCAGCTCGCCGAGATCGGCGAGGAAATGGAGCAGCTCGGCGAGCAGATGGCCGACGCCGACGAACAGGAACGCGAACGCCTCGGCCGCCGCATGGGCGAGCTCGGCTCAAGGATGGGCGAGCTCAGCAGCGAGATGGCGCAGCTCAGCCTCGAAGAAATGAACCTCGGAAATCGCGCCGGAGACGTCTTCCGCCAGCTCGAGGGCCTCCGCCAGCTCCCCCGCATGCGCATCGAACGCGGCCAGGGCGGCACGCCCCGCGCCTACGTCATCACCCCCGAAGGCCAGCACGCCGCCGAGGACGACCGCATGCAGAAGCTCGACGAGCGCCTCGACCGACTCGAGAAGCTCATCGAACGCATGGCGGACGAACGCGAGAAGTCCGAGCGCTGACCCGGCGCCGCCCTCCCCCAACGCCCCGACATCCACAGCCCTCGTCACCCCGCGGCCGGTCGTCTTCACACCCAGCGAAGCGACCGGTCGCGGCCTTTTTGGACCCCCCGCCTCCACCAAATCCCGCTCCGCGCATCCGATGATCCCCGCGCAAGACGGACCCGCACGCCCGACATAGATTTCCCGGGCCGCGCGGCCCACAGCCCCCAGACCCGCCCGCACCCGGAGCCTGATTTCATATGAGCCCAAGGACGATCCTCACTGCCAGGGAAAGAGAGCTCAGCGTCTCTTCACGCCCACAGGGAGGATTGCTGATGGCAACCAAGTCCGCGTGCTCACTCGTCGCCGCCGCGCTCCTGTGCTCCTGCGGCATGTTCGCCGCCGCTGAAGCACCGAACAACAACACACCCGCACCGCCGCAGAACGGCGGCGCGCCCAACGCCCCGGGCTTCGTCGCCTCCAACCCCGTCTACCCGTTCCTCTGGTGCGTCGCAGGCAACAAGCAGGCGAACGTCACCTTCTCCGGCCTGCCCATCGATCGCAACCGCGCCGTCATGTTCTACGAGCAGCACTTCGGCGAGTACCCGCGCATCTGGGCCAACCGCGACGGCACCCACGTCTCCCCCGAGCACGGCAGCATCCCCCAGCGAACCAACTACACAACCCACCTCGCCAAGGTCCGACGCGACATCGCCGCCGGCATCCCCGACCCCAACTGGGACGGCTACGCCATCCTCGACTTCGAGGGCTGGGAGCCCGTCTGGGACCTGCTCCGCAACGAGCGCATGAAGGAAGAGTCCCGCCGCCACGTCCGCGCCAGATTCCCCGTCATGAGCCCCGCCGAGGTCGAACGCCGCGCCAAGCTCGAGTTCGAGACCGCCGCATTCGACTTCCTCCAGCGAACCCTCGAAGAGTGCAAGCGCACCAGGCCCCGCGCCAAGTGGGGCTTCTACGGCTATCCCTACGCACACCAGACCCAGTACCAGAGCCGCTACCAGCAGCTCTTCGACACCGTCGACGCCTTCTACCCGCCCGTCTACAGCGTCCACTACAGCGTCCCCGACAACGCCCGCGTGGGCCGAAGCCAGCGCACCGCCACCCAGTACGCACGCGAGATCGACTCCAAGATCGCCTTCGCAAGGTCGGTCGCCGGCTCAAGGCCCATCGTCCCGCTCATCTGGATGCGCTACCACGACATCAACATCGACTACGGCGGCCAGTGGCTCAACGACCTCGACCTCTACACCATCCTCAAGCAGCCGCGCATCTCCGGCGCCGCCGCCTCCCTCTTCTGGGAGTACATCCCCGACGACCGCCTCGCGCTCGACTACTCCGCCTTCTTCAGCAGCCGAGGCGGACAGATCATGAAACGCGTCGTCGCCGAGATGAACCCCGCGCCCGTCGGCGGCGCACAGAGCCAGCCCCGCGCCGCCAGCCTCAGCACCTCGCCCGCAACCGCCACACCCAAGGGACGCATCACCACCACCGCCTCCCCCGCGCGCTCCGCGCCCAAGTGATCCCCGCCGCCGGCCCCGCCGGACGGAGACCCACGCCGCACTCCGTCCGGCCCCGCGGGTACGCTCGCTCTCGCGCCGTGCGACCGGCCGAGCTATGCCCACCGTCCTCCCGATCCATGAACACGCCGACCACATCCGCGCCGCGCTCCGCGATCACCGCGTCCTCATCGTCTGCGGCGAGACCGGCTCGGGCAAAACCACCCAGCTCCCGCAGATCTGCCTCGAAATGGGCCTCGCCGACCGCGGCATCATCGCCCACACGCAGCCCCGCCGACTCGCCGCCCGCGCCGTCGCCGCACGCATCGCCCAAGAACGCGGCGAGCCCCTGGGCCGAACCGTCGGCGTGAAGGTCCGCTTCGAGGAAGTCGCCTCACGCCAGACCCGCATCAAGCTCCTCACCGACGGCATGCTCCTCGCCGAGCTCGCCTCCGACCCCGCCCTCGCCCGCTACTCGACCGTCATCATCGACGAGGCCCACGAACGCTCCCTCAACATCGACTTCCTCCTGGGCTGCCTCAGGCAGCTCCTCCGCCGTCGCGACGACCTCCGCGTCATCGTCACCTCCGCCACCATCGACCCCGCGCGCTTCCGGGCCTTCTTCGCCGAACACTCCGTCGCCCCCGTCGTCGAAGTCTCGGGCCGAATGTTCCCCGTCGAGATCCGCCACAGACCACCCGGCGCCGGCGGCGAAGACTCCGATCAGGTGAGCAGCGACGCCATCGTCGACGCCGCCTTCGAGCTCCTCAGCCTGCGCCGCCGCAGCGACGCGGGCGACGTCCTCGTCTTCCTCCCGGGCGAGCGCGAGATCCGCCTCGCCGCCGACGCCCTCAGACGCGCCGCCGTCGACGCCGACATCCTCCCCCTCTTCGCGCGCCTCTCCAGCGCCGAGCAGGACCGCGTCTTCCACCCCTCAGCCCGGCCCCGCGTCATCCTCGCCACCAACATCGCCGAGACCTCGCTCACCGTGCCCGGCGTCCGCTTCGTCATCGACACCGGGCTCGCACGCCTCAGCCGCTACGACCCCGAGCGCCGCGTCCAGCAGCTCCCCATCGAGCCCATCTCCCGCGCCTCCGCCAGCCAGCGCGCCGGCCGCTGCGGCCGCGTCGCCGAGGGCGTCTGCATCCGCCTCTACTCAGAGTCCTCACTCGCCGTACGCCCCGCCTTCACAGACCCCGAGATCCACCGCACCAATCTCGCCGGCGTCCTCCTCCAGATGAAGTCGCTCGACCTCGGGCCCCCACGCCTCTTCCCCTTCATCGACCCCCCACAGGAAGCCGCACTCCGCGAGGGCGCACAATCGCTCTTCGAGCTCGGCGCCACCGAGTCCGCCGACGTCGATGCACCTCTGACCCCGCTGGGCGCCCGCCTCGCTCGCATCCCCGCCGACCCCAAGGTCGGCCGCATCCTCCTCGCCGCCGCCGACGAAGGCTGCACGCGCGAAGCCGTCGTCCTCGCCGCCGCCCTCTCCGTGCAGGATCCCCGCGAGCGCCCCGCCGCCCGACAGGAACAGGCCGACCGCGCCCACGCCGTCTTCCGCGACGAAACCAGCGACTTCCTCACACTCCTCAAGCTCTGGGACCAGTACACCCACGCCGCCGACACTCTCTCCCAAGGTTCTCTCTTCAGCTGGTGCCGCGAGCACTTCCTCTCACTCACGCGCATGCGCGAATGGGCCGATTTCGCCTCCCAGCTCCGCCAGCTCGCCGCCGACCTTGAGCTCCCGCTGAGCAGCGCCCCCGCCGCCGCCGACGCCATCCACCGCGCCCTCCTCACGGGCCTCATCACCGGCGCCGCCTGCCGCGAAGCCGGCGCGGGCGTCTACGAATACCGCGCGATCCGCGGCAACACCGTCCACATCTTCCCGGGCTCCGTCCTCTTCAGAAAAAGCCCCCGCTGGATCGTCGCCGCGGAGTTCGTCCACACCTCCCGCCTCTTCGCCCGCACCGTCGGCCCCATCGAGCCCGCATGGCTCGAAGAGCTCGCCGGACACGTCCTCCAGCGCCAGCTCTCCGACAAGCATCTCGACACCGACACGGGCCACCCCTCCGCATGGGAACGCCTCTCCATGTCGGGCGTCGTCATCGTCCCCCGACGCCGCGCCCCGCTCGCGCCCCACGACCCCGCCGGCGCACGCCAGATCTTCCTCCGCGACGCCCTCGCCGCCGCTCTCTGGCGCACCGACGCCCCCTTCATGCTCCACAACCGCTCGCTCCTCGCCCACGCCGCCCAGATCGAGGCCAGGCTCCGCCGCCGCAACACGCTCCGCCCCGCCGAGGACGTCGCCCGCCTCTTCGCCGAGCGCCTGCCTCAAGACGTCATCTGCCCCGACTCGCTCCGCCGCTGGCTCGGGCGCGCAGGCCCCGCCGCCGAGAGCGCTCTCCGTCTCTCGCTGCCCGACCTCCTCGCCGCCGACATCGACGCCGGCGACCTCGACGCCCGCTTCCCCGCGCGCATCTCTCTCCACGACCCCCCCGCGCAGCCCGCCCCGCTCCACGCCGACCTCTCCTACGCGCTCGCCCCCGGCAAGGACGAAGACGGCATCACCGCCACCATCACCCTCGCCGACCTCAATCAGATCTCGCCCGAGCGCGCCCTCTGGCTCGTGCGGGGCATGCTCCCCGAGCTCGTCCTCGCCCTCTTCAAGACCCTCCCCAGACACACCCGCTCCCAGCTTGAAGCGCAAGGCCCGCTCGACGAGCTCGCCCGCGCCTGCGCCGAGCTCATGACCTTCGCCTCGGGCCCGCTCCCCGCCGCCCTCAGCGAGACCGTCGAGGCCCTCCGCGACATCGCCATCGACCCCGCGCTCTGGACCTTCAAAGCCCTCCCGACCCACCTCCGCCTGCGCTTCCGCGTCGTCGACGAGCAAGCCGCCGAGATCGCCGCCGACCGCGACCTCGACGCCCTCCGCCACCGCCTCGCGGGCAAGGCCGCCCGCGCCCGCGCCGCCCTCGCCCGCGCCCGCTTCGAGCGCGACCATCTCACAACCTGGGACTTCCCCGCCCTCCCCGACTCCGTCGATCAGGAAGACCCCGCCGCCCCGCCCCTCTTTCCCGCACTCGTCGACCGCGCCGACCACGCCGCCCTCACCCTCGTCTCCGACGCGCGCCACGCCGCCCAGCTCACGCACCGCGGCACGCGCCGCCTCTTCGCCCTCGCCTGCGCCGCCGAAGCCCGCGAGCACGTCCGCTCGCTCCCCGACTACGCCGACATGCAGCGCAACTTCGCCGCACTGGGCTCCGCCGCCGAGCTCGAGTCCGACCTCATCACCCTCATCGCCGAACGCGTCTTCATGACCGCCCACCCACCCGTCAGCACGCAGGACCAGTTCCAGCAGCGCCTCCAGGACCAGTGGGGCAAGCTGGGCCCCGCCGCGCGCGAGGTCGGCGAGATCGTCGCACGCACCCTCGAGCCCCGCGCCCGCATCGCCCAGCGCTTCTCAGGAGGCACGCCCCGCCTCTGGGCCGGCAGCGTCGCCGACATCCGCGAGCACGCCGCATACCTCATGCCCCGCGGCTTCCTCCTCCTCGCGCCCTGGGACCGCCTCAAGCACTACCCGCGCTACGCCCGCGCCATGCGCGAACGACTCCTCGCCCTCCGCGAAGAAGGCTCCGCCGTCGAGAAAACCGCCCTCGCTGAGCTCGCCCCCCACTGGAAACGCTTCACAGGCTGGGTCGCCCGCGCCATGACCGAATCGCGCGCCGACCCCGACCCCGCCCCCGCTCCCGCGCCAGCCCCCGCCGGCTCGCGCCCGGGCAAAGCCCCGCTCCCGCAGGCCCGCCGCGCAGCGCCCACCGTCAACCTCGACGCCGGCGAGTGGGCCATGCAGCCCGGCAACCTCACGCCGCCCGTCGAGAACTACCGCTGGGCCCTCGAGGAGTACCGCGCCGCACTCTTCTCCCCGCCCGCCGCCGCGCAGCGCATCACCCCCGCCGATCTCGACGCGCTCTGGAAGCGCGTCACCTGACCAGCCGCCCCTCACAGCGACGCCCGCCGCGACCACGTGGGCCCGCCCGCCGAATCCGTCACCACCACCCCCAGCGCATCCAGCTCCTTGCGGATCTTGTCCGCCTCCGTCCAGTTCTTCGTCTCCCGCGCCACCGCGCGCCGCCGCACCAGCTCCTCGATCCGCGCCTCGTCCTCACCGCCGGCGCTCGCGGCGCCCCCGCCGCGCCGCTCCAGCACACCCAGGACCCCGTCGAACAGCCGCATCGTCATGCTGTCGACCTCCCGCGGCTCCCTCACACCCCGGATCCACTGGTTCACCACCGCGATCGCCTCTGCAACATTCAGGTCATCATTCAGCGCTCGCGCAAACCGCTCCGCCGCGGACGCCGCCGCCTCATCGCCCCGCGCCGCCTCCGCACACTCCGCCGCGCCCGCCCCCGCCGTCCCCGCGTGCGCCTCGGCCACCGCGCGCCACCGCTCCACCATCCGCCCCGAGTCCTTCAGCCCCTGCTCCGTGAAGTTCGCGTTCGACCGGTAGTGCGTCTTCACAAGCTCCAGCCGGATCGCCGACGGGTCGAACCCCTTCTTCACAAGGTCCCCCACCGTGTAGAAGTTGCCCTTGCTCTTGGACATCTTCGACCCTTCGACCATCAGAAAACGCGGGTGGAACCAGTGCCGCGCGAAGATCGGCGTGCCGTGCGCGCACCGCGACTGCGCGATCTCGCACTCGTGATGCGGGAAGATGTTGTCCTCGCCCCCCGAGTGCAGGTCGATCATCGGGCCCAGCAGCGCCCGCGCCATCGCCGAGCACTCAAGGTGCCACCCCGGGTACCCCTCGCGCAGCGCCGTCGCCCGCCCCAGCACCTTCTCCGGATCCCAGCGCATCAGGTGCCGCGGGTCGGGCTTCCACAGCATGAAGTCCGCCGGATGACGCTTCACGCTCTGCGTCGATTCGCTCACGCGCCCGCCCGCGCCCGAGCGGATCATGTCCAGCGTGTTCCCCGACAGCCGCCCGTAGTCGGGGAAGCTCTGCGTGTCGAAGTACACCACCCCGTCGGACCCCGTGTACGCGTGACCCTTCTCCAGCAGCGCCTCCACCATCTCCAGCATCGGCGCGATGTACCGCGTGGGCCGCGGCATAAGCTCGGGCGACTTCTCCGCGTCCGCCACCACGCGCAGCCCCATCAGCCCCGCGTCCTCCAGGAACGCCCGCGCGTAGAAGTCCGCGATCGCGAAGGGGTCCGTCGGATCCAGCGTCCCCTCGGCGCCCGCCGGCAGCTTCCCCGACTTCTTCTGCTCCAGCAGACGCCGCCGCGCCTCCTCCATCTTGTCCTCGCCGCCCGCGTCGGCGTCGTCGACCATGTGGCCCACGTCGGTGATGTTCATCACCTGCTTCACCACGTGCCCGCCCTCGCACAGGGGCGACTCCAGCCACCGCCGCAGCGTGTCCGCCGCGAGGAACGAGCGGAAGTTCCCCACGTGCGCGAAGTCGTACACCGTCGGCCCGCACGAATAGAACGTCACCCGCGCCGGCCGCCCCTCCCGCCGCGCCGCCTCCTGATCCAGCGGCAGGAACGTCTCGACCTCGTTGCTCAGCGTGTTGTAGAGCTTCAGCGCCATCACCCAAGCCTACCGGCGCCGCCCCCGCTCCCCCGCCACCGGTCCGACCGGACCGCTCCCCGCTCCGCCCTCACGCCGGACGCACGCCCGCCTCGAACGCCGGCGACTCATCATCGCGACGCTCCCCCTCCTCCGCGTCCGTTTCGTCGCCCGCCGCCCGCGCCTCCAGCCGGATCTTCACGACCCGCGTCGGCTCCGCCTCCAGCACCGTGATCAGAAGATCGCCCTCTTCCAGACGCTCCCCCGCCACCGGAATGTGCCCCAGCTTCACCAGCACATACCCCGCCATCGTGTCGTACTCGTCGCTCTCGGGAACCTCGATCCCCATGGGCGTCAGCGCCTCGTTCACGTCGCCCACGTACGCCCGGGCCTCGATCTCCGCAACGCGCTGATCCAGCCGCACGTCGATCACCGGCTGCACCTCGTCCTGAGGCTCGTACTCGTCCTGGATCTCCCCGACGATCTCCTCCAGCAGATCCTCGAACGTCACCAGCCCCGCCGTGCCCCCGTACTCATCCAGCACGATCGCCAGGTGCACCTTCCGCGAGCGCAGCTCGATCATCAGCTCGCTCAGCGATTTCGTCTCGGGAACCCACACGGGCCGCCTCAGCACCGGCCTCAGCTTGAACTTCGAAGGGTCCGTCCCCAGATACTTGATCAGGTCCTTCGCGTACAGAACACCGACAATGTGGTCCAGGTCCCCCTGGTACACCGGGATCCGGCTGTGCCCCCGCTCCTGTATGAAACGCTGGATGAACCCAAGATCGTCCGTCAGCTCGAAGCCCTCGATCTCCGTCCGCGGCGTCATGATCTCCTCGACCGTCCGGTCGCTGAACGACACCACCGCCTCGATCATCGCCCGCTCCGTCTCGCCGATCGTCCCCTCGCGATGACCCTCCGCCGCCACCGCCAGGATGTCCTCCTGCATCTGCTCCTGCTCGGTCACGTGGTGCGCCCCCGCCAGCCGGCGGATCGCCGAATCGAACAGCGACAATCCCCGCAGAGGCCACGCCACCAGACGCAGCACGTGCAGCGCCAGCGACGAAGACGCGATCAGCCGCTCGCCCGCGTGCTCCGCGATGCTCATCGGTATCACGATCCCGAACAGATAAATCACCGCCGACGCCGCCGCGAACGCCCCCAGCAGACGCGGGAAGTTCAGCGTCAGCGCGCCCCCGGGCCCCGGCTCCCCGCCCCCGGGCGCCGCCTCCAGCACGTGGAACAGCAGCACGATGCACACCGTGATCGCCACGTTGCACAGCGAACGCAAGAACCCCGTCGCCAGAACGTGCGACGCCGCGTCCTCAACAAGATGATCCGCCACCTTCCCGCCCCGCGCCGCCGCGATCGCCTGCAGCTTCACAAGGCTGAAGTCCCGCAACGCATAGTGCAGCGCCGACACCAGCGTCCCGGCCGCCGTCAGCACCAGCATGATCCATACCTCGGCGGTCACCACGGCTCAGACAGTCCTCGCGGACGCCGCCGCGCCACGGGGCGGCCGCGCATACACCGGACCAAGACCAAGCGCCGACAGAATCTCATCCTCCCGGACATGCATCTCACCCGCTTCCGCCTCCTCGTGATCGTCATGGCCCGCGCAGTGCAGCACGCCGTGAATCACGTACAGCAGAAGCTCCAGCTCCACCTCGATCCCCCGAACTTTGGCCTGACGCTCCGCCTCGTCCAGGCACACCAGCAGGTCCGCCTCCAGCACCAGCCCCCGCGAAGGGTCCAGCTGATCCGTCAGATCGAACGTGATCACGTCCGTCGTCCCGGCAGTCCCCAGGTACCGCTCGTGCGCCGACGCCATCTCCGCGTCGCCCACCACGCGCACCCCAACCTCCCCGATCAGCCCCAGATGCTCGACCGCCCGCGTGCCCCGAACGCGCAGACGCTCGGCCACCGCCGCGCCCAGCCGCCCCGTCGCGTCCTCAACCCACACGCTCACCCCGGCCGAACCGACCGCCCCCAACCCCGGAGGGTCGGCCCGATCGTCCACGCCGCAGTCCAGCTCCCCCCGCTCGCCTGACATCGTGTTGAAATGTGCATCAGCCATCACAGTGAGCATTCCCCGGGCGAGGATTGTAGGGAGCTCACAACCGCCGGGATACCACTGTCTATTCGGATGCCGTACGGGTTTAACCCCCGCCGGCGCCTCTCCGGGCCGTCCCAACCGCCCCGCGGCCCCTCACGGACACGCCGTGTTGAACCGCGACAGCACCTCCGTCACGTCCCCGAAGGTCACGTCGCCGTTGAAGTTCGCGTCGCCGGGACCCGTGGACCCCGGGTACACCCGCCCGAAGTTCGACAGCACCGACGTGATGTCCGCGAAGTTCACCAGCCCGTCGCGGTTCGCGTCGCCCGCGCACGTCGACACCACGTCCAGCACAGCGGCCGCGGTCGTCGCCTCCCCGCAGGGGCTCGAAACCACCAGGTCGTACGACCCCTCGTCCGCCGCCCGCGCGTTGCTGAGCGTCAGCGTCTCGGTCGCCGCCCCCGAGTACACCCCGCCCCCCGCCGCCGGGCCGTCCGCGATCGGCTGACCGTTCCGCCTCCACCGGAAGCTCCGCTCGTCCCCCATCGAAGAGGCGCTCAGCACCGCCGTCGTCCCCGACAGCACCGTCCCGCCCTGCGGCTGCTGCACGATCATCGGCGGATCACACAGCACCTCGAACTGCCGCATCATCTCGTGGTCCTCGTGCTCCAGCACGTGGCAGTGATACGCGTACCGCCCCGCGAACCCCTCGAACCGCGCGATCACCCGCGTGATCTGGTTGGGGTTCGCCTTCACAGTGTCCTTCCAGCCCAGCTCGCCCGCCGAGGGAGCGACCCGGGGCCCCGTCGGCGCCACCACGTCGCCCACCATGATGAAGTCCTGCCGGTCCAGCACCTGGAAGCTCACCAGGTGCATGTGCATCGGATGGCTCACGGGAGACCGGTTGATGAACGACCAGATCTCCGTCGTCCCGATCCGCGGAAATTCCGTGATATCGTCCCACAGCAGATCGTTGATCCCCCACATGGGCTCGATCCCGCAGTGAACATCGCTCATCGTCCGCAGCGAAAGCTCGCGCGTCCGCACCGCCTCGCTCTCGGGCGTCCGGGGAACGCTCGCCAGCGCGCCGGGCAGCGCGTCCGTGTCCCCCGCCGCGGACATCACCACGAACTTCATCACGTCCGACACCGCGCCCCCCGTCGCCACCCCCTCGAACGGCGCCGGCGCGCTGTTGCTCATCACAAGCTCCGTCCCCGCCGCAAACGGAGCGAAGTCGACCACGATGTCCGCCCGCTCCCCCGGGCTCAGCGTCAGCTCGTTCAGCGCCACGGGCCCCGCCAGCAGCCCCTGGTCGCTCCCGATCTGCCAGAACGTCACGCCCCCCGTCAGCGACAGCGTGAACGTCCGGCTGTTCGCCCCGTTCAGCACGCGGAAACGGTACTTGCCCCGCTTCACCTGCAGGAACGGCCGAACCTTCCCGTTCACAAGGTTGAACTCGCCGAAGAAGTGCTCCTCAAACTGGTCCAGGTACCGCAGCGACCCGTCCGCGTTGAACGAACGGTCCTGGATCACCAGCGGGATCTCGAACTCGCCCCGCGGCAGGTTCAGCCCGTCCTCCTCCGCGTCCCGCACGATGTAGAACCCCGCCAGCCCCGCGTACACGTTCAGCCGCGTCAGGCCCAGCGCATGATCGTGGTACCACAGCGTCGCCGCACGCTGATCGTTCGGATAGTCGTACACCGCCGACGACAGACCAGGCCCGAACGTCAGCTCCGGATACCCGTCCGAATCGGGCGGCACAACGCCCCCGTGCAGGTGCGTCACCGTCACCGGAACCTGACCAGTCACGTCCGGACCGTGCAGGCACGTGTCCACAGGGAACAGATGCGTCGACCGCAGCGACCCCTGCGCGTCCCGCAGATCGTTGATCCACCGCACCGTCACCGGCTGATCACGCCGCGCCTCGATCGTCGGCCCCGGATAGCTCCCCGCGTACCCCCACACCGTCGTCGCCGGCAGGTCGCGGTGCAGCTTCTGCGTGAACTGCGTGATCGCGATCTCGTAGTGCGCCGCGCCCCCCGCCGTCCCGCTCGCCGGCTGCGCCACCGCGGGGATCGGCAGCGCATCCACGAACGGCGCCAGCACCGGCGGGCAGGGTGAACTCTGGCAGTCCGTCCCCCCGCCCCGGAACACGCCCCCCTGCGCCGCGCACGTCCCGATCGCCGTCGTCACACACGAACCGTCGGGCAGGCAGCACGCCCCGATCGGCTGCGGGCACAGGCCCGGCGTGCACGCCGCCCCGTTCCCCTGGTACACGCCCCCCTGCAGCGCGCACGCGCCGCTCGTCGTCGTCACGCACGAACCGTCGGGAAGGCAGCACGCCCCCGTCTGCAGCACAGGCGCCGTGAACGTCACCCGCAGCACCGGCCGCCGCGAAACAACCGTCTCGCTCCGCGAGTCAAACCGCTTGGCCGTCTGCGAACCCACCTCGTTCCCCCGCAGCAGCCACCCGTGGTTCGACGCCGGGTCCGTCACCCAGCCCTGCACGTCCGCCGTTACCCCCGCCGACGACCACGAATACGTCCGGTTCGCCCCGCTCACCACCGTCGTGGCGCTCGCCGCAGGCGTGAAGTCGCCCCCCTGGTTCGCCCAGAGAACCGTGTCATAAAACCGGTGCGCCCACGTCGCGTCCCCCGGCTGTGAAACGTCCCCGTTGCCCTCTTCCCCCGTCGCGTTCGACGCCCCCTCGCCCCAGCTCGACAGCACCCGGTGCAGCGCGATCGACTCCGCCGGCGCCCGCGTCCGCGACATGTACAACGTCAGAGTCGCGCTCGACACCGTCGAGCCCGGCGGGATCGCGCTCAGATCGAACCGGATCACCGAACGCCGGATCGACCCCGCCCCGGTGTTCCCCACGAACAGATGCTCGCCGGAGCCCGACGCCGTCGTCCCCGCCGAACTGTCGTACAGCGTCGCGTCCGCCGCCGCCGGAAAATCCAGCGTCTGCGGCTGCGCCCGCGCCGCCCCACACAACGGCCCACCCAGCAGCACCGTCAGCGCCGCCACCACCAACAGCCAAGCACCGGCGAATCCTCTTCTCTGCATGTTCGAACGTGCCGCCTGTATCCCCCGATGCCCGTCGATCACCCGAAAACGCCGCTCCCCGCGCCGCGCCGCCGACGCCGCGCCGCCGCAACCGCCCCGAAAAGCCCGGCCCACACGCCGCCCGGCCCGGGCACGATCGAATACTCGATCGTAAGCGCAGGCCGCAGACCCGCGTCGGCCTCCTCACGCGTCGAGAAACGCTTCGCCGTGCTCGACGCCGTCTCATCCCCCAGGATCGTCCACCCGAAGTTGCTCAGCGGCTGCGCGTAGAACAGCGCCACGTCCGCCAGCAGCCCCGCCCCCGTCCACTCATAAGGCCCCGGCCCGCCCACCGCCGCCGACGCGCTCGCACCCGCCGCGAACGATCCCCCCGCCGTGCTCCACAGCGTCGACGCGCTGAACCTGTGAATCCACGTCGCGTCGCCCGGCTGGGCCGGACCGCCGTTCCCGCCCCCCTGCGTCCCCACCGACCCCGCCTCGCCCCAGCTCTCGAGCGTCCGGTGCAGGCGCACGCTCACCGGCTGCGCGTTCGCCGCGCCGTTCGTCAGGCGCAGCGTCGCCCCCGTGATCACCGCGTTCGTCGGCAACGCCCCCGCCACGTCGAACCGCACCAGCCCGCGCCGGATCGAGTTCGACGCCTGCGAGTTCCGCCCCGCGAACATCCCGGTCCCCGCCCCGTTGCTCGTCGCCCCGGTGGACGACTCATACAGCGTGTTGTCCGCCGACGGCCACAGCGTCACGCTCGCGCCAGGCGCAGACGCCGACACGACACCCACCGCCAGCACCGCCCCGAACGTCGTATGAGCTCGCATACCCGAGACACTACACCGCGCGCCCCGCCACGCCAGCCCGCAAACCCCTTTTTCCCGTCATTGGGCCCCAGCATGCGCGCCGACCGCGCGCCTCAATAGCAAAAGTCGCCCCAGCCCCGCAGCACCGCCACCACGTCCGGGAACGACACCACGCCGTCCCGATCCGCGTCGCCGGGCCCCGTCGCCGGCGCGTACGCCCCGCCCCAGTTCCTCAGCACCGCCACAACATCCGGAAACGACACCGCCCCGTCCCAGTCCGCGTCCCCGTCGCACCTCCCCACCCCGAACTGGACATGATCCACCTCCAGCGTCTCACCATCCGTCGCCGGCGCCGGCAGCGCCGCGATGCGGATCGCCGAGATCCCCGCCGCGAAGATCACCCCCACGAACCGGTCCTCCGACGTCCGACCGTCAAGGCTCTCGTCGCCCTGGAACGGGAAGCTCAGCACCCCCAGCGACTCGCCCCCCGGCCCCAGCGCCTCGAACACCACCGTGTTCACCGTCGCCCCGTCCGTCCACACGACCCCCGCGTGCGTCGGCAGTCGGCCCCGCAGCGCCCCCGCATCAAACGAGAACACCACACCCGGCTCGCCCAGCTCCGCCCCCCACGAATGCCCGCCGCGACCGAACGAATCCACCGCGCCGTCATCGCAGTCGACCGAGTCCGTCCCCGCGCCCGGCGGCAGCACCGCCCCCGCGCTCGCACTCAGCCCCGGAGCGCTCATCGCACCGCTCTCAAACGTATCGCGCTCGAACACGTCGAACGCCGTCGACGCGAACGGGCTGCTCCCCGCGCACACGTACGGATTCAGCCCGATGAACTCCGCCCCCTGCGCCGCGGACGCCGCCAGCAGCCCGCACGCCGCCGCCACGCGCCACGCCCGCCGACTCGACCGCTCCCGCATGGCATCAACCCCTTCACGAACGCGCCGCCGCCGCGGCTCATCCGCCGGGGCCGTCCCGGCGCGCCGCCGCACGCGCGCACGCTACAGCCCCGCGCCCCGCACGCACACACCTTTCACGCCGCAAGCCGCGATTCGGTCATCAGCCGCCGCACATGGCTCCCCAGAACCGCAGAACCTGCGTGATATCCGTGAAGCTCACGCTCCCGTCCGCGTCCACGTCGCCCGGCCCCGTGCTCGCCGGATACTGCGCCCCCCACGCCTGCAGCACGCCCGTCACGTCCGTGAAGTTCACCGTCCCGTCGCCGCTCAGGTCAGGACACGTCGACGGCACGCACTCCGCCGCCGTCGGCCCAGCCGCGTGCTGCGTCCCCGGGACCGTCCGCAGATCGGGCGCAAAGCCCAGGTTCTGCGCCGCGCCGCCCGACCCGGGCAGCCACTGGCTCGACACGATCCCGTTCGTCCCGCAGATGAACGCCGCGATACGCACCTCCGCGCACGCCGGCGAGGGAAGCCCCAGCGCCTCGTTGGGCAGATAGATCTCGGCCCCCGTCGTCGCCGTCGCCGCGTTCGCCGCGCTGCTCGACGTCACACCCGCCGTGTTCGTGTTGTCGAGCGCCACCTGCACCCCCTCGAAGTTCTCCCCGCCCTGCAGGATCCCCGAGCCCGTGTTCACCGTCCCCCGCCCGCGGTACGTCTTGAACGACCCGCCGCCGCTCAGCTCCAGCTGGTCCACATAGATGCTGCTGCCGAACGCGTTGATGAACAGCATCGTCTCGGGCTCGAAACCCTCGTCGAACCGCGTCCCCGTCAGCGCGGGCAGCCCCGCGGGCGGCGGGTTCTGATCCGCGAGGTTCAGCACCGACTGACCGCCGGGCCTGCCGTCCACCAGCACCACCAGCCCCGTCCCGTCCGTGTTCAGATTGCCCGTCAGCCCGATGCGCAGACCGTTGCGATCCCGCCGCGCGTACAGCTGGTTCAACTCGTTCGAGTTGTTCCCGAACGTCGTCGGCGTGTTCTGCGTCGCCAGCAGCCCCGCCGCCCCGTAGTTCGCCGGGATCGCACGCCCGCTCACCAGGCTCACCGGCGGCGGCACCGGCGCCACGTCCGCCAGACGCAGCACGCGGAACCCGTACGCCCCCATCGTCACCGGATACCCCGCCCGGTTCGCCTCCGTCAGCGTCGCCGCCGCGGACCCGCTCACCACGTCCGTCACCGCCGACGTCCCGCCCGGAAGAGTGAACCCGCGCAGGTCTACCGACGCGCTGCTCAGAAACCCCGACAGATTCACCGCCACCAGCAGCGTCTCCGCCGCTCCGCCCTGGGGCTCATGCCGCCGCACGAAGCTCCACACCGACCCGTTTGTCGACCGCGCCGGCCGGTAATCGCCCCGCCGCAGCGCCGGCTGCGCCTTCCGCAGCGCGATCAGCCGCCGGTACGTCTCCAGCACCGACTGCGTCACCCCCTGCTGCTCCTCCACCGAACGCCCGTCGTTGTCCCGCGAGAAACGCCCGTTGTACGACTCCGGGTTCACCACGTAGTAGTTGCTCATCGGCGCCCCCGCCACGCGGTTCCACTTGAAGGGCTCGCGCCGCGGGATGTCGCTGTCGTCCGAGCCGTACTCCTGCCGGAAGCCCAGCATCCCAAGCTCATCGCCGTAGTACATCACCGGCGCGAATGGCTGCAGCATCAGCACCGCCGCCGCCGCGTGCGCCCGGTCGGGCGTCAGCGTGTTGAACGAGCCGATCGCGCTCGCCAGACGGTCGACATCGTGGTCGCCGATCACCGTCAGGAACGTCCCCCGCCCCGCCGCCACCGCCGAGCTGATCGTCGTGTCCATCCGGTCGTACAGCGGCTGCGCGTACTCGAACGCCAGCGCGTCCCGCGCCGCGAACTCGAAGGGCTTCGTGAACATCGCGTCGAACTGCGAGAGAAACTCGCCGCCGAAGCTCCCCCAGTCCGCCTGCTCCCCGAAGTTGAACACGTCGGGCTTCGCCGCCCGCAGCGCCGCGAAGAACGGCGTCCAGAACGACGACAGGTTGTACCCCCACCCCGAAGGACCGTTCGGATACGTCACCCAGCAGTGATCGAACCGGTACCCCGCGATCCCGTCGTCCGTCGCCGGGTTGTTGTCGGGATCGAGCCACTTGAGCGCCCACGACGTCACCATCGAACGCACCGCCGCGTTCCTGAGGTCCCAGTGGATGAACCCGACCGTCGCGCCGTTCCACGAGTTGTACGAGCTGCCCAGGAACTGCGTGTTCGACTGGTTCTCGAACGCCAGCCAAGAGTCGTACTGGCTCGCCGGGTTGCCGAACGCGCTCTGGAACCACACCGAGTTCTGGCTGATCCCGTACACCACGAAGTCCAGGTACACCTTGATCCCGCGCGCCTTGGCCGCCGCCACGAACGCCAGGAACTGCTGCTGCGTCCCGAAGTCGGGGTCGATCTGGTCCCCCGCCCCGTGCTGGTACCCGTGGTACGCCGCCGACGGGAAGATCGGGTTCATCCACACCGCCGTCACGCCCAGCGACTGCAGATAGTCCAGCGAATCCGTCATCCCCTGGAAGTCGCCGAACCGCGACGCGTCATTGTTCGAGTCGCGCCACGCGATGGGCATGAAGTGATAGAAGATCTCGTCCGACACCGGCGAGTTGAACGGATCCCGCGCCCAGCTCGTCCCCCCCGCGCCCCCCACCACCCCCGCCACCACCACCGCCGCCGCCGCACCCATCCCCCGGCCCAGAACACGCTTCGTCAGCACGGTCGATCCTCCTCTCCGACCGGGCACGCTCGCCTCCCGCCGGCTATCCAGCTTAATCCCGCCCGACGACCGGTCCAATCTTCCCGCTCCGCTCCCAAAGAAAAACCCACGGCCGCGAAGCCGTGGGTCGCTCATCCGACTCAATCACTCCCCCGCGCGAAAATGGGCAAACGCCCGCAGCTCGTCCGGCTCAGCCCCCCGCTCAGCCCCCCGCTCAGCCCTTGAACGAAGCCTTGAACTGCTTGATCGCGCCGCCCAGCTTCTCCTCCATCGACTTGTCGATGTCGCGCAGCTTGGACAGCTCTTCCTTGACCGCCTTGCCCGGCCCGTTCATGTACTCCAGCAGGCCACGCTCGAACGCCGGAACCTTGTCCACCGCGATGTCGTCCAGGAACCCCTTCGCCCCCGCGAAGATCGAGATCACCTGGTCGATCACCGTGAACGGCACGTACTGCGGCTGCTTCAGCAGCTCCACCATGCGCCGCCCGCGATCGAGCTGCGCCTGCGTCGCCTTGTCCAGCTCCGTGCCCAGCTGCGCGAACGCCTCCAGCTCACGCGCCGACGCAAGGTCCAGACGCAGCGAGCCCGAGATCCGCTTCATCGCCTTGATCTGCGCGTTCCCGCCCACCCGGCTCACCGAGATGCCCACGTTGATCGCCGGCCGGACGCCCGCGAAGAACAGCTCGGGCTCCAGGTAGATCTGCCCGTCCGTGATCGAGATCACGTTCGTCGGGATGTACGCCGAGACGTCGCCCTCCTGCGTCTCGATCACCGGCAGCGCCGTCAGCGAGCCGCCGCCGTTCTCGTTCGAGAGCTTCGTCGCACGCTCCAGCAGACGCGAGTGCAGATAGAACACGTCGCCCGGGTACGCCTCGCGGCCCGGCGGACGACGCAGCAGCAGCGACATCTGCCGGTACGCCACCGCCTGCTTCGAAAGATCGTCATAGATGCACAGCGCGTGCTTGGGAGTCGCCCCGTCGCGGCCGCGCCACATGAAGTACTCGCCCATCGTGCAGCCCGCGAACGGCGCCAGGTACTGCATCGGCGCGGGGTCCGACGCACCCGCCGAGACCACGATCGTGTAGTCCATCGCCCCGGCCTTGCGAAGCATCTCCACGACGCCCGCCACCGTCGACTCCTTCTGACCGATCGCCACATAGATGCACACGATCGCGTCGGGCGTCCCCCAGTACTGCTTCTGATTGATGATCGTGTCCAGCGCCACCGCCGTCTTGCCCGTCTTGCGGTCCCCGATGATCAGCTCGCGCTGCCCGCGACCGATCGGGATCATCGAGTCAACCGCCTTGATCCCCGTCTGCAGAGGCTCCTTCACGGGCTGACGCTCGGCGATCCCCGGCGCGATGATGTCCACCAGCCGCGTCTGCGAAGTCTGGATCGCCGGGCCCCCGTCCAGCGCCTGACCCAGCGGGTTCACCACACGACCCAGCAGCTCATCCCCCACGGGCACCGACAGCAGACGACCCGTCGCCACCACCGTGTCGCCTTCCTTCACCGACAGGTAGTCGCCGTAGATCACCGCGCCGACAGTGTCCAGCTCCAGGTTGAACACCTGCCCGATCACCGTCCCGTCGCCGGTCCGGAACTCCAGCATCTCCCCCGCCATCGCGTTCGCAAGCCCGTAGATCCGCGCGATCCCGTCGCCGACCTCGATCACCTTGCCGACGTCCGACACCTCCAGCTGCGCAGAGAACTGCTGGATCTCCTGCTTGATAACGCTCGTGATTTCGTCGGTACGGATCTTCATTGTGAGGGTCCTGCTCAGGTATGCCCGCGGCTCACCGGCCCGCGCGGGGCCCCTCAACATAGCACGACTCCGACCACCACGCCCCTCTCGACCACCCCGCCCCCCTCGACGCCCGAGAGCCGCCCTCCCCAACCCGCAGCCCCCCAATCCCCCGGTCAGAACAGAAGCTGCCACTGCAGCCGCAGCGACACCTCGGTCTCATCGTCATCGCCGAGCGTCCCCGACGCAGGTCGGCCGCCCACCAGGGGATTCAGCCGGTCCAGCTGCACCAGCACATCCGCCGTGAACTTCGACGCGTGCCCGTACATGTAGTAGTTCACCCCCGCCGTCACCGCGTCGAACACCCCGCCCGGGTTCGACCCGGGCCGCGAACCCTCCGCCAGCGTCGCCTCGTACCGCGCGAAAACCTCCCAGTCCGTCCCGGGCAGCACATACCCCCCCTGCACCACGAACCCGTAATCATCCGTCGCCAGGTCCCCCCCCGCCGCCACGCCCCCGAGCGACGCCGTCAGATCCTCATAGTCCGCGTGCGACCCGACCACCGCCGCGAACCCGTTCCATCCGTCGCCCTCCAGCGACAGGTCCGCCGTCCACGTCACCGCGCGATAGTCGCCCGCCGCAAACTCCGACGAGCCCGCCCCGCCCCCCTCGAAGTTCACCGCCGCGCCCGCCATCGCCGTGAGCCCCGCCCCCGCCGGACTCGTGAAGTCGCGCAGCGCCCCCCACTCCCCCCCGAGCAGCCACTCCGCCCGCCCCGTCACCCCGTAGTCGCTCTCCCCCGCACCCGCCGCCCGCGTCAGCAGCCCCTGCGACGTCGTCACCTTCTCCGCCCCCGGCTCGGTGCTCTGCGACCTTGACCCGTCGTGGAACGACGCCGTCAGCTTCACCGGCCCGAGCGTCCGATCGAGCTGCACGCCCTGCACGTACCCGCCGTTGAACGCTTCGTTCACGAGCGTCCGCTCCGCCGCCAGCTGCAGCGACGAGCTCACCAGCCACTCCCTCAGCAACGGCTGCTTGAACTGCCCCGCCAGCACACGCAGCCCGCTCTCCCACCGGTACGCCATCCACGCGTATTCAAGGTTCGCCTCGCCCGTCACGCGCCCGAACGCCCCCGCCACCTGGTACGTCAGCCGCTTCGAGCGCACGTGACCATCCAGAAACAGCTTCGTCCGCCGCGTCTCGAACCCGCTCTCGAACGAGTCCTCCGACGTCCCGTCGCCGTCGCCATCGTCATCGTTCCGCAGCGACGCCGCGTACCGCAGCTGCACCTGCCCGCGCACCCGCAGCTCGAACGCCTCATCCACCGACCGCAGGAAAAAACCCCCGCTGTCGTGCCCCGCCGCCGCCCCCGCCGTGCTCGCGGCGCTCGCCGCGCTCGCCGCGCTGGATGCGCCCGCCGCGCTCGATGCGCTCAACGCGCCCGCCGCGCCGGATGCGCCCGCCGCGTCCCCGGCCTTGTCTCTCTCCTGCGCGCCGCACACCGCCGCCGCGCCCAGCACGCACGCCGCCGCCGACATCATGCGCCCGCTTCCTTTCATGCACGCCCCTTACGATCCCGCCCCCCGGCGTCCCCCCCGCCCCCCGGCGTCCCCCCGCTCCGCCCGCGCACCATAACACTCCACCCGCCGGCGCCGCATCCCCCACTCCCCGCTCTCCCCTCCCACGCCCGCAAAAGAAAAACCGGTCGGCCCGTGAGGACCGACCGGTCGAGTGTCAAGCAAACCGTCGTTCAGCGTCGGCTCAGAAGAGCAGCTGCCACTGCAGGCGGACGGTGATCTCGTTCTCGTCGTCATCCGTCAGGTAGCCGATGCCGGTGTTGCGGTTGCCGGCAAGAGCGTTCGACGAAACGTCGTCGAGGAACCAGAGCACGTCGGCCGTGAACTTCGAAGCGTGGCCGTACATGTAGTAGTTCACGCCGAAGGTCAGGGTCTGGAAGGTCTCGCTGTCCTCGTCCAGTTCGCGCTCATCTTCGTCGGCGAAGATAACGTCGTAACGGATGAAGGGCTCCCAGTCGGTGTTGGGGATGAAGATGCCGGCGTGAGCGATGACGCCGTAGTCGGAGTAGTTGATGTCGCCCGCTTCGGTCACGTTGTCGACGTCGTCGTCGGCGATGCCGTCGAGGTCCGCGTCGTTGAAGTCGGAGTACCCGCCGACGCCGGCGAGGTAGAAGTTCCAGCCATCACCCTCGAGGTTGATGTCGGCGGTCCAGCTGCCGTAGCGGTACTCGCCGCCCGTGGGGAAGAACTCGCTCGACGGGGGATCGCCGCCCTCGATGTGGCCGGCGATGCCCAGCATCGCGCCGAAGTCGGAGCCGGGCATCGAGGTGAAGTCCTGGAAGGCCTCCCAGCCGCCAGCCAGCTTGATCTCGACGCGGCCCGTGCCCGCCCAGTCAGACTCGCCGCCCGACAGGTAGCCGGTGGAGGTCAGGCCGCGGGGAGCGGCGATGTCCGAGTTCGCGGCCTTGGCGCCGTCGGAGAACGCCAGCATCGCGCGGAAGTCCTCGGCCGACCAGCCGAACTGCACGCCCTGCGAACGGCCGGTCGTGAAGACCGTGTTCGTCAGCGACCAGTCCGCGGCCAGCTGGTACGCCTCGGAAACCAGCTCCTCACGCATGAAGGGCAGCTTGAACTGGCCCCACAGGATCGAGAAGCCGTTGTCCCAGCGGTAGCCCGCGTAGGCGTCTTCCAGCTCGAAGTCGCCGTCCTGCGTCTGGCCCTCGCCCTCGTTGCTGTAGAACGTGCCGTTCAGCTTGTAGAACATGTTGGGGTCGAAGACGTGACCCTCGAAGAAGATCTTCGTCCGGCGGGTCTGGAACCCCGACTCGAAGTCGTCCTCGTTGCTGTTGTCGTCGTCTTCGAAGATGTCGTCGTCGTCGTTCTCATCGTCGCGGAAGTTCAGGTAGTAACGGAACTGGATCTGGCCGGAGATGTCCAGCCGGAAGTTGCCGTCACCGGACGCGAGGAAGAAATGCTGGCCGTCGTGACCCGCGGTGCCGCCGCTCTGAAGGAGCGAGGACCGGGTCTCGGCATCGGCCATCATCTCGGACACGAGGGCGCGGACCTCGTCCGCGTTGCTCCAGGCCTGGCCTTCCGCCAGGGCCGGCCCGCCGATGACGCCAACGGCGCCGGCGAGCAGGCAAAGACGAGTGGTCTGACGCATGCTGAGGCTCTCCTTGTTTGTGCGCTGCTTAGACAACGCATTTGATCCACTGGAACCGGACGACCTCGTCCGGCCGGGCGGCTCCTCGCCGCCGCTTGGTCTCGTTCCTGTGCCTCAACTCCGGAGGCGCGATCGCCCCGGTCACCGGGGCAAGTGAGTGATGACTATCCTACAGCACACGGATAGTCAACGCAAACCTTCCCTCCGCTCTTCGACCGAACGACGTTCGGCGATTGAGATTTGAGCCTGACTTTTCTGAACATCCTCAAGTCCGCCGCCTCGAACACTTCACCATCACGCACCCGCCCTTCCACGCGGCGGGATCGATAAATCCCTGAAAAAGCTCAACTTACATCAGCAGCCCCGCCCCGGGACTCCCCGGAACCCAGTCCGTACAGAATCCGTCCACCCCCGCATCACGGCTCCCCCGCACGCCCCCGCCGGATCGGGGGCGTCAGCCGAAGATTTCCGGACCCGCATCCATCCACCGGCCGCTCACACCGCGACCTGCAGCAGCTTCAGCGCCCGCGAAACGATGTCCGTGTGCGTCAGCCCGCACAGCTTCAGCACGTCGTCGGGCGTCTTGGCGGACTTGGGGATCCGCGTGATGAACATCTGGTCCAGCGTGAACGCGTCCCCCGCGTTCGTCAGCGCGTCGGCCACCGCCGACCCGATGCCCCCCGCGTAGTTGTCCTCGACCGTCAGCACGTACCCGTTGTTCTTGGCCGCAAGGTCCAGCAGCGCCTCGTTGTCAAAAGGCAGCGAGTACAGGTCGACCAGCGTCGCCGACACCCCCGCCTTGTCCAGGCCGTCGAGCGCCCGGTTGGCCTCATGAACCATGTACCCCGACGCGCAGATCAGGACGTCCCGCCCCTCGTTCAGCACCTCGAACCCGCCCAGGTTGAACACCGTGTCGTCGTTGTAGATGAACTCCGTGTCGGGCCGCAGCGTCCGCATGTAGCACGCGCCCTCGTACTCGGCCATCACGCCCGTCAGCGCGTACGCCGCGAACGCGTCCGCGGGCTGCAGCACGTAGCACGCCGGGTTGCCCTGGTGGTTCCGCACCTGCGTCCACGCCCGGAACCACGCCACGTCCGGCAGCGACATCTGCGAAGGTCCGTCCGCCGCCAGCGATGCACCCGCGTGGCTCCCCACGATCTTCAGGTTCGCCCCGGAGTTGATCGCCATCTCGATCTGGTCGTACGCCCGCGTCACGAACTTCGCGAACGTCGTACAGAACGGGATCTTCCCCCCCGCCGACAGCCCCGCCGCCACGCTGATCATGTTCTGCTCGGCGATCTTGCACTCGAAGAACCGCTCACGCAGCTTGGGGTCCCGCGCGAAGTACTCCGCGAACGTCGAGTTCGACACGTCCGCGTCCAGCGCCACCACCCGCTCGTTGGCGTACCCGAGCGCCTGCAGCGCCAGGCCGTACGCACGCCGCGTCGCCATCCGCCCCGTGTGCAGCGAGCTCTCCATGTCCCGGGACTTCATGAACTGGCTGAAGCTCGGAACGTCCCCCACGCGCCCCGCGGGAGCCTCGGCCTGCGAGGGCGGCTGGATCGTGAACGCGTCCGAGCTCTGCAGCGAGCTGGCAAGCTCCGCACGCCGCTCCGCAAGCTCGTTCTGCGCACGGACCAGGTACTCGCCCGCCGCGGGCTTGCCGTGCCAGTTGCCGCCCTGCATCGTGGGCGAGCCCCACCCCTTGACCGTCCTGGCGATCACCGCCATCGGTGCCGCACCGCTCTTCGCCTGCAGCTCCACGAACTTGTCCAGCGCCGCCTTGATCTGCGTCGGGTTGTGACCGTCGATCACCGTCACAGCGAACCCGTACGCCTCGACCTTCGCCTTCAGCGTCTCCGCCGACTGCTGCCCCGACACACGCTCCACCTGCCCGTACCCGTTGCAGTTGAAGATCGGCAGCACGCTCAGCAGCTTGTGGTCCACGATGTAGTCGAGCGCCTCGGCGATCTGCCCCTCGCGCGACTCACCGTCCCCGATGATGCAATAGATCCGCCGGTCGATCCCGTCCAGCCGCGCCGCCTCCGCAAGACCCGCCGCCACCGACAGCCCCTGCCCCAGCGACCCCGTCGCCGCGTCGAACAGCGGGAAACCCTCCATGGGGTTGGGGTGACCGTCGATCTCGGAGTCCAGCTCCCGCAGCTTCATCGCGTCCTGCACCGTCATCGCACGGCGGTTCGCCGGATCACGACCGATCATCACGCCCAGCTTCGCGCACGCCGCGTACACGATCGGAACCGCGTGGCCCTCAGACAGCACCAGCCGGTCCGACGTGGGATACCCCGGATGCTCCGGAGACCACCGCATCGTGTGGAACATCAGCACCGTGATCAGATGACCCAGCGACATGCACGTGCTGGGGTGACCGCTCCCCGCCGCCGCGGTCATCTCGAGAGAGAGCTTGTCGAGTTCGATCGCCTGGGCGTGGACGGCTGCTTCAAAGGACATGCCAACTCCTCTCGTGAGATCGCGACGCCCGGGGGCGCGCCACGGGAAATCCTGACAAAGACCACACACCCCCGCGCACCGACATCAACCGGTCGGCCTCAGTATGGATGAACACAACGGAAACCACAACCCCCTCAGATGCCGCCTCCGACCAATCCTCCATCATTTTTCTGGACGCTACACTGCCGCGCCGGCATGAAGGCCCGACCCGTCCGAACCCGCGGAACCCCCCGGGAGCCTCATCCGCCGGATCGCCCCGCGGGCCCACTCCAGAAAGAGCCGCTCGATGAAGGTCATCTGTGATCGTGCAGCCCTGCAGAACGCCCTGAACCTCGTCGCCGCCGTCGCGCCCGCCCGCTCACCCAAGCCAGAGCTTTCGTGCCTCAAGCTCTCGGCCCGAAAGGCCGGCGCCAAGGGCGCCGCGGGCGGAGGCGTCCTCAGCTTCGCCGCCACAGACGCCGAAGTCTCGCTCAGGCTCTCACGCACGCAGGTCGAGGTCCACGAGCCCGGCGACGTCCTCATCCCCGCCGACCGAATCAAGGGCGTCGTACAGGCCGAAGACGCCGAGCCCACCCTCACCCTCGAAACCGAGGGCGACAGCCTCCAGATCAGGGGCCGCGACGCCAAGTTCCGCATCTTCGGCCAGCCCGTCCAGAACCTCCCCCCCATCCCCGAGTTCCCCGACGCCGACTCCGCCGCCGAAGTCTTCGCCATCAACGCCGGAACACTCCAGCGACTCATCACACGCACCATCTTCAGCGTCGCACGCGACAACTCCCGCTACGCCATCAACGGCGTCCTCATGAAGCGCGACAAAAAGAAGGTCGAGATGGTCGCCACCGACGGCCGCCGCCTCGCCCTCGCCCGCGGCACCCTCGACAACGCCGCCGACAAGGGCGCCCAGTGCATCATCCCCACCAAGGCCCTCTCCCTCGTCTCCCGACTCATCACCGACGAGGAATCGACCGTCCGCATCGCCATCACCGCCAACCAGGTCCTCTTCGCCTTCGACGCCGACGACCCCGACACCGCCCTGGGCAACGTCCTCGCCAGCAACCTCGTCGAAGGAACCTTCCCCCCATACGAGGACGTCATCCCCAAGGACCAGGACAAACGCGCCAAGTTCGACGTCGGCGTCCTCAGCAGCGCCGTCCGCCGCGCCGCCCTCCTCACCACCGAGGACAGCCGCGGCATCCGCATGCAGTTCGCCGCAGGCGACAAGACCGTCAAGCTCACCAGCCGCACCCCCGAGATGGGCGAGGCCGAGATCGACATCCCCTTCGAGGAATACGAGGGCGGCGACATCGAGATCGGCTTCAACCCCGCCTTCCTCAGCGACGCCCTGAAGATCGTCCCCGATCAGGCCGTCCTCCTCGAGCTCAAGGCCCCCAACAAGCCCGGGCTCATCCGCAGCGGCAGCGACTTCATGTACGTCGTCATGCCCGTCAACCTGCACTGACTCCCCGGACAAGGCTGCTCGCCGCTCCCCCAACACCGGTTGCTCGCCGCACAGGCGATCCCCCGCGCCCGCCTTTGCAGCGCCCGCGGTGCGCCCGCGACCCGCGACCGCCGATGCTCTCGGGCGCACGCGCGGCCCGGCCCGCGCCGCCCACACCGGAGAACCCTCGATCACTCCCCCGCGCATCATCCCCCGCACCGCGAGGCTCATCGCCGCGCTCTGCCTGATCGATCTGCTCCTCCAGTTCGCGGGCCCCGGCTCCATCGCCCACGTTGCACACACCGTCATGACCGTCGTCATCATCATCGCCGCGCTCGCCGCCGCGCGATACGTCGAACGACACTGCGCCGCCCCGCTCTTCGCCCTCCAGGAGCGGCTCCGCGCCATGCAGAGCGGCAAGACCGACGTCATCACCAGGCTCCAGGGCTCCACCCCGATCGAGGACGCCGTCAACCGCATCTTCGAACGCGTCCACGAGCTCGCCCGCTCCGCGACCGACCTCGGCAGCCTCGCCTCGGCCAACTCCATGAGCGTGACCTACGGCCTGCAGCAGATCGACGCCATCGTCGAGGCCCAGAGCAACCAGGCCGGCGAAGTCGCACGCCGCGTCGAAGAGCTCCTCCGAAGCTCCGAGCGCTCCCGCGAGGCCGCCGAACAGTCGCGCGAGGCCTCCTCCGCCGCCGACACCGCCGCACGAGAGGGCGCCGCCGCCGTCGAGTCCATGGCCCGCGTCGTCGAGTCGGTCGCCGCCGCCGTCGAGCGCGCCAACGACCAGGCCCAGTGCATGTCCCGCCACGGCGACACCATCCGCCGCCTCGTCGAGATCATCGGCGACGTCGCCCAGCAGACCAACCTCCTCGCACTCAACGCCGCCATCGAGGCCGCACGCGCCGGCGACGCCGGACGCGGCTTCGCCGTCGTCGCCGACGAGGTCCGCAAGCTCGCCCAGCGCACCGATCAGGCCGCCGGCGAGATCGCCCGCACGCTCAGCGACGTCCAGAAAGCCGCCGAGGAAACCGCACGCGCCATGACCGACTGCCGAACCGAAGCCGCATCGGGCAGGGGCGGCGCCGACCAGACCCGCGCCGCCTTCAACGTCATCCTCGACTCCACGCGACGATCCGACGAACGCATCGGCCAGATCGCACAGGACGCCCAGCAGCAGCGCGCCCGCGTCGAGGAGATCAGCGCCGCCGTAGGCACCGTGAACGCCCAGGTCGCCAACGCCCGGGAGCAGCTCCAGTACCTCCACGCCGGCTCCGCCGAGATCGTCGAGAACATCGCACGCCTCTCCACCATCATCAACGCCTTCCAGACCGACCGCCGGGCTTCCGAGCGCCGCGTCGTGCCCGGGCTCTGCTGGGACCAGGGACCCGTCCTCGATCTCTCCCCGACCGGCGCCAGGCTCCACGTCGCCCGCCGCACTCCCCCCGCCGTCGGCCAGCCCCTGAGCCTCACGCTCCGCCGCCCCGGAGACCCGAACCTGCCCATCCGCGCCCGCGTCGTCTCCGCCTCGGCGGACGCCCGACCCGCCTACGTGGGCGTCCAGTTCGAGCCAACCCCCGCCGCCGCGGCCCAGATCCAGCAGTGGCTCGATCTCTCCGCCCCCTCCGTCCTGGCCGCCGCCTGATCGGTTCGACCCCGCCGCCCGCCGCTCACAGGCTCCGCAGCGCCCGCCGGCAGATCCGCGCCGTCGCCGCGCTCTCCGACTCGCGCTCCCACCGCGCGCACACCCCGCGCACCCACTCCGGGTGCGACTTGCCCGCGTCGTTCAGCCAGTTCGCCACCGAGTCCTGCACGTACTTCGCGCCGTCGGCCCGCAGCGGCTCCAGCAGCACCAGCCCGCTCGTCGGATCGCGCTTCAGCTCGTTCAGGTGCGCGCACCACACCCCCCGAGGCCGCGTGATCTCGCTCGCGTACCGCCGCACGTTCGCCGACCGGTGCCCCGTCCAGGGCCACAGCGCGCGGATCGCGCCCGGCAGATCCGCCGCCACATGAGGCCGCAGCGCGATCCACGCCCACTCGCGCACCCCCGCGTTCGCGTCGTCCGCCAGCGGCTTCACGCGCTTCAGCCGCTCCGCAAGCGTCAGCCCCGGCGCCTCGGCCAGCAGATACGCCGCCCACCCGCGCACCGTGTCCGACCGGTGCGCCGCCAGCCCATCGAACATCCCGATGCCCCCGTGCTCGAGAAGCTCGACCCCCGCCGCCCTCATCCGCGCGATGATGCCTCCCGCCCGCCCGACGCGCGCCGCCCGCCGCGGATCGATCTCCGGCGCCGCCGCACGGATCAGCTTCGCGAAGTCGACCGTCAGAATCTCCGACAGCGTCAGCGCCTCGATCTCGCCCCGGTTCAGGCGGGCCCGCACCGCCGGCGTCACGTCCGCCATCCGCCGCGCGCCCTTGCGCGCCGCCCCCTCCTGCCCCGCCGCCGTGGCCGCCGCCGCCCTCTTCGCCATGCCCGCCTCCTGCCCCTCCGATTTTGCCCGCCCTGCCCACGGCCCGCCGATTATCCTCGCCCCATGCACTTCGCGCTCGTCGATCGCGTGCTCGAGCTCTCACCCGAGCGCATTGTGACCGTCAAGCAGGTCACCGCCGCCGAGGAATATCTCCAGGATCACTTCCCCAGCTTCCCCGTGCTGCCGGGCGTGCTGATGCTCGAAGCGATGGTCCAGGCCGCGCGGTTCCTCCTCGAATCGCTCGACCCCTCCCTCTCCCGCCACGTCCTGGGCTCCGTCCGCGCCCTCAAGTACGGCACGTTCGTCCGACCGGGCGACACCCTCCGCGTCGAGATCACGCTCCTCAAGGCCGACGCCGGCCGATACGACTTCAAGGGCGCCGGCGTCGTCCTCAGGCCCGACGCAGCCCCCCACGCGGAGCCGCCCTCGTGCGTCTCGGGCCGCTTTGCCCTCCGGCCCGTGCTCTGATCGAGCCCCGCCCCGCTTCCCCGCTCCCTGCACGCCGGGCTCAAAACCGCAATAATGCTCCGGCAAACGCCTCCCAAGGAAGACGCATGACCCGAGACGAGATTTTCGACAAGATTCGCGAGGTGCTCGTCGACGCCCTGGGCGTCGATGAAGACGAAGTCACCGAGTCCGCGCGCCTCACCTCAGACCTCGGCGCCGAGTCCATCGACTTCCTCGACATCACCTTCAAGCTCGAGCAGGCCTTCGGCGTCAAGATCCCCCAGGGCGAGCTCTTCCCCGACAACGCCGCCCAGGATCCCCGCTTCGTCCAGAACGGCATGGTGACCCCCGAGGGCATCGCCGAGATGAAAAAGCGCTTGCCCCACGTCGACTTCGCCCACTTCGCCAAGGAACCAAAGCTCGCCCAGATCGGCAACCTCTTCACCGTCGGCGTGCTCGTCAGGTACGTCGAGCGCAAGCTCGGGGCCGCCGCCGCCGCCTGAATCCCGGCCCGGCCCCCGCACCCCCCACCGACCGGCCCCACGCCTCAGGATCATCCCGTGCGCTGGATGTGGATCGACAGGGTGCTCGAGCTGATCCCCGGCCAGCGCCTGGTCGCCATCAAGAACGTCAGCCTCGCCGAGGAACACCTGCACGATCACTTCCCGGCCCGGGGCCCGCTCCCCGCGTCCCCCGTGATGCCCGCCGCGCTGATCGTCGAGGGGATGGCCCAGTCCGCCGGCCTGCTCGTGGGCCACGCCGGCGCCTTCAGGGAAAAGGTCGTCCTGGCCAAGGTCTCGTCCGTCGAGCTCTCCCGCGACGCGAGGCCCGGCGACACCCTCCGCTACACCGCCACCGTCGAGCGCCTCGATCCCACAGGCGCCTCAACCAAGGGGCTCGTCGAGCTGATCAGCCACACCGCCTCCGGACCCGCGCCCGCCGTCGAGATCGGCCGCATCGACCTGATGTTCAGCCACCTCGACCGCAACATGGCCGGCGCCCAGTTCCCCGAGCACAACTTCGTCTTCGGCGAGGCCTTCAGGACCCTGCTCACATCCAGCGGGATCGCGCACGGGGCCGCCCCCGCCTGACGAGCCGGCCTCACGCCCGCGCGATCTGACCGCTCGTCCGCAGCGCGTTGATCCGCGGCTGCAGGAAGTTGCCCGGGCACTCCGTCGGGCCCAGCTCGCGGTGCGTGTACACCCGGCCCACGTTCACGCGGTAGGTCCGCATCTGGCTGTTCACGAAGCGGTCGAGGGCCGCCAGCTGCGTGTCGGTGGGCTGCTGCTCCATGTAGTTGCCCAGCATGCACACCCCCAGGTTCCCCTGGTTGGTCGCCTTGACGTGCGCCCCCTGCCACTCCAGCGTGCGGCCCTGCCAGACGCGCCCCGCCGGATCGATCAGATAGTGGTAGCCGATGTCCCCGAACCCGCGGTCCAGGTGGGCCCGTCGGATCTGCTCCAGCCGCGCCGACGCCGCACCACGGTCGGTCGAGGTGAACGCGTCCATGCCGTCATGATGGATCGTGATGCGGTAGTAGGGCTGGGCCGGGTCCATCCGCGAGGGGATCGGCGCGCCCGAGGCCCACTCGCTGCGGGAAATGATGTTGGTGGGGAGCGCCGGCCCGGCCTTGGGCGGCGTCTTGGGTTGGGCCTTGGGGCTGGGGGGCTTGGGGTAGTGCAGATCCCTGTTGGGCCAGTTGATGCCGGGCTCGGCGGAGGCCGTCTTGGTGCCCGAGCCGCAACCGGAAAGCAGCGCCGCCAGCGATGCGAACCCCGCGCTCGCGACCGCTCCACGCACGAGAGCCTCGCGACGACGCACCAGATCGGAAGTGGGATCACTGTTCACGGTTTCACCATCGACGCGTCGCCGACCAACGCTTGATTCTAGATGCGGGCCGCGCCCGCTGCGCCCGTATGATTGGCCGCGTGGCGACCAGACGCGAGCAATCCGAGACGTTCCCCGCCTCTCAGCCCCGGGCCTCCGCCCGGCCGACCACCGTCCCCGCCGCGGCCCCGACGCCGCTGGGCGTCCAGTATCTCCCGCAGGCGTCCACCTTCTCCGTCTTCGCCGAGTGCGAGTCGATCCGCCTCCGGCTGGTCCACCCCGGCTCCCGCGCGCTGCTCGTCCGGCCCATGCTCCCCGTCCGCGCCGAGCCGGGCGTCTGGTCCGTCACCGTCGACGGCGACTGGCGCGGCTGGAGCTACAGCTTCGAGTTCGAGCGCCAGGGACGGACCTTCGCCGACGTCCTCGATCCCTGGGCCAGGCTCGTCCGCGAGGGCCGCGCCTACGTCTCGGCCGACGCCACCCGCGTCTCGCCCAGGCCCCGCATGGACCCTGCCGAAGCCATCATCTACGAGCTGCACATCCGCGACTTCACCCGCGACCCCTCCAGCGGCGTGCGCCCCGACTGGCGCGGCCGCTACCTCGGCCTCACCCAGACCGGCACGAAGCTCGACGGCACCGCCTGCTGCACGGGCCTCGACCACATCGTCGAGCTGGGCGTCACCGTCGTCCAGCTCATGCCGGTCCACTCCTTCACCCTCCCCTACAACCCCGAGTACGAGTGGGGCTACATGCCCGCGGACTTCAACGCGCCCCACGCCGGTTACGCCTCCGGGCTCGAGCTCGAGGCACCCATCCGCGAGTTCAAGCGCATGGTCTCGGCCCTGCACGAGCGCGGCCTGCGCGTCACCCTCGACGTCGTCTACAACCACACCTCCGAGAAGTGGCCCGCCCGACTCCGCTCCCTCATGGCCCTTGCTCCGGGCGAATACTTCCGCTTCAAGGACGACGGCACCCCCTGGAACGGCAGCAGCTGCGGCAACGAGTTCCGATCCGACTCCCCGCAGGGCCGGCGCTTCATCGTCGAATCATGCCGCTACTGGGTCGAGGAGTTCGGCGTCGACGGCTTCCGCTTCGACCTCATGGGCCTCATCGACCGCGAGACCATGCGCCAGGTCGCCCACACCCTCCACGCCATCGACCCCACCATCCTCGTCTACGGCGAGCCCTGGGCCGGCGGGCCCACCCCCATCGACATCACAAAGAAGGGCGTCCAGCGCTCGCTGGGCTTCGGCGCCTTCAACGATGACTTCCGCGACGGCATGCGCGGCGAGGTCTTCAAGCCCAAGGAGCCCGGCTTCCTCGCAGGGGGCGTGGGCATCGACCGCTGCAAGTCGGGCGTGCTGGCCGGGGTCTCAAGCTGGACCGATTCGCCGCTGGAGTGCATCAACTACCTGGAGTGCCACGACAACCACACGCTCGCCGACCGGCTGGCGCTCTCGGCGGCCGCCGAGCCGCCGGCCCCGCGCCCGGGCCCGCGGCAGCGCGCCGAGATGAGCAAGATGGGCGCGATCGCGCTGCTGGCCAGCCAGGGGATCCCGTTCCTGCACTCGGGGCAGGAGTTCGGGCGCAGCAAGTCCGGCGAGGACAACACCTACAACCTGGGCGACCAGATCAACAACATCCGCTGGGCCGACAAGGCCGAGCAGCACCACATGTACGACCTCTACCGCGAGGCCGTCAGGCTCCGCCGCCAGCATCCGCTCTTCAGGCTGCCCACGCGCGAGCTCGTCCTCAAGGCGGTCAGGTTCCTCGATGACGACCTGAAGCTCGCGCTGCCCGCGCGCACCATGGGCTGGATGATCGAAGACCCCACGGGCAAGGACACGTGGGCCGCGGCCCTCGTCCTGCTCAACGGCGGAGCCGAGACGGTCAAGATGCCGCTGCCGGGGGCGGCGCCCTGGAAGCTGCGCACGTTCGACGGGCAGGTCGAGCTCCCGGGGGGCGAGCATCGCGGCACGTTCGAGTTGCCGGCGCACTGGGCCGCGGTGCTCTACCGCGAGCGCTGAGCCGCGCGCGGCGGCGCCGCGGCGCGCCGGAACACTCGGTTACAGCAGCGCGCTCTCGACCGAGGGCGCGATGGGCATGAGCTCGATCAGCCGCGCGCGGTCGAGCACGCCGAAGACCGGGGGCGACGGCCCGACCAGTCGCACCTCGCCCCCCCTGTGCTTGAGCCCGCGGTGCAGTTTCACCAGCGCCGCCATGCCCACGCTCGAAATGAACGAGAGCTTCGAGATATCGACGACGACCCGCAGCGGCGCCTGGCCAAGCACCTGCGCCACCGCGCGTTCGAGCTGCGCCGCATCATCGATGCTCACGGAGCCGACGAGGCGCAGCACGAGGCTCGGCGGAGTTCCCGGGGCGTGAGTCGCCTGGTCGATGCTGAATGTCAGATCACTCACGGCGCGATTCCTTCCCGAGGCCGGGTTCCGGTGAGGCCCGGCATGTCGGAGTTCCGGAGACCGGGGGACCGGGGGGACCGGGGGGACCGGGGGTCGGTGGTCCGGGGGGGAAGTAGTGAGCCGCCCCCGGTTACGGAGAAGTCTAACCCTGTGGGCGGCGGCGCGTCCGCCGGCGGACCCGCCGGGCCGACGGTCAGCCCATCACCAGCACCAGCAGAATCCCTACAAAGCCGTTGTTGAGCGCGTGGCCCGCCATGCACGCCAGCAGCGACCCCCGCCACTCGCGGATGAGGGCGAGGTTGACGCCGATCGCCCCGACGACAGGCACGCCCAGCACGCCCTGCGGATGGATGATGGCAAAGAGCACCGCACTGACGACCGCCGCCAGGGGCAGGGCCCAGCGGCGCCTGAGGTGGGCCAGCAGCGCGCCCCTGAAGAAGGTCTCCTCGACGACGGGGGCCCAGACCGTCAGCAGGAGCAGCAGCTCGAGCGTCCCCCAGAAGCTCTGCCCGCCGAACTCGCCGGCCACGGGATGCGCGGCGTCGCCCCGCGTGAGCACGGTGAGCACGAGCGTGATGCACACGCCCACTCCCAGCAGCGGCAGTCCCGCGATGTACCCCACCACGCCGGCGGCCAGCTCGCGCATCACGCCGCGGCCCGAGTGCCAGCCCAGCCCCGCGCGCCACGCGTCCGCGCCCGCGCCGCGAACCAGGGGCCAGAAGGCCACCAGCAGCACGCTCCACAGGATGGGCGTCCGCAGCGGAAGGCCCGTCAGGTCCGACAGCGGCCCAGCCGCCAGCGAAGCGCCCAGGAAGACGATCATGAACAGCGCGAAGGTCTCGAGAAACACGCCGCGAAGACCGGGCGGCATGCTGCGCAGCGGGCCGGCGCTGCGCTTGAACCCCGACGTCAGGCGTCCCTGGGCCAGCAGCACGAGCATCACGATGAAGAGCACGAGGCCCGCCAGCCCGGCCAGCACGATCGCGACCGCCGCGACCGACACCGCGATGACCGAGCGGACGCCCGCGGCGCGCATCGCCTTGCGGAAGGGGTCGCTCGCGTCGCCGCCGAAGGAGAGAGCCACCTGCGCGAACCAGCCGTGACGCTCGACGAGCCGGGCCCGGGCCGCGGCGTCGAGCGGCGCGTCGGCGCCCCGGCCCGTCTCGTAGATGCGGCGCAGGGCCGCGACATCCTGCAGGAGCGCCGCCCGGGCCGCGTCGTCCTCGACGAACCAGGCGTCGGCGGGCAGGGCCGCCTCGCCGCGGCGGGCCTCGGGGATGACGCGCTGCTCGATCTCTTTCTGTGCAGCGTCGAGAACCTCTTGCGCGGCGGCCGCTCCGCGCACCTCGCCCATGACCGCCGCATAGCGCAGCCGGTCGAGCGGCGAGTGGACCTGCTGCTGCGACGCCGGCTGCGCACCGGCCGCGGCGGCGGCTCCGCCGATGGTGTGCAGCCCGATATCCATGCGGGCGGCGAACTCAAGCATGACGCTGGGGGCCTCGCCGGGCGGCGGCAGGGTCCGGGCCTGGCCCTTGCTCGTGGCGTGGCCCGCAGCCAGCAGGCCGCAGATCGCGAGCACCGGGAGCCACCAGAGGATCGCCAGCCGTGCGGCGAGCGACCGGGGCGGCAGGGCAGGCCGCGGCTCTCCGGCGGGCGGCGGCGGCGGAGGGCCGGCGTCGTCGCGGGCGGCCGGGGAAAAGGACGCGTCCTGCGGGTCGGTCATGGGCGTACCATCATTGCGGCCCTAGGGCGGACCGGTTGCGGAGAAAGCGGCCGCGCGTCCCCCCGTGGGGGCGGAGCTTGAACTGAACCGTTCGTCAGGGTACGCTTCCCCTCCCCTCTGGCAGCCGGTCCGGCCGCCGGACGGGATACATCCTGAGTTTCGGGCTCGCGACACGTGCCCGGCGTCCCGTTTCGGCGGGGGCCGGATGCTCCGGCGGGCACGAGAGGCGGCTTGTGCCTCTCGAAACCTGCGGTTCCCCGCTCGCGTGAGTCGAGCGTGTGAACAGGCAGGAGGTTTGGTTGTTCTTCGCGCCGCGGCCAGGGCCGGCCGCCGCTTCCCTCCGGCTTCTTCTGCAAGGGTCTTCGCCATGCGTCAGACAACGTTCGTCAAGAGCCACGAGCCCTTCGCCGGTCGCGTGTGGCGTCACGTCGATGCCGACGGCAAGCGTCTCGGCCGGCTGGCGACCGAGATCGCCACGGTGCTCATGGGCAAGCACCGCCCCACGTACACCCCCCACGTTGATACGGGCGACTTCGTGATCGTCACCAACGCGGAGAAGATCGTGATGACGGGGCGCAAGGCCGAGCAGGCCACGCGGACCCGTTACACCGGGTACCCCGGCGGTCTGTACACCACGACGCTGGGTCAGCTCCGCGAGAACAAGCCCGAGGAGCTGATCGAGGTCGCGGTGCGGCGCATGCTGCCCAAGGGGCGGCTGGGCCGGCAGATGCTGACCAAGCTCCGCGTCTTCAAGGGCCCCTCGCATCCGCACGCGGCCCAGCAGCCCATTCCGCTGGAAGTGTGACTTCCGGCGATGTGTGATCCATCCCCGTTCTCCGCGATGTCCGCGACACTCTTTCACTGATCCCTGAGCACCACACTCCATGAGCACCCTCGCCTCCGGCCTCGATCTCGCCGCCCCGGCCCAGACCTCGGCACCCGCCGCCGCGCCCAAGATGCCGGCCAAGCCCGACGCGCAGGGCTGGTGGTCGGGCACCGGCCGCCGCAAGACCGCCGTCGCCCGCGTCCGGCTGAAGCCCGCGACGGGCGAGGGGAAGGTCGTGATCCGCATCGACCGCAAGAAGTCCAAGACGGTGGCCGAGTACTTCACCGAGCTGCGCGATCAGGCCGACGTGCACGCCCCCTTCAAGGTCACGAACACGCTGGGCAAGTTCGACGTCGTGGCCCGGTGCGCCGGCGGCGGCTTCATGGGTCAGGCCCAGGCGGTCCGCCTGGCGATCGCCCGTGCGCTCAAGGGGTATGACCCGAGCTTCGAGGACGCCCTGCGTGACCACGGCTTCCTGACGCGTGACCCGCGCGAGGTCGAACGCAAGAAGTACGGCCAGGCCGGCGCCCGCCGTCGCTTCCAGTTCTCCAAGCGCTGATCCGGTCGGCATCCTCCCTCAGCCTTTCCGCGACCGCGTGTCCTGCTTCCGGCACGCGGTCGTTTTCATTTTGCCGCGGGGGAGGCGCTGGAACGAGGGGCGGGCCGATCCCAACAATGCTGCGGGGCGGGACGGGTTTCTTCCGGGTCCCGCGCTCGGGTCGATCGGCACGCGGAGTCTCTCGATGCGCACGCTCACTGCTCGGGTTCTGGTGCTCGCCGCGGCGTGGGGATTGGTGATGGCGGCCGCCGCGCCGGCGGCGGCGCGGACCGAGCCGGCGCCCGCGCCCGCCGAGGCACCGGGGGGGCCGGGGGGGCCGGGGGCGCCGGGGGCACCGACGACGGTCGAGCGGGCCCTGGAGCGCGCGGCGAGCGCGGCGGACTCGGTTGCGCAGTGGGCGGATGCGTACGTGTCGGAGGAGGCGCTCGATGCGCTGGCGGCGGACATTTCGGCGATGATCACGGGCCGGCTGCAGAGCGAGCTGGAACGATCCCGGGCGCGGTACGAGCTGACGCTGGGGCTGTTCTCGTGCCAGGCGAACGGCTCGCCCCAGTGGGACCGCGTGGCGGCGCCGGTGGAGCTGCCGCGGCGCGTGGTTTTGCTGGTGCACGGGCTGGACGAGGGCGGCCAGATCTGGGACGACGCGGCGCCGCTGCTGTCGGCGGCGGGGCACACGCCGATCCGGTTCAACTATCCGAACGATCAGCCGATCACGTGCTCGGCGGACCGGCTGGCCGAGGCGCTGGGGCTGCTCAAGAGCTCCGGGGTGGAGCGCGTGGACATCGTGGCGCACTCGATGGGGGGATTGCTGGCGCGGGACGTGCTGACGCGGGAGGCGTACTACGCGGGCGATGCGCGGGGGAACGAGCGCCTGCCGGCGGTGACGCGGCTGATCATGCTGGGGACGCCTCACCGCGGCGCGCCGCTGGCGCCGCTGCGGGGCGTGATGGAGCTGCGCGATCAGGCGGTGCGGCTGCTGACGGCGGAGACGATCGACATGGCGTCGCTGCTGACCTTCGCGGTGGACGGCATGGGCGAGGCTGGGGGCGACCTGGGCGCGGGCTCGGCGTTCCTGTCTGAACTGAGCGCGCGGCCCGGGCCGCGGCACGTGGAGATGACCAACATCGTGGCCGTGCTGGCGGCGGAGGAGCGTGACGCGGTCGTCGGGTTTCTTTCGAGCGAGCGCGTGCGGGGCCTGCTGGGCCCGGAGCGGACCGAGGCGCTGAGCCGCGGGGCGACGGAGGTGTTCACGCTGATCGGGGACGGGGCTGTGCCGGCGGACAGCTCGGTGCTGGCGGGGGCGGACACGGTGGTGGTCGAGGCGAATCACCGTTCGATGATCAAGTCGGTGGAGATGCCGGGGGTGGTGCGGCGTCTGCTGGGGACGGAGCGGCGCAAGCCGCCGGCGGTCCCGGTGATCCTGAGCAAGCTGGGGCCGGCGGAGAAGGTGGAGACGGGGGGCGGGCGGTGAGCGGCGGGTGGTCGGGGTAGTCTCTGGGGCGGGATGGCGCAGCGCCGGCATCATTATGAGCGTGCGTTCGAGGCGTACCTGCGGTCGGCGCGGGTGCCGTATGTCGCGGTCGATGAGGCGCGGAAGGCGCTGCTGGCCGAGGGTGAGCGGCCTCGTGCGGAACGGGGGAGCGAGCCGGCTCTGGCGCTCAAGTCGTTCGACTTCGTGATCTACAGCGAGGGGGGTTCGCTGCTGGTGGACGTGAAGGGTCGGCGGATCCCCCGTTCGCCCGCGGCGTCGCGCGGGCGGGGCCGGCTGGAATCGTGGGTGACGCAGGACGATGTGGATTCGCTGCAGCGGTGGCGCTGCCTGTTCGGGCCGGGGTTCGACGCGGCGTTCATCTTCCTGTACTGGTGCGACACGCAGCCGCCCGACGCCCTGTTCCAGGAGATCTTCGAGGACCGGGGGCGGTGGTACGCGGTGCGGGTCATCGCGCTGGATGATTACAGCGCGGCGATGCGGACGCGGAGCCCGCGGTGGCGGACGGTGGACGTGGCGGCGCCGGACTTTGAGCGCCTGAGCCGGCCGTTTTTGAGCGCGGCGCGCTGAGAGAGCGCGGTGCGAGAGAGAGCGCGGTCGAACGAGGACGTTCGACCGTGGCGCCCGAGCAGTCGGCAGTTGTGACGGGAGTGGGGAGTCGGCGGTGGGCAGTGGTGAGGCGGTGAGGCGGTAAACCCATGCATGGGCGGTTGGTGCGACCGTTGCGGGACTTCCGCTTGCACGGGCCGCGCGTGCCGGGAGGTTCGGGGCTGGTCCGCTGCAGTCGGACGCGCCCGTGTGACGGCCGCTCCCGGCGGCTAGTCCGTCATCATGGGGCGCGGGGACCGGGGCGTGCGCACGGGGGGCGTGCGGGCGAGGGTGAGGGGCGGGCGCGGGGGCGTCGGCGGGGCTGGATTTGCCGGGGAAGGGGGCGTGCGCGGGGTGGTGGAGATTTTTTTCCGAAGGGTGCGGGGCGGACGGGCGCGGCGTGCGCACGGGGCGGGTGATGAGGGTCGGGGGTTGCCGAGGGGGTGTGTGCGTCCGTATCGTCGGGGCATGGAATGTTCCGCGCGACGTGCTCTGATGGTGGGTGTGAGCGTGCTGGCGTTGAGCGGCGGCGCGGTGGCGCAGTCGTCGAGCCGTGAGCGGGAGACGGACGCGAACCCGAGCAGCGGGACGCCCCGGGCGGCGGCGGCGGCGGCTCCGAAGGAGATGCGTCCGCCGGCGCCGGTCGAGCCGCCCAAGCCGAACGTGATCGTGCCGTTTTTGCTGATGTTCGTGTTCATCGGGGCGACGGTGGGTCTGGCTGTGCTGCCCAGCAAGCGGACGCACCAGGACTGAGGTCGATGGTTTTCCGGCGGCGCGGCCGCCCGGCTGTAGAAGAGGAGCGCGGCCTTGCGTACCGAACGTGGCCTTATTGCGCTGAACGCGGCGCTGGTGCTGGTGCTGCTGGTGGTGACGCTTTCTCCCGGCGCGTCGGCGCAGGAGCGGCGTCAGCGGCCCCGGGGGCAGTACACGATGGTGGACGGGCGGTCGAACGGCGTGACGGAGTCGATCATTTACGTTGTTGACGCGGCGAACCAGGAGATGGTGGCGCTGCGGTGGGACAACGGACAGACGCGGATTGTGCCCTTGGACTACGCGGACCTCGGGGCCGAGGCGCAGCGGCGCGGCACGGGAGGGCGCTGATGGACACGCCGCGTGACGGAACGGAGATGCGGAGCGGCTGGGCGGGCGGCCGATCGCTGGCGCCGCTGTGGGCGAGCGCGTTCGTGCTTGCGGGGCTGATCGTGGGTCAGGCGGGCCGGTTCACCGGCGCGGGCCCCGAGGCGGCGTACGCGGGGAACGTGACGAGCGTGGGCGGGCTGACGATGCTGACGGCGGACGCGGGGAACGGCGACGAGATCCTGGCGGTGATCAACCCGGTGGACGAGTCGATCTCGTTCTATTTTCTGCGCGAGCTGGGGCGGAAGATCACGCTGATCGAGTCGCGGCACCTGTCGCAGCTTTTCGAGCAGGCGCGGGGTGAGGTGCGCACGGGCGGCCGGCGGTAAGCGGCGGCGGCCGGGGGGCCGGGGGGCCGGGGGGCCGGGGGGCCGGGGGCGGCGCGTGGCGGAGAAGCGCGAGCGTGCGAGTGGCGTCGCCGGAGAGTGATGAGTTGTGGGCGGGGTACCTGCGGTGCAGGTACGTGAACCTGTACGAGCCTTTCGGTCTGCCCGAGAGCGTGACGACGAGCGAGCTGGACACGCCGCGGGTGAGGCCCGATGTGCTGCACCGGCTTGTGCTGAGCGATGAGGGATCGATCGCGGCGGTGGGGCGTCTGGATCTGCAGCCGGAGCACGCGGAGGGTCCGAGCGCGCAGCTTCGGTACTGCGCGGTGGATGTGCCGTTCCGCGGCCGGGGTGCGGGGCAGCTGCTGCTCTCTTCGCTGGAGGAGGCGGCGCTGGAGCGGGGGCTGGGGCGGTTGTGGATGGAGGCGCGGGAGGCGGCGCTGCGGTTCTATCTGAGGATGGGGTACCGGGATATCGGGGTGGGCCCCACGAAGTGGGGGCTGATCCCGCACCGCATTCTGGAGAAGAATCTGCGGTCTGGGGGCCGGTAATCCCCCGATTCGTTCCGGCGGACGAGGGTTTTCCTTGCAGGTGTTCGGCGGCGGGTGAGAGGATTTACATAGTCCTCGCGCAATCAGAATTCCGCCTGAGCGCGACCGGGGCAAGATTCCGCTACTTCAGCCTGGCGTGACAGCGGGCTGAGTGGTTGAACGCACATTCCTCCTATTCCGGACGTCGCGGTCGAGAGGTTGCGACAGTCCCTTCGGACGGCTGACAGGCGGGAGAGGGCGCGCGCGTTGGGGGACTCGTGGCGCGGCTCAGAAGCGGTCGGCTGGGGCGGGGTGGGGCGCGAGGAAGATGTCGCGGGCGGTAGTGAGGGCGGTGTCGTCCGAGGCGGTGATGCGCCCGGAGAGTGCTGCCTGGTGTGGTGTGAGGTAGCCGGTGTAGATGGCCGCGAGGTCGCGGATGTCGAGGCGGAGCGACGGCGCGCCGGGAGTGTGACCTGGGGTGACGGAGGGGCGGCCGTTCTCGAGGGTGAGGGTGAGGGGCTCTCGGTTGGAGTGGATGAGTTCGTCGGCGACGTCGAGGGCGAGGGCGGCGTTGCGTGCGCCCCAGTAGCCGCGTTCGAGGAGTGCGCGGCGGACGTCGAGGATGCGGACCATCCAATGATGGACGAGCTGGAGGGTGAACGACTGCTCGTCGAGGGCGGTCAGGAGCGGGTGAGCGGGTCCGGCGTCGAAGGTGGCGTCGGAGACCATGCTGGCGTGGTCGGCGAGATGGGCGACGATGCGGCGGAGGGCGGCGGGGGTGTAGGCCTGGACGTCGGAGATGGCGAGGGTGTTGCGGCCGTAGACCTCGTGGGCGTTGGGGGCGGCGTCGCGGCGGAGGTGGAAGATCCATCCTGTGATGGCGCCGTGTTCTTCGATGACGAAGCCGTGGGCGGGTTCGCCCTTGGGTTGTCGGACGCGGGGCCAGCCGTAGTGTGCGCGGTCGATGGCGCCGTGGCGCTCGGCGATGCGTTCGCGGTAGAGGGCCTCGATGCGTGGGAGGTCTTCGTCGGCGGCGGGCCGGAGCGAAGCTGCGGTGCGGTCGCCGGGGCGTGTCGAGAGTTCGCGGAGTCTGACGCGGCACTCGAAGGTGCTGCCGGCGAGCTCGTAGCCTGCGCGGCGGTAGAGGGGTCTTGTGGCGGGGTAGAGGTTTGAGATGGCGGCGCCCATGGCGTGCATTTCGCGGAGGGCGTCGTGCATCATGGCGGTGGCGAGTCCCTGGCCGCGGGCTTCGGGGGCTGTGGCGACGCCGGCGATGCCGATGGCGGAGACGCGGCGGCCGCAGAAGAACTGTCCCCAGGGGATGTATGCGAGTGTTGCGAGCGCGGGGCCGGGCTGGTGGAGGCGTGCGACGCGGAAGTTCTCGGGGCCGGCGCGGGTGATCCAGAGGTCGGTGAGTTCGGCGGGGCTGTTGAAGGCGTGGAGCATGAGGCGCGCCAGGTCTGCGCGATCGCGGGCGGCGTCGTAGGGCTCAAGATGAACAGGCGGGTGCATGGGAAGATCTCGGCGTGAGGCGTGGGCGCGGATCATTCTGACATAGCGGGGCGCGGGGGCGGTTTTCGGCACCGAACAGACGCCTTGTTTGAGTCGTGCGTGCAATCGGCGGAGCGGTGGAACGATGTAGCACTCGTGGGCTGAAGGAGGACCTGGCGATGGGCACGTGGATGCTGCCTCTGGTGCTGTCGGGGATGCTGGGGGTGGTGTCGAGCGCGGCGGGGCAGACGCCCGCGGAGGAACGGCCGGCGCAGGCGCCGGTGAATGCGCCGGCCGGGGCGGGGCCGCTGTCGGGGCCGACGGTCGAGAAGGAGGCGGAGGGGGGCGGGGCGGAGAGTGGCTCGCTGGTGCGGCGCGATTTCAGCGGGAAGCTGGAGCGGCTGGAGGTTCGGCCCGAGCAGGCGGCGCTGGATCTGCTGGGGCTGACTGCTGAGGAGCGGCGGAAGGTTGACGGCGTGCTGCTGGAGCGTGCGGAGGCGATGGACCAGCTTGTGCGGGAGAACCTGGAGCTGCTGGTGCGGATGCAGTCGGCGCGGGAGGGAGGCGACGCGCGGGAGCGGCGGAAGGTGCTGCAGGAGCTGCGGTCGGCGGCTGAGCGGGCGCTGGGGACGCAGCGGCTGGAGGAGCAGATCGTGCGGGAGCTGCCTGAGCGGACGCGTGGTCGGTTCCGCGGGCTGGTGAGTGAGTACCTGAGCGCGGTGGGCGAGGAGGAGGCGAAGGGGGGCGAGGGGATGGAGGGCGCGGGGGAGCGGGGACGACGGGGCGGGGAGATGTTCGCGGGGATGCGGGCGCAGCTGGTGGTGTTCGGTCAGGAGATCAAGTCGGCGTACGAGCGGTACGCGGCGGAGGGGAGCGCGCAGCTGGAGCGGTTCATCCGGGGGGCGGGGCTGAGCGCTGAGCAGGAAGGGCGGGTGCGCGGGGTGATCATGCAGTGGTTCCAGGAGACGAAGGGGAACGCGACGCAGGCGCAGAAGGCCGAGCTTTGGGCGCGGGTGGCGCCTGAGCTGACGGTGGAGCAGCGGCTGCGCGTGCTGGAGATGATGTCGGGGGCGCGCTGAGGGCGGGCGGTCTCAGGCGTCGGGGTGGGCGGGGGCGGGAGCGGGGGCGGCGTGATCTCTGGCGGTGCTCTCGAGGGGTCGCATGAGCGGGAAGAGGATGACGTCGCGGATGGTGCGCTGATCGAGCATGAGCATCATGAGTCGGTCGATGCCTATGCCCAGGCCTCCGGCGGGGGGCATGCCGACCTTGAGGGCGTCGATGAAGTCCTGATCGAAGGTTCGGAAGGTTGATTCCTCGTCGTCGATGCCTGCGAGCTGCTGCTGGAACTTCTGCTGCTGGACGTCGGGGTCGTTGAGCTCGGTGTAGGCGTTGGCGAGCTCCATGCCGCCTATGTAGAGCTCGAAGCGTTCGGCGACGGCGGGGTTTGACTTCTTGGGGCGGGTGAGGGGGCAGAGCGGGGCGGGGTAGTCGATGACGAATGTGGGGCGTGTGGGGTGTATGGAGTCTTCGGCGGCGTCGAAGAGGGCGCCGACGAGGAGGATGGGGTCGTAGGTGTCGAGGAGGCGGCGGACTTCGCTCGCGGCGAGTCCGGGGGCGGCGGCGGGCCCGCCGACCTTGCGGAGCAGGCCGCGTTCGAGGAGGCCTTCGCGGACGCGGTGGGCGTCGGTGGTGGGGAAGCCCAGGGCCTTTTCGAAGAGGGCGGCGTACTCGACGCGCTGGAAGGGTGTGGAGAAGTCGATGCGGAGATCGCCGAAGGGGAGGGTGAGGGGGGCGGCGTTGTCCGAGCGGGGGCGTGCGGCGGCGACCTCGGCGGCGCAGGCGCGGAGGAGCGACTCCGTGAGCTCCATCATGACGTTGTAGTCGGCGTAGGCCTCGTAGAGCTCGATCATGGTGAACTCGGGGTTGTGGCTCTTGTCCATGCCCTCGTTGCGGAAGTTGCGCGACCATTCGTAGACGCGGGGCATGCCGCCCACGAGGAGACGCTTGAGGTAGAGCTCGGGGGCGATGCGCATGTAGAGGTCGATGGAGAGTGCGTTGAGGTGTGTGTGGAAGGGTCGGGCGGCGGCGCCGCCGGCGAGGGTCTGGAGGACGGGGGTTTCGACCTCGACGTAGCCCCGGTCTTCCAGGAAGCGGCGGATGAGGGAGACGAGGCGTGCGCGGAGCATGAAGACGCGCATGGTCTGGGGGTTTGTGTAGAGGTCGACGTAGCGTCGGCGGTAGCGGATCTCGACGTCGGTAAGACCCTTCCACTTCTCGGGGGGGGGCGTGAGGCTCTTGGCGCCCATCGTGAGGCTGGTTGCCCAGAGGGTGATTTCCCCGGTGCGGGACTTCATGATGGGGCCGGTGGCGACGACGAGGTCGCCCAGGTCGAGGGTCTTGGCGAGTTCGAAGCCCGGGGGCGCGATGTCTGCCTTGCTGAGGGCGACCTGGAGGTCGTGTGCGGGGGGCGCGAGGGCGGGGGCGGTCTCGTCGGCGGGGGCGGTCTCGTCGGCGGGGGCATCCTTCGGGCCGCTGGTCCAGTCGCGGAGCTGCATCCAGATGAGCTTTCCGCCGTCGCGCTTGAGGACGACGCGGCCGGCGACGGTGGCGACGGGGCGGGGGTCGACGAAGCCGGGTGGGAGGGGCTTGGGTGCGGCGGCGTAGTCGGCGTCGGCCTGGGGGTTGTGGAGGCTGCGGGCCTGGGCGATCGAGATGATTCCCGGGGTGCGTCCGCCGTAGGGATCGACGCCCAGCTTGTCGATGGCGTCGCGGTTGGCGCGGCGCTGGAGCTCGAGGTGGTGCGTCTGGTGTGCGGCGTCGGGGGCGTCGGGGGCGTGGGGGGCGTCGGCGTGTGCGTCTCCCTGCGGATTCATGGGGTGCATCGTAGCGGTGGCGGCGCGCGGGGCGGGGCGCGGGGATGAGGAGCCGGGGTGAGCGGGGCGAGCGGCTGCGCCCTATTGTCGGAGTCCCCGCGCATGATCCCGCTGCTTGCAGATCGACTCCGTCCCCGCGACATTTCGGCCACGAGCCGGCGCAACTTCCGGTTTGAGCTGGGGAGCGTGGGGCTGATGGCGGCGGGGCTGGCGTGCGTTGATGTGAACGTGCTGGGGGTGCTGGCGAAGAAGGCGTTCGCGGCGGGGCCCTGGACGGTGACGCTGATCGCGGCGTCGGACGCGATCGCGAACATCACGTCGCTGTTCTGGACGCGTCTGCTGCACGGGACGGACCGGGTGCGGTCGGCGAACGTGCTGCAGTTCTGCACGATCGCGTGCGTGGTGGGGATCGCGCTGACGCCTTTTACGTGGTGGGGCGGGTGGATGCTGGCGGGGCTGGCGATCCTGGCGCGGGTGTTCTTCACGGGGATCATCAACGCGCGGACGGACCTCTGGCGGGCGAACTATCCGCGTGAGGCGCGGGCGCGGGTCATTGCGCGGTTCACGATCGTGGGGACGTTCGTGATCGCGACGACGGGGCTCTTGATCGCGTTGTCGATGGACTTCAAGCCGGGGGTGCTGCGGGCGCTGGGGTTCGAGAATCCGGAGGGGCACGCGTTCCGGCTGGTGTACCTGCTGGCGGCGGTGGTGGCGGCGGGGGGCGCGCTGCTGTTTGCGCGGGTGCGGTGGCGCGGGAGGCGCGTGCAGATGGCCCTGGAGCGCGGGGCGCGTACGGAGGACGGGCTGCACGCGGCGAGCGCGCGGGCGATGCTGCGCGTGCTGCGGGAGGACCGCGAGTATCGGCGGTTCATGGCGGCGCAGTTCGTCCTTGGGGCGCCGAACCTGGCGGCGGCGCCGGTGTTCATCCTGGCGCTGGACCGGTTCACGCTGGACTACACGCAGTCGATCACGCTGACGCGGGTGATTCCGATCCTGGTGCCGGTGGCGGTGACCCCGCTGTGGGGTCGGCTGCTGGACCGGATGCACATCGTGCGGTTCCGGGCGTATCACTCGTGGGTGTTCGTGGTGGCGAACGCGATGATGGCGGGCGGGTTTCTGCTGATGAGCCTGCCCTTGCTGTACGCGTCGCGGATCGTGCTTGGGGTGGCGTTCGCGGGGGGTCTGCTGGCGTGGGAGCTGGGGCATCACGACTTTGCGAAGCGTGAGACGGCGGCGGTGTACATGGGGGTGCACGTGACGCTGACGGGGATCCGCGGGGTGTTCGCGCCGTTCCTCGGGACGCTGCTGTTCGGGGGGGCGTCGCTGGAGTGGGCGGGGGCGGGCGAGGGGGCGCGGCTGCCGGGGATGGGTGCGTGGCTGTTCGTGCTCCTGGCGGCGGTGAGCGCGGTGGGCGGGTGGATGTTCGTCCGGCTGTACCGCGATACGCGCGAGCGGACGGGCGTGCGCCCGGTGCATGACTGAGCGG
>JANRJV010000033.1:0-34781 GCA_033763795.1 Planctomycetota bacterium
CGGGGCACGCCATGCGTGCGGGCGACGCGGCCCGCGCTCCGGGCGCCACCATCGGCAAGGCCATGTCGTCGCTCGAGAAGGGCAAGGGTCTCGTCCTCGTCCTCGTGTCGCTCCAGTAAGCACCAGACCTGGGAGAAGCCATCGTGCGTACTGACACCACTCGAAACCAGCTCCGGGCGCTCGCGGGCCTCGTGCTCTCGGTGCTCACACTGGCGGCCTTGTGCCCCGGCGCGTCCGCGTACATCATCCGCAACAACACGAACAGCACCGCGATCTGCGCGATCCACAACGGCGACAGCCCGACCCCGCTCCACGCGTTCGGCGTCGGGCCCAACTCGACGTTCGACTGCGTGGCGGGGACGCCCTGCAACCCCAGCACGCAGTTCAACGATCGGTACACGCTCCGCGTCAGCATGTCGCACACCCACGGGATCTACGAATCGAACATCCCGCTGGAGGTGGGCGGCACGGTGACGATCGGGCAGGCGACGCGTCCCTGGACGCTCCAGCCCGACATCCACATGCGGAGCGTCGACACGTTCGGCGTGTTCATCGAAGAGACCTATCCGAGCTTCGGCGAGTACAGCGCGACGACCCGGAACGTGCAGTTCCTGGGCTCGGCGGATTGCCAATACTTTCATCATTTCTGCTGCAACGCCGCGGGGGAAGAGGCCGGCCAACCTCAACCTCCCTTCGGAGTTCCGAGCGTGTGCGGAGCCGGCGGCTTTAACCGAGAGTGTTCAAGGGCTCAGGCCAATCGCTACCGGGCCAATAACGTGCACAACTCGTTCGCGGAAGAGTTCGCGTTCAATCCGCTGCTCCGGGGCGTGATCCTCGCGGGCGATCTTGTACAGGCCGGTCATCCCGAAGAGTGGAACTGGTATATCGACTCGTTCAAAGGGCACGACCGTTCGAGGTACACCATACTGCCCTACGTCTTCGACGGACTAGGGAACCATGATTACGACTCCAACATCCGGCATCCGATCATCCGGACGCACATCCGTGACCACTCGCGGAACACGGTGCGGACCTACGGCGCGGCGGACCCCGTGCCGCACTATTCGTGGGACTGGCACGACGTTCACTTCGTGCAGCTCAACCTGATTCCCTCGAACGCACCGCCCTCGAGCGAGCCGAGGTTCATCCCGTACGCCGCGCTCGCGTTCCTCCAGCAGGACCTTGCGCAGCACGTCGGGAGCACGGGCCGGCCCGTGTTCATCATTCATCACTTCGGACTGAACGAACCTGACTGGTTCGACGACAACCAGAAGGCGCAGTACTGGGACGCGATCGCTCCCTACAACGTGCGCGGCATCATGCACGGCCATACTCACCTGGGCAACACTGACTTTTCCGAGGGGTCCGGGGGGCGCTGGGGCAAATGGTTTCGTCCGGCCGGGAGCTTGCAGGCCGGACCGCCGTTCATCCGGACCTTCAACATCTCCTCCGCGGGCGATGGCGGCGTCTATTGCGAGATGCTCATGGGTCCCAACAACTCGATCACCTTGACGATGAGGGACGAGTATGGACAGCATCTTCACACTCAAGAGGGACTCAACTTCGACAGCGATCCGGCGAGGGCCGTGTATGTCGCGCCCGGGCCCGCGGGCTCCGGCGACGGCGACAGCCGGTACCCGTGGACGAGCGTGCAGAACGCCGTGAGCGCCGTGATGACGTTACCGGCGGTGGCGCTCAACCCGACCACTCCGATCCGCGTCAGCGCGGGCACGTACACGGAGGCGGTGACGGCGAACCACAGCCGGCGGATCCGCCTGGAAGCGGTGGGCGGGCTCGTGCGTATCGGTCAACCCTGAACCTCGTCACTCTCTGCTTACCGGAGCACGATCCATGAAGGCATCATCCTTCCTCCGCTTCCCCGCGACGATGCTCGCGCTGGCGACCTTGCTCATGACGGCGTCGACCGCTTCGACACAGGGAGAGGACGTCTCGGACGAGCCCGCGCGCGGCGCGGGGCCGGGCCTGCGCCGCTCGGTCGTCGCGTCGGGCGGCGGACAGTTCAGCGCCGGCGCACGGACCTTCCGCGGCACGATCGGCCAAGCCATCGCGGGGCCCCGAGTGGGCGGCGGTCTGGGCCTGACCTCGGGCTACTGGGCGCCGGCGCCCGCGGCCCCGCCGACGTGCCCGGGCGACGCGAACTTCGACCGCCTGGTGAACTTTTCGGACATCACGTCGGTGCTGGCGAACTTCAACATGACGGGCGGCGCGCCGCTGGTCGGCGACGCCAACGGGAGCGGCGCCGTGGACTTTTCCGACATCACGTCGGTGCTGGCGGCGTTCAATTCAAGCTGCCCGTGAGGACGTCGCCGCGTTGTCCGTGAGCTCGCGCGGGGGTTCGACGCCGGCATCGACGGCGCGGCGTCAGTCGTCGCGGCGGCATCTGCCGAAGTGATCACGCGCGGTACGCGGGCACGGCGCTCAGGGGCAGGCGGTGTTGAAGCCGGCGAGCGCGGCGGTGATGTCGGCGAAGTTGACCACGCCGTTGCGGTCGGCGTCGCCCGGGCCTGTGGCGGGGAGGTAGGTGCTGCCGAAGGAGGCGAGCACGGCCGTGACGTCCGCGAAGGTGACGGAGCCTGAGCCGTCGGCGTCGCCCGGGCAGGCGAGGCGGATGCGGAAGGTTCGCATCTGCTGCGGGCCGAAGGCGGCGGTCATTCCCGAGAGGGTGAGGGCGGGGGCGGGGCCGAGCGTCGGGTCGAGGGTCTCGATATGTGACGCGACGGCGGCGCTCGCGACGCCGCGGGGCGCGATCTGGAACGTCGCCTGCGCGGGGGCGTTGGAGATGTTCCATGCGCGGAGCGTGACGGCCCCGCCGAGGGAGTCGGAGGCCGCGAAGCCGTCGTCGGAGGGCTTGAGGGCCCAGACGATCACGTCGGGGTTCGACGAGGTGAGCAGCGAGAAGGATGTGGCGGGGAGGTCGGGGCTGGAGCCCGTGACGAGGCCCGTGACGAGCGGGTTCTGATGCTCGAGGGCGAAGCGCATGGCGCCGGCCTGATCCTGAGCGGCGTGAGAGCGGGCGGCGAAGCGCTGGGTGAAGAGCGAGTCGCCGATCTGGTTGACCATGCCGACGGCCGAGCCGTTGACGCGGCCGCCCGCGAGGACGCTGAGTCGCGGCGTGGAGACGTCGAGGGAGATGGTGCCGGAGTTGCCGCGGCGCAGGAACATGCAGTCCCAGTTGGAGAGGGTGATGCCCGGGGCCGAGGGGCCGGGCTCGGCGAGGTCGGCGAAGTGGTTGAAGGTGAGGAGGTCGTAGCGGGCGTTGCGCGGTGCGTAGTGGCCGCCCTGCGTGGTGAGGCGTGCGTCGAGGACGGCGCCGAGCTCCTCGTGCACGAGGCGGGGCGAGGCGAGCGCGAAGGAGTAGCCCCATTCGCTGGTCGCATCGAAGTTCTGGGTGATCTGGTTGTGGATCGCGATGCGTTCGCCCTCGCGGAAGAGGGTCACTCGCGTGGTGTGGGCGAGCGGCGAAGGGGCGGTGGCGAGCAGCGTGAGGCTGACCGGGCCCGCGCTCTCGACGGTCACGGAGCCCGAGGCGGGGCCCAGGTCGTTGATGGCGCGGCCGGCGACGGTCGCGGCGAACTCGCGGTCGTTCTGCGCGCGGTCGATGAGGCTTGTGATGGCGCCGCGGCCCTGCAGTGTGAGGCGGTAGCGCGGGCTCTGGATGGTCAGGCTCGGGGCGGGTGGCGAGCCGGCCACGACGGTGACGAGCGGGGGGAACGTGGCGGCGCCGGGGCCCGGGCGGATCTCGAAGACCTTGTATCCCATGGCGGGGACGCCCGTCGCCCAGACGCGGAGTCGGCGCGCGGTTTCGCCGGGGAGCGGGGTCGGGTCGACGATCTGGAAGGGGATCTCGAGGCCGGTCGAGAGGTCGACGACGTGGACGGGCTGCGTCGAGGTCCAGGGCAGATCCGCGAAGTCTGCTCGTTCCCACGAGAGCGGGTTGAATGCGAAGAAGCGCTGGTGCGGGGCGGCGGCGGGGATGAGCGCGCCGAGGCGGCCGGCGGCGTCGGCGAGCAGGCCGGTCACGTAGTCGTGGGCCTCGTCGGCGAGTCGTCGCTGCCAGGCGGCGCGGGCGGCGATGCCGGCGGCGCCGGTGGGCGGGGACTGCATGCCCATGTTGTGCTCGTAGAAGAGGCCCATGTTCTGGAAGGCGCGGTCGCGGTCTTGCTCGCGCGGGTCCATGAACGCGGGGTCGTGGAGCGAGGCGAGGAGCGCGAGGGACTCGGCGGGGCGGAGGAGCTCCGTGGCGCGCTTCATGCGTGCGCTGACCTCGGCGAAGGCGGCGGCGTCGGCGTCCCACTCGTTGCCGAAGGACTGGGTGAGGGTGGCCTGCCCGCCCGGGCCGTGGGTCGAGACGAAGTCGTCGAAGAAGTCGGTGATGTTGGAGACGATGACGCGTCGGGAGGGGTTGGTGGCGGCCTGGGCGGTGGTAACGAACTCGGTGGTGAAGGTCTGGAAGTCGTCCCAGCCCTTGCCGAAGGCGCCGACGACGTTGAAGGGGTAGCGGGCGAGGAAGCCGTTGAACGGCGCGTTGACGGTGATGAAGTCGACGGCCTCGAAGGGGAAGCGGGCCTCGGCGTAGCCGCCGATGCTTTCGTTCGATCCGAAGAGCGAGTGCCAGCGCATGAGGACGCCCGATCCGTCGGGGCCTGTGGCGCGGTAGATCTCGTGATCGCGGCTGGAGAGGCCGGGCACGGCGGTGACGCAGCCGCAGACGCCCTTCCATGAATAAGTTGCGCCCGATCCGGCCCAGAGCGAGGGCAACCCGCAGGGGAACGTCTGGTTCTCCATGAAGATGGCGAGGCGGAAGCGAAGGTTCTCGCGGCGTTCGATGCGTCCCGGGTAGTACATGCCGCGGAGGACGGCCTCGGCGTGCGACCCGCCGTTGTTCGCGACGAGCGGGTTGAGCGCGACGGAGACGTGTCCGGAGCGGATGCGGCTGATCAGGCGTGGGAAGTCCGCGGGGTTGTGGCGTTCGTACTCCCACATCCAGTGCGAGCCGTCGCAGTGCCATCGGCTCTGGTAATCAGGAGGGTTGCCCTGGGTTGCGTCGGCCTGATCGAGATAGAAGTCGATCATGTCGAGGAACGCCTGGCGGTAGGCGTCTTCGTCGGCGGTCCAGAAGTAATCGGTGTGGTCGTCGGGGGCGATGTAGACGCGCTTCTGCTGGGCGGCCGCGTCGAGCCCGGCGGCGGCGACGAGCGAGAGCGACGCGAGCGAGCGGACGAGAAGCGGGGTGTGCATGCGCGGTTCCGGAAGCGTCTGAAGCGCCGGATGAAGGGTATCACCGCTTTGACGCCGGGCAAGGGAGAGTGCGCGGGCGCGGGGCCGGCGGGCAACGTCCAGAAACCCGTTGCGCGCGCTGCGCGGCGGCGGGTGCGGCGGCCTGCGGCCGCGCTGCGGCTGAAAGCGAAAGCGGCGTCGAGCGTTCCCGCCCGAGGCCGCGTTCGTGGTTCGGAAAGCAGATCTCAGAATCGCTGATCAGAGCGGTCGTTCAGGGGCAGGTGATGTTGAAGTTGGCCAGGACGCTGGTGATGTCGGTGAAGTCGGAGCGGTTGTCGCCGTTGGCGTCGCCGTTGCAGCGGGGCGCGTTCATGACGACGACGCGGAAGGAGCCCGCGGGGGCGTTCGTGACGGAGTCGTTCCCGAGTCGGCCGGCGACGTTGGGGTTGAAGCCGAAGTCGAGCGATTCGCCGAAGCCGATCATGTAATCGCCGGGCGTGTTGGGAACGGTGGTCGTGAATGTGAAATTGCCGTTGAAGGATCCCAGGACGGTGGTGGCGTTGTTGGGACCTTGGGTCAGGCCGCTCCAGAGCCCGACGTTGCGCGGAGTGGCGCCGGCGTCGATCGCGGCGGGCAACCACGCCATGTAGAACTGATGGACGCACGAGGAGCAATCGGCGTAGTCGGCGGGGACGTTGCTGCGGGCGGTGGCGTAGGAGCCGGTGACGGTGATGCGGGATCCGGGGGTGACGACGACCTGACCTCGCGAGCGGAAGAGCACGGTGCCGCTGTTGATGGCGACGGCGGTGTTGGTGACGGTGAGGCGGTGGTTGTGGAAGGTCGGGTAGGTGACGGCGGCGGCGTACTGCGCGAGGGCGGCGGGCGCGCCGACGAGAGTCGAGGCGACGGCCAGCATCGAGGCGAGCTTGAATCGAGCGTTCACGGGAGTCTCTCCTTTCTCAGGGGACGGAAGCCGGATCCACACGTTCCCGGCTGGGCCGATCGGTCGGGCGGAACGCCTCATCGAGCGGCCTGCGACTCACCAGGCGGAAACCGGCGGGACCGTCCCCGGGACAAAGTCGATGAATCGCAAAGTTTTTTGAGCGGGCCTGCGCGGGCGGAACGCCGAGCGGGATGAGGGGTTTGGCTCGGTAAACTGGCGGACCGAACGGGAACCTTCCGCCGCACCCGAGACGGGACCGACGCCCCGCGCATGCCCCAGGTCGATGCACAGCACCTGACGACCCTGCTCAACCGCGCGGCGGGAGCGGACTCCGCGGCGGCGCAGGAGATCTTCGCGAGCGTGTACGACGAGCTGCGCCGGCTGGCGGCGGAGCTGATGCGTGCCGAGCGGGCGGATCACACGCTGCAGCCGACGGCGCTGGTGCACGAGGCGTTCATGCGGATGATGGGGGGTGCGGAGGTGGGGTGGAAGAACCGGGCGCATTTCTTCGCGTGCGCGGCGCGGGCGATGAGGCGCATGCTGGTGGATCACGCGCGGGCGCGGTCGGCGGCCAAGCGCGGCGGCGGATGGGGGATGGTGACGCTGGACTCGACGGTGGCGCCGGGGGGCGCCAGCGCTCTGGACGTGGTGGCGCTGAACGATGCACTGGAAGAGCTGGAATCTCGCGACGCGCGGGCGGCGCGGGTCGTCGAGATGCGGTTCTTCGGGGGGCTGACGATCGACGAGGTGTCGCAGGTGCTGGGGGTGGCGACGTCGACGGTCGATGACGACTGGGCTTTTTCGCGGGCGTGGCTGGCGCGGCGGCTGGACGGGGGCCGGGCGGGCTGACTGACATGGACGCGCGGCCCGATGACATGTTCGCGATGGTGAAGTCGCTGTTCGCGGAGCTGCGGGGGCTGCCCGAAGCGGAGCGATCCGAGCGGCTGCGCGACGTGCGGGCGCGGAGCGAGACGGTCGCGGATGAGGTCGCTGCGCTGCTGCGGCATCATGACGCGGCGACGAGCGTGCTGAGCGGCCCGGAGATCGGCGAGCTGGCGCGGCGGGCGGCGCTGGCGGCGTCGCTCGATGCTGATGCGGGGCGGGCGCGGGCGGAGGAGCGGGAAGGGGCCGAGGTCGGCCCGTACACGCTGGTGCGGCCCATCGGCGAGGGCGGGTTCGGGAGCGTGTGGCTGGCGAGGCAGCGGTTCCCGGTCGAGCGCGAGGTGGCGCTCAAGATCGTGAAGGCCGGGATGGACACGCGCGCGATGCTGCGGCGCTTCGACGCGGAGCGGCGGACGCTCGCGGCGATGGAGCACCCGGGGATCGCGCGGATGTTCGACGCGGGGGAGACGGCCTCGGGCCGGCCGTTCTTCGTCATGGAGTTCGTGCGGGGCGAGCCCCTGACGGCGTACTGCGACGGGCGGCGGCTGGGCGTGCGGCAGCGGCTGGAGCTGTTCATCGATGTGTGCCGGGCGGTGCAGCACGCGCATCAGAAGGGGGTCATTCATCGCGATCTGAAGCCGGGGAACATCCTCGTGGAGGAGGTCGACGGGCGGGCGGCGCCGAAGGTGATCGACTTCTGCATCGTGAAGGTCAGCTCGGGCGAGAGCGAGGCGGGGATGACGCTCGAGGGGCAGCCGATCGGCACGCCCGAGTACATGAGCCCCGAGCAGCTCGACGCGTCGCGCGACATCGACACGCGGGCGGACGTCTATTCGCTGGGAGTGATCCTGTACGAACTGGCGGCGGGCGTGCTTCCCTTCGACAGCGCGGAGCTGCGCGGCGGCGGGCTGGAGCGGATGCGGCGGATCATCCGCGAGGTCGACGCGCCGCGGCCTGTGTCGCGCCTGGGCGCGGCGCTTGAGCAGCGGGAGGGGCTGGCGCGCGACCGCGGGGCGGATCACGCTTCGCACAGGCGGGCGCTGCGCGGGGACGTCGAGTGGATCATCATGCGGGCGATCGAGAAGGATCGGGAGCGGCGGTACGGCTCGCCCGCGGAGCTGGCCGCGGAGATCCGCCGGCACCTGGACGACGAGCCCGTGCTGGCGGGGCCGCCTGGGGCGGCGTACCGCGCGAGGAAGTTCGTGAAGCGGCACCGGGTGGGGGCGGTCGCGGCGGGCGCGATGCTGTTGGCGCTGGCGGGGGGCGCGGGGCTGGCGGCGCTGGGGTTCGTGCGGGCGGAGCGTGAGCGTGACCGCGCGGTGCGCGAGGCGGCGACGAGCGGGGCCATCAACGAGTTTCTTCTGCAGCGGATGCTGGCGGCGACCGATCCCGAGAACTTCGGGCGCGAGGTGCGCGTGATCGATGTTCTGGACGCGGCGCTGCGCGAGCGGTCGGCGTCGTTCAAGGATCAGCCCGACGTGCTGGCGGACGTGGAGCTGGTGCTGGGGGAGACGTACGACGCGCTGGGCGTGCGGGGGCGGGCGCTGGAGCTGCTGACGAGCGCGGCGGAATCGAGGCGGAGCCGCCTGGGGCCGGACGACGAGCGGACGCTGGAGGCCGAGTGCCGGCTGGCGCAGTCGCTGCTGAGCTCGGGCGAGGTGGATCGTGCTCGCCCCATGGTCGAGCGTCTGTGGGCTCGGGTGGAGGGCGGGGCGCGGGGGCTGAGCGCGGGGAGCGTGCGTGCGATCCGGGCCGCGCGGGCGACGCTGCTGGCGGCCGAGGGGCGGTACGACGACTCGCTGGCGCTGAGCGAGCTGAATGCCTCGTCGGCGGAGTCGGAGTTCGGGCCGGCGCATCCGGACACGCTGCGTGCGCGGACGTCGCTTCTGTCGGCGGTGGTCGCGGCGGGCCGGTTCGAGCGGGCCGCGCAGATGGCCGAGGAGCACGCGCGGCTGTGCGAGGCGTCGAGCGGTCCCGATCATCCTTCGACGATCCGGGCGCTGATCGCGCAGGCGGACACGCTCTCGATCATGGGCGAGCACGAGCGTTCCGAGCGGGTGGCGCGGGGCGCGCTGGAGCGGGCGGAGCGCGCGTGGGGCGTCGAGCATCAGGCGGTTTCGGTGCCGCTGAATGCGGTGGGTCTGGCGCTGCGCGAGCAGCGGCGGCAGGAGGAGGCGCAGGCCGCGTTCCGCCGGGCGATCGCGGTGCTCGAGCGCACGGCGGGGAGCGAGCATCCCTGGACGCTGACGGTGCGGGGGAATCTCGCGAACTCGCTGCAGCAGGCGGGGCGGCACGAGGAGGCGGAGGCGCTGCTGCGCTCGATCCTCGATGTGCGGACGAGGACGCTGGGCGCGGAGCATCCCGAGGTCGCGTCGACGATGGAGGGGATCGCGCTGACGTACGCCGGGCGGGGGCGTTTCGCGGAGGCCGCGGCGCTGCAGCGCGAGGCGGCGGCGATGCAGGGGCGTTTTCTCCGGAGAGATCATCCCACGTACCTGAACGCGCTGGCGAACCTGGGGTCGTTCCTGCGCGAGGCGGGCGAGCACGCCGAGGCGGCGCGAACGCTGCGCGAGGTGGCGGAGATCGAGGAGCAGACGCTCGGGCCGACGAACGCGTACGTGGCGATGGACTACCGTTCGCTGGCGCAGGCGCTGGTGGGTGCGGGCGCGCCGGAGGAGGCGCTGGAGGCGGCGCGGCGTGCGGTGTCGATCGCGGAGGGGCATCACGCCGACGACCTGGCGCTACGTACGGACTGCGCGGCGGTGCTCGCGGAGGCGCTCACGAAGCTGGGGCGTGCGACCGAGGCGCGCGACGTGCTGGCGCGGCTGCATCCCGAGCTGGCGGCGGACGGGGCGCGGTCGCGGCAGGCGCGTCGGGTGGCGGGGATGCTCGCGGAGCTGAGCCTGGCGCTGAACGAGCCCGAGGAGGCCGAGCGGTGGCGGGCGCTGGCGCAGGAGGCACAAGCGCCGGCGGAGGCTCCGGCGGGCGGGTGAGAACGGGCGAGCGGCGCGGGGTCGCGCGGGGGCGGCGGTGCTATCATCGTTCGCGTCAAGCGTCGGCATTTTGCGCCGATCGGGAGCGTTGCACTCTTCTCATGCAGATCGTCGTCAACGGCACGCGCGAATCGATCCCCGAGGGAAGCTCGGTGGCCGACCTTGTGCGTCTGCACGGGCTGGCGGAGTCTCCTTGCGCGGTGGAGGTCAACCGCGAGCTGGTGACGCGCTCGCTGCACGGCGACCGGCGCCTGCGCGACGGCGACGTGGTCGAGATCGTGACGCTTGTGGGAGGCGGATGACGTGACGCGGCCCTCCCCCGCTGCTGCCGCTGCCGGGACGACCGGCGCCGCCGCCGACGGTCCGCTGATGCTGGCGGGGCGGACGTTCGCCTCGCGGCTGATCGTGGGGACGGGCAAGTACGGGGACTTCGAGACGATGGCGCGGGCGCTCGATGCCAGCGGCGCGGAGGTCGTGACCGTGGCGGTGCGGCGCGAGCGGCTGTACAACGAGCGCGGCGAGTCGCTGCTCGACCACATCGATCTGAAGCGGTACACGATCCTGCCCAACACGGCGGGGTGCTTCTCGCCCGAGGACGCGGTGCGCGTGGCGCGGCTGGGGCGCGAGATCCTCGGGCAGCTCGGCAACGGCGGGGCGTCGTGGGTGAAGCTGGAAGTGCTGGGGGATCGCAGGACGCTGCTGCCCGATCCGGTCGGGACGCTCGAGGCGTGCGGGCAGCTGGCGCGCGAGGGGTTCGAGGTGCTGTGCTATACGAGCGACGACCCGATCATGGCGGCGCGGCTGAAGGACGCGGGGGCGGCTTCGGTCATGCCGGCGGGCTCGCCCATCGGCAGCGGGCAGGGCGTGCTCAATCCGAACAACCTCGTGATCATCCTCGAGAAGCTGAAAGAGGGCGACAAGGGGTATCCCGTGATCGTGGACGCCGGCGTGGGCAACGCGTCGGACGTCTCGATCGCGATGGAGCTGGGGGCGGACGGCGTGCTGCTGAACACGGCGATCGCGCACGCGCGGGAGCCCGTGCTGATGGCCAGCGCGATGCGGCATGCGTGCGTCGCCGGTCGGCAGAGCTACCTGGCGGGGAGAATCCCCAAGCGCCTGTACGCGTCGGCGAGCAGCCCCTGGGAGGGCGTGATCTCGTACATCCCGGGCGAGTGAGGCGGGGCTCCGAGAGCGGTCCGGGCGTCCGAGAACGCGAGGCCGCCGGCGTCTTGCCGCTCGTGCTAGTCTCCTGCTCTGAGCTTCACGCGTCGCGTCCGGGTCGAACGGAGAGATCGAGATGAGGATGTCCGTGATCGTGGTGTCGGCCGGGGCTTGCTGCGCGCTCGTCGGGCCTGTTGCGCGGGGGCAGTACGAGCCGCCGGCGGGGTACTACTCGGGCGCGACGGGGACGGGCGCGACGCTGCGGACGCAGCTCAACACGATCATCGGGAGCAACTGGTGGTCTCCGGGGTCGACGACGCACGTGATGCGGAGCTACGACAGCGCGCGGCAGTCGCTGGCCTTGATCTACCGCGATCCGAACAACCCGTCGAACCTGATCATGATTTACACGGGGACGTCGCTGCCGGCGGTCTGGGACCTGGGGGTCACGTGGAACCGCGAGCACACGTGGCCCGACAGCCGGGGGCTGGGCGGGTCGGGCATGGACTACACGGACCTGCACCAGCTTCGGCCCTGCGTGCCCTGGGTCAACGGCGCGCGCGGGAACGACCCCTTCGGGGCGGGGGGCGGCTCGTACTGGGATCCTCAGCCCTCGACGAACGCGGAGCTCACGCCCGGCGATTACGTGCCGGGCACCAACGACCGCGGCGAGATGGCCCGGGCGATGATGTACATGGACGTGCGCTATGACGGGACGGACCCGAGCACGACGGACCTGGTGCTGGTCGAGGGGTTCCCGGGCGCGAACCAGATGGGAGACCGGGCGCAGCTGCTGCAGTGGCACTATTCCGACCCGGTGAACGACACGGAGCGGCGGCGGAACCATCTGATCTGGAGCAACGTGGACAACCCGAGCTGGTTCCAGGGCAACCGGAACCCGTTCGTGGACCGGCCCGAGTTCGTGTGGGCGCTGTGGGGCCCGACCCCGAACGAATCGCAGCTTCGCGTGGGCTCGGGGCCCGCGGCAGCGGACGGATCGTCGCTGGCGTCGGTGTCGATGCGTGTCATCGCGGGGACGTCCGACGCGCGGACGGTGACGATCTTCAAGACCGGCGCGACGCCCACGACCTTTGACGTGACGGCGACCGGCGAGTTCACGGTGACGGGCGGCGGGCAGGGGCAGGCGTTCGTCGGCGGATCGCAGCAGCGTGTCCTGTCGATCCAGCCCGAGAGCGTGGAGACGCCGGGGGTCTTCACCGGCGCGTTAGTTGTTGACAATTCCGACCTGACGTCGGCCGGGGCGGGGCTGGGCGTGCAGGACGGGAACGACACCGTGGAGCTGTCGCTGGCGGTGCTGACGCCTTCGAACCCGTCGCTGGCGGCGGACGCGGACGTGAACTCCGACGTGATCACGACGGAGCTGGAGGCGTACAGCGGCGTGTACGCGATGCCGCTGGCGGTGCACAACTGGGGTTTCGGCGCTACGGGGGCGCTGATGGACGTGGACATCGTCAGCCCGCTGGGCGGCGGGTTCGACGTTCTGGGCGTGCCGACGAGCGGTGTGGGCGGGACGCCGGCGACGCTGACGCTGCGGTTCGACACGGGCGCGACCCCCGGCTTCTACAGCCAGACGTTCACGATTGAGACGAGCGACGAGGACATCCCGGGCGAGACGACGTCGCAGGTGACGGTGACGTGGAACGTGACGCTGGTGGCGCCGCCCCCGCCGAACTGCCCGGGCGACGCCAACGGCGACGGGCTGGTGAACTTCACGGATGTGACGGCGGTGCTGGGCGCGTGGCAGCAGACGGGCGAGCCCGGTCTGACCGGCGACGCGAACGACGACGGGGTCGTCAACTTCGCCGACATCACGAGCGTGCTGGAGCGGTGGAACGCGGTCTGCCCGTGAGCGGGCGGGCGTCGGGGGCGTCGCGGACGGCGGGAGCGGCGCCCGGGCGCGATCGCGTTCAGGCCGGGCGGTAGCCGCGCTGCACCATCTGCGCGCGCTCGGTGTTGAGCTTGCGGACGGTCTCGAGGATGAGGCGGGGGATGCGCCACTGCGCGGCGTCTTCGGTGACGTTCGAGCAGTGCTCCTGGATGCAGGCGTAGAGGAGCTTGAAAGCGTCGCGGGGCTGGCGCATCTGGTCGAGGGCGTCGACGATGTCCTGCCGGGTGACGTCCTCGGCGAAGAGGTCGACGAGGGAGATGGTCTGCGGGGCGTCGGCGGCGGGCCTGTGGCAGGCGCGCAGGCGGGCGTTGCAGAGGTCGTAGAGGGTGGCGCCGGTCCATGTGAGGCGCTCGACGAAGTTCTGCTTGTCGAGGCGTGCTTCCTGGAAGAAGGTGGCGCTCTCGCGGAAGAGCTCGTGGCGGAGCTCGACGGGGAGGAGGAGCTTGACGCCCACGCCCTCCTGCTGGAGGAAGCTGTTGGAGAGCATGGGCCAGAGGACGGCGCGCATGCGGTCGGGGTCGCCGCTGACGAGGGCGGGCTCGTCGACGCGGTCGACGACGACGAGGAGCCCGGTGTAGCCCATGGGGCGTATGGCGGCGCGGAGGCGGGCGAGGAGGGTGTAGCGGCGTTCCTCGGTCTCGTCGGCGGGCATGGCGGCGGCGGGCCGGGCGTGGGGCGGGAGCAGCTCGAAGATGCGGGCGATCTCGTCGGGGCGCGAGCCCAGGACGCGGAGGCGCTTGGAGACGCGGCGGGCCCGGCCCCGGATGACCAGCAGTCGCTGCACGAAGAACCAGTTGATCAGCAGGAGGGCCCAGACGGCGAGCGCGGCGTACATGCCCCAGAGCAGCCAGAGCGTGGGGACCAGATCGCGCGGCACGACGAATGTGGCGACGGCGAAGGCGGCGGCGGGGATCCATCCCCAGACGGCCAGCGACTTCCAGAGCAGGCGGTGCGTGTTGAGCGGGCCGCGGATGCGGCGGCGGAGCTCGCGGGCGCGGGGCTCGAGCTCTTCCTGCCGGTCGTAGAGGGCCTGCAGGAGCAGGAGGTCGGAGCGGAGGCGTGCGGGCGCGCGGCGCATGGCGCGGACGGCGGCGTCGGACGGGGGCACGCCGGGCGCGCCGATGAGCTCGTCGACGACGCGGACGACGGCGGAGTGGAGGATGCCGTCGAGATGATCCGAGAGGCGGAGCTGCTTGAGCTTTCCGGTGACGCCGCGCGGCGAGTCCTCGTCGTCGGCCGAGCGGACGCGGGAGACGAAGCGGTCGAGGAGCGGGCCCAGGTCGTCGTAGGGGACGAGCAGGACCTTGGAGTCGGGGCTGGCGGCGTTGTGGGCGGCGACGCGGCCGGCGAGCTGGAGGCGCATGGCGGTCTTGCCGCTGCCTTTCTCGCCGAAGACGATGGACGTGGCGGGCCTGGAGAAGTCTCCCACGAACTTCTCGAAGTCGGGGTGGGCGGTGTCGAAGTCCCCCAGGCGGGCGAAGACGGAGTCGAGGCGCGCCTCTTCCGCTTTGAAGGGGTTCTCGGTGATGCCCCAGTGTTCGAGAAAGCGTGAGACGTTCACTCGATGAGCCTCCGGCGGGCGGGCCCGGAGGATACCCGGTCGAACTCAGGCGCCCGCGGGGGCGACGACCGGCGGGATTCCCCGGCGGGCCCGCTCGTCGCGCATGACCCGCGTGGCGCGCCAGCCCAGCATGCGCTCGGCCTTGTCGCAGTTCATGAGGCTGTCGCGGCGGAGGCACTCCTCGACGCCCGGGACGTCGCGGTAGAAGCGCTGCACGAGCTGCGGGATGGTCTCGGGGATTCGCGGGTCCGGCGCGGCGCACCACACAACTTCATGGCCCGATGTGGGCGCTTCGACGGCGAGGCGGACGGCCTCGGCGGCGTCGTCGCGGGCGATGTAGGCGTAGCACTCGGCGCCGCCCCAGATGAAGTCCGTGAGCACGTTGCGGACGACGCCCATCTCGAATCCCTTGGGCGGCTGGATGAAGGGGACGCGCAGGCTGACGGCGGTCATGGGCGGGACGGAGTCGCCGCGCGGGAAGCGGGCGGGGTCGCAGAGCAGATCGAGCGATCGCTCGGCGAGGATCTTCGAGAGGCCGTAGACGTTGGTGGGACCGCCGGGGTAGGTCTCGTCGATGGGGAGTCGGGAGGGGAGTCGCTGGTTCTGCTGGCCGTCGGCCTCGACGCCGCCCATCATGGCCTGGATGCTGCTCGCGAAGATGACTCGTGCGACGCCGGCCTGCCAGGCGGCCATGAAGACGCTGGTGTTCATCATGCCGTTCTCGCGGAGGACGACCTCCGGCGGGGCGACCATCGAGTTCGTGTGATTGGCGAGATGGACGACGGCGTCGGCGGAGCCTCCCAGCGCGTCGAAGGCGCGGTGGAGGGCGAAGGGATCGAGCAGCGTGTCGATGATGACCTTGTGGGGGCGGCCGGCGGCGGCGACGGCGTCGATGCCCGCGACGACGTGGCCCGCGGCGAGGAGCTGCTCGCACGAGGCCTGGCCCAGCCTGCCGTTGCATCCTGTGACGACGATCTTCATCGGATCACTCTATGCGCGCAGGGAGGGGATTCAGTGGCCGGCGGCGGGCTTGCCCAGCATCGGGGCGACCTGTTCGACCATGGCGCGGAGGGTGGCGGGGTCGCGGGCCTCGAGGTTGAGGCGGAGGAGGGGCTCCGTGTTGCTTTTGCGGACGTTGCACCACCAGCCGGCCTGGGCGAAGCAGTCGATGGTGACGCCGTCGAGCTCGTCGACCTTGCCGCGGGGCCCGAACTTCTCCTTGAGCTGGGCGAGGGCGCCGTCCTTGTCCTCGTTCTCGAAGTTCATCTCGCCCGACTGGGCGTAGCGTGCGACGGGGGCGATGAGCCTGCTCATGGGCTTGCCGGCCTCGGCGACGGCGGTGAGCAGCGTTGCGAGGGCGATGGCGCCGGAGTCGGCGTTGAAGTTGTCGCGGAAGTAGAAGTGACCGGAGAGCTCCCCGCCGAAGACGGCGCCGCGTTCGGCGAGGGCGGCCTTCATGAACACGTGCCCGACGCGGCTGCGGACGGGCGTGCCGCCGGCCTTCACGATGTCTTCCTGGACCGCCTTGCTGGAGCGGAGGTCGTAGACGACGGTGCCGCCTCCGGAGCGGCGGAGGAACCACGCGCCGAGCCACGCGGTCAGGTGATCGCAGCCGACGATGCCGCCGGTCTCGTCGACGACCATGAGTCGGTCGGCGTCGCCGTCGAAGCAGATGCCCAGGTCGGCCTTCTCTTCGAGGACCTTCTTCTGGAGGTCGCGGAGGTTGGCGGCGACCAGCGGGTTGGGCTCGTGGACGAACTCGCCCTTGGAGTTGTCGAAGTAGAGCTCGACGATCTCGAGGCCCGGCACGCCCGCGCCCTTTTTGCCGAAGACCTTGGGGACCATGGTGCCGGCCATGCCGTTGGAGGCGTCGATGACGGCCTTGATCTTCTTTCCGCCGGTGGAGCAGAAGGCGAGGACGTGCTCGCGGTAGGCGTCCCAGAGGTCGCGTTTTTCGAGTCGTCCCTTGCCGCCGCCCTTGGTGGCGGGGTCGGCCATCGCGGCGAACTTGCGGACCTCGGCGAGGCCGGTGAGCTCGCCGACGGGCTTGGCGCGGCGTTTGGAGACTTTGAAGCCGTTGTACTGGGGCGGGTTGTGCGAGGCGGTGACCTGCACGCCGCCGCCGCAGTCGAGGTGGTTGATGGCGAAGTAGACCATGGGCGTGTCGCAGAGGCCTATGTCGATGACGTTGGCGCCGGCGTCCATGATTCCTCGGCAGAGTGCGTCGCGGAGCGAGGGGCTGTGCTTGCGCATGTCGTGGCCCACGACGATGTTGCGGGCCATGGGCGAGGTCTCGCCCGCGCTCTCGGCGTCGGCGAGGAGGAAGCGCCCGGCGCCGACGCCGATCTGCCACGCCATCGACTCGTTGAGCGGATCGGGGTAGGTCCCGCGGACGTCGTACGCCTTGAACACCTTGCCCAGCATGGTCGGGTTTCCCTCGCGCGCCGCACCGGGAAGAGGTCGGCGTGGGCACCACGATACAGAGTCGGCAGGGCCGGCCCGGGGGGCGTGGGCGGGGTCAGGCGAGCCAGGAATCCTCGAAGCTCATGCCGGGAGAGAGCGCGACGGCGGTGGAGCGCTCCAGCATGCTGGCGACAGGGTAGGCGCAGTAATCGAGCGCGAACGAGCCGGCGGGGCGGTGGTTGCCCGAGAGGCCCAGCCCGCCGAAGGGGAGCTTGCCCGAGGCGCCGGCGGTTCCGGTATTGACGTTGACGCATCCGGCGCGGGCCTCGGCGATGAAGCGGCGGGCGAGAGCGGGATCGGCGGTGAAGACGGAGGCGGCGAGGCCGTAGCGCGTGGCGTTGGCCTGGGCGAGGGCCTCGTCGAAGCCGCGCACGACGCAGACGCGGACGACGGGGGCGAAGAGCTCGACGTCGCCGCCACAGCCCTGCTCGTCGCGCGAGAAGCCCGGGACGATCAGGATGCCCGGCGTGATGTAGTGGCCGCCCGAGGGGTGTTCGAGGGGGCGGGCCTCGCGGAGGGCGCTGGCGCCCGAGGCGAGCCAGCGGGACTGCACGCGGAGCGCTGCGTCGACGGCTTCGGCGCGGATCAGCGGGCCCATGAAGGGCTGCCTGCCGTTCTCGCCGCGCGGGTCGCCCACGACGAGCGCGCCGGCGGCGCGGGCGAGGGCGGGGATGAATCGGTCGGCGATGCGCTCGTCGACGATGATGCGGCGCGTGCAGGTGCAGCGCTGGCCCGTGGTGGCGAAGGCGGCGCGGGCGCACTCGAGGACGGCGAGCTTCATGTCCGCGTCGGGCATGATGACGGCGGCGTTGTTGCCGCCCAACTCGAGGGCGATGATGCGGCCCGGATGGTCAAGGTTTGCCTCGAGGATGCGGCGGCCGACGGACCACGAGCCGGTGAGCAGCACGCCGTCGATGTCATCATGAGCGGCGAGTGTGGAGGCGACGTCGGCGGCGCCGTGGACGAGGTTGATGACTCCCGGGGGCGCGCCGGCCTCGCGGAGCGCTTCTTCGAAGAGCGCGGCGAGGAGCTGGCCCGACGCGGGGGCCTTGTCGCTGGGCTTGAAGACGACGGTGTTGCCCGCGAGGAGGGCGGGGGTGATGTGCCCGTTGGGAAGGTGGACGGGGAAGTTGAAGGGGCCGAGGACGGCCATGACGCCGTGGGGCCTGAAGGAGCAGCAGCCGACGCGGGTGGGCGAGAGTTCGATCTCGAAGTCCGTGACGCGGGCGCGGCCCGAGCCGGCGGACATGGGCCCTTCGAGGAGGGTGGTGTCGACCTTGAGCGGGAGGAGCTTGGCTTCCGCTTCCGCTTCCCAGAAGGCCTTGCCGACTTCGTCGCAGAGCATGGAGGCGACGTCGGCGCTGCGCGCGTCGCAGATGGCGCGGAAGCGGCGGAGCACGGCGGCGCGCTCCTCGACGGTCCGGGCGGACCACGCGGGGAACGCGGCGCGGGCGGCGCGGACGGCGTCGTGCACGGCGTCGACGGATGGGGCGCCGCTCCAGACGAGGCGGCCGGGGTGAGCGGGGTTGTGCGAGCGGAGGGCGGGGCCCGGGATCGGGATCCAGCGGCCGCCGATGAGGTTCGCGGGTTCGTGCACGGCGGGCCTCTGGGCGGGGAAAGAGCGTGGAGCGGGGGCTCGTCAGGCGGCGGCGCGGGAGCGCTTCTTCTTGCGGACGGGTTTGGGCGCCGGGGTGGGCTTTGCGGGCTTGCCGGTGAGGTCGACGGGGGTGACGCCCAGGGGCATGCCGGCCTCGAGCATGAGGATCTCGGCGGACTCGCGCGGGAGCTTGATGGCGCGGCTGCCCGACTCGATCTCCGCGTAGGGCGTGTAGACGCCCCGGAACTGCCCGTCCTCGTGGAGGACGGAGACGAAGCCGCGGCGGCGGGCCTGCGTGACGGTGCAGTAGCCGGCGAAGATGTCCGGCTGCGAGTCGCGGACGAGGGGGATCTCGTCGATGACGGCTTCGAGGTGCGGCCCGCCGTCGAAGGGATCGACGCGGTGGGTGTAGCGGAAGCCGATGTCTTCGAGCATTTTTCGTGCGGGGCGCGTGTCGTGGCCGACCTGGCCTATGACCTGGCGCGCCTCGGGGGGGAGGAGCGTGGCGTAGATCTCTTCGCGCGGGAGCAGCGAGAGCATGAACTCGCGCGAGTGCTGGCAGAACATGTCCGCCTCGGTGTAGGAGAGGTTGATGAAGCGGCGTCCGAGGGCGTCCCAGAAGACGCTCCGGCCGTCGGTGGTGATGGGGGCCATCATCTCGGCGAGAACGCGGTCGCTGAAGAGCTCGCGGCGGAGGCCCATGAAGTGGAATCGGATGAGCGAGAGCTGCTTCCCCAGGCGGTCGGGGTGGCGGCGCATGCTGGGGGCGAGGATGAGGCCGCCGATCTCGGTGGGCCCGCTCTCGTCGAGGTCGAGCTGGAGGACGGTGTGGCTGGTTCCCTGCCCGAGCTCCTTGGAGAAGAAGTGCCTGGTGGAGACGCGGAAGGAGAGGTTGGGCGCACCCGGCGCACCCATCTTGGAGACGATCATGCTGGTGCCGTGGCAGGTCTGGGTTTCGGAATCGAGGATGGAGAACATGTAGAGGGGCGACCCCTTGCTGGCCGAGCCGTCGGAGGTTTCGCGGGGGCGCGTGACCTCTCCGGTGGCGGCGCGGAGGAAGCTGGAGCGGGAGCGGCCGATCTTGTCGGAGATGATCTCCTTGTCGGCGGGGAGGTTGATGAAGTGGACCATCTTCGCCAGCTTGAAGAGCGTGTCGAGGTCCTCCGGCGTTGTCTGCCTGATGTAGAACATGGCATCGACCCCCTTTGCTCAGGCAACGCGGGCCATGGCGCGCTCGATGATCTCAAAGCACGGATCCCAGTGGCGTTCCTCGAGGACTCCGAGCGGCGGGAGCAGGCGGACGTGATATGGCCCGTGGCCGCAGTAGAAGGAGATGAGCCCCTCCTCGAAGAGGACGTTGCAGAGCTTGAGGACTGCGTCCTTCTTTCCGCCGAAGGGCGTGAAGCGCATCATGCCGCCTTCTCCGCCGACGATGTCGGTGTACTGCTGCCCGGCGGGGAACCACTGGGGATGCCTGGCGGCGAGGGCGGCGATGCCCTTGCGGAAGCGTTCGTGGTGCCTGGCGATGCGGCCGGTCGGGCCGTAATAGTCCCCGTCGCGGAGGCGCTCGATGGTGCGCCGGCCCACGCGGAGGGCGTCGGTCGATCCCAGGAAGGTCGCCGAGAGCAGGCCCGCCTTTGGGTTGTAGTCGCGGGTGTAGAGGGCGGCGCAGACCTGGGTCATCTTGCCGACGCAGCAGACGTCGACGAGGTCGCCAAGCCCCAGCGCGTCGTAGGCGAACATGCTGGTGGTGCGGCCGTAGGTCTGGACCTCGTCGTCCCAGACGGCGATCTTCGCGTCGCGGCAGACGGTCATGAGCTCGCGGAAGAACTCGGGCGGCGCGGTGTTGAAGCCGCCCTCGCCCTGGACGAGCTCGAAGATGAAGCAGGCGTGCTGGGCCGGGTAGCGCTCGATGTACTGACGCAGATGCGAGACTGCCATGTCGATGAACCGCGTGGGGCCCGAGCGGTCTCCGCCGCCCATGCGGGCCGCGATGACGGGGTCGTAGAAGGGCATGTAGTCGACGAGGACGTTCAGCGGCAGGCCTACGCGGTTGGCGGCGGAGTCGCCGATCTGGGCCATGGCCCACGAGCGGCCCATGAAGCAGTTGGCGAAGGCGATGACGCGTGAGGCGGGCGCGTGCTTCTGGAAGCAGACCTTGAGGGCGTTCTCGTTGGCCATCGCGCCGGAGTTGCAGAGGAAGACGTGCTCGAGGCGCGAGCCGCGGCGGGCGCACTCGAGGAGCGTCTCGGCGAAGCGGATGGCTTCCTCGTTGGCCATCAGGTGTCCCTGCATGACGACGTCGCTGGTGGCGGCTTCGAGGGCGACGCCCACGAGCTCGGGGTCCGAGTGGCCGAAGAACTGGACTCCGATGCCCGTGACCATGTCGAGCTTGACGGAGCCGTCCATCAGCTCGACGAAGGGCCCGTTTCCGAGTCCCGAGCCGATGTAGGGGTAGTAGAGCGGGCGGCCGCGCACCTGGGCCGCCATCTCCATGAACTGCTTGAATGAGAGCGCGGCCTCGGGCGAGCTGGGCCCGCGGACGGCGCTGATCTGCGCGCGTCGGGCGGTGAGCTCCTGGACGATCGAGGCGATGGCGTTGCGGACTGCCGGGCTCTGGCGGAAGCCCTCGCCCAGCGAAGGGACGGATGGGGCTGTCGCGGTGGAGCTGGTCGGCATGGGGGTGCTTCCTGGGGAGTCTTCCCTGAGTCGGACGCTTGGCGGACACAGCCCGGACGTTTCGGGAGATCCGCGCCGCGCTGACCGGACAATCGGGGCGAGAATGGTAGCTCGGTCGACGGGCGGGCCCAAATTCACGCCGAACATCGGCGGGGGCGCGGAGTTTGCGCGTCGGGGTTCGCGCGGTCAGGCTAAACCGGACAGACGGGCCATGAGCCCGGCGAGGAGGGCGGCTCGTTCGGCGAGGGAATCGAGCTCGATCCACTCCTGGGTGGTGTGGAGGCCGCCGCCGCGGACGCCCAGGGTGTCGATGGTGGGGAGTCCGGCGGCCTGGAGGTTGTTGCCGTCGCAGACGCCGCCCGACGAGCCGAAGGGGAGCGACTGGCCGAGTTCCTGCGCGACGGCGCGGGCCTGGAGGGCGAGCGCTTCGGTGCGCGGCGTGAGCGGCTTGGCGGGGCGGGCCATCGATGTGCGGACGCGGACCGCGGGCAGGGACGTGAGGCGGGCGCGGTCCCAGTGCGCGTCGTCGGTCGAGTCCATGGATTCGAGGGCGCGCAGGGCGCTCTCGACCCGGCGGCCGGCGGAGTCGTCGACGAAGCGCACGTTGCCCCACGCGGCGGCGGAGTCGGGGACGATGTTGGTGGCCGGCCCGCCGCGGAGCGGGCCCACGTTGACGGTGAGCCCGGTGGCGGGGTCCGAGAGGGCTTCGACGCGGACGAGGGTGCGCGCGAGGGCGTAGACGGCGGAGACGCCCTTCTCGAAGTCGCGGCCGGCGTGAGCGCTCTTGCCGAAGGTTTCGATGAGGAACTGTCCGGAGCCCTTGCGTTCGACGGCGAGGCCGCCGTCAGGCAGCGCGGGCTCGAGCGCGAGCCCGAAGTCGTGGCGTGCGGCCTCGGCGCGGAGTGCGCGGTCAGAGGCGTAGCTGCCGGTCTCTTCGTCGGAGTTGAGGATGAAGCTCCAGCTGATCTCCGCGCCGACGTCGCGGAGGGTTTCCAGTGCGACGAGCGCGATGAGGATGCCGCCCTTCATGTCGACGACGCCGGGCCCGACGGCTTTCTTTCCGTCGGGAGCGAGCGACATGGAGACGAACCCGCCGCGCGGGTCGAAGACCGTGTCGATGTGGCCGGCGAGGAGGATGCGGGGCCTGCCGGCGACCGGCCGCCGGCAGACGACGGTGGGCGGCGGGGAGAAGGGGCGTTCGGCGGGGTCGGCGCGCTCGCTGAGCCAGTCGGGGCGCGGGTCGCCGGGGATCGTCTCGGCGACGGCGCCGAGCGCGGCGAGGCGGGCGACGAGCATGGCGCGGAAGGTGTCGAGCCCCGGGGTGTGGTTGCAGCCCGTGGGGATGGCGACGTAGCGGGCGAGGTCCGCGATCATCTCGTCGCGGCGGGGCGCGATGCGGCTGTGGAGCAGGTTCAGCAGGCTGGCCATGCGGTCAAATCTAACCGCTGCGCACCGCGCGGGCGTCGGGCGCGGCGGGCCAGTCCTCGCGGAACATGCGGTAGAGCGCCAGGTCCATCCACTCTCCGAAGCGGTAGTACATGCGCTCGCGGAGCCCCTCGCGAACGAAGCCAAGTTTTTCCAGCACGCGGACGGAGCCCGGGTTGGTGGTGGCGCATCCGGCGTGGATGCGTTCGAGCCCCAGGGCGAAACCGAAGCTGACGACGGCGCGGGCTGCCTCGGTCGCGATGCCGCGGCCCCAGTAGTCCTGGCCCAGCGTGTAGCCCAGCTCCGCGTGGCGATGCGTGGCGCTCACCATGAGCCCGATCGACCCGACGACGACGGGGGCCGACGCGGCGTCGTCGCGGAGCAGGATGCAGAAGTTGAAGGACTCGCCCTTTTCCTGCGCGGCGGCGGTGCGCTCGAGGAAGGCGCGCCCGTCGTCGATCGTGTAGGGATGCGGGAAAGTGAGCGTGTGGCGCACAACGGCCAGCGGGGCAAAGAGCGTGACGAAGCGCGGCAGGTCGTCCGCGCAGGGGCGGCGGAGGAGCAGCCGGGGCGTGCTGAGGGTCGGGTTCCCGGGATCGTCGCCGGAGGTCACGGGCGCCACTCGCCCGAGAAGATCTCGACGGCTTCGCCGGTCATCAGAACATGACCGGTGGGCTCGTCCACGCGGACGAGCAGCTCACCTCCCGGCATGCGGACGCGGAGGCGGCGGCCCAGTTTTCCCAGCGCGACGCCCGCCGCGGCCACGGCGCACGCGCCCGAGGCGCAGGCGAGCGTGGCGCCCGCGCCGCGTTCCCACGTGCGCAGCTCGATCTCCTCCGGCGAGCGGACCGTGACGAAGTGCACGTTGATGCGCTGGGGGAAGGCGGGGTGGTTCTCGAAGCGGGGGCCCTCCTCCTCGAGCTTGACGCGGGCGGCGGGCTCAGAGAGGAAGCAGACCATGTGGGGATTGCCCATGGAGACGAACGCCGCGGTGCGATGGTCGATCTGGTACTCGGCGGCGGCGCCGCTCATGTGGAGCGTGAGGGGGCGGACGTGCGCGCGGTCGACCGGGACGCGGTCGAGCTCGAAGACGGGCGGGCCCATGTCGACCGTGGCGGAGGAGACGAGCCCCGAGGCGTCGCGGTGGACCTCGACGTCGAGGAGGCGTGCGCCGGCGTCGATGAGCACGCGGTCCGGGTCGCGCGGGGCGACGTACCCCCGCTCGACGACGAGCTTGGCGGCGCAGCGGGTGCCGTTGCCGCAGATGCCGCCTTCGGAGCCGTCGGAATTGAGGATGCGCATGCGGACGTCGGCGCGTGCGGGGTCGGTCGCGGGGAGCAGGACGATGATGCCGTCGGCGCCGACGCCGCGGTGGCGGTCGCTCATGCGCTGGGCGAGCCGGCGGAGGTCCACGCCCTGCAGGACGTCCGGGGAGGCGACGGCGTCGATGAACACGTAGTCGTTGCCCAGGCCATGCATCTTCGTGAAGCGCACGACGGAAGCGTAGCCGAGTGGGCGCGGCCCGGTGCGTCCGTGCGTTCCCGCGCCGTCTCCTCCCACACGACCAGGGCGGCGACGATCACGGCGCCGAGGATGGTGGCGCGGCAGATCCAGCGGACGGTGCGGTCGATCGGGAGCGCGTGGGCCGGCCGGCCCACGAGTCGGGCGAGGCGCTCGATCCGGCCCGCGATCGACCCGTGGCGGAACGAGAAGGCCCGCTGATCGGTGTGGTTGCCGCGCGAGACCATCGAGAGGGCGCGGCTCATTGTGTCGGCGGCCTCGGCGGTGATGATGACGTCGCGGCGCTGCTCCTCGGAGCGGACGCGGCCCGAGAGATGCTGCGCGGCGAAGGCGTCGGCCTGCTCCTCGAAACGGCGGCTCACCCAGCCGAAGACCAGCAGCGCGGGCGGCAACCCCGCCAGAAGCCCCAGAGCGGTGCTGACGCTCTGCGGGAGATTGGGCCAGAGCGCGTCGAAAGCCGCCGCCGCCCCGGTCCAGAGGAGGATCGTGCTGACGATCATCGAGAGCATGAGCCACGCCAGATGATGCCGGCGGACGTGGGCGACCTCGTGGGCCATGACGGCCTCGATGGCGGGGAGCGGCAGCGTGTCCAGGAGCGTGTCGGTCAGGAGGATGTAGCGGGCGCGGGGGATGACGCCCATGACGGCGCCGTTGAGCATGCCTGAGTGCGTGCGCCAGACGAGCAGGTCGCGGCAGCGGACGCCCTGACGCTCGCAGAGCAGCGTGAGCGCCGCGCGGAGGGGCCCCTCGCCCAGCGGCGTCGTGGTCCACAACAGGCGGATCGCCAGCGGCATCATGAGCATGACGGCCGCGATGCCCGCCAGGTGCAGGCCGGGAAGCAGCCAGCTTTCGATGTCGGGAGAGAGGTCGAGACGGGCGGCGGCCATGTCGACCGATTCGCCCCACGCGAGGATCGCCGTCACCGGCAGGAGGACGAGCAGCACGCTGTGGCGGAGGTGGTCGAGGACGTACTGCCCGCGCGTGGGCAGCGGGGGCACGACGCCGAACTCGATGGTGCGCAGCAGCGAGGCCTCGCGGACGCGGCGGTCGATGGGGTAGTACGCGGCCCAGATCCACACGAGCAGCGCGACGGGTGGCGCGATCGCGAGAAGCTCGTCGAGCGCCGGGACGCGCTCGCCCACCGCGGTCCGGACGGCGTGTGCCCAGCCGAGCCCGAAGATGGCGACCAGGTGCAACGCGACGGCGGCGAAGCTGGCGACGGTGGCGCCGGTGTCCGCCAGTCGGACGAAGGCGCCGCTGCCCGAGCGGTCGAGGGCCCGGCCGCAGGCGATCATCCAGCCTGTCGTGATGAGCGCGAGGGCCAGAGCGGCGCCGAGAGTGATGGAGACGACTTCGCCCGGCGCGAGCGGGAACGGAAGCGCCAGCTCCGCCGCGTCATGAACGAGGACCGCGGCCACGATGACGATGAGCAGCGCGTGGATCATGGTTGCACGGCCATGGTCATGCGGCGCGGTTCAGGGCCGGCGGATGGTCCCCAGGTCGAGCACCACGCCGTCGGGCTGGAAGTAGTCGACATTCAGCGCGTCGCGCGCGGTGAATGTGAAGACGAGGCACGAGCGGCCCTGGCGGCGGGCGTAGAGCAGGTCGTCGTCGCTGGGGCCTGCGTACTCGGAGTTGCCGTACGCGGTGCAGTGGAGGTGGTAGTGAAAGAGCGAGTCGACGCCCTGCTCGATCATCTCGGGCGAGGCGACGAAGCGGCGGTCGCCGAAGCGCTGGGCGGGGCGCGGGGCGAAGGTGCGGAGGCTGAAGGGCCGACCCCCCGCGCCCGGCGCGTCGATGACGCCGCCGTGCTCGGTGGAGACGTCGATCTTGTCCTCGTCGGCCTGGGCGAAGACGTCGCGGGCGAGCTGCGGGTCGAGGACGGCCTCGGCGGCGGCGAGGGCGAGCAGCGCATCGCCCCAGCTCAGCTGGTCGCGCCAGGTCTGGATCGATTCGGGGGCGCGGCGGGCGGCGTTCATCGCCGAGGCGCGGACGACCTTCTTGCGCGGCTTGAGCTCGCGCTCGAGCTGCGCGACCAGCTCATCGCGGCCCGTGCTCAGCCACTGGGGCCTGGCGAGCGAGGCCCAGCGGATGGCGGGCATGTGGCGGAGCTCCAGTCCGCGGCGCTGCTCGGGAGAAAGCGACGCGACGGCCGAGGCGCACTGGCTCCAGTACTGGGCGTAGGCGGGGGCGCGCAGCGACGTGACCCACGCGAGCTGCTCCGCCGTGTCGGGCACGACGCCCAGGTCGCGGGCGGCGGCGGCGAGCGAGGCGAGCAGCGGATCGCCCGTCTCGTTGAGCGGCGCCTGCGAGAGGAGCGCGAGGGTGCGCGTGCCGTCCTTGTCGAGCCGGCGCAGGAGGGCCCATGCGTCCTGGCGCTCGCGCTCGCGGTTGTCGGCGGCGGTGCGCTCTGCCGGTCCCAGGGCGGGCAGGCCCACGAAGACGTCGAAGACGACGTCCTCGGGCGTGCGTCCCGGGTGCAGCCGCTCGAGCGCTGCGCGCTCGGGGCGGCGGTCGTCGGGCGGCTCGGGGACGGGGCGTGACCAGCAGCGGACGAGGCCGGTCGTGAGGTCGGTCCAGCCGCGGTCGGCGGCGGTCGAGCCGATGAAGTCGATGGCGTTCCACTGCGTCTCTGTGGGGAGCATGAGGCGCATCATCTTGCGCGTGTCTTCGATGTTGGGCTCGTCGCGGAGCAGCGCCTCGAAGGCGGCGATGCGGACCTTGTAGAAGTTCGCGCGGGCCCAGGCGACCTTCTTGAGCGCCTCGCGGACGGCGGCCGGTTCGGCGCGGCCCGCGGCGACCTCGTCCCACACGCGGTTCATCGCCTTGATGCGCGCCTCGGTGTGCGCCTTGGCGTCCTCGATGACGCTCAGGGCGGGCTTCTCGGGCTTGGCGGCGTGGGCGGCCGGGGAGCCCAGCACGCCGCACGAGGCGAGCACCGTCGCGGCCAGCAGTCCCTTGCTTCCGGTCAATCGGTTCATTCCCGAGAGTCTACGAGCGGACCGGGGCCGCGGCGGCGCGGGGCGCCGCTCCGGCGGCGACGCCCCCCACTGCTCGCCCGCATCGAGCCCGGCGACTAGAATCGAGCGATGCCCACCGGTTCAACCGCCGCTCCACTCCGCGATCGCGTCGCCCGGGTGATCGACCGGATCCGACCCGCCGTGCAGAGCGACGGGGGCGACGTGGAACTGGTCGGCGTTTCCGAGGGCGGCGTGGTGACGGTGCGGCTGCACGGCGCGTGCGTCGGATGCCCGTCGAGCCAGCTCACGCTGCGCGTGGGGATCGAGAAGAACCTGCGGGACTATGTTCCCGAGGTGACGCAGCTTGTGACGGTCGATTGACCGGGCCGGCGAGGCTGCGGCGGTTTCAGCGTTGATTCATGCGTGCTTCATGCGGTGGCTTTAGTGCGCACAAACGGTGCTGTCACCGTCAAAGGCGATATGCAAGCCGCGATGTCGTGCGCACACCGGTGAACAAACCCCAAATCCTTGCAAGTTTCTCCTTTTCATTTGCCGAAGCGGTGGTACTCTCTCGTTGGTGGTGGGGTCCCCACGAGGGGGACAAGGTGTGCCGCACGCGCACGGCTTGCGGAGCAGGAGGCTGTCATGCTGGTCATCACCCGACGGGAAGGCGAAGAGGTCGTCATCGGCGACCCGGCAAACCCGATCGGCGTCATCCGGATTGCCGGTATCAAGGGCGACCGGGTGCGCATCGCGCTGGAGTTCCCGCGCGACATCGCCGTTCATCGGCGCGAGATCGCCGAGCAGATATTGGCCGAGCAGCCCCAGGTGGTTGCCAAGATCGGCGGAGCCGCGGCGGGCTGAGCTCGTCTGTCCGCGCCCGCTTGAGCGGGGCGGGTGCAGGCGTGTCGCTCAGCACAAGCGATCGTGTTCATGGTTCAAGCAGGCGGGCGACGGCGTCGAGCTGTTCGACCGTCAGCTGCTCGGGTCTCATCTGTCGCTCGATCCCGGGCGGGAGCGCGGCGGCCGCGTCGGGCACGACGCGGGCCAGGATCGTGCCGAGCTGCTTGCGGCGCTGCGTGAAGAGCAGGCGGCAGAGCCGCGCGAGCGATTCGACGTTCTGCGTGCGCGGCGCCGATCGCGGCTCGATGGCGACCATCTCGCTGTCGACCTTGGGCGGGGGCCAGAAGCATCCCGGAGGTAGGACCGCCAGTCGCCGCACGTCGGCCATGGCCTGGACGAGGACGCCCATCTCGCCATAGTCGCGCGTGCCGGGGCGGGCGCGGAGGCGCTCGCCGACCTCGCGCTGGATGGTGACGAACTGGCCGAGGCACGGGGCGAGCCCGGCGCGGGCCGCGAGCGCGGGGTGGAACCTCGTCGCCAGCGCGATCATGAGCGGGCTCGCGGCGTTGTAGGGCAGGTTGGCGACCAGCTTGAAGGGCCGGCCCGAGAGCGGTGCGAGCATGTCGGGGTTGAGCGTGTCCTTGGAGTCGAGGCAGTCGCCCTCGACGATGGTGAGGCGGCCCTCGGCGATGGGCGTCCCGAGTCGCTCGCGGAGCAGGGCGGCGAGGCCGCGGTCGAGCTCGCAGGCGACAACGCGGCAGCCGCGCTCGAGGAGCACGTCGGTAAGGACGCCCGTGCCGGGCCCGACCTCGAGGACGAGGGCGCCGGGCTCGAGGGCCGCGGCGTCGACGAGGCGTGCGACGTGCGCGGGCTCGATGAGGAAGTTCTGTCCCAGGGCGCGGCTGGGGGCGAGGCCCCGGCTTTCGAGCAGCTCGCGGATCGCCGAGACGGTCTGCACGCTTTTCACCACTCGCCCTTGAGGATGCGGTCGATGGCGTGCGCTACGCCGTCCTCGGCGTTGGTGAGCGTGCGGCGTGCGGCGGCGTCGAGGACGGCGGGGACGGCGTTGCCCATGGCGATGCCCAGGCCGGCGCCCTGGATGAGGGCGACGTCGTTGACCTCGTCGCCAATGGCGGCGACGCGCTCGCGGGGGATGCCCTGCTCGAGCGCGAGGCGGTGAATGGCGGTCCACTTGTTGACCTGCGGGTCGAAGACCTCGAGGAGATGGACGCTGGCGTCGCGCACGCCGTGGGGCGCGTCGGCCTTGGCCCCGGCGACGGCGGCGAAGTGCTGCGTGAGGGTCTCGCGGCCGAAGGCTTCGTGCACGCCGCAGGCGAGGTCGAGCATGACGTCCGCGACGGCGGCGAATCCGACGCGGACGGTGTGCTCGGGGTGCGTGTCGGCGTCTATGTGATCGACGAACTTGACCTCGACGTCCATGACGCTGAACCACCACTGGCAGGGCGGCTCGATAGGGCCCGAGCTGACGACGAGGTAATCGAAGCCGGCGGCGTCGCGGTCTTTGAGCAGGAGCGGGGCGCGGCGGAGCTCGGCGAAGTGCGCGCACAGGCGCTTGACGAGGTCGTGGCGCATGGGCCAGCGGTGGAGGGTCCTGCCCGAGGCGACGTCGCAGACCATGGCGCCGCCCGCGCAGACGATGGGGGCGACGCTGCGTCCGGCGGCGGGCTGGTCGGCGCGGATCGCCTCTATGGCGGTGGTGCTTTCGACGAGCGCGCGGCCGGTGCAGATGACGACCTCGATCCCCGCGCGGCGGGCGCGGTCGACGGCGCGGGCGTTCTCGGCGGAGACTTTGCCGTCGGGCCCGAAGAGGGTGCCGTCGAGATCGAGCGCGAGGAGGTCGTATCGGATTGGGGACATGTCAGGGTGTGCTGAGTGAAAACCTGGACGTGCCGGCCCGCGCGGTCGGGCGGTCGGAGCGGCGGGCGCGGCGCAGCGGGAGGGAGAATCGCCCGAATCTTCCACAATATCCGGCGGCGCGTGGCCCCGCTCCGCGGGCGCGGCTACCTTGGCATTGGATGGGCGATCAAGGACTCGGTCGACCCGCTGCGGAGCCGGGCGCGCACGACGCGCATGACCTGGGGCCGCAGCTTCAACCGGCGCTGCTGAGCGCTTGCGGTGGTTGTCTCTGCGACGTCCGCTGGTTCCGGACGGACTGGCAGCGCGGCGGGGCGGCGACGGGCTACGGGCGATTCAGCGAGAACGGCGCGTCGCGCGACGTCGTGATCAAGCTGCCGGTCGGGCCGCGGGAGCTGCGGGTGCTGACGCGGCTGAGCGCGTGCGCGGCGCCGACCCCTCGGGTGGTGCGCGAGGGCCAGGAGCTGGGCGGGTATGACCTGGGGTGGGTCGTGATGGAGCGGCTGCCCGGGGCGCCGCTCTCGGCGGCGCTGCATCATGACGTGTTCGACCATCTGGCGCAGGCGGCGGCGCGGTTCTACGCGAGCGCGGCGGAGGTGATGCCGCTGGAGCCCGCGAAGGAGCGGTACGAGTGGCCCGCGCTGCTGGAGCGTTCGCGGGAGGCGCTGCGGACGAACCAGTCGGTGCCCCACGCGGCGCAGTGGGCGGCGGCGGTGAAGCAGACGCAGCACAAACTGCCGACGCTGCTGAAGATCTGGAACGCGCGGGCGATCAACACGTGGTGCCACGGGGATCTGCACCCCGGCAACTGCATGGAGAGGCCCGCGGGGTCGGCGTGGGGAGAGGCGGGGTGCGTCCTGCTGGACTTCGCCGAGGTGCACCCGGGGCACTGGGTGGAGGACGCGGTGTATCTCGAGCGGATCTGCTGGGGGCGGCCCAAGGTGCTCGGTGATACGAAGCCCGTGTCGCTCATCGCGCAGGCGCGGCGGGCGATCGGTCTCGACACTTCCGACGATTACGGGTCGCTCGCTAACGTGCGGCGGATCCTGATGGCGGCGACCACGCCCGCTTTCCTGGGCACCGAGGGTCACCCGGCGTATCTGAACGCGGCGCTCGAGATGCTGGAGCGGCTGCTGCCCGGAGTGAAGACGTGAGGGCGCGCGTGCTCGCGGCGCGGCGGGCAACGAATGAAAAAGAAAACGCCCCGGCCGAATGACCGGAGCGCTGAGGATGCGTGAGCGGCGGGGCTTGTCGCGCGTCAGGCGGGGCGGCGGCGGCGTGCGAAAAGCAGACCGCCCGCGAAGGCGAGCACGGCCGAACCGGGGGCCGGGACCTCGCGGAGATAGCGGTCGAAGATCCACTGACCGACCTGATCGCCCATGGTGTAGCCGTCGTCGGCGTCGATCTGCCAGTGCACGCCGAGGTAGACGCGGCTGCGGCCGTTCTCGCGGGCCATCGCTTCCCAGCTGTCGAAGGTGCGGGTGATGCCGCCGTTGTAGGGGTCTTCGGAGCCGATGGTGAGCGGCCCGCCGAGGATCTGGTCGGAGTCGCCGAAGAACTCGCGCATGATGGCGGAGTGCGCGGCGCCGAAGGTCGCGTGTCCGGAGACGTAGGCGGGGAAGGGCGGCGTGAACGGATCGGCCAGGAGCGGCCCGGGGCCGTCGGGGTCCACGTGGTTGAGGGGCTCCCATGTCGGATCGCTGACGGTGGCGGGGTTGCCGTCGGTGTCGGCGAGCTGGATTCCGGTGACGGGTCGCCAGAGATCGAACTCCGAGTTGTACTTGCAGTCCCAGGCGGCGACGCCCGCGTCGGCCATGGCGATGTTGAGCAGCGCGAAGAGGCGTGCCTCCTTCGACAGTCGCTCGTCGGGGTTCATGCCGGCGAAGGCGCGGTCGGCCATGGTCTGGGTGATGGCGTTGAGGTGTCCCGGCGGCTTGTAGGTGCCGTTGCGGTCGTTGGCCCAGAAGAAGGCGATCTGGTACTCCTCGTCGGCGGGGGTCCAGCGGTCGATGCGGCCGTTGTTCTTCACGTCGTTGAAGTTGTCGGCGTATTCCTGGCTGGCGAGGAAGTTGGCCATCGTGCCGTAGTTGCTGAGGCGGCTGGGCCGGAACTGGGCGCCGGAGGTAATGCCCCAGGTCTGGAAGTTTCCGCCGTTGACGTCGGCGCCGAAGTTGGGGTTGCCGGGATTGTTGGGATTGCGGTAGTCGCCGGGCTGCATTCCCGAGGGGTAGAAGGTGGTGCCGGGCATGCCGTCGGCGGAGCGGAGGCCGATCATGTGTGCGGCGGACTGCTGGCCCAGGGTGATGCCCGCGAGCTTGGCGGGCCCGTCGGCGATGGCGGAGAGCGAGTCGTTCAGGCGCGCGTTCCAGAGCGCCGACTGCGCCGGGTAGAGGTTGACCATCACGTCGTGGGCGGCCTGGGCTGCTGCGGCCTGACGCGAGGTCCCGGCGGAGGCCTGGACGTTGAACCCGCCGTAGGAAAAGTGCGTCTGGTCGACGGCGTTGACGGCGTTGTACATCGCGGTCATGACCATCGCGCCGTTGCGCCCCATCGACGGGGGCCCGGCGGGCGCTTGTCGGATGGCGTCGAGCAGATGGTTGTTCCAGTCGACGATGACGCTGGCGTGACCTGCCGACGCGGCGAGACTTACCGCCGCGGCGCCCACGAAGAGCCGAGATGGATGCATTCTGATCTCCCTGTGCGATGAAGCTGTTAGAGAAACGATGCGCCGGATCAGCAAACGGGCAAACTGCGGATGCAAAAAAGATTGACTTTCATTCACACGGGGGCGGGGGCCGAGGGGGCGGGAGGTGGAGGGCGCCCGCCGCGGTCAGACGCCGATGGTGTTGACGCCGCAGTCGACGTACACGTTTTCACCGGTGACGCCGCCCGCGAGATCTGACAGAAGCCAGACGGCCGTGCCGCCGACCTCGGCGCCCTCGACGTTGCGGCGGAGCGGGGCGCGGCTGGGGACTCGCTCGAGCATGCCGTCGATCCCCCCCACTGCCGAGCTGGCGAGCGTGCGCAGCGGGCCGCCCGAGATGGTGTTAACCCGGATCCTGGATTCGCCGAGTTCGGCGGCGAGGTAGCGGGCCGAGCACTCGAGGGCTGCCTTGGCGACGCCCATGACGTTGTAGCCCGGGACGACCTTCTCTGAGCCGTAGTAGCTCATGGCGATGATGGAGCCGCCCGGCCCGCCCGGGTTGTGCTGCATGAGCGGGCGGGCGCGGCGGGCCATCGCGACGAGCGTGTAGGCGGAGATGTCGATCGCGGCGAGATAGGCGGCGCGGGGCGTGTCGGCGAAGCGGCCGGGCGCGAGCCACTCGCGGTCGGCGAAGGCGATCGAGTGAACCACGAAGTCGAGGCGCGGATGGGCCTTGGCGTAGGCGTCGAACGCGGCGTCGAGGTCTTCGTCCTTGCCGGCGTCGCAGGGGAACATCCAGGCGTCGGTGATGCCCAGGGACTCGACCGCCTTGCGGGTGCGGCGTTCGTTCTTTTCGCCGGGAAGGTGGGTGAAGGCGCAGCGGCCGCCGTGGGCGACGATCGCTTCAGCGATGAAGGTCGCGTACGAGCGGTCGTTCGCGACGCCTATGACCAGTCCCTGCTTGCCTTCGAGGAGTTTCATCATGCGTTTGTACCGCGTGGCTCATCGCCAGTCGAGGACGAGCTTGCCGAACTGCTCGGCGGCCTCGAGCTTTTCCCAGGCCCGGGGCGCTTCGCTCCAGGGGAAGACCGAGTCGACGACGGGGCGGAGTTTGCCGGCCCGGAAGAGCGCCGCCAGCTCGCGCATCTCGGGGTTCGAGCCCATGGTCGAGCCCAGGATGCGGAGCTGGTTCCAGAAGATGATCGCGATGTTGGTGTCGGCGACGGGGCCGGCGGTGTTGCCCGCGGTGACGTAGGCCCCGCCGCGGGCGAGGCTCTTGAGGGCGTGCAAGTGCGTGGGCTTGCCCACGGTGTCGACGGCGAGGTCGACTCCCCGGCGTCCCGACCAGGCGCGGACGTCCTTCGACCAGTCCTGCCCGGTGTCGAGGACGCAGTGATCGGCGCCCAGGGCCCGGGCGCGGTCGAGCTTCCACTGGTGTCGGCTGGTGACGACGACGGGGCAGGCGAGCCACTTGGCGATGGCGAGGGCCGCGGTGGCGACGCCGCCGCCGATGCCCGTGATGAGGACGCTCTGCCCGGGGCGGAGATCGGCCTTGGTCGCCATCATGGAGTAGGCGGTGAGCGAGACGAGCCCGAAGGCGGCGGCCTCGACCGGGTCGGCGTCGGGACCGACGAGCGCGATGTTCTCGACGGGGGCGGAGAAAATCTGGCGGTGCATGCCGTCGATGTGCTCGCCGATGAGCTCGATGTCGGGGATGTAGGAGGAGGCGGGCGGGTCGGCGGGGCGCGCGGGACGCTGCTTGAAGTAGGCGGCGTTGACGATCACGCGCGTTCCGAGCCACTCGGGCGCAACGCCCGGACCGACGGCGACGACCTCCGCGCAGCAGTCGCAGCCCGAGACGCGGGGATAGGTGAGGTCGACGCCGGGGATGCCCGCGCCGACCCATATGTCCATGTGGTTGAGGGCGGAAGCAAGCGTGCGCAGATGCACGGAGCCCGGCTGGGGCGTGGCCGGCAGGTCTGCCCAGTCGCGGACGGCGCGGATGTTGGGAGCGACCGGCGAGCCCTGCGCGCTGATCACGACGGCGTTCATGCGAGCAGTCTACTGAGCGGGCGGACGTGCGGGCC
>JANRJV010000034.1:0-60962 GCA_033763795.1 Planctomycetota bacterium
ATCGTCGGCGCGCTCGACTGACGACGATGCGGACGGTGCGAGGCGGGGCGGGGCGGTGACGGACGAGTCGCGGGCCACGCTCCGCCTCGTGCGTTACGGGGCGCTGGTCAACGTGGTGCTGGCGCTCGTGAAGCTGCTCGCTGGCGTGCTCGGCAACTCGTACGCGCTCATCGCCGACGGCGTGGAGTCCACGGCCGACGTGCTCGGCTCGCTCGTGGTCTGGGGCGGGGTGCGGATCGCCTCGCGCGGCGCGGACGAGGCGTATCCCTTCGGCTACGGCAAGGCGGAGGCGCTCGCGGCCTCGGTGGTGGGGCTGATGCTGCTCGCGGCGGCGATCGGCATCGGCATCGAGTCGGCGCGCGAGATCGTCACGCCGCACCATGCGCCGGCGCCGTTCACGCTCGTGGTGCTGGTGCTGGTGGTGCTGGTGAAGGAGGTGCTCTTCCGCCGCGTGGCCGCCCACGGCGCGAAGACCGGCTCCACCGCCGCCTCGGCCGACGCCTGGCATCACCGCTCCGACGCCATCACCTCCGCCGCAGCGTTCATCGGCGTCTCGGTCGCCATCTGGGGGCCGGGCCTCTTCAACGCGCCCAATCTCGTCCTCGCCGACGAAGCCGCCGCGATCCTCGCCAGCGGCATCATCCTCTTCACTGCCTTCCGACTGATCCGGCCATCGCTGCGCGAGCTTCTCGACGCCACCACCCCGGCTCTCGCCGAGAAAGTCCGCTCCTCCGCCGCGAAGGTCGAGGGTGTCGCCCTCGTCGAGAAGGTCCACGCCCGCAAGAGCGGACGCGGCTACCTCGTCGACATGCACCTGCACGTCGCCCCCGATCTCTCCGTGCGTGCAGCCCACGCGCTCGCAGGGAAGGTCAAGGCGGTCGTTCGCGAGAACCACCCCGCCGTCAGGCACGTGCTCATCCACATCGAACCCGACGAACGCCCAGATCCTCCGACCGGCCTCACCCCTCCACAAACGCCCGGCCGCTGATCACCCGAACGGTCTCCGGCATCCTCGCTCGAACTCACCCAACCGTCGCGCCCGATTGCCCTCTAAAGCCCGCCTCTATAGTCGGCCATGCTCACCCGCCCTCTCGGCTCTTCCGGCATCCCCGCCTCCGCCGTCGGCTTCGGCGCCTGGACCATCGGCGGCTGGATGTGGGGCGGCGCCGACGAGGCCGAATCCATCCGCGCCATCCACGCCTTCCTCGACGCCGGCGGCACGCTCATCGACACCGCTCCCGTCTACGGCTTCGGCCGCAGCGAAGAACTCGTCGGCAAGGCCATCGCCGGCCGACGCGACAAGGTCATCCTCGCCACCAAGTGCTCCATGCGCTGGGACCTCTCCGACGCCCAGAAGACCCGCGCGGCGCGCATGTTCTCCACCACCAGCGACGAGATCATCGCCCCCGGCGACGCCGCCGCCGACACCTTCGACGTCTCCATCTACAACGGGCGCGACGGCATCCGCGAAGAGGTCGAACGCAGCCTCCGCCGCCTCGGCACCGACGTCATCGACCTCTACCAGACCCACTGGCAGATCGACTCGACCCCCATCGCCGAACGCATGGGCGCGCTCGAAGAACTCCGCCGCGAAGGAAAGATCCGCGCCATCGGCGTCTGCAACGCCACCCCCGACATCATCGCCGATTACCGGCGGCACGGCACGCTCGACAGCGATCAGGAGAAGTACTCCATGCTCGATCGCGCCATGGACGCCACCAACCTCCCCGTCTGCGCCCGCGACTCCATCGCCTTCCTCGCCTACGGCCCGCTCGCCCAGGGCCTCCTCACCGGCGCCGCCGACCCCAATCGCCAGTACCCGCCCGGCGACCAGCGCCGCACCAAGGCCCGCTACAAGCCCGACAACATCCGCGCGGTCGTCGCCATGCTCGAACCCGTCCGCGCCATCGCCGCCCGACACGCCGCCACCGTCTCCCAGGTCGTCATCGCCTGGACACTCGCCCAGCGCGGATGCAGCCACGTCCTCTGCGGCGCCCGCACCGCCGCCCAGGCCATCGAGAACGCCCGTGGCGGCTCGCTGCAACTCTCCCCCGACGAACTCCGCGTCATCTCCGCCGCCGTCGCCCGGTACACGGGCGTCTAGCCGCGCGGCCTCCACGCACGCCACGCATCATCTAACGCTCGGGCGTTCATGCCCGCACTCAGCGCGGCGTCGATGAATACTTCGCATCAGTCTCGCCTGCGCCGCCCCGCGAGAACGCCCACGAGGGTGAGCAGCGCCGTCACGCCGGGTGCGGGGATGGGTTGGGACCACACAAACGCTTGCGGCCCGGACGCCGATACGGCGACGCCCGACACGTACAGCGTCATGCCGTCGCTCGAGATGCCCTGGGCGATGCTGGAGGTGTAGCCCGCGGGCAGAAACGCGTGCAGATCGACCCAACTCTGCGCCGTGCTGCTCCACACACTCGCGTGCGACTGGCCGCCGATGGTGACCATGCCCGCCTGCCAACCCATGATGACGTCGTACGCGTACGAATCCGAGGCCCCCGCCGGATGCAGACTGACCCACGAGTCGGCCGTGCCCGTCCAGATCCCCGCCATCTGAACTCCGCCGAACACCGCGCCGCCCACTTGCTGAGTTCCATCTGTTCCCTCGGCGATGGAGATGCTCGCGTTCGCGGGGTTCAGGTCGATCCACGAATCGGCGGTCCCACGCCACAGGCTGGCATGAAGGTTGTCATTGATCCCCGCTGACCCAACCTGCTGGTTCCCGCCCATGCCCAGAACGCTCGAACTGCTGGCGACAGCAGGGTGGATGTCCACGACGGACGCCGCCGAGCCTGACCAGAGCACGGCATGAGCCCCCCCAGCTGCCCCGAAGCCCGCGACCCCTCCCTGACGCCCGCCACTCACCGCGTTGGCCTGTGAGCCGAACGAGTTGGCGGGGTTGAGATCGACCCACGACGCGGCAGAGCCTGACCAGAGGCTGGCATGCCCCTCGAGATTGACGGTGACCGACCCGACCTGCTGGATGCCGTCGCTCGCGTATGCCGTCGACTCCGGATACATCTCCGGGCTGAGATCGATGAAGGAACCCGCCGTCCCCGTCCAGAGCGCCGCGTGCTGTACGGGGCCGATGGTCGCGTACCCCGCCTGCTGGTTCCCGCCTCCCCCAAAGACGTTCGAGACACCCCACGCGGGTTGGTGCAGCGAGGTGGCCGCCCACTGCGCCTGCGCAACCGGCACCAGCATGGCGTGCAGCGCCGCCGCTGCCGCTGCGACGAGCGCAAAGCGCCCGGCCTGCGCGCGGGGATACCCGAACGCAAACTCATCCGCTGCACGACCAACAAAGAAAACTCGGGTCATTCGAGAGCTCCTGAAAACACCGTGTCTTGTCGACGGTGTCCCCGTGGGCCGAAGCTCTCTCAAGACCCCTGCCTAGAACATACCGCAGCCTCGGCGACCGAGCAACCCGAAGTTTGTGAAGATGTTCCCATGACGACCTGCTACGGCCTCGCGCCGCCCGTCACCCCGCCACCGGCGTCCGACCGTACATGAACGCGTTGAAGTCGATGTCCTCCAGCGTCACGCCGAGCTGACGCAGCATGTTCATCACCTGTGCTCGGTGGTGCACCTCGTGCAGCACTAACTGCGTCGCGATGTCCCCCCGCGTCGCGCGGATGATCTCCCGCTTTCCCTCGTCGCTCGTGTTGTCGTACACCAGCACCGCGTCCCAGTCGCGCACGCCCGCCAGCGTCGCGCGCGTCCGCGGGGCCTGCGCGCCCCACGTCTCCTCCAGCACCGCGAACCCCAGCGGCTCCTCGTCCCGGATCGGCCACTGCGCATAAGGCGGCACCTCCCGCCCCTCCAGCCGCTCCACGTAGTACCACTCGCTGATCAGCATGTGCGTCAGCGTCCGCGCGATGCTCCCCGGCCCGATCGCGAACCGCCGCCCGTACTGCTCGGGCGTCAGCCCCCGCGCCCACCCCAGTACCTTCTTCCGCGCGATCACCAGGTAGTCGTACGTCTTGACGGCGTCCATGCCGACCAGTGAACACCCGGCCGGCGGGCGTTGTCAACCTTGCCCGTACGCCCGCGTCACACCGCCAGGTCATCCCGCCGCACGCCCTCCTCGCGCGCCTCCGGCCTCAACAGGGCCAGCCCCAGCGTCAGCGGCCCGCACCGCCCCGCGAACATCAGCCCGATCACGATCACCTTCCCCACCCACGACAGGTCGCCCGTCACGCCCATCGACAGCCCGACCGTGCCGATCGCGCTCGCCGCCTCGAACGCCAGCGCCAGGAACGACGCCTCTTCCGTCAGGCTCAGCGCCGCCACCCCCGCCCACAGCAGCACCAGGTACACCGTCGCCGCCGCCACCGCCTGCAGCAGCCGCACCGCCGGCACCTCGTGCCCGATCCACCGCACCGTCTCCCGCCCGCGCAAGATGCTGAACACCGTCGCGCACAACGCCGACATCGTCGTCGTCTTCATGCCCCCGCCCGTGCCGCTCGGCGACGCCCCGACCATCATCCCCAGCATGATCACAACAAGCGACGCGTTCGAGAGCCCGCCGATCGGCGTCGTGTTGAACCCCGCCGTCGTCGACGCCGACACCATCTGGAACCCGCACACCAGCAGGTGCTCGTGCCACCCCGCCCCAGCCTCGCGCGGCTCGATGAAGAACAGCGCCATCGCGCCCCCGATCATGATCACCAGCGTCATCGTCACAATCACTTTCGTCGTGAACGTGATCATCCGCTCGCGAAACTTGAACGAGTACCACAGATCCTGGAACACGATGAACCCCATCGCCCCGAACAGGCACAGGCAGCCCACCGTCACGTTTACCACCCAGTCCCCCGCGTACGCCTCCAGGCTCGTGTTGTGCAGGCTGAACCCCGCCGTCGCGAACGCCGACACCGAGTGGAACACCGCCGACCACAGCGGGCGCTCCACGCCCAGCTCGCTGAACCGCCACCACAGCACCCCCGCCCCGATCGCTTCCACCACCGCCGTGTACGCCACCACGTGCACGATGAACCGCGACAGCACGAAGTAGTGGGGCACCGAGAACCCCGCGCGCAGCACGCCCGCACGCGACGCCGACAGCGACCCCCCGCGCGCCAGCACCAGCACCGACGACAGCGTCATGAACCCCAGCCCGCCCAACTGAAACAACGCCAGCACGACCACTTCGCCGAACGTCGTATACGTCTCCGCCACGCTCACCGTCGTCAGCCCGGTCGTCGAGACCGCGCTCGCCGCCGTGAACAGGTGGTCCAGCATCGGCGCTCGCGCCGCCTGCGACACAGGCAGGCACAGCAGCAGCCACCCCGCCACCACGTACCACGCGAAGCCCAGCACCAACTGCTGCGGCGCCCGCAGCCGCGTCCACACCCGCATCCCGCGCCGCGGCGGCACCAGCACCACCCACGTCGCCACCCGTCCCACGCCCAGCAGCACCCGCCGCCACCCGCGCGCCGGTCTCCCCGGCTCGTTCAACTCCCTCGACAGTTCCTCCGCCTGCTTCCCCGACGACGACCCCGTCTTCGTTTCCACGCCGCGGCTCACTGCGACGTACCGACACCTCCGCGCGTTCCTGCCGCGCGGCCGCCGACACGCCCCGTTCGCACGCTCAACGGTCTCATGCGGCCACTCACGCGCCCGCACAGGACGACCGCCGTCGTGCCCTTTCACACGCCTCCGGGGTGAGCTGACGGGCTAGGTCCTGAAAGTGACCCGGGGCCTCGCGGCCCCTGCGCCCCCGCCCAACACGCTCCCGCGTCAGGCATTGGTTCCCCCGTACCCCGGCTCCGGCCGGAGATTCGGCTGCACCATGAAGTACTGTCGCCAGCCAACCGCTGTCCACTCGGAGCCCGTCTTGCCAACGCACGCCGAACGTCCCCGCTCCCCGCTCCCCGCTACGCCAGCGCAGCCCCGCACTCCGGGCATACTCCGCCCACCACAGATCGACAGTCATACCCGCACCGCAGGCACCGCCCCGTGAACCGCGGCGGACAGATCATGTCGTACGCCGCCGCCGTCACCGCCAGCGTCAGCGGCATGCCCAGCAGCAGCACCGGCATCACCAGTAACACCGCGCACAGCACGTTCACCAGCCCCAGCACCACCGACAGCCACACCAACCCCCACGCGTGCGGCTTCGTCCGCGCCCAACTCATCCGCAGCGCGCCGAACAGCTCCAAGCTCCCCACCGGCGCGTCCATGAACAGCAGCCCCGCGAACGACAGCCGCGCCGCCACGTACAGCACCGGCAGCATCCCCGCCAGCACCGCCATTACAGCCAGCCCGATCGCCAGCCCCCCCGACCGTGCGCCCTGACCCACCAGCACCGCCGCCACGATCAGCACGATCATCGGCACCGCCGCCACAAACCCCATCAGGCTCTTCAGCAACTCGATCACGAACAGCGACCAGTACCGCCCCTTCAGCCCGTCGAAGAACTCCGCCCCGCCCGGCCGCGCCCCCCGCACACGCAGCACGAAACTGAACCCCAGCCCCACGAACACCGGCGCAAGAAACAGTCCCGCCAGCGACCCCGCGCCCGGGATCACCAGCCCCGTCACATTGCCGACGACCCACAGCAGTGTCATCAGCGACACCGCCCCCAGGCTCGACATGTACGTCGCCGACAGCGTCTCCCACCCCCGACGCATCGCCTCCTCAAAGTTGAACCGCCCCACGCCCGGCTCGTACGCCGGCGGCGGCACGTACCCCGACGACGGCAACGGCGGCGGCAGCGGTGGGGGATCCTGACTCATCCTCGCCTCCTTCCAGATTCAGCGGCCCACCAAGGTACCAGCCGACACGCAACCTCGCTCCCGTACACTCTCCTCATGCCCCGAACGGTCCTCCCCGATGCCCGCGTCTCCCCCCGCTTCGCCGGCATCTCCACCTTCTGCCGCTACCCCCGCCTTCAAGACGTCGCCCCCGACAACCGCCCCTGTGATTGGGCGATCTACGGCGTGCCTTTCGATTCCGGCGTCACCTTCCGACCCGGCGCCCGCTTCGGCCCCCGCGCCATCCGCGACGCCTCCCAATACGTCAAGCGCTTCCACCTCGAGCACGCCGTCGACGTCTGCGACGTCCTCTCCATCGCCGACGCCGGCGACGCCCCAGTCAACACCTACAGCCTCGCCGCCACGCGCGACTCCGTCGCCGCATGGGCCACCTCGCTCGCCGACCCATCCACCCGCCTCTTCGCCGTCGGGGGCGACCACTCCGTCGCCTACGCCAACATCCGCGCCACCTGGGAACGTCTCGGCCGCCCCGCCGGCGGCCTCGCCCTCGCCCACTTCGATGCCCACCTCGACACCGTCGACGCCGTCTGGGGCGAGCAGTGGGGGCACGCCTCCCCATTCATCCGCGCCATCGAAGACGGCCTCGTCGACCCCCGCGCCATGGTCTCCGTCGGCATCCGCGGCCCGCTCAACAACCCCGCCGACCTCGACTTCGCCCGCGCCCGCGCCGTCCGCATCATCACCGCCGATGCCATCCACCACTCCGGCCCCGCGCCCTTCCGCGACGCCCTCACCCCGCTCGCCGGCCGCCCCGTCTACGTCTCCTTCGACATCGACGTCTTAGACCCCAGCGTCGCCCCAGGCACCGGAACCCCCTGCCCCGGCGGCCTCCTCCTCCATCAGGCCTTCGCCCTGCTCCGCGCGCTCGCCGGGCTCGATATCCGCGGCGGCGACGTCGTCGAGGTCCTTCCCGACCGCGACGTGTCCGGCATCACCGCACTCGCCGCTGCCCACATCCTCTTCGAGATCATCGCACTCGACGCCGCGCGACGCAGGTAGCCCCCTCCTATTCTTGTCCGGCAGCAGCCCGTACTGCCGCCCCGGAGGCCGCGTGACCAGGCTCGTCGCATCCGACACCATCGCTCACCGCCACCCCGTGCGCGTCGACGCCGCCGCGCTCATCGAAGCCGCCAAGCCCGGCATCACCCGCCTCGTCACCCTTACCGCCGCGTGGGGATTTGTCCTTCCAGCCCTCCAGCGTTCCTGGACCCTCAAGGAACTCCTGCTCCAGTTCGGGCTCACCATCTGCGGCACGGCGCTCTCCGCCGCCGGCGCCAACGCTATCAACCAGTGGATGGAAGCGCCGCGCGACGCGCGCATGGAGCGCACCCGCCGCCGACCCATCCCCTCCGGCCGCGCCGATCCAGCCACCGTCCTCTGGTTCGGCGTCTTCTGCTGCGCCGCCGGCTCCACGCTTCTCCTGGGCGCCGGCCTCGCGCCCGCGCTCGTCTCGCTCGCCTGCATCCTCAGCTACCTGCTCGTCTACACGCCCCTCAAGCCCCGCACCTCGCTCGCCACCTTCGTCGGCGCCATCCCCGGCGGGCTGCCCCCGCTCATCGGCTACACCGCCGCCAGCGGCGGGGAACTCGCCTCCGCCTATCACCCCCTCGCGCTCGCCCTCCTCGCCATCATGCTCCTCTGGCAACTCCCGCACTTCCTCGCCATCGCCTGGCTCTACCGCGACGACTACGCCCGCGGCGGGTACGCCGTCCTCCCCGTCCTCGAGACCGACTTCCGCGTCACCGCCGCCTCCATGCTGCTCTGGGCCGTCGCGCTCGTGCCCGCCACGCTCTTCCCGCTCCTCGTCGCGCCCGACCTCCTCGGCGCGCCCTACGCCGTCATCGCGGCGGCGACGGGCGCCGCGTACGTCCTCCTCTGCGCCCGCCTGACGCGCTCGCGGAAGCGCGAGCACGCACGCGTCGTGTTCTTCGCGTCGATCGTGCATCTCCCGATCCTGATCCTCGCGATGTGCGTGGAGAGCGCCCTCCGCGCGCTTCTCTAGCCGCGCGCCGCACCGCCACGCCCGCCCCCGATACTTCGACCTCCGCGCCCCCGATCACGAACCGGCGCACCCCGCCCCGCTCGTCGCAGATCGCCCGCACGATCGCGCCCACCGCCCGCGCCGACAGCCGATCCCGCCCCGCGCCGGCGCACACCCGCCCGACCGCGATGCGCACCGCCTCGCCCACCACCACGCCCCGCGCTCGCCGCGCCGCATCCCGCTCGATCCGCACGCCCCCGCCCGCATCCTCAACCACCAGCCGCCGCGCCCGAGCGCGCACCAGCCCCGCCGTCTCGCGCAGCACCCCCGCCGTCCGCGCCACCCGCGACTGAAACCCCGGCGCCAGCGCCCCGATCGCCGGCAGCACCGTCTCGCGCAGCCCCGCACGCAACCGCGTCGTATCCCGGTTCGTCGCGTCCTTCGCCCACGCCCACCCCGCCCCGCGGCACACCGCCTCCGCCTCCGCCCGCGTCACGCCCAGCATCGGACGCACCAGCACCACGCCCGGCCCCAGCCGCCGCCGTGCCGGCATCCCCGCCAGCCCCGCCGCCCCCGCCCCGCGCACCAGCCGCATCAGCACCGTCTCGCACTGGTCGTCCGCGTGGTGCGCCACCGCCACGTACGAGCACCCGTGCTCGCGCGCCAAGGCCGCCAGCGCCTCGTACCGCGCCCGCCGCGCGTTCGCCTCCGCGTTGCCGGGCATCTCCCGCGTGCGGACCTCGCCCCGCGCGAACGCCATCCCCAGCGCGTCCGCCAGCCGCGCCGCGCGCGCACAATCCGCCAGCGCCGCGCGCCGCCCCCGCATGTCGTGCACCACGTGCCCGACCACCACGTGCCCCGCCCGCCCGCGCAGCGCCAGCACCAGCGCCGACGAATCCGCCCCCCCGGAGCACGCCACCAGCGTCCGCCGCGCCCCGTCCCGCACGCCCGACCCCCCCGTCAACTCCCGCCACGCGCGCACGATCCGCCGCGCCGTCGCCGCGGCCGAACTTCCGCGAAGGTTGCTGGGGCCAGGCATCTTCCGCCGATGGTACTCGGCGCGTGAACCCCGTCCTCGCCGCTCTTCAATCCGCTCCCACCCTGCCCCCCCGCGCGGGCGCCGATTCCTCCGCCTGGAACTCCCTCGGCGGGGCGATCGCCATCGCCGCCGTCGCCGGGGGCGTCGCACTCCTCGTCTTCTGGTGGCGCACCCGCCGCCCCGCCCTTCCCCGCACCACCAACCCGGCCGCCGCCGACGCCGATGTCCGCACGCTCGAGCGCGACATGCGCGAACTCACCGACTGCCTCGCCGGCGAGCTCGACGCCCGCGCGGCGCGTCTCGAATCCCTCATCGAAGCCGCCGACGCACGCCTCGCCGCGCTCGAGAGCGCCTCCCGCCACGCCGCCATCACCGGCGAGCGCCGCCCTCCCGCCGCCGCGCTTCCGCAGCCCGACGCCCCCGACCCCTTCGCCGAGGTCTACGACCTCGCCGACCAGGGCTTCCAGAGCGTCGACATCGCCCGCCGCACCGGCCGCCCGACCGGCCAGATCGACCTCATCCTCAACCTCCGCCGCGGCAGCGTCGCCCTCTGACGCGAGTTCCGCGATCCGCGCCCCTCAATCCTTCGGCGCCGGAAAGTCCTTCCACGCCCGCACCAGGTCCTCCTCCTCCTCCTCCGGCTTCTTCCCCGCGTTCCGCACGCCGTCCCACGCGCACTTCACCGCGATCCCGATGAACACCAGCGACCCCGCGCCCAGCAGCAGCGTGATGATCGTGAGAATCGCCGGCCCCATGCCGGAGAGCCCCCGCCGGCGCAAACGCGGCGTTGACTGCCCGTACGTGTCCACCACCGACCACAGCCCCCAGCCGCAGTAGAACGCCCCGATCCCCAGGCCCACGCCCAGAATCAGGCTCGCGCCCGCCGCCACCAACGTCGCGCCCGTGCTGTTCGATCGGTCGCTCATCCCCGCCTCCCGGCCCGGCCGCCGAACATGCTACCGAACCCCCGGGCTCGATGCGCCCGCGTCTCACCCGCCCACCCTCCGCCACCGCGACGGCCCCATGCGCCCCCGCGCCGTCCCTACCATCGCGCCCTTATGTCAAATCGCCACGCCGTCACCCATCGCTGGTCGCGCACCCTCATCCCCACCACGCGCGAAGCCCCCAACGACGCCGAGGTCCCCAGCCACGTCCTCCTCCACCGCGCCGGCTTCATCCGCCAGGTCGGCGCCGGCATCTACGACTACCTCCCCCTCGCGCTGCGCACCCTCACCAAGCTCTCCGCCATCATCCGCGAAGAACTCGACGCCGCAGGCGCCGCCGAACTCCTCATGCCCGCCCTCGAACCCTTCGAACTCTTCAAAGACACCAAGCGCGACGAGGCCTACGGCGACAACCTCTTCCGCGTCAAAGACCGCAAGGGCCGCCTCAACGCCCTCGCCCCCACCCACGAAGAAGTCATCACCGACCTCATGCGCTCCAGCGTCAACTCCTACAAGCAGCTCCCCCTCAACCTCTACCAGATCCAGACCAAGTTCCGCGACGAGGCCCGCCCACGCGCCGGCCTCCTCCGCTGCCGCGAGTTCCTCATGAAGGACGCCTACTCCTTCCACCTCGAACTCGACGGGCCCGGCGGCCTCAACGAGACCTACGACAAGATGTACGCCGCCTACACCAACATCTTCACCCGCTGCGGCCTCGACTTCTCCGCCGTCGAGGCCGAGTCCGGCCCCATCGGCGGCTCCGCCTCCCACGAGTTCATGGTCAACTGCGCCAGCGGCGAAGACACCGTCCTCAAGTGCCCCGCCTCCGGGTACGCCGCCAACGTCGAAAAGTGCGAGATCGGCCCGCGCCCGCACGACCTCTCGGGACCGCCCACCGGCGACCTCGCCGAAGTCCACACCCCCGGCCTGCCCGGCATCGAGGAAGTCGGCGCCTTCCTCAAGGTCAAGCCCAGGAACATGCTCAAGACCATCGTCTTCGAGTTCATGGGTACCCCCGCACTCCGTGCGGGAGATTCACACGCAATCCCCGCCTCCATACCCCGCTGGGTACTCGCCGTCGTCCGGGGCGATCACGACGTCAACGAAGGCAAGGTCAAGGCCCTCGCCGGCGGCCCGGTCCGCATGGCCCCGATGCCCGAGGCCCTCGCCGCGGGGTTCTCCATCGGCTATGTCTCGCCGCGCGTCGCCGCGACGATTCCTGCAACGCTGCTGCTCATCGACTCCGACGCCGCGCAGCCGGGCTTCTGGGCGACGGGCGCCGACAAGCCCGACCACCACGTGAAACACTTCAACTGGCGTCGTGACGTCGGCGCCGTGCTCGACGACGCCTCACGCGTGAAAGTCGGCGACGTCCGCAACGCCATCGCCGGCGATCCCTCCCCTCGCGCCGCGGGCGCCGCGCTCGTCACAGGCCGTGGCATCGAGGTCGGCCACATCTTCAAACTCGGCACCAAGTACTCCGACGCCATGGGCCTGCACGTCCTCAACGCCCAGCAACAGAAGCAGTCCGTCATCATGGGCTGCTACGGCATCGGCGTCTCCCGAACCATGGCCGCCTGCGTCGAGATGTCCCACGACGCCGACGGCATCATCTGGCCCGCCGCACTCGCGCCCTACCACGTCCTCATCACCATCATGAAGGCCGACGACGCCCGCCACCTCCAGGCCGCCGCCGACCTCGCCGCCTCCCTCAACGCCGCCGGCTTCGACGTCCTCATCGACGACCGCGACGAACGCGCGGGCGTCAAGTTCAAGGACGCCGACCTCGTCGGCATCCCCGTCCGCCTCACCGTCGGCGACAAGGCCCTCGACGCCGCCAGCGTCGAGTTCAAGGCGCGCAAAGACCCCGGCAAGGGCTCGATGGTCCCGCTCGGCGACGCCGTTCAGGCCTGCCGCTCAGCGCTCATGTGATTTGTGTCGTTCACCGCGCGCCCTACGCCCGCGCGATCGTCCCGCCGCGTCCGCGGCTCGCGATCAACTGCCGCTGCAGGTTCCGCCCCGGGCACTCCGTGCTCGCCATCTCCTGGTGCGTCTTCACGCGACCCACCGGCACCTGGTACTTCCGCATCATCGCGCACACGAACGACTCGAGCGTCTGCACCTGCGACGACGTCGGGCGGTGACGGTCAAAGTTCCCCATCACCATGATGCCCAGGTTGTGCTCGTTCTGCCCCTTCACGTGCGCGCCCTGGTACGCCAGGGGCCGCGCCTCCCACACCCGCCCCTGCGGGTCGATCACGAAGTGATACCCGATATCCGCGAACGGCTCGGGCCGCCGGTTCACATGCCCGTTGCGCACCAGCGCCATCCGCCGCGCCGCGTCGCCCTGCGAGCGGATCCCCGTCGACTCCATCGCGTCGTGGTGAATGGTGATCCGCTCGATCCGCCCCATCCGCCCGTCCTGCCCGTTCGCCGTCAGACGCGACATGATCACGCCCTGGCTCGTCCACTGCGACCGCGGAATCACGCCCGACGGCAGCGCGTAGTACCCCGCCCCGGTCGTCGCCGGCATCGGCCGCGCCGGCGGCAGGGGCGACGCGCTCGTCACCGTCGGCGTCGGGCGCACCGGCTTCGCGCCCGGCCACTGCGGCGCAGGCAGCCCCGCCGCACGCCCGCCGCACCCGACCAGCGGGCCAGTCAGCAGCCCGGCCAGCCCCAGCAGCGCCCCGCCCCGGAGCACCTCGCGACGATCCACCCGGTTGTGCGTGTTCTCGTTCACACTGTCCTCATCGGAACCCCGACGCGCCCGCCTGCACTTTCAGCACCATGCCGCCGTCCTCGCGCGCGCAAGGTCCCATAGTACCGCCGCATCCCCGCATTTCCTTCGTCCTCGCGCTTCTCGAGGCTGCGTGGCACAGGCGTCCCGCCTGTGCTCCTAACCCCGCACCCACCGCGCCCACACCGCCAGCGCCACCAGCATGTACAGCCGCTGCGCGTGATCTCTCCGTCCCTCCACGTGCTCCGCCATCAGCCGCTTCGCATACCCCCGGTCCAACTCAAACCCCAGCACCTCCGGCGGAAACGACTCCGCCCCGTGCACCACGTCCGCCAGCATCCCCCGAAGCCCCCCAAAGTCCTCGCGAAACCACTCGCCCACCGGCGCCGCAAACCCCATCTTCCGCCGATCCACGATCTCCCCCGGCAGGTACCGCCGCGCCACCTCCCGCAGCAACCCCTTGCGCCTGCCCCGCGGCATCAGCGACCCGCGCGTCGCATTCACCCCCAGCCGCGCCACCTCGCTGTCCAGCATCGGCGCCCGCACCTCCAGCGCCACCGACATCGACGCCGCGTCCGCCTTCAGCAGCATGTCGCCCGCCAGCGAGAACAGCACGTCCAGCCGACGCGCCGTCCGAAACGCGAACGCAAAGTCGTCCCGCCACGCCACCAGCCCGAAATGCCCGCCGCCCGCCCCTGTATCGCCCGCGGACGTCGTGTCGCGCCTCGTTTCGCCGGGCCACAACTCCCGCGCCATCTCACTCGGGAAAATCGCCAGCAGGTCCTTGTACCCATTCCCCGCCGCGGCCCTCAAAAACCGCGCCGCCTTCACCCGCCTCGACTTCCCCCCCGCGCCCGCCGCCCCGCGCTCCATCCACTCCGCCAACTCCGTCAGCATCCCCGGGTTCAGCCGCCCCGCCGCGTGCAGCCACCGCGCCCCCGCGTGCCGCTCGTACCCCAGGAACAACTCGTCCCCGCCCTCGCCCCCGAGCGCCACCGCCACCTCACGCCGCGCCGCGCGGCTTACCCACGTCGCCGGCAACAGACTGCTGTCCCCAAACGGCAGCCCCATCCGCTCGATCCCCGCCACCAAATCCTCCGACGGCCTCGCCTCGCACTCCAGCACCACGTGCCGCACGCCCAGCGCCCGCGCCGTCGCCGCCGCCGCCTCCGATTCGTCATACGCCCGCACCGGCATCCGCACCGTGAACGCCGTGATGTCCGCCCGCACCTCCGCCGCGTACTTCGTGATCAGCGCCGAATCGATCCCGCCGCTCAAGAAACACCCCAGCGGCACGTCCGCCTCCAGCCGGGCATGCACCGCCCGCCGCAGCGCCGCGTCCAGCGTCCCCGCGTCGAGCTCCAGCCCCTGCGGGTTCAGCGCATCCGCCCACGCCGAGAACGATCCGTCCTCCGACACCCCGCCGAACCACTCATCCGCCGCGCACCGCACGCCGTGCCCGACCAACACCTCGCGTACATCCTCATACGGCGTCGTCTGGTTCCACCCAAACTGCACCCACGCTTTCACATCCCCCATCCGCGCCCGCGCGCCCGTGATCACCCGGTGCAGCCGCACCAGCCCCGCGCACGAACTGCTCCACGCCACGATCGTTCCGCGTACCCCCACACTCCCGGGTACCCCCACACTCCCGGGTACCCCCACACTCCGTGTGGGATCCTCCACCCGCATCACATACAGCGGCTTCTCCCCGAACCGGTCCCGCAGCAGCACCACGTCCCCGACATCCCGTTCCCACACCGCCGCCGCGTACATCCCCTCCAGCCGCCCCAGCGCCCCCGCGCCCCACGCCCGCCACGCGTGCGGCACGACCTCCGTATCGCTGTGATCGCTCTCAAACCGCGCGCTCCGCCCGTGCAGCGCGCCGCCCGACAACTCCGCCCGCAGCGCGCGGTGGTTGTACACGCACCCGTTGAACACCACCGCCATCAGGTCCGCGTCGCCGTGCACCGCCTCGTACCGCACGCCGGCAGTGGGGGCCCCGCGAAACAGCATCGCCGGCCCGTGCGACGCCCTGTCAACGGGCATCTCCCCGCGCGCGCCGCCGCCACGCACCACCATCGGCTGCGCCCCGCACGCGTGATCGAGCACCGACAGCCGCCGGTGCACCATCGCCACCACCGCCGTCCCGCCGTCCGCGCGCGTCGCCCAATCTCGAAACCGCCCCTGCCCGTCGGGCCCGCGATGCCGCACGTGCTCGTCCAGCACGTCCAGCCACGCCTCGGGGATCGCCTCGAACACGCCCGGCACGCCCGCGCCCGGCGCGTACACCCGCAGGATGCCCCCGATCCCGCACATCGCGCCCTACCCCGCCTTCCGCGCGGCGTCCGCCGGCCCGCCCGGCGCGTCCCCCGCGCCCGCCACCGCGCGGTCCGGGCCCACCACGTCCGCCGCCGATCGCTTCCCAGCACGCCGCTCCGCGCGGATCATCCACAGCGTGTGCAGCAGCCGCGTGATCACCAGCCCCACCGCGAACCCGAACCCCGTCGCCCACGCCACGCTCGCCCCCTCGTGCAGCAGCTTGTTCTGCAGCGACAGCGCGATCACGTACAGCACCGGGCTCAGGAGCGCCCGCTCGAACTGCACCAGCGTCGCGTCCCGCATGAACGACAGGTCCGCGTACGCGTGCGTCTTGCGCCGGCGCTTCCGCCGCGGCGTGTGGTTCGCCACCCAGTGCAGCACGTAGTACACCACCACGTCCGCCACAAGGTCCACCACGAACGTCAGCCCCGTCACCAACAACTTCGACGCCTGCAGCTCGTACCCCCACAGCCGCAGCCCTTGCCCATCAACCCACGCCGACATCTGCGCCAGCAGTTTGCTCACCTCGAGCGCGTGCATCACGCCCACGGTGATCGCCAGCGCGATCACGCCCGCGAGCAGCACGTTCACGTTCACATTCACGATCCGATAGTCGTACCAGGCCAGCACCCGCCGCATGGGCCAGTCTAGTGGTCTCGAACTGGCCGCAGCGCGCCGCTCTCGCCAGCAGCCCCCGCGCACGCCGCCAGCCGCCCCCGCGCCACCCGCACCGCCGCCGCGCTCACATCAAAACCCAGCCACCGCCGCCCCAGCCGCCACGCCGCCTCCAGCGTCGTCCCGCTCCCGCAGCACGGGTCCAGCACCAGACCCCCCGGCGGGCAGCACGCGCCCACCAGCACCTCCAGCAGCGCCCGCGGCTTCTGCGTCGGATACCCCGTCCGCTCCCGCGCCATGTTGTTGATCGACGGGATCTCCAGCACGTCCGTCGCCTTCTTCGTCTTCCCCCGCATCCGCCGGCTCGTCGCCGCCACCCGCGGCGCCTCGAACCAGTACGACCCCGGCTCGATGCAGTACAGCAAGATGTCATCGTGCTTCCGCGCGAACCGCCGCGCCGACGAGCCCCCCAGCCCGTACGACCACACCAGGTGGTTCACGAACCGGTCCGCCCCCAGCACCTCGTCCAGCATCAGCCGCACGTGATGGCTCGAACGCCAGTCCACGTGCAGCGCTACCAGCCCCGTCGCACGCACCGCCGGCAGCGTCGCGACCACCCGCTCCCGCAGCCACCCCGCGTGCGCCGCCGCGTCCGCCCACGAATCCTCGTACCCCGCCCGCGTCTCCCGCCCCGCGGCCCTCGCGCCCGGCGGTGTCCGCTTCGCCGCGCCCGTATTGAACGGCGGGTCCGCGTACACGAAGTCCACGCTCCCCGGCGTCAACCCCCGCGCCAGGTCACGCCAGTCGCCTACGCGGACTGTCGCTTCCGACACGCGATCAACTCCCCCGCACCGCCGCACGCCCCACCGAGTAGTGCGTCACGCCCAACTGCTGCATCTGCGCCGGGCGGTACAGGTTCCGCCCGTCGAACACCACGGGCGTGCGCATCAGCCGCTTCACACGCTCGAAGTCCGGGCTCTTGAACTCGTCCCAGTCCGTCGACACCACCAGCGCGTCCGCGTCGCGCAGCGCCTCGTACATGTCCTCCGCGATCGTCGCCGCCGGCCCCAGTTCCGCACGCGCGTTCTCGTTCGCCACCGGGTCGTACGCCACGCACACCGCCCCGTACCCCGCCGCCTTGCGGATCAGCGTCAGCGCCGGCGCCTCGCGGATGTCATCCGTCCGCGGCTTGAACGCGATCCCCCAGAACGCCACCCGCTTCCCCTGCAGGCCCGCCGGCCCGCCGCCCACGCCCGTCTTCCCGCCAAAGTGCGCCACCACCTTGTCAAAGAACCGGTCCCGCTGGCGCTGGTTCACCGCGTGCACCGCCTTGCTCAGCGTCGCTTCCATCCCCGCCTTGTCCCCCATCATGATGCACGCGAGCGTGTCCTTCGGGAAGCAACTCCCCCCGTACCCCAGCCCCGGGTACAGGAACTGGTACCCGATCCGCTTGTCCGAGCACATCCCCTCCCGCACCCGGTTGATGTCCGCCCCGTACGCCTCGCACAGGTTCGCCATCTCGTTGATGAACGAGATCTTCGTCGCCAGGAAGTTGTTGCTCGCGTACTTCACCATCTCCGCGCTCAGCACGTCCATCAGGAAGATCGGGTGCCCGTTCCGCACGAACGGGTCGTACAACTGCCGGAACTGCTCCCCCGTCGCCTCGTCCTCCACGCCCACCACCACGCGATCCGGCTTGTTGAAGTCGTTGATCGCGTCCCCTTCCTTCAGAAACTCCGGGTTGTCCGCCACGCGGAACGGAATCCCCGCCCCCACGCGCTCGCGGATCCGGTCCCGCACCGCGAACGTCGTCCCCACCGGCACCGTCGACTTCATCACGATCGTCTTGGGCTTCTGCCCGGGCCCCAGCGCCACCAGCGTCGCCGCGATGTCGTCCGCCGCCCCCAGCACGTACCGCAGGTCCGTGTGCCCCCGCTCGTCGCTCGGCGTCCCCACGCAGATGAAGATCATCTCCGCGTCCCGGTACGCCTCCGCCTTGTCGAGCGTGTACCGCAGGCGCCCCGCCCGCGTGTTCCGCTCCATCAGTTCTTCCAGCCCAGGCTCGTAGATCGGGCACACGTTCGCCCGCAGCTTCTCGATCTTCCGCGCGTCCACGTCCAGGCACACCACCTCGTTGCCCGTGTTCGCGAAGCACACCCCGGTCACCAGCCCCACGTACCCCGTCCCCACCATCGTCAGCCGCATGCGTCGCCTCCGCTCCCGCCGATGGACACGAGCGCCCCCGATCGGTGCCGACTATATCGCCCGCACTTTCCACCCAGCCCGCCACACGCCATAATCCCCGCCCATGCCCAACTCTCGCACCACCGCCAAGCCGCCCCTCACCCGCGCCACCAGCGACCGCCACCTGCTCTACCAGGCCGCCGTCCAGGCCTCCGACGCCGAGATCGATTTCATCACCCACCGCTTCAAGCAGCTCCGCAAACGCCCCGCACGCCTCCTCCGCGAAGACTTCTGCGGCACCGCCCTCTCCGCCTGCGAGTTCGTCCGCCGCCACAAGGACAACCACGCCGTCGGCCTCGACCTCCACCAGCCCACCCTCGACTGGGGCCTCAGGCACAACGTCGCCAAACTCCCCGATGACGCCCGCGCCCGCATCTCCCTCCTCAACCGCAACGTCCTCTCGCCCACCGACGCCGACCGCGCCTTCGACATCGTCGAAGCCATGAACTTCTCCTACTGGATCTTCACCACCCGCCCGCGCATGCTCGACTACTTCCGCACCGTCCGCGCCTCCCTCAAGCCCGACGGCGTCTTCTTCCTCGACTTCTGGGGCGGCTACGAATCCATGCGGGAACAACGCGAACGCCGCCGCATCTCCCGCGGCGTCACCTACATCTGGGATCAGCACCACTACGACCCCATCTCCGGCATCATGACCTGCTACATCCACTTCGAGTTCAAAAGAGGCCCCGCCTGGAACCGCGCCTTCACCTACGTCTGGCGGCTCTGGACCCTCCCCGAAATCCGCGAACTCCTCGCCGAGGCCGGCTTCAAGAACGTCACCGTCTACTGGGAAGGCGAGAACGAGCACGGCAATGGCACCGGATACTTCCACCCCCGCAAGAAAGGCGTCGCCGACGCCTCCTTCATCTGCTACCTCTCCGCCGAGAAGTAACGCCCCCGTCTCCCGCCGTTCCACTCCCCATCCGCCTCTTCTCGCCTTCGCGTTCTGCGCCCCGCGCCCTCTACCCTCGATCATGCCCTCCGCCGCGATCCCGCTCGACCCGCCTCCCGCCGCCGCGCCCGTCCTCCCCGTGCTCACCGACGCCCTCCTCGGCGTCGAACGCGTCTTCGAAGAGCACCTCTCCTCAGATCTCCCGCCCGTCTCGCGACTCTGCCGCCACGTCGCCCGCTACCGCGGCAAGATGGTCCGCCCAACCCTCGTCCTCCTCGCCGGCCTCGCCGCCCACCCCCACGCCTCCGCACACACCCCCGCCTCGCTCCTCACCAACGACCACCTCGTCCTCGGCGCCGTCTGCGAGATGGTCCACATGGCCACCCTCGTCCACGACGACGTCCTCGACGAAGCCGCCACCCGCCGCCGCGGCTCAACCATCAACGCGCTCCACGGCAACGAAGCCGCCGTCATGCTCGGCGACTACCTCATCGCCTCCGCCTACGAACTCTGCGCACGCCTCCCCGATCAACGCGCCGCCCGACGCATCGGCCGCGCCAGCATGATCCTCTGCGAAGGCGAACTCCTCCAACTCCACCACCGCGACGACTGGTCCGTCGACGAAGACACGTACCTCGAAATCGTCGACCGCAAGACCGCCGAGCTCATCGCCGCCGCGGCCGCCCTCGGCGCCGCCTACGCCGGCGCTCCCGAACCCGTCATCGCCGCCGTCGAGTCCTTCGCCCGCCACGTCGGCATCGCCTTCCAGATCCAGGACGACCTCCTCGACCTCACCGGCAGCGAAGACGTCGTCGGTAAGTCCGTCGGGCGCGACCTCCAGAAGGGCAAACTCACTCTCCCCCTCATCCACCACCTCGCCGCCGCCACGCCCACGCTGCGGGGCGAAACCCTCCGCATCCTCGAAGACGCCCGCCTCCGCGAGGCCGCGCATCTCCCCGCCGACGCCGGCGCCGCCCTCCTCCGCGCCCTCGCCGCCACCAACTCCATCGAGCACGCGCGCGACGCCTCCCGCGCGCGCATCGAGCACGCCCTCGCCTCCCTTCGCACGCTCCCCGAGTCCCCCGCCCGCGCGCTCCTCGAACACCTCGCGCAGACCACCATCACCCGCGCGGCCTGAGCCCGAGCCTCCGCTCCGAGCCCGAAGCGCCAGCGAGGGCCGCGTTCTCTACGAGCCCGAAGCGCCGGCGAGGGGTCTTCGGGTCCTCCTCGCCTCGTGCCTCGGTGCCTTGTGCCTCGCTGCCCTCCCAGCCCTCACCTGCGGCTCTCCGCGCCTTCGCGTTAAGCACCTCTTCTCTCGGCCCCCTCCGCTCTCCGCCTTCCTATTCGCGCCTTCGCGTTGGACTCCGTCTTCCCCCGCGTTCCGCCTCACGGGCAACCAGCGCCCGCCACCACCTGCGCCAGCACCGCGACATCGTCCTGATCGACGTTGCCGTCGCCATTGAAATCCGGGTCGCCTGCCGAGCACGCCGGATCGCCCGCCACCACCTGCGCCAGGCACGCCACGTCATCCTGGTCCACGTTCCCGTCCTGGTTGAAGTCCGGATCGCACCCGGGCGTCACACGCACGCGCATCGTGAGCGACGCCGTCAGGCCCAGCGACACCGCCGTCGGGTTCTCCTTCGTGAAGAACGACGGGTATAGCCCGCCCTCGCCCCCGCCCGGCCCGCCGCTCGCCGGTTCCAGCGTCGTCACCATCAGCCGCAGTCGCCCGGTCGCGCACGCCCGCGCGAAGTACGCCGCGTGCGTCGCGTCGCTCAGGTCCACCTCGAACGTCAGGCTCTCGCCCTGCGGGTTCAGTTGCCCCGGCGCCAGCGCCGGGTTCACGCCCACCGCCATCGCCGTCGTGTCGAACCGCTGCCGCACCTGCCGCGAGATGTCCGTCGCATTCCCCGCGCCGTCGAACACCGCCGGGTACACGCTCCGCACGCCCTCCCGGGGCGGCACCGGCGGGAACGGGCTGAACGCCGTCGTCTCCCCGAACGTCGCCTCCGTCTGCCCGTTGCGATACCCCACGCCGTACAACTCCACCGGCGTCCCCGGATCAGGGTCCGCCACGTACTCCGGGTCGTTCACGTCGTACAGCGAGCGCACGGAATCCGGCGTCGGGTCGTACCGCCACCGCTGCTCCGTGCTGAAGTACACCGTCACGCGCGCCGATTCGACCTCGTACCGCGACTCGTCCAGCCCAGACGGCACCAGCCCGAACAGGTCATACCCGAGCAGCATCTGCGCATCGCGATCATCAAATCCGGCCTGGTTGATCGCCCCGAACGTCGGCACCGACTGTTCCACACCCGGCGTCGGCGCGAACGGATACATGTACCGATCCAGCGTCGGCGCACCCAGCTGCACGTCGAACGTCTGCCCGACCGCCATCCCGCTCACACCCGCGACCACCGCCGCCATCAGACGCGTCTTCATGAGCATGTACTCCGATGTGGAATCAAAATGCTGCCCGGCGAGAAATGATCTCGTCCCGCGGGATACTATCCCTGTCGTGAGCCCTGGAATGCGAACGAGTCTCAACTCCGTGAAGCCCCGCGACTCCCGCAGGCCCGCGTTCTCGCTCGTCGAGCTCCTGGTCGTCATCGCGACCATCGCCATCCTCATCGCCATCCTGCTTCCCGCACTCGCCAAGGCCCGCGCGTGCGTCCGCACCACGCGCGAACTCGCCGCCGCCCAGCACCTCATGCTCGCCTTCGGCCTGTACGCCGACGCCTCCCGGGGCCGCGTCCTCACCGGATACCCCACCCGCACGCACGTCGAGGGCCCCATCGAGGTCTTCGACGAAGAAGGCCGCCGCCTCACGGGCGAACTCGCGCAGCGATACCCCTGGCGACTCGCGCCCTTCCTCGACCTCAACTTCCGTGGCCTCTACCAGGACGCCAACCTGCTCCGCGACCTCCGCGAGCAGGAAAGCACCTACACCGACACCGGCATCGACTACGAGTACGTCGTCAGCCTCTACCCCTCGCTCGGCATGAACATCGCCTTCGTCGGCGGCTCCGATCGCCACGACGCCTTCAGCCCGCTCTTCCGCCGCGTCTTCGGCCGCGTCCACGTCGAGCAGACCCACGAGCCCCGACGCCCCACCGACCTCATCGTCTTCGCCTCCGCCCGCGCCGAAGACCCCGGCGGCCTGCCCCTCAACGGCCCGCCGCAAGGCTACTTCCGCCTCGAACCCCCGCGCTTCTCCGCCGCCCGCGGCCCGCAATGGCAGCCCGCCTACGAACCCGCTTCCACCACCCCCGGCGCCAACAGCGGCTACCTCTCCCTCCGCCACTCCAGCCGCAAGGCCGTCACCGCCCGTTTCGACGGCCACGCCTCCCTCGCCTCGTGGGACCAACTCACCGACATGCGCCTCTGGGCCGACAACGCCACCAGCGCCGACTGGACCATCTCGCCCCGCTGACCTCAGCACCGCTGACCTCGGGTGGCTTTTCTCCCTTTCACCCCTTCACCGTTTCATCTCTTCACACCTTCGCGTACTTCGCGTTGAACCTCCCTCCTCAGTCTGGGTAGCACAGGCGTCCCGCCTGTGCTCCTTCTAACTCCTCCTCCCCCTCTCCCCTCCATCCTGCTCAGCGTTCTGCCTCCTGTATCTCTTCGCTTCTTCGCGCCTTCGCGTTGAACTCCTCCGTCTTCCGCCGCGTTCCGCCTTCTCCTCACCCCGACCAACCGCGCATCGGCACCCGCACCCCGCGCGCGTCCGCGCACCGCTGCGCCACCTCGTACCCCGCGTCCGCGTGCCGGAACACGCCCATCATCGGGTCGTTCGTCAGCACCCGTTCCACACGCCGCGCGGCCTGCGCCGTCCCGTCCGCCACCACCACCTGCCCCGCGTGCTGGCTGAACCCGATCCCCACCCCGCCCCCGTGGTGGAACGACACCCACGACGCCCCGCTCGCCACATTCACCAGCGCGTTCAGAATCGCCCAGTCGCTCACCGCGTCCGTCCCGTCCTTCATCGCTTCCGTCTCGCGGTTCGGGCTCGCCACGCTCCCGCAATCCAGGTGATCCCGCCCGATCACGATCGGCGCTCGCACGCGCCCCTCCGCCACCAGCCGGTTGAACAGCGCCCCGGCCTTGTCACGCTCGCCCAGCCCCAGCCAGCAGATCCGCGCCGGCAGCCCCTGGAACGCGAACCGCGGCCTGCACGCCTCGAAATCCCCCGCCAGCAACGCCTCCGGGTTCGCATGACACCCCAACACCCATCGATGCAGCCGCGCCGCATACTCCCCGCTCGCCGCCGGAAACAACCGCAATATCTCGTAATCCGTCACATAAATGTCCCGCGCATCCCCCGACAGCGCCGCCCACCGGAACGGCCCCCGCCCCTCGCAGAACTGCCCACGGATGTACGCCGGCACGAACCCGGGAAACGCGAACGCCTCCGCGTACCCATGATCCCGCGCGCGCTGCCGGATGTTGTTTCCGTAATCAAACGTCTCCGCCCCGCGCTGTTGCAACGCCACCATCGCCCGCACGTGCGCCGCCATCGACGCCATGCTCCGCGCCACGTACCCCGCCGCGTCGCGCTCGCGCAGCTCCTTCGCCGCCTCCAGCGTCAGCCCCTGCGGCACGTACCCGTACAGCGGATCATGCGCGCTCGTCTGGTCCGTCAGCACCTCCGGCGTGATCCCCCGCGACAGCAGCCGCTCCAACAAGTCCACCGCGTTCGCGTGCACGCCGATGCTCACCGCGCGGCCTGCCTTCGCCGCCGCCACCGCCGCGTCGATCCCCGCGTCCAGTCCGCCCGCGATCTCGTCCAGGTACCGGTCCCGCGCACGCCGCTCCAGGCACCCGCGGTCCACGTCCGCGATCAGGCACGTCCCGCCCGCGAGCGTCACCGCCAGCGGCTGCGCGCCGCCCATCCCCCCGCACCCCGCCGTCACGCACAGCCGCCCGCGCAGGTCGCCCCCGAACCGCACCCGCCCGCACTCCGCGAACGTCTCGTACGTCCCCTGCAAGATCCCCTGCGTCCCGATGTAGATCCACGACCCCGCCGTCATCTGCCCGAACATCATCAGCCCGCGCCGCTCGAGATCATCGAACACCGCCTGCGTTGCCCAATGCGGCACAAGATTCGAGTTCGCGATCAGCACCCGCGGCGAATCCTCGTGCGTCCGCACGATCCCCACCGGCTTCCCGCTCTGCACCAGCAGCGTCTCGTCGGCCGCCAGCCCGCGCAGCGACGACACGATCGCGTCGAACGCCTCCCACGACCGCGCCGCCTTCCCGCGACCGCCGTACACCACCAGGTCCCCCGGCCGCTCCGCAACCTCCGGGTCCAGGTTGTTCATCAGCATCCGCAACGCGGCCTCGGCCTGCCACGTGCGGCACGTCCGCTCCACGCCCCGCGCGGCCCGAACCACACGCGTCTCAACACCAACCTCGCAAGCAGTGGGGGAGTTCATACCCGAGGGTATCGCGCCATGCGCGCGGCGCGTCAAGCATCGCGCTCCTACCGGAAAGACCGCTCGCTTACGCTCGCGGCTCGTCAAGCCGGCTCGTCACGCATCGGGCTCGGAGGGGAAGGGCTCGGTGGGCTACCGGCGAGAGCGGCGGAGCTTGGGCTTGAGCCAGAGGAACAGGCCGCTGAGGATGAGGAAGAGGAGCGAGAGTGCGGCGGCGGGCCAGAGGACGGTGTGGGCCCAGTCGGCGAAGAACGAGCCGTCGTGGATGGATTCGATGAGGTCGCTGCGTCGGTAGGCGACCTGGAGGAGTTCGCCGGAGGCAAGGTCGATCTGGGCTTCCCAGTCGTTGCGGGCGCGGACCTTGACGATGCCGCGGGCGGGGCGGACGTCGAGGCGGTTGACGTCGGCCCAGGTGCTGATCTCGAGGCGCGGGTCGGTGCGGCAGGCGGCGAGGATGTCGTCGAAGGAGATGGTGGGGGAGTTCGGGGCGGCGCCGGTGCGCTCGGTGGGCTGGATCCACGGGACGTACTTCTTGGCGAGCAGCAGGATGCCGGTGGAGGCGATGACGGCGAGCACGAGCGCGGCGACAACGCCGACCCACTTGTGTGAGACGAAGGCGAGCTTGAGCAGCGAGGGCGCGCGCTTCACGCGGCTAGTGGAACGAGGTCGTGAGCGTGATCTTGGGGCCGGCGAGGGCCTTGGAGACGGGGCAGGAGGCCTTGGCGGTCTCGGCGTGCTGCTTGAACTGCGAGGCGTCGAGGCCGGGGACGGAGCCTTCGAGGGAGAGTTCGATGAGGGGGATCACGAAGCCGGCGTCCTGCTTCTCGAGGTGGACCTTGGCGGTGGCGAAGAGGCGGGTGGCGGTGAAGCCGGCGTTGCCGAGGATGGCGGAGAGCTGCATGATGAAGCAGCCGGCGTGGGCGGCGGCGATGAGCTCTTCGGGGTTGGTGCCCTGGCCGTCGGCGGCGCGGGCGCGGAAGTCGTAGGGTGCGTCGAGGGTGGCGGACTGGACCTTGAGGCGGCCCTTGCCCTCGGTGAGATTGCCGGACCATTCGGCCGTGCCGGTGCGTGCAGCCATGGGTGACTCCTTTGCGGGAGCGTAGACGGCGGGAGTGGGGGCTCACGTGGCCGCGGGGAAGGCGAAGGCGGCGCGGGAGATGAGGGCGCGGATGGCCTCTATGTCGGGGGTGAGCGGGCGGTCGGCGGTGAGCGGGGGGACGACGGCGCGGATGCGGCGGTGGGCGTCTTCGACGAGGCGGCCGGAGGTGAGCGGGCGGTGTCGCTCGAGGCCTTCGGCGGCGCAGAGGAGTTCGATGGCGACGACGGAGGTGGCGAGGTCGAGTGCGCGGCGGGCCTTGGCGCCGGCGCGCGGGCCGAAGGAGTTGTAATCCTCGACCTCGGCGCTGGTGGGGATGTTGGCGACGCTGGCGGGGTGCGAGAGGCCGATGATCTCGTTGCAGCAGGCGGCGGCGGTGTACTGGGCGATCATGAGGCCGCTGTGGAGGCCGGGCTGGGGGCTCAAGTAGGCGGGCAGGCCGCTCTCGGTGTCGAAGGCGGAGAGGATCCAGAAGACGCGTCGTTCGGAGATCCCGGCGAGGGCGGCGAGGGCGATGGTGAGGGCGTCGAGGGGGATGGCGAGGGGCATGCCGTGGAAGTTGCCTGCGCTGATGATGGCGGGTGGGTTGGCGTCGGGGAAGACGAGGGGGTTGTCGGTGACGGCGCCGAGTTCATGGAGGACGGTGGATTTTACATAACGCAGGCAGTCGAGGGCGGCGCCCAGGACGGGGGGGATGCAGCGGAGCGAGTAGGGGTCCTGGACGCGCGGGTCGTTCTCGCGGTGGCTGGGGATGATCTGGCTGGCGTCGAGGAGCGTGCGGAGGCGCGCGGCGACGTCCTGCTGTCCGGGCTGGCGGCGGATGGCGTGGACGCGTGGGTCGAGGAACTCGTCGGTGGCGCGGGCGGCGTCGATGGACATGGCGGCGGCGACGAGCGCGGCGTCGAAGAGGGCGTCGGCGTCGAGGCAGAGGAGCGCGGCGTGGGCGGCCATGAGGTGCGTGCCGTTGATGATGGCGAGGCCCTCTTTGGCTTCGAGCGCGATCGGTGCGATGTTGGCGGCGCGGAGGGCGTCGGCGCCGGGGACGCGGCGGGCGTCGGCGGTGAAGGCTTCGCCCTCGCCGATGAGGACGAGGCCCATGGCGGCGAGGGGGGCGAGATCGCCCGAGGCGCCGACGGAGCCGGACTCGGGGATGACGGGGGTGATGCCGGCGTTGAGGCAGGCGAGGAGGGACTCGACGATGAGGGGGCGGACGCCGCTGTGGCCCCGGGCGAGGGAGGCGGCGGAGAGGAGCATCATGGCGCGGACGAGGTCGGTGGGGAGCGGTGCGCCGACGCCGGCGGCGTGTGAGCGGAGGAGGTTGCGCTGGAGGTCGCGGAGTTGATCGGCGGGGATGCGCTGGCGGGAGAGGGAACCGAAGCCGGTGTTGAGGCCGTAGTGGGCGAGGCCGTCGGTGGTGGCGGCGTCGATGGCGCGGCGAGCGGGGAGCATGCGATCGCGCGCGGCGGGGTCGAGCGCGACGGGGACGCGTGCACGGGCGACGGCGGCGATGTCGGGGAGGGAGAGCGGTGCGCCGGTGAGGAGAAGGGGCATGGCGGATGGTGTCGTACGCGGGGAGCGGGATCAAGGGGCGGTCGGTAGGCTGAAGGCGCGGGAGGGAGGCAACGTCCTATAAGATAGGTTATGTAAAACGGAGTGGGTGGAGGAGAGGAGGCATTCGGGATTCGGCATTCGGGATTCGGCATTCGGGATTCGGCATTCGGGATTCGGCATTCGGGATTCGGCATTCGGGATTCGGCATTCGGGCAGGAAGTTCGGGCGAGGCATTCGGGGGAGGCAGTAGGCATTCGGAGGAGGCGGTCGGGGGAGGGAGTCGAGAGGCGGTCGGAAGAGGCATCGTGCATTCGGCATTGGGCATTCGGGGGAGGCAGTCCGAGACAGGCGGGAGGATGGCATGAATCGCGGATGGGCGAGGGGCGTGGTGCGGGCGGTGGTTGCGGCCGCGGCGGTGTGCGGGGGGATGGTGATGGTGGAGCCGGCGCGCGCGCAGAGCAGCGTGGGCATCGGGTTCTATTCGGCGGGGGGCACGTTCAAGCCGGAGTTGTCGGCGCGGGACCTCAAGGTGTTCGTGCGCGTGTTCGGCTTGAGCGACGAGGAGCGGGCGGCCCTCGAGTCGCTGCACGCGGCGTACGTCACGAGCCTGGAGCGGCGTTCGCGGGAGATCCGGGCGCTCGTCGAAGCGACGCTGGAGCGCGCGGAGGTGATGGAGGATCGGCGGCTGTTGTACGCGGACGACGTGCAGGGGCAGATCAAGGTGTGGGAGCGAGACGCGGAGGCGCTGAAGCAGTCGTTCCTGGCCGATCTGCGGAGCCTGCTGACGCGGGAGCAGGAGTCGCGCTGGCCGATTCTGGAGCGGGAGTTGCGGCGGCTGCGCGAGATCGGGCATGGACGGCTGGCGGGCGAGTCGGTGGACGTGGCGCGGCTGGTGGAAGACTGCGCGCCCGAGAGCGTGGAGCGCACGGAGGTCGCGGAGCTGCTGGAGCAGTATGCGCAGGGCATGGACCGGCTGCTGCTGGCGCGAGAGTCGGCGGTGGACAAGCGGCGCGAGGAGTTTGACGCGGCGCTCGAGGGGGATGCGCAGGCGGCGGAGCGGATGTGGAAGGATGCGATGGCGGCGCGGCTGGCGATCCGGGCGCTGAACGAGCGGTACGTGCGACAGATCGGGGCGACGCTGCGGGAGGAGGAGGCGGCGAAGCTCGATCGGGCGTACTTCGAGGCGGCGCACGCGAAACTGTGCCGCCCGACGCGGGGGGAGGAGTTCGTGCGCGGGGCGGCAAAGCTGGAGTCGTTGAGCAGTGCGCAGCGGGCGGAGATGGATGCGCTGCTGGAGGCGTACGAGCGGGCGCGGCTGGGCGTGCTGCGGCGGATCGCGGAGGTCGACGCGCGGGAGGAAGAGGCGTTCATGCCGACGCGGCTGCGCCGGGCGCTGGGCGCGAGCGAGACGGAGGCGCCGTCGGGGTTCAACGGGGATTCACGCCTGCCGCCGGACCACCCGCTGCATGATCTGCGGCGGGAGCGGCTGGAGTTGGATCGGACGTACCGGCGGAAGGTGGAGGCGGTGCTGCGCGAGGCGCAGCGGGACGAGGTGCCGCAGTCGCGGGAGGGGCATGCGGTGTTCAGCGATTGGACGCCGTGGGGGTTGTGAAGAGGGGGGCGTCGGGCAGTAGGCATGAGGCATTAGGCATTGGGCATTAGGCATTAGGAATTCGGCGGTGTTGTGGTGCGGAGGTTGAGGGAGAGGTAGACGGTTTGTGGGTGGGGGTCGTTGTTGTATCGTGCGCAGGGGGTGAAGCCAAGGCGGCGGTAGACGGCGAGGGCGGCGTGGAAGTCGGGCTCGCTGTCGAGCTTCATGGTGGCGTAGCCGGCGGCGCGGGCTTCGTGGACGAGGCGTTCGGCGAGGAGGTGGCCGAGGCGAAGGCCACGGTGGGCGGGGCGGACGAACATGCGCTTCATTTCGCAGACGGGTGGGGCGTCGGTGGGGAGCGCGGGGATGGGTCGGAGTGCGACGCAGCCGGCGGGGGTGGCGTCGGAGAAGGCGAGGAGGATGAGGCCGCGGGGTCGGGCGTAGAGGCCCGGGAGGGAGGCGAGTTCGTCGTCGAAGCCCTGGAAGCAGAGGGAGAATGGCAGGCCACGGGCGTACTCGAGGCAGAGGGTGCGGAAGATGTCGAGGTGCTGGGGCGTGGTGGCTTCGATGATCTCGACGGACATGGCGGGAGAGTACGAGCGGGGACTGAACGCGGAGGAAGACGGAGGGGGAGCTTTGAACGCGAAGTGCGCGAAGGGGCGAAGGGGAATAAACACGGAGGAGGGGCGTAGGGGAGGGGGCCGAGAGGTGCGGGGGAGCATGCGGAGGAGCGGGGCGTGGACGGGCTGATTCATGATTCGGTGGGGTGCGGGCGGTGCGGGTATGCGCTGCACGGGCTGCCGGCGGGCGGGGTGTGCCCGGAGTGTGGCGGGCCGACGATGCGGGACGCGCCGTGCTGTCCGCGATGCCGCGTGGGGAAGGTGGAGCGGGTGGCGCTGCGCGTGGCGAAGGACGGGCGGGGCGTGTGGACGTGCGGGGTGTGCGGCGGGCTGGCGGTGTCGTTCGTGGACCTGCCGCGGGCGGTGCGGGAGTATCCGATCGATGTGCGGGCGCCGGTGACGCACGATTTGGTGGCGCAGTCGGCGGCGACGTGCCCGATGTGCGACGAGGCGGCGGAATCGATCGCGATGGACACGGTGACGATCGTGGAGCGGTGCGGGACATGCCGCGTGGTGTGGCTGGATGCGCGGGAGCTGGCGGCGGTGGTGAAGTGGGTGCGGGACACGATCGGGCATGAGACGCCGCCGGAGGAGTTGGCGCGGTCGCTGGGGATCGGGGGGATCTGACGATCGCGACGCACAAGGAGCCGCCGTTGGTGGAGTCGCTGCGGCTGGTCGACGCGCGGGTGTGGTTTTTCGTGCTGGCGGTGCTCGTGCGCATCCTGCTGAAGAAGGGCTAGCGTGCGGCGGGCTCGGCCTTGGCCCAGAGCGCGCGGAGCGACTCGGGTGTGGGCGCGGAGGCCGGGCGCGAGGGGGCGAAGAGGGCGGCGCGGAACTCTTCGAGTGCCCAGCGGTAGTCGCTGACGGCGGGCGGGAGGTGGGCGGGCTGCATGGCCCACTCGCCGGCGTCGAGGTTGACGGCGGGGGCGGCGCGGCGTGCCTGCGGGAGCGGGGCCTTGGCGGGGCGCTTGGGGTCGCGGGCGGGCGAAGGGTCGTCGGCGAGCGGGGTGTCGGCGGCGGAGGTGGCGAGGTGGGTGCGGTGCGCGGCCATGGCGCGCGCGACCCAGGCGGTGAATCGCTTCCAGGGCTCGGCGACGGCGGCGAGCGCGGCGGTCTCGGAGGTGGTGCCGCCCTCGCGGAGGGCGAGCAGGCGTTCGCGGAGGGTGAGGACGTAGCGGGGGTAGTGGCGGAGGCGGTCGAGGGGCGCGAGGGCGAGAAAGGCGCGGGGCATGAGGTAGGCGGCGTGTTCGCGGATGTCGGCGACGGAGGCGGCCCAGATGCGGGGCGTGCCGCCGCTGAGGCGGTGGGCGATCTTGGCGCGGGGCTCCAAGATGGCGGCGACCATCTCGCAGATCTCGCGGGAGGTTGCGGGGAGCCTCCCCCACTGCTCCTGGAGCGAGGCGTCGAAGGCGTCGCGGGTGCGGGGGAGTTCGCGGGCGTGCATGAAGGTGCGTTCGGCGATGAGGAGGGAGACTTCGTCCTGGAGTTGGGATTCGGGGCCGAGGGCGGCGTAGTGGCGGACCATCTCGGGCCAGGCGGAGAAGGCGAGGAGGTGGTGCTGGATGTCGTCGTGGCACTGGAGCAGGAAAAGGCGGCGGACGGCGCGGTGGGTGTGGATGGCGGCGAGGTCGCGGGAGGGGAGAAGGGTGAGTGAGATGCGGGCGTCGCGTTCGATGAGGGCGGGATGGCCGCTGGGCGCGTCGGGGTGCTCGGGGTCGGGTGGGATGAGGTCGGGGAGGTCGAAGTCCCAGCGGGTGATGTTGTCGCGCTCGAAGGTGCGGCGGGCGCGGCGTGCGACGGCCTTGGCGATGCGCGGGGCGAGTTGCGCGTGGAGGGCGGTGAGGTCGCGCGAGTCGGCGAGGGGCTTGGCGGCGGGATCGTCGGGGTCGGTGACGATCACGCGCAGACGCAGGTGGGTCGGGAGCGCTTTGAGCGAGAAGGCGGCGGGGTCGATGCGGACGGCGTGGAGCGCGCTGAGCGCGTCGGCGAGCGCGACGGGGAGGGGCTCTGCGGCGAAGTCGAGGACGTGGGCGCAGTTGGCGGCGAGTTCGGGGAGTGGCGGCGCGGCGCGGAGCGCGTCGGACCTGGCTTTGGGGAGCGACTTGAGCAGGGCGAGGACGAGGTCTTCGACGAGGCCCGGCACGAGCCAGGCGGCGCGGTCGGGGGTGAGGCGGGGGAGGTCGGTGAGGGCGATGGTGGCGGACAGGCCGTCGTCGTCCTTGCCGGGTGAGAAGGCGTAGCGGAGGGGCACGAGCACGAGCACGGGCGGGGACGCGGGGTTGCGCGGATCGGGGAGCGCGAGGGCGTCGGGGAAGCGCGCGGGATCGGCGGCACGGCGGGCGTCGTCGCGCGCGGCGGGGAGGATCGCGTCGTCGAGCGCGAGCGTGAGGGTGCGCGGATCGAGCGGCGTGCGGTCGACGCTGGGTGCGAGGGCGGCGGCGAGGGTGTGCGGGTCGTTGACGTGCGCGGGGAGGCGGGCGTCGAACCAGGCGGCGAGCGCGTCGAGTGGGGCGAGGATGTCGCGCCGTCGCAGGCGTGCGGCGATCTGCGCGGCGCGGTCGAGCGTGGCGCGGTTGGCGTCGAGGAAGGGATGGGGGCCACGCCACAGGGCGGCGGCGAGCGCGTCGCGGATGAAGATGGCGCGGGCGCCGGCGGGATCGATGGGGGCGAGCGGGACGCGCCGGCGCGGGACGATGACGACGCCGGACATCGAGAGGCGTTCAAAGGCGCTGGGCTCGGCGGTGTCGGGGTCGAGGTGCTTGTCGCTGAGTTGTCGCTGGAGGACGTGCGACGCGAGTTCTTCGAGCCAGTCGGGCTCGAGGCGCGCGACGGTGCGGGCGTAGAGGCGGGTGGTCTGGACGATCTCGGCGGCCATGATCCACTTGGGGGCCTTGGCGAAGAGGACGGAGCCGGGGAAGAGGGAGACGGCGTTGCCGCGGATGCCGCGGTACTCCATGGAGGCGCCTTCGCGGCAAGCGACGTTGGAGATGAGGCCCGGGAGGAGCGCGCGGTGGATGCGTTCGGGGGTCGCGGGGTCGCGCGATGTGCCGCTGGAGAGGCCGAGGTCCTGCGCGATGTCGGCGAGGTGGTCGCGTGTTTCGGCCCATTCGCGCATGCGGGGGAAGGCGAGGAAGTGGTCGCGGCACCAGGACTGGAGCGGGCCGGCGGTGAGGGTGTCGCGCGCGTGCCGGTACTGATCGAAGAGGTTGAGGAGGGTGAGGAAGTCGCTGGTCTCGTCGCGGAAGACGAGGTGGGCGCGGTCGGCGTCGTCGGCGCGGGCGGCGGGGCGGACGCGGGGGTCCTGGATGCTTAGGGCGGCGGCGAGGGTGAGGACCTCCCCCACTGCTCGCTCGTGCTCGGCGGCGAGGAGCATGCGTCCGACGCGGGGGTCGAGCGGGAGGCGGGCGAGGCGGCGGCCGATGTCGGTGAGGGGCGCGTGGGCGGCGGGCGTGGCGAGGGCGCCGAGTTCGAAGAGGGTGTCGAGGCCGTCGCGGATGGCGGCGGGGTCGGGGGGATCGAGGAAGGGGAAGGCGTCGATGGGGCCGAGGTCCAAGGACTTCATCTGGAGGATGACGGCGGCGAGGGAGACGCGGCGGATCTCGGGGTCGGTGAAGTCGGGGCGGCGTTCGAAGTCGGCGCGGGAGCCCAGGCGGATGGCGATGCCGTCGGCGACGCGGCCGCAGCGCCCGGAGCGTTGGGCGGCGGAGGCCTTGGAGACCCACTCGACGGGCAGGCGCGAGACCTTGCGTTGGGGGTCGTAGCGGGTGAGGCGGGCAAGGCCGCTGTCGACGACATAGCGAACGCGGGGGACGGTGAGGGAGGTTTCGGCGATGTTGGTGGCGAGGATGACGCGGCGCGGGCCGCTGGGGTGGAAGATGCGGTCCTGCTCCTGGCTGGTGAGGCGGGAGTAGAGGGGGAGGATGTCGGTGTTGGGTACGCGGCGGCGGAGCGCGTCGGCGGACTGGCGGATTTCCTTCTCGCCGGGGAGGAAGACGAGGACATCGCCCTCGGGGAGGCGGGGAGAGAGGAGCGATTCGGCGGCGTCGGCGATGACTTCCGGGGAGAGGCCTTCGGGGTCGGCGGGATCGACGCCGTCGGACGCGTAGCGGACCTCGACGGGGAAGAGGCGGCCTGAGACTTCGATGATGGGGGCGACGGCGGGCCCGCCGAAGAAGGCGGAGAAGCGGGCGAGGTCGATGGTGGCGGAGGTGATGATGACCTTGAGGTCGGGGCGGCGCGGGAGGAGCGTGCGGAGGTAGCCCAAGAGGAAGTCGATGGTGAGGGAGCGCTCGTGGGCTTCGTCGATGATGACGGCGTGGTAGGCGGCGAGGGTGCGGTCGCTCTCGAGTTCGGCGAGAAGCGTGCCGTCGGTCATGACCTTGATGCGGGTGGCGGCGGAGGTGCGGTCGTCGAAGCGGACCTTGTAGCCGACGAGCGCGCCGAGCGGGACGGCCATTTCCTCGGCGATGCGCGCGGCGACGGCGCGGGCGGCGAGGCGGCGAGGCTGGGTGTGGGCGATCGCGCGGCGGGAAGGGGGGAGAAGAGCGTGGAGGATCTGCGGGAGTTGGGTGGTCTTGCCCGAGCCGGTCTCGCCCGCGATGACGACGACCTGGTGAGCGAGGAGCGCGGCTTCGATCTCGGCGCGGCGTGCGAGGATGGGGAGCGCGGGCTGCACGAGCGGAGAGGGTAGAAGCGGAAGGCGGAGGGAGAGGGCGGTGAGGTGGCGAAGAGGATGCGGAACGCGGAGGAAGACGGAGGGGGAGAGGTGCTTAACGCGAAGAGCGCGAAGGGGCGAAGAGGATGCGGAACGCGGAGGGAGACGGAGGAGAGGTGTCTAATGCGAAGAGCGCGAAGAGGCGAAGAGGAAGCGGAAGGCGGAGGAAGAGCGAGGAGAAGGGATGCGCGCGGGCGGGACGGGTGTGGCGCCGCGGCGGGATGGGCGTGGGCGGCTAGTCGAACCAGAGGTGGTCGGGGATATCGAGGAGCTTGCCGGTGTCGGGGTCGAAGTCGCCGCCGTACCAGTTGCGGAGGAGGATGTTGGAGTTGGCGGAGTTGACGCCGGTGGATGAGTCTTTGGCGCGGGAGGCGTCGTTCTCATCGACGAAGAGGTTGTCGGGCTGGGTGCGCAAGTCGACCGGAAGGCCGGAGAACGAGAAGCGGGCTTGGATCGGTGCCGGATCGGTCTCGAAGACGACTCGGTTGTCGTTGTAGCAGATGTTGCCTTCCCAGGTGGAACGTCCGCCGTGGATGAGGAGGGTGTTGGAGTTGATGCCGACCTCGGTGCTGCCGTCGGCGCTGGGGCCCTGGTCGGGGACGAGGATCCAGGAGAGGGTGGCGCCGGAGCCGACGGCGTTGTAGGCGGGGCCGCGGTTGCCGAGCGCGGCTTCGGTGGCCCTGAATGTGTTGGACCACTTCGCGAGGCGGCGTCCGACCGGGGGCATGTAGGCGTAGGAGAAGGCGCCCTGGCCGGGGTCTGCGGAGCTGTCGGACTTGTATTCCATGGGGAGCGCGCGGAAGGCGGGGTCCCAGAGGGCGAGCCTCTTGTCCGCGGCGGCGGCGGTGGGCGGTGTGCTGTACGAGTAGTTGGGATAGATGGCGAAGGCGGGGTTGGACTCGGCGGGGGAGACGCAGAGTTCGGGGCTGAAGAAGCCGTTGTAGATCAGGATGGAGGTGATGTGGCGCGGGAGGTCCTTGGGTTCGCCGGGGGCGAGCGTGGCGTTCGCGCGGTCGATCCGGCTGGGGAGCGGGTAGATGTCGTTGTTGTTCTGGGCCCAGAGGACCATGCCTTGGTGGATGCCGCGGATGTGGGTGGAGTCTTTGATCTGACGGGCGGAGGATCGGGCCTTGCCGAGGGCGGGGAGCAGGATGGCGGCGAGGAGGGCGAGGATGAGGCAAAGCCCACCCAGTGCGCCGCCGACGACGAGCAGGGTGGTGATGGAACTGGAGGAACGCGGGGCGGGGGCGAGCTCGCCGGGCGGGATGGGCATGCGGACGTCGGTGGGCAAGCCCGAGTCGGGCGCGCGGGCGAGGTCGGGTTGGAAGTCGGGGATGGTGGAAAGCGGGGCCCAGGCGGGGAGGCCGTCGCGCCAGACGAGCGACGCGGCGAGGAGCCGTCGCTCGGCGATCATGGTGCGGAGGTCGGCGTCGGTGTACGGGCCGAAGCGGGTGCGGCCGTCGGGCGAAACGAACCAAGGTGCGTCGGACATGAGATCCCCCTTGCGTGTGTTGTACCACACGGAGGGGGTGCGGGCTGCACGGGGCAGAACGCGGACGGAGGGGAAGGGGGAGATGGGCGCGGGCGGGGAAGGACCCTCGTTTGCGCTTCGGGCTCGTACAGCGCCGGGAAGACGACCCACGCTTGCGCTTCGGGCTCGTTGAGGGTCGGGCTCGTGCTACTCGGGCTCGTCGGGGGAGGAGGGCTCGTCGGGGGACGGAGGCTCGGGGTGTTCGACGCCGGGCGCGACGTCGCCGAAGATGGCGGAGCCGACGCGGACGATGTTGGCGCCTTCGGCGATAGCGGCTTCGAAGTCGTTGGACATGCCCATGGAGAGGATGTTGAAGGGGGCGTACTCGCCGAAGTTGAGGCGGGCCATGTCGTCGAAGAGTTCGCGGCAGCGGGCGAAGGTTCGTCGCGCCTGGTCGGGTGAATCTTCGGCGGCGGCCATGGTCATGAGCCCGCGGAGGCGGACGTTGACCATGGTGGCGATCTGCTCGGCGAGGGGAACGGCGGCGGAGGGATGGCAGCCGTGTTTCTGGCTCTCGCCGGAGCAGTTGACCTGGAGAAGGACCTCGATGGGGTGGTCGCGTTTGACGGCGATGGTCTGGAGTTCTTCGGCGAGGCGGAGGGAATCGACGGAGTGGACGAGGCGGACGAACTCGACGACCTTGCGGGCCTTGTTGCGCTGGAGGTGGCCGATCATGTGCCAGCGAACGCCGTCTTTGCCGGAGGGGAGGGCCGGGGAGGGGGCGAGGTCCGGCGCGTTGGGGGCGAAGAGTCCTTCGGCGCGTTCGGTGGGGTGGACGCGGCGCGTGCTGGGGACGAGTTTCTGTCGGGCGAGGTATTCCTCGACGATGGCGGCGTGCTGGACGAGGACCTGGGCGCGGTTCTCGCCGAAGTCGCGGTGGCCGATGGCGAGGAGCGCGCGGATCTGCTCTGGATCTGCGTTCTTGGTGACGGCGACGAGGATCACCTCTCCCGGGGAGCGGCCGGCGTGTCGCGCGGCGTCGGCGACGCGCTGGCAGACGGCGGCGTAGCGGGATTCGATGGTGTCGCCGGATCCGCCGGCGCGGTGGGGCGAGGTGCGGGTCATGGTCACGCGGACCTCCTGGAGCGCGGCGGGGGCTGCACGTCCTGTGCGAAGGGCCGCGCGGTGTGTAGCATACGGCCGATGTGCCGCGCGGAAGTGACGCGCGGGAGAGAATGCTGAGTGGGAGGTGGCTATGGCGGGTCTTCCGGCGGTGGGATCGATCGCCCCTGACTTCACGCTTCTGGATCAGGACCGCGAGAACTGGGAGCTGTCGAAGCACCTGCAGCGCGGGGACGTGGTGCTGTGCTTCTATCCGTTCGCGTTCACAGGGGTGTGCGGGACGGAGATGAAGTGCATCACGAGCGAGATGGCGTCGTGGAAGGCGAAGGGCGCGAACGTGGTGGGCGTGTCGTGCGACAGCATGTACGCGAACAAGGCGTGGGCGCAGCAGGAGGGGTTCAAGCACACGCTGCTGTCGGACCTGCACCGGACGGTGGTGCGGGCGTACGGGGTGCTGTGGGAGGACCTGCACGTGTCGAAGCGCGCGACGGTGGTGATCGGCGCGGCGATCGACGGGCGCGGGCGGGTGAAGTTCGCGGAAGCACGCGAGCCGGGGAAGGCGATGGCGTGGGACGATGTGCTGGCGAAGCTGTGAGAAGAAGGGACTGGGGATTGGGGTAGGCACGAGGCACTTGGGGGCAGGTTGAGGGAGGGGTACAGTCGGGCATGACGAGCCTGCGATCGAGTCCTGGTGTGCTGATCATCCGCGACGGCTGGGGCGCGAACCCGAACCCGTCGCACGCGGCGTTCGACGCGGTGCGCCTGGCGCGGACGCCGGTGGCGGATCGGCTGATGCGCGAGTTTCCGTGGACGCTGGTGAAGACGAGCGGCGAGGACGTCGGGCTGCCGCCGGGCACGATGGGGAATTCGGAGGTCGGGCACCAGAACATCGGGGCGGGGCGCGTGGTGGCGCAGGAATCGCTGCTGATGACGGTGGCGTGCGACCGCGGGCTGGAGCACAACGAGGCGATCGCGGGGGCGATGACGCACGCGAGGGCGGGCGGGCGGTCGCTGCACGTGATGGGGATCAACTCGGACGCGGGCGTGCACGGGCAGTTGGCGCACCTGTTCGCGATCCTGCGGGCGGCGAAGGCGATGGGGCTGGCCGGGGACCGGGTGTTCGTGCACCTGTTCATGGACGGGCGGGATACGGGGCCCTTCACGGGGCTGGAGTATGCGCGGCGCGTGGAGGCGGCGTGCCGCGAGACGGGCGTGGGGCGGATCGCGAGCGTGATGGGGCGGTACTACGCGATGGACCGGGACCACCGGTGGGAGCGGGTGCGCCGGGCGTACGACTGCCTGACGGGGCGGGGGCTGGTGGAGGCGGCGGCGGACGCGGGGGCGGCGATCCAGGGGTACTACGACGCGCCGTCGGGGGAGACGCTCAAGGGCGACGAGTTCGTGACGCCGACGGCGATCGGCGATGCGGAGGCGGTGCGCGTGTCGCGCGTGCGGGACGGGGACGCGGTGGTGTTCTTCAACTACCGGGGTGATCGCCCGCGGGAGTTGTCGGCGGCGTTCTGCTTTCCCGACGAGTTGTGGTCGAACGTGAAGGCGTCGCCCGACACGGGGGTGCGCGGGTTCGAGCGGGGCGGGCGGCTTGCGCTGCACTTCGTGACGATGACGGACTACTGGGAGACGCTGACGGCGCACGTGTCGGGGGTGGCGTTCGCGAAGCCGGCGCGGCTCACGAACATCGCGGGGGAGTGGATCGCGGGGAACGGGCTGGGGCAGGTGCGGTGCGCGGAGACGGAGAAATACCCGCACGTGACGTTCTTCTTCAATGACTATCGCGACCCGCCGTACGCGGGGGAAGTGCGGCTGAACCCGCCGAGCCCGAAGGTGGCGACGTACGACCTGAAGCCCGAGATGGCGGCGGCCGAGGTGCGGGACGCGGTGCTGGCGCGGCTGCGATCGGAGAACTGCGAGGCGTTTCTCATCGTGAACTTCGCGAACGCGGACATGGTTGGGCACACGGGGTCGCTGGAGGCGGCGGTGGCGGCGTGCGAGACGGTGGACCAGTGCGTGGGCGATGTGGTGGACGCGGCGCTGGCGCGGGGCGGGTTCGCGATCGTGACGGCGGACCACGGGAACGCGGAGCAGATGTTCGACCCGGCGACGGGGTCGCCTCATACGGCGCACACGGTGTACGACGTGCCGCTGATCGTGGCGGCGCGGCATGCGGTCGGGCGCTCGCTGCGGGGCGACCGCGACATCGCGGGGTGGTTTGACCCGGCGGTGCGGGCGGCGCGCGGGCGGCTGTCGGACATCATGCCGACGATGTTCGACCTTGCGGGGCTGGCGCCGCCGGCGGAGATGACGGGGCGGACGCTGCTGCTGCCTGGCTAAGCGGCGCGGCGAGGCGGGCGCGGGGCACGCGTCAGGGGGCGGGGTCGGGGGCGTCATGCTGCCCGGGGCCCGCGGGCGGGGAATCGTCGGCGGATGGTGCGGGCGGATCGGACGCGAGCGCGTCGTCGAGGCGGCCTTCGAGGCGCGCGAGACGGTCGGCGAGGTCGCGGAGTCGCCGGTCGAACGCGAGGATGGAATCGCGGAGGGCGTCGGCGTCGTGCGAGGCGAAGGCGGCTTCTTCCTCGAGGCGGCGGAGGCGGGCGTCGAGGTCTGCGGGCGCGCCGTGCGGGTGGTCGGGCACGACGCTAGTCTACCCGCCCATGAAGACGACAACACTGCTGCCGGCCGCGATGCTCGCCCTGGTTCCGTGGGCGTCGGGTGAAGTCGAGTGGAGCCCGACGATCACGCTGCGCGACGCGGGGGCGTGGCAGGACGCGAACGGCGCCGACGGCGAGGGCGCGGAGGCGTCTGCGGAGGCGGGGCGGCGTGCGTGGGGAGCCGACGGCTCGTGGTGGTTCGGGGTGGGCGGCGGGGTGGCGAACGATTTTGAGGACGCGACGGACTTCGACATTCACCTGAGCGTGTGGCAGTTCGTGGTGGAGGATGTGGAGGTCGGGGGTGAACTTGCGTTCTGGCGGTACGAGTTGGAATCGGGCGAGGAGTACGGGATCAACCCGAACCTCGTGGTGCGGTGGCACTTCGTGAACGAGCAGTCGTACAGCGTGTACGCGGACGTGGGGATCGGGATGGTCTTCACGACCGACGACGTGCCTGCGCGCGGGACGAGCGTGAACTTCACGCCCCGGGTGGGTGTGGGGATGACGTTCCGGCCGCTGTCGGATTCGGACTGGCGGGTGCAGGTGGGCGTGCGGTGGGCGCACATCTCGAACGCGCGGCTGCAGGGCGACGACGACAACCCGGCGCGGGATTCGGCGATGGTGTACGCGGGTGTGGTGATCCCGTTCTAGCGGGGCGACGGGGCGCGTGGGTGCGGGTGGCGCGCGCTCAGGCGGCGAGGCGGGGGGCGTGCGGGCCGGCGGCCTGAAGTTCGGTGGCGACGACGCGGTTGCGCCCGGCGTTCTTGGCGGCGTAGAGGTTGGCGTCGGCGGCGCGGACCCACTCGGCGGGTGGCAGGTCGCACTGCGCGGAGGCGCCGACGACGCCGATGGAGACGGTGACGCGCATGCCCTCGCAGCCGTTGAAGACGGTGGCTTCGACGCCGCTGCGGATGCGTTCGCAGACGAGGAGGGCGTCCTGGACGTGGGTGTCGGGCATGATGAGGGCGAACTCTTCCCCGCCGTAGCGGCAGGGGCAGTCGGTCTGTCGGGACTCGCGTCGGAGGATGCGTGCGAGGCCTTCGAGGACGCCGTCGCCGACGGGGTGGCCCCGGGTGTCGTTGATGCTCTTGAAGTGGTCGAGGTCGAGGATGGCGAGGCTGAGGGGGTGGACGTGGCGGACGGCGCGGGCGTGCTCCTGGGTCCAGCGTTCTTCGAAGAAGGCGCGGTTCCAGAGGCCGGTGAGGCCGTCGAGCTGCGCGCGGTGGGCGAGGAGGGAGAGGAGTTGACGCAGGCGGAGGGCGGCCTGGAGGCGGACGCGGAGTTCGGTGAGGTCGAAGGGCTTGGTGACGAAGTCGGAGGCGCCGATCTCGAAGGCGGCGACTTTGTCTTCGGCGCGCTTCATGCCGGAGATGATGATGACGGGGATGTGCTGGGTTCGGTCGTTTTCCTTGAGGCGGCGGAGGACGCCCAGGCCGTCGATGCCGGGCATGTCGAGGTCCAGGAGGATGGCGTCGGGCTCGGTGCGCGCGATGAGCTCCAGGGCTTCGTCGCCCCGGTAGGCGTGGAGGAGATCGAGGTCGAGGTTGCGGAGCTTGATGCGGAGGAGGCGGTGGACGTCGGGCGAATCGTCGACGATGAGGACGACCTGGCGGGGTTCGTCGGGGCGTCGCGGCGTGCCGGTGCCGCCGGGGCTCGCGGCGTTCATGGCGACACCCGGCGGCAGAGGTTGACGAGCTCGTCGACGGCGGCCTTGACCTGTTCGACGGCGGACGCGTCGGAGGCGGCGATGTTGCGGAGCTGGTCTTCGACGCGGCCGGCGGCGTCGCCGACGGGGGCGAAGCCGTAGCTGCCGGCGGCGCCGCGGAGTTGGTGGGCGAGGCGGCGGAGATCGTCGAGCCGGGCGTGCTCGAGGGACTCACGGAGGGATCGGACGCGGTCGGGCATGGCCTCGACGAACAGGTCGATGAGCTCGCGCATGTCGGGGTCGGCGCAGAAGGCGCTGCGCAGCGGGCCGCCGGAACCTGTTGGGAAGGGCGTCATGGGTCCTCCGGACCGAGAAAGATCGGCCCGGGGTCCGGGGGACTTCATGCAGAGTGCGTGGGGGCGTCCTGATAACCCTGTTCAGGGGGTCGGGACGAATGGGACCCACTGCCCGCGGCTGGCGAGGCAGCGCTCGATGAAGCGAACGCCGCGGGCGCCGTCGCGGACGGTGGGAAACTCGGACGCCAGGCCGCCGGGCGAGCGGCCCTCGCGCCGGGCGCGGATGGCGTCGATAACGCCGCGGTAGATGTTGGCGAAGGCCTCGTAGAAGCCCTCGGGGTGCCCGGCGGGGAGGCGTGTGGCGCGGGCGGCGGTGTCGGAAGCGCCCGGCCCGGCGCGGGTGATGAGGCGGGTGGCGCCGGCGGCGTCGGTGAGGGAGAGGACGTTGGGGTTCTCCTGCTGCCAGCGGAGCGAGCCTCGTTCGGCGTAGACGCGGATGGAGAGGTTGTTCTCTTCGCCGAGGCAGACCTGCGAGCAAGTGAGGACGGCGCGGGCGCCGCCGGCGAGGCGGAGGAGGACGGAGGCGTCGTCGTCGATGGTGCGGCCGGGGACGAAGGTCGAGACGTCGGCGCAGAGGGACTCGATTGAGAGGCCGGTGATGGTGGAGACGAGGTTCTCGGCGTGCGAGCCGATGTCGCCGAGCGCGCCGGCGCCGGCGAGGGCGGGGTTGGTGCGCCAGGAGGCCTGTTTCTGGCCGGAGGCTTCGAGGGGCGTGGCGAGCCAGCCCTGGTGGTACTCGACGTGGATCTTGCGGACGCTGCCCAGGTCTCCCCGGCGGATGATCTCGGCGGCGTGCTTCACGAGCGGGTAGCCGGTGTAGTTGTATGTGATGGCGAAGACGACGCCGGTGCGGTCGACGGTGCGGACGAGGTCGTCGGCCTGCTGGCTGTTCATCGCCATGGGCTTGTCGAGGACGACGTGGAAGCCGGCGTCGGCGAAGGCCTTGGCGGGCTCGTAGTGCGCGTGGTTGGGCGTGACGATGGAGACGAAGTCGACGGGGTCGGGGCGGGCCTTCTCGGCGGCGAGCATGGCCTGCCAGGTGGAGTAGGCGCGGTCGAGGGGAAGGCCGAGGGCGCGGGCGGATTCGAGGGCGCGTTCGGGCGAGGAGGAGAGCGCGCCGGCGACGAAGCGGGCGTGCCCGTCGAGCGAGGCGGCGATGCGGTGGACGGCGCCGATGAAGGCGCCCTGGCCGCCGCCGATCATGCCGAAGGTGAGTGGGTGCATAGGTCCCCTACCGCTTCTCGAAGGCGGCGTCGAAGGCGCCCCAGGCGGGTGCGAAGTCGAGGGAGCGGACGAAGTCGGCGGCCTCGCGGGCGCCGTGGGCGCGGTCCATGCCGCTGTCTTCCCATTCGACGCTGAGCGGGCCGTTGTAGGTGATGCGGTTGAGTGCGCGGATGATCTCTTCGAAGTCGATCTCGCCGCGGCCGGGGGAGCGGAAGTCCCAGCCGCGGCGGGCGTCGCCGAAGGGGAGGTGCGAGGCGAGGATGGAGGACTCGCCGTCGAGTCGTCGGGCGGCGTCCTTCACGTGGCAGTGGTAGATGCGGTTGGGGAAGGCGTCGATGAACTTGGCGGGGTCGATGCCCTGCCAGATGAGGTGGCTGGGGTCGAAGTTGAAGCCGAAGGCGGGACGCCCGCCGACGGCGGTGACGGCGCGCCGGGCGGTGTGGATGTCGTAGGCGATCTCGGTGGGGTGGACTTCGAGGGCGAAGCGGACGCCGGCGTCGTCGAAGGCGTCGAGGATGGGGTTCCAGCGGTCGGCGAAGTCGCGAAAGCCGGCGTCGATCTCGGCCTGCGAGGTGGGCGGGAACGAGTAGAGCTTGTGCCAGATGGAAGAGCCGGTGAAGCCGTTGACGACGGAGACGCCCAGGCGCTTGGCGGCGGCGGCGGTGCGTTTGAGTTCCTGGGCGGCGCGGGTGCGGACGCCCTCGGGCGAGCCGTCGCCCCAGACGCGGTCGGGGAGAATCGCGCGGTGGCGTTCGTCGATGAGATCGCAGACGCACTGGCCGACGAGGTGCGAGGAGATGGCGTGGACGGTGAGGTTGTGGACGGCGAGGAGTTCGCGCTTGGCGGTGCAGTAGGCGGGATCGGCGAGGGCCTTGTCGACGTCGAAGTGGTCGCCCCAGCAGGCGAGTTCGAGGCCGTCGTAACCGAAGTCGCGCGCCATGGGGGCGAGTTGGGCGAGGGGCAGGTCGGCCCACTGCCCGGTGAACAGGGTGACGGGTCTGGCCATGCGGGGCTCCTGGAAAGGAGGCGCATGGTACAGAGTTGCGAGGGAAGACGGAACGCGGAGGGAGACGGAGGGGAGTCGAAATGCGAGGGTGCGACAGGCAGAACACGGAGGAAAACGCAGGAAGAGTCTTGAACGCGAAGGCCCGAAGGGGCGAAGCGAAGCAACGGGGAGAGGGGCGAGGGGAGCTCAGCGGAGGAGGACGGCGGAGGGAGGAGGAGATGCGATCCCCCACCGCCGCGAGGACGCGGCACCTCCCCCGCGGGAGGATCGGCGCGGGCGTCTGTCTACGCGAGGCGGAACGCGGAGGGAGGCGGCGGGGAAGTGTTCAACGCAAAGTTCGCGAAGGGGCGAAGCGATCGCGGAACGGGTCTGGAGGGAGCGAGGCCGAATCGCGGCTTAGTTGCCGCGTTTGGAGGGGGCGGGCTGGTCGGGGCGCTTGGGGTCGCGTGGGGGCTGCCCGCCGCGGACGGGGAGGGCGGCGGCGGAGAGGCGGATGGATTGCTCGGCGCTGGCGGGGGGCTTGGGGGTGATGAACCAGCCCCAGAAGCCGGGCCAGCCGTAGCTCACGACGTCGGTGGGCGGGTGGTAGTGGAAGGCGAAGGGCGTGACGGAGTCGAGGTCGGGGTGGGTGCCGAAATAGCGCCACGGCTGGGTGAGCGGGGGCGGGCGGCTGGTGGAGGCGCGGAGCTTGGCGATGTCGACGGGGACCCAGTTGAGGGTGTTGGCTTTCTCGTCGTAGAGGGCGAACTCGATCCAGGAGCGGAGGGTGTTTTCCTTGCTGCCCTTGTCGAGGAACTTGCCGTCGCCGGAGGAGACGTCCCAGCCAATGAGGACGCGGGCGGGGATGCCGGCGCGGCGCAGCACGGCGGCGAGGAGGACGGTGACGTCGTGCGCGGAGCCGCGCTGGTCGCGGAGCGTCCAGGCGGGGGGCTGGACCATGACGCCGGAGAGCTCGCCGGTGCGCTTGAGCGCGAGGCCGTCGCCTTGAACCTGGACGTTGGTCCAGACCTTTCCGACGAGGATCTTGGCGAGCGCGGCGGGGGCGATGCGTTTGGGGTCGCTGATTTTCTCTTCGGCGAGCCAGCGGGTGAGGGCGGCGTCGACGGCGGCGGCGTCGTACGGGCGGATGTTGCCCTCGGCGTCGATGCCGGTCTCGACGTAGAGCTGGGGCGCGAGGATGGAGGCGACGTCCTGGGGCCAGGGGCCGGCGGGCCAGGGGACGCGGAGGGCGTTGGGCTCGTCGAACTTGGTGCGGTAGCAGCGCATGGGGAGGACCATGCGGAGTTCGACCTCGCGGCAGGTGGTGGTGCGATCGGTGGAGCCGGCGTCGAAGCGGGCGAAGCGCACGCCCCCGGGGTAGCCGGTCATGTACTCGATGGATTCGTCGGCGAGGCGGTCGTTGAGGGTGAGGGAGCCCATGACCTCGCGGGTGTAGGGATCGCTGGAACTGGTGGAGGGGAGGACGGGGAAGATGATCGCGAGGGTGGTGAACTCGAAGGGGGTGATCTTGGGGAAGTCGACGACGCGGCCGGAGAAGGGGTCGCGGTACTGGACTTTGTCGCGGGGCGAGTCGGAGTTGATGGTGACGTGGACGGCGAGGGCGAGGTCGCGCGGGTTGGACTGCTCGATGTAGGGGCCGACGGAGGGGGCTTCGCGCTTCTCCGGGGCGGCGTTGGCGGGGGGCGGGGGCGACTGCTCGGGCGCGGCGGGGGCCGGCTGTGTGGCGGGTGGCGCGGGGGCCTTCTTCACGGGGCGGCCGGGCTGCGACTGGCGCGCGAGGGCGGGCGCGGCGAGGAGCGCGGCGAGCACGCAGGCGGCGAGGGCGGCGGGACGGTGCATTCGGGTCTCCACTGGTGGCGAGGGTCGCGGTGCGTGCGGAGGGTTTGACGCGGGGGACGGGGGAGCGTTCCCGGGACCGGAGACTACTCGCCGGGGATAGGGGTGATGACGCCCTCCCAGGGGCTGCTGGCGGAGGCGTAGAGCTTCTTGGGGATGCGGCCGGCGAGATAGGACTGGCGTCCGGCGATGCAGGCGTGGCGCATGGCGTGGGCCATCATGACGGGGTGCTGGGCGTGGGCGATGGCGGTGTTGAGGAGCACGCCGTCGGCGCCGAGTTCCATGGCGATGCTGGTGTCGCTGGCGGCGCCGACGCCGGCGTCGACGATGACGGGGAACATGGGGTCGCCCTGTCGGAGGAGGTCGAGGCAGAGGAGGATGTTGGCGCGGTTGAGGACGCCCTGCCCGCTGCCGATGGGGCTGCCGGCGGGCATGACGCAGCGGGCGCCGGCCTCTTTGATGCGCAGGGCGGCGATGGGATCATCGCTGGTGTAGGCGAGGACGTCGAAGCCCTCGCGGACGAGGGTGCGGGTGGCGTCGATGGTGCCGGCGGGGTCGGGGAGCAGCGTGCGGGTGTCGCCCAGGACCTCGAGCTTGACCCAGGAGGCGCCGGGGTTGCCGAGTTGCTCCAAGATGTCGCGGCCCAGGAGCGCGACGCGGACGGCGTCGTCGGCGGTGAAGCAGCCGGCGGTGTTGGGGAGGATGGTGTAGCGGGAGAGGTCGAGGAACTCGAGGAGGCTGCGGCCCTCGGCGTTCATGAGGCGTTCGCGGCGGACGGCGACGGTGACGACCTGGCAGTCGCTGGCGTCGAGGGCGTCGCGCATGACGTCCATGGAGCGGTACTTGCCGGTGCCGACGAAGAGGCGGCTGGAGAACTCGCGCCCGCAGAGGCGGAATGGGGCGAGGCCGGGCTCGTGCGGCGGAGGAACGCTGGCGGTTGGGCGGGTGTCGCTCATCCGCCGCCCACCAGGGTGACGACCTCGACGACGTCGCCATCGCGGAGTTCGTGGGAGGCGTGGCGGCGGTGCGGGACGAGGGACTTGTTGACCTCGGCGGCGCAGGGCGCGTCGGCGAGGTCGAGGTGCTCGATGAGGTGGCGCAGGGTGGCGCCGTCGTGGAGCGTGACGGGAAGGCCGTTGACGGTGACGGTCATCGGGGGACTGTAGGGATCAGGCGTCGGAACTGACGAGGAAGAATCGCCCGACGGTGACCTCGAAGGTCTCGCCGTCGTCGCCCTCGAAGGTGTAGGAACCTTCCATGGTGCCCCAGGGAGTTTCGAGCGGGCAGTAGCTGCTGTACTCGAACTGCTGGCCCGGGTTGAGGGTGGGCTGGAGGCCGACGACGCCCTCGCCGACGACGTCGTGGCGTTCGCCGTCGGCGTCGACGATGATCCAGTGGCGAGCGCGGAGGCGTGCGCGACGGTGGCTCTGGTTGAGGATGCGGATGCGGTAGGCGAAGACCCACTTGCGCTGGGCGGGGCGGCTCTGCTCGGCGAGGTACTCTGGGCGCACCTCGACCCGGAACCCGTTGGAGACGACGTTGGAGCCGCGGTCTGGAGGAGTGGCGGTGGTCACGGCGATGGAAATCCTAGCGTGGAGTTCACGCGCGTCTCACCACGGGAGCGGGGAACCGTCGTAGTTGAGGAAACTGCCTGTGCGGGACATGCCCAGGCCGGTCCCGTCGGGCCCGCCGATGGTCGCGAGCATGGCGCGGACGCTCTCGGGGGGCGAGAGGGGGGCCTTGGGGCCGCCCATGTCGGTGCGGACCCAGCCGGGGTGCATGGCGACGAAGGCGACGGCGTCGGGGCGGAACTCGTTGGCGAGGCAGGTGGTGAGCATGTTCAACGCGCACTTGCTGGCGCGGTAGGCGTAGCTGGAGCCGCCGGAGTTGTTGGTGATGCTGGCGAGTTGGCTGGAGATGTTCACGACGAGGCGGCGGGGGCCTCGGCGGAGGGCGGGGAGGACGGCCTTCACGACCATGACCGGGGCGGTGGCGTTCACGAGGAAGACGCGCTGGAGTTCGTCGGCGGTGCAGAGGTCGAGGGTGCGGGACTCGGAACTGACGCCGGCGTTGTTGATGAGCACGTCGACGCGCTCGTCGGCGAGGTCGTGCTGGAGGCGGCTGAGGGCGTCGGGGCTGGTGACGTCGAGCGAAAAGACGCGGTCGCACGCGGCGCGGGCGTCGGCGGTCTGCGTGCGCAGCACGCCCAGGACGCGATCGCCCCGGGCCTTGAGTTGGCGGGCGAACTCGAGGCCCAGGCCCCTCGAGCAGCCGGTGACGAGATAGGTTTCGGGCATACGCCAGCGTATGCGTGAGGGCGTGCGCGATAGGATCGGCGCGAGGAGGCGACGCCGATGAACGAGGTGCTGGTGCGAGCGGCGGTGGCGGAGGATTTCGGTTCGATCGCGGCGCTGACGACGCACTTCATTCTGCACACGCCGATCCACTTCGGGACGACGCCCGACACGGCCGACGCGCTGCGCGAGGCGTGGGAGAAGTCGCGGGACCGGTACCCGTTCCTGGTGGCGGAGGTTGGGGGCGAGTTCGCGGGTTTCGCCAAGGCGGGGCGGTGGCGTGACCGGGCGGCGTACGACCGGACGGCGGAGGCGGGGATCTACGTGCGTCCCGAGATGCACGGGCGGGGCGTGGGGAAGCGGCTGTACGCGGGGCTGCTGGGCGATTGCCGCGGGAGGGGGTTCCACACGGTGGTGGGCGGCGTGACGATGCCGAACGAGGCGTCGGTGCGACTGCACGAGGGCGCGGGGTTCCGGCTGGTGGGCGTGTTCCGCGAGGTTGGGCACAAGATGGGCGCGTGGCGGGACGTGGCGTGGTATCAGGTGATGCTGTAGACGGCGGATTGCGTCGGCGGTCGACGCCGAGAGGCGTGCCGCACTCTACACTGCGGGACTATGCCCCCCACTCGCTCACGAAAAGCGTCGAAAACCACTCCGGCCCGCGGGAAAGCGGCGGGCAAGGCGCCCGCACGAGACGGCGCGCCGCCGCCGGCGACACGGGTGGAGAAGGACTCGATGGGGGAGATGCAGGTGCCCGCGGACGTGCTGTACGGGGCGAGCACGCAGCGGGCGGTGTTGAACTTCCCGGTGTCGGGGCGGCCCGTGCCCGAGGGGGTGATCCGGGCGTACGCGACGCTGAAGGGCGCGTGCGCGACGGTGAACATGCGGCTGAAGCGGCTGGACAAGTCGCGGGCGGCGGCGATCGGGGAGGCGTGCAAGGAGATCGAGGACGGACTGGCGTCGATGGGCGGGCTGGCGAAGCACTTCCCGGTGGACGTGTTCCAGACCGGGAGCGGGACGTCGACGAACATGAACGTGAACGAGGTGATCGCGAACCTCGTGTGCGTGCGGATGCACCAGCCGATCGGCCGCTCGAAGGACCCGGCGTGGATCAAGGACGGCGGGGTTCACCCGAACGACCACGTGAACATGGGGCAGTCGTCGAACGACACGTTCCCGACGGCGATGCACGTGGCGGCGGCGGTGCTCATCAAGGACGAACTGCTGCCGGCGGTGGGCGCGGTGGCGGCGCGCCTGGAATCGCAGGCGAAGGCGTGGGACGGGATCGTGAAGATCGGGCGCACGCACCTGCAGGACGCGACGCCGATCCGCGTGGGGCAGGAGTTCAGCGGCTACGCCAGCCAGATGCGTCACGCGGAGGAGCGCCTGCACCGGGCGCTGCACGCGCTGGGCGAGCTGGCGATCGGCGGGACGGCGGTGGGCACGGGGATCAACTGCCACGAGCAGTTCGGGTCGATGGTGGCGGCGGAACTGACGCGGCGGACGGGCGTGCACTTTCGCGAGGCGGCGAACCACTTCGAGGCGCAGCACGCGAAGGACGCGTACGTGGAGGCGAGCGGGCACCTCAAGACGATCGCGGTGAGCCTGAGCAAGGTGGCGAACGACATCCGGTGGCTGGGGAGCGGGCCGCGGTGCGGGATCGGGGAGTTGATCGTGCCGGCGGTGCAGCCGGGGTCGTCGATCATGCCGGGGAAGGTGAACCCGGTGATCTGCGAGAGCGTGATGATGGTGTGCTGCCAGGTGATCGGGAATGACGCGGCGGTGTGCGCCGGGGGACTGGGGGGCGTGGGGTCGCTGCTGGACCTGAACGTGGCGATGCCGATGATGGCCGCGAACCTGCTGGACTCGATTCATCTGCTGGCGCGGGCGTGCTGGATGTTCGACGCGAACCTGCTGAAGGACCTGCAGGTGGACACGGAGCGGTGCGCGGGGCTGATCGAGGGCTCGCTGGCGATGTGCACGAGCCTGGTGCCGGTGATCGGGTACGACAAGAGCGCGGCGTTGGCGAAGGACGCGTTCAAGGCCGGGAAGACGGTGCGGCAACTGGCGTACGAGACGCTGGTGGGGACGAAGGACAACGCGGGGAAGGCGATCACGAAGGCGGCGATCGACGAGTACTTGAACCCGTGGTCGATGACGCTGCCGGGGGGCGAGGGGAGCGCGGGGGGGTGAGGCGGGCTAGCTGTGCAGACGCTGCCGCCACCGAGAACTCATTGCGCTGCCCGTTAGCCAAGCAGAGAAGCCGTCATATTGAAGTAGAACACTCGTCGATCTGTCATGAACTCTAGCCGCATATTCAGGGAACCTGCTAAGCCTGGAAAAGTCACGCCAAAGCCGAACGTGTGCGCAGAAAAGTGATGTAGATCAAAGGCCCCCACCTGCAGCCGGTATCGCGCTGGACACACACCATATTCTGGCTCGCCATGAACCCACACAGCATTCATGGGAAGACCCTTGTGATTCGTAGCAGAGCATCCTAGCGAAGTCTGGCTCGGGAGCAGCAAATAGACTTCAGACACCCTGACGCCGCCTGGACCTCTTACATTGCAAACAGACACTTGGCAGATAGAGCCGTTTCGTATGGTCGTGGAGCGATTGCAACGGATCATTGAGTTCTCGCTCAATCCTTCTGAAAGCGGCTGGTCTTCTACACGTACGTCGAATGGGCATCTATCCAAAACGCCTTTCGTCGCGCGCGGTTCCTGAATAGCGGACTGTATTCGTGCCTCTAGAACTTGCTTCAGGAACGGAAGATCGGCCGGCGAGTATCGGATGTGGAAGCGGTGCTTAAGATCGAATGGAATATCATCGACATCTTGACTGATGATAATTACCGGCTTGTCGAGTGCGTGGGCATACCCCAACTCGTAGAAGACATTCGGGTTCGAACTGGATACGTCAGCGATAATCAAGTCTGCCTTTGCGATCTGGTTGACGATTCGTTCTATCATGTTTTCAGTGAAGTGCTGTTCATCCAATCGCTCCGCAATTGCACCGGCGGCAATGGCGGCTTGCTTGATAGCCACCGAATACACATCAGAAAATGCAGCTTTGAATGGCATCAGCACAAACACAAAGGGGCGCGGCCGAGTGGTTTCAATCGTCGTCATGGAAAAAGAGTATCCAACTACACACTCGTGCGGTGGCCGATCGCGGGGGCGAAGGCCTTGAGGAAGGCGCGGTCCTTGGGGTCGAGGGCCTTGATGAACGCGGGGGTTTGCTCGATGGCGCGGAAGAGGCCCTTGGTGTCGTCGACGAGGGAGCCGGTGCGCTTGTCTTGTTCCCGCATCGAGTGACGGCCGCGGAGTGCGACGATGATGCGGGCGACGGAGGCCGTGTCGGCTTCGCCCGGGCGCATGGCGGGTGGCGGCATGGGCACTTCCCGCGGTGATGGTACCATCCGCCCGCGCCGGGCCGGGGTGCGGAGCCGAAGGTGCAGGCTCACGGTTGCGGGGCTTCGATTGTGGGGTCCGGGTGCGGGGTCTGGGTGTTCGCGGCGTGCGGGCCGGGGCGAGGCTTTCAGGCGGGGGGACGGGACGTGAAGAAGACGGTCCTGATCGTGCTGGCGGTGATCGGCGGGCTGTCGCTCCTGTGCGTGGGGGCGGGGGTGGCGGCGAGCCTGTGGTTGGGGTCGAACACCGGGCCTCCGGAGAACGTGTCGATCGTGGTGAATGCGCCGGGCAGCGTGGTGCGGGGGACGCAGTTCGACATCGTGGTGACTGTGACGGACACGTCGGGGACTGCGCGGACGATCAAGGACGTGGACATCTACCCGACGCTGAACGAGGGGATCACGTTCGTGAAGGTCACGCCGACGTTCGCCGCGGCGGACCCGTCGATGGGGTTCTACACGTATTCGATGAACACGCCGGTGCCGGCGAACGGGACGGCGGTGGTGACGTTCACCTTTGTGGCGCAGACGGCGGGGACGTACGCGGGCGACTTCGACGTGTCGATCGACAGCATCATGCGGATCCACACGACGCCGACGACGATCACGATCACCGAGCCGTGAGGAGCGCGACGAAGCCCGCGCGGGGCCTTACGGGCGCGGGCGCGCGGAAGGCGGCACGCGGAAGAAGACGAAGCAGCAGGCGGAAAGGGGCACGGTCGGGGGCCCTTGCCGCCGATGCTGCGGAAGGGGATCAACGCGAAGGCGCAGAGACTCGGCGGCTTCGCGTGCAGGGGGATCTTCTCTGCGCGGGCGTCAAGCGTGTGGACGGAGGCGGTGAGGATGCCGCGGGTGGTTTCGACCCGGGCGGACAACGCGCGGCGCGCGCGGAGGCGAAAGCGGAGAGGGGGAGATTCGAACTCCCGAGGACCCAAAAGAGCCCTGCCGGTTTTCGAAACCGGTCCATTCAACCGCTCTGGCACCTCTCCGAGAGCGAGCGGAATGGTTGAGGGGTGCGGGGGCCGGGTCAACCGGCGTGCGGGGAGAACGAGCGGGTCGGCGGGGCGGGCGTCGCGTCAGCGTGCGCCGGGGGTGTAGGTCAGCGGGGCGTTGGGTCCGAGGGGGATGCCGAGTTCGACCCAGGCGAGGAGGAAGATGGTCCAGGAGATGAAGAAGAAGATGGAGTAGGGCATCATCATGGCGATGAGGTTGCCGATGCCGGCGTCCTTCTGGTAGCGGTGGACGGCGGCGAGGATGACGATGATGTAGCTGTTGAGCGGGGTGACGATGTTGGTGACGGAGTCGCCGACGCGGTAGGCGGCCTGGGTGAGTTCGGGGCTGACGCCGGACATCATGAGCATCGGGACGAGGATGAGGGACATGGCGGTCCATTTGGCGCTCATGGAGGACATGAGGAGGTTGACGACCATCACGAGCGCGATGACGCCGACGAGCATGAGGGGGCGGGGGAGATCGGCGGAGACGAGGGCCTTGCCGCCGGCGTTGGCGAGCATGGCATCGAGGCGGGAGAACTTGAAGACCTCGATGAACTGTGCGGCGAAGAAGGCCATGGCGATGATGGGGGCCATGGTGGCCATGCAGTGGACGAAGGCCTTGCTGACGTCTTTCTGGGTTCGAAGGGCGCCGGTGGCGAAGCCAAAGACGAGGCCCGGGATGAGGAAGACGACGAGGATGATGGGGACGACGGCCTGGGACCAACGCGGCTGGGGCGCGGGGGCGGGGTCGAGCGCGCCGGTGGCGGTGGCGGGCGAGGTGAGGCGGAAGGAGCCGCGAGCGCCGGAGTCGTCGGCGGCGTCGAGCGTGGTTCCCGGGGCGATCTGGAGCGTGCCGGGCGTGGCGCGCTGGCCGGGGGGCGGATCGCCCGTGCGGGAGAAGGCGCCTTCGGGCGGAGTGGGGACTGTTGGGATGGTGCCGTAGATGGGGGCTGGGGCGGGCATGGAACCGGCGAGGGGCGCGCCGGGGACGAAGAGCATGGCGGCGACGGCGGCGAGGGAGAGGAGGACGGAGATGGCGGCGAGGCGCAGGCCGCGGACTTCGGCGGAGGTGAGGCGCTGGGCGGGCTCTGGGGGAGAGTCGGCGTGAGGTCGGGCGGCGAGTCGCGGCTCGACGATGCGAGCGGTGACGAACCAGCCGACGAAGACGAGGAGGAAGGTGGAGCCGGCGAGGAAGAACCAGTTGCAGGTGGCGAGGACGGTGTAGGAGGGGTCGAGGACGCGGGCGCCGCGTTCGGTGAGCGGGGCGATGAGGGCGTCGGTGGAGCCGACGAGGAGGTTGGCGGAGAAGCCTCCGGCGACGCCGGCGAAGGCGGCGGCGATGCCGGCGAGCGGCGGCCTGCCGAGGGCGGCGTAGAGCGCGGCGGCGAGGGGCGGAAGGACGATGTACCCGGCGTCGCTGGCGACGTTGGAGACGATGCCGAGGAACATGATCATGGGCGTGAGGGCGCTGCCGGGGACGAGGAGGGCGAGGTAGCGCATGGCGGCGCTGAAGAAGCCGACTTTTTCGGCGACGCCGATGCCGAGCATGGAGACGAGGACGACGCCGAGGGGCGCGAAGTTGATGAAGTTTCGGACGGCGTTGGCGGCGAGCCAGTAGATGCCTTCGGAGGAGAGGAGGCTGCGGGGGCGGACGGGCGAGCCGGCGTCAATGAGTTCGATGACCGGTCGGCCTGCGCTGTTGAGGCGGGGCTGGGCGACGGGCGCGCCGTCGGGGCCGGGGATGGTCTCCATGGCGACCTGCGGACGGACGGGCTGGACGCTCCAATCGAGTGCGTCCCCCACCGCCGAGAGGACGAAGACGAGGAGGGTGGCGCCGATGAAGAGGAAGATGGGGTCGGGGAGCTTGTTGCCGAGCCACTCGATGGTGCCGAGGAGGCCGCCGAGGCGCGGGGATTTGGCGGGCGAAGTGTCGCTCATGCGGACCTCCGGTTGGCGGTGCGTTCGAGTTCGAGAGGGAGAACGGCTTGTCGTGTCGAGTCGGGGCTGGCTAGGACCGGGGTGAAGATACCCGATCTCGGAGCGTTTCGGCGAGGGCGCGGAGGATGTCGTCGGGCTCGGCCATGCGGCCGGCGCCGACGGTGCGGCAGGCCTGCCAGCCTTCGCCGGGGCCGACGAACGTGAACCCGTCGTCGACGAGCTGGCGGACGTTGCGCTGGGTGCTGGGCTGGGCCCACATGACGGCGTTCATCGAGGGGCACAAGAGCACGGGCGTGCGGGCGCGGTCGACGGCGCTGAGGAGCAGCGAGACGATGTCCTCGGTGCGGCCGGTGGCGAGGCGCGCGAGACAGTCCATGGTGGCGGGCGCAACGACGACGGCGTCGGCGGCGGTGGCGAGCGAGATGTGCTGGGGATCGTGGGACTCGACGTGCTCCCACGGGCTGGTGTAGACGGGGCGTCCGCTGAGCGCCTGGAAGGTGAGGGGCGTGACGAAGCGGGTGGCGCTCTGGGTCATGGCGACCGAGACGGACGCGCCGGCCTGCGCGAGGCGGCTGACGATGTGGGCGGTCTTGTAGGCGGCGATGCCGCCGGTGACGCCGACGAGGAGGCGGCGCCCGGCGACGAAGGGGCGGAGGGAAACCGGGTCGGACGTGACGGGTCCGACGTTCGGGTGCTCGGACATCGGGAGCTCCGCGGGCCGGCGGCTGAGGGCTACTCGGCGGGGGGCATGCCGTCGGTCGTGCCGTTGCCGGAGGCGAACTCGAGTGAGATGCGGTCGTTGTAGACCTCGTCGATGGCGACCTCGAGGTCGGAGCGGCCATCGCGATCGACGAGGGGGCGGGCGCCTTCCATGAGCTGGGCGACGCGTCGCTGGACGAGCGCGCAGAGCTTGAAGCGGCCGCCGACCTTTTCCATCAACTCGTCGTGCTTGAGGGACTCGATCATTCGGTGGGATCTCGCGAGATGGGTGGCACGCGCGACCGGCGTGCCGGGCCCGGTGGGGATGCTATGCTGCGCCCGGCCCGTCGGCCAGCGTTTCGGGGGTACCAGCGCCGGCGCGACGGGCACATCATGCCGCCAACCTCGTGGAAGAAGGGTGACCTGGTCGTCCATGCCTCCAAACCGGAGTGGGGCGTGGGGGAAGTTGTCACCGCGGCGTCGATCGTGCACGAGGGCGCCCCGTGCCAGCGGGTGAGCGTGCGCTTCACGCGGGCGGGGCTGAAGGACCTGTCGACGGCGTTTGCAACGCTGACGCCGGCGCCGGCGTCGCTGGTTGGCACGGCGTCGCGGCTGGAGAGCGCACCGGCGCCGGAGGCGCCCATCGCGGGCGCCCGGGGGAACGGGCAGAACGCGCCGGCGCCCGAGCCGAACGACGTGTTCTCGGCGTCGGCGGCGGACCGGCGCGAGCTGGACGCGCGCCTGCGGGCGTTGCCCGAGCAGGCGACGGACCCGTTCACGACGCTGGCGACGCGGGCGGCGGCGTCGCTGGACCTGTACCGGTTTTCGTCGGAGGGCGGGTCGCTGCTGGATTGGGCGGCGGCGCAGACGTCGCTGAAGGATCCGCTGTCCGTGTACAGCCGCCACGAGTTGGAGCAGCACTTCGAGGCGTTCCGGATGGCGCTCGAATCGCACGTGCGGGAGGTCTTGCGCGAGTTGCGACGGCAGGATCCGTCGAAGCTGGCGGGGCTGTCGGCGAAGGCGCCGGCGCGGGCGCAGCACCTGCTGAAGCGGCTGGAGCCGGGCCGCTAGCGGGGCGCGCGGGCGTTGCGGGCGGGCATCATCCGTCACAGGCCGGACTCGGCGGAAGTGCGGGGCCGTGCGTGGCGCGGGGGCGAAATGGCCTCGGCGGTGTCGGGGGCGTGGGTTTTCTCGGACGAAGGCGGAAGATTCGGCGGGGCGTGCTTTTGCCGCGGCGTGGTGTATCTGTCTCTGTGTAGGCAACACACCCAGAGATGAGGAGAGAGCCATGACCGAGAGCGACTTCCAGCAGAAACTCAGCGAACTTCTTGGGCAGATCGACACGCTCCCCGAGACGCAGCAGGGCCCGCTGCGGGAGCTCGCGGTGGAAACGCGCGAGCGGCACAACCGGATGCGCAAGGCGGTGTCCGAACTGCAGGAGTCGCTCGACTACCTCCGGCTGAGCGTCAAGTACCTCGTGTTTGACCTCGAGGCGACGCGCCGGGAGAACGAGTACCTCCGCAAGCTCATCGACTCGCAGGCGCGGCGCGATCCGGAATCGCGCGAGGACGACGGCGAGTGATTGATGGATGGTGCGCGGGGCGAGGCGTGCGGCGGACTGGCGAGGGACCAGGGTGAACGCGTGGCGCGTGGGCGGAGCCCGCGCCGGGCCGCGGCGATGGGCGCGAGCGATGAGGCGGGCGGAGCCCGCGGCGCGGGAAGAAGGATGCGGCAACAGGGACAGGCGGGCCGAGCCCGCGGCGGCTAAACTCCGGCTCGCCGGAGAGGTGGCCGAGCGGCTGAAGGCGACGGTTTGCTAAACCGTTATACGGGTTTTGGCCTGTATCGGGGGTTCGAATCCCCCCCTCTCCGCTTGAGCGGGAGACTCTCCTCGCGAGGGTCTCCCGCTTTGTCGTTTCTTCGCGATTCCTCGCCAGATTCCGCGATTCTTGAACGCTGAGAGACCCTTGGAGCCGCCGCACGGTGGCCTTCGGGCAGCTTTACCCCGAAAGTCTCTGGGGGCCGATTTCGGCAGTGTGGAATTCGAGGGTCGCTCTATTCGGACCTTGAACTGCGCGTTGCCCGAACGGATTTGTCCTTGTTCGCAAAGCCGCAGTGTGGACATCGGGCCGATGGTCGTGGTCGTCGCCCTGCCGAGCGTGTTGTGGCGAGACGGACCTCACGCTCAAACCTGGGGAAGCGAGACGCCGATGCTCACACTCCGATTGACTGAGCCTGCTGCGACCAGTCCAAGTGCTGGGCGGCGCGGAGCAGATCGGCGAGGGTGACGCTCGCTCCGAGCGTGCCGGTGAGGACCGATCGAAGGATCGTCGGGCTGAGCTGCGTCAGTGTGAGGATTGAGTGAACCCGTCCGGCGGTCACGCCGGCGCGCTGCGCGACCGACTCGATCGTGCGTTCCGCCCGTGTCAACTCGCAGCGCCAGGCGAAGGCCACACCGATGGCGCGGACGAGATGGTCGCGGGTGACCGGGCATCCGTCGGGTGTGATGGTGGTCAGCAGGTCGTGGCCGTCTGGGCTGAGGAGCACGCGGCGGCCGTCGTGGCGCTTGATCTGGATGCGGAGCGTGAGCGTCATGTGCTGGCCGCGGTCTTCGATCTCGGGGGTGAAGGGGCATGCCGGGACCGTTTTACTGCTCTCGCGGGCGTTCGCCGTGCGGTCGGCTGCGGGCTCGCGTGCCGCGTCGACGCAGGCGGCGATCCGCTCGTGGGCAAGCTCGACGGTGATCCGGTCCGGAGCAACCACGACTCGATGAACAACCTCGCGGATCCAGCGGTCTCGTGCTTCAGGCTGCTGATCGCGCAAGTCGGCCTGATGGTGGTTCTTCAGGTGATCGAGCACCAGGCCGCGGACGAGGTCGTCGAGGTGCGCCGCGTTGATCGTCTTGATCGGGCAGGTCTTGAAACCCTGCTTTACGGCCTTCTGGCTGACGTAGTAGCGGACGATGCGTCGTGCCGTGTCACCGCGAACGCTGCGGCAATCGTCTCGTTTCGACACCGGGCGCTGCACCGACCCCGGGCTCATGGCGTGCCCCTCGGAGGTGCGGATCTTGCCCTTGAGCAGGTGCGTGTGCGTCCACTTGTGGCGAGACTCGCGTTCGATCGTCCCCATGTTGGCATGGACGCGCTCCCATATCGCTTGATCGATGATCGGTTGGTGGTGGCCCTGGTGAACCTCGGTCTGCTTGGAAACACCCTTGTTGTTGCGACCGCGGGTGTGGGCGATCTTGCCGATGTAGATCGGGTTGGTCAGGACTCTGTAGAGGAACGCGGCGGTGAGGGGACGTCCGCCGTGGGTCTTGCCGCGACTGCTGGTCCAGCGCTTGGTGGTCTGGCCTTCGGTTTTGAGCTTCGCGGCGAGGTCGACCAGCGAGCCGAGTTCGAGGTAGCCATTGAAGATCGCGCGAACCAACTCAGCCTCCGGTTCGATCACCCGGAGCGTGCGGTCGCCCGGCACGAAGTCGGCATCACCTTCGCACGGCAGCCGGTAGCCCAGCGGTGGCTGGCCGCAGACCCAGACGCCCTTGCGCTTGGTCGCGGCGATCTTGTCGCGGATGCGTTCGCCCGCAACCTCGCGCTCGAACTGGGCGAACGACAACAGCATGTTGAGTGTGAGCCGGCCCATCGAGGTCGTGGTGTTGAACTGCTGGGTCACAGAGACGAACGAGACCTTGTGCTCGTCGAAGGTCTGCATGAGCCGGGCGAAGTCGGCCAGGGATCGCGAGAGGCGGTCGACCTTGTAGACCACGACAACGTCGACGCGGCCCTTGCGGATGTCGTCGAGGAGGTGCTGGAGACCGGGCCGGTCGGTCGAGCCGCCGGAGTAACCACCGTCGTCGTAGGCGGTGGCGATCGCCGTCCATCCCTGGTGCTTCTGGCTCTTGATGTAGTCGAGGCCGGCCTCGCGCTGGGCGTTGAGCGAGTTGAAGGCCATGTCGAGGCCTTCTTCGCTCGACTTGCGCGTGTAGACGGCGCACCAGACGATCGGCGTGGTCATGAGTCACCTCCGTTGCGGCGTGGGCAATGCCTGTTGCCCGAGCGCGGGTCTTCGTCGCCAGAATTCTCCCGCGTCCTCAGGCCGAAGAACCGCGGGCCGGACCAGCGGGTGCCGGTGATCTCGCGGGCGATCTCGCTGAGGCTGGCGAAGGTCTCGTCGCGTCCCCCCAAGCGGAAGCGGCCGCCGTCAAGGACACAGACCTCATACCGGACCCCTTGCCAGACGCGGGAGAGCTTTGTAGCCGGTGTGAGGTCGCTCCCCGAGACCCGCGCTGTCGAAGCAGCGCCCCGCGGCCGGCGCTTCGCAGTTGGTACCTGCACGCCGTTCGCGTCTTCAGTCGCATCGACAAGCGTGTTGTCCGCCGTCGCGGCTCGCATGGCGCGGGAGAGGAGCCGCCGCGTCTCCGCATCGAGGCCGCCATGGACGCGTTCCTGCGCCCGCCAAGCCAGTTCGCGGATGAGCAGCCGCTTCTGCGCCGGGGACGCCGCACGGCCCATGTGCCTCAGCCACAACTTTCGCAGATCCGCGATGGAAAGGTCCGTAAGGCTCTCGACATCGAGGGCATCGATCCTCGTCTCGCGTGGTTCGCCATCAAGCTGCGCAGGTCCGGGATGCTGGGCTTTCGGTTCGAGCTTCACGGTCAACTCCCGCCGTTATCTGGGACTTCGCGCCCGTGGCGTTGATCCCTGCTCGGCGCACACACTGAGCCATGCAATCTCGGAGAGGGCAAGGGGATTCGGCGCACATCCGCGCGAATCTTCAGTAGCCGAGTTCCGCAGGTCCGGAGAGCGGTCAGGCGACTCGCTGGCATCACGCATCACGAGTCGATGGCCCCAGCCCGATCGTGTGAATGGGCCGGAGTAGCTCCAGATGGACCTTGCTTTCTTGGCCTGTTGATGGCCCTATCCGTCGCGTGTCGGCAACGCCGCCGGCCTCGCGTGACCGTGGCGTGGTGCCGCGATCGCCATCAACCGAAAGGAATGTCGAATGGGTACGAAGAAGTCAGGACGTGGAAGCAGCAAGAACGCTGGCGTCACCACCAACAAGACCGCATCGGTGGCGGGCATCGAGAAGGCCCGGAAGGCCGCGATCGCCGAGATCCAGCAGCGATCGGAGGGCAAGCTGAGCGCCGCGAGGAGTGCGAACAGGAAGACGGGGAAGCCACCAAAGGCCACCAAGGCAATCAAGCCCAAACGCCCGAGTGCACTGGACGCCGCGGCGCAGATCATCGCCGATGCCAACAAACCGATGAAGGCGCAGGAGTTGATCGAGCAGATGGCGGCCAGAGGCCTGTGGAAGAGTCCCAGCGGCAAGACGCCGGAGGCGACGCTCTATGCCGCCATCATCCGCGAGATCGCGGCCAAGGGTGCCGATGCCAGGTTCAAGAAGCGCGACCGCGGCCTGTTCGTGGCGGGCAAGCGACGGTAAGAACCCTCTGAACAGCGACATCTCGGGATCAGCTCGGCGTCGCTGGGGCATTGTTCTGCGTTACTGGGGCCGCGGCTGATCAGCCGCGGAGGCACGAGACTGGGACTGTGGCGGAATGACCGCCCGCGCTTCAATGGTGCCGCGGCTGATCAGCCGCGGAGGCGAGGACGCCCCTGGCGTCCGAGCACGGGTATACCGGCTTCAATGGTGCCGCGGCTGATCCGCCGCGGAGGCGATTCGCCACCAAACGAGTCAGACGATGTGATCGTGCTTCAATGGTG
>JANRJV010000035.1:0-16928 GCA_033763795.1 Planctomycetota bacterium
ACCCCCCCGCGCTTACCTGTCCAGCTCCGCCGCCACGATGTTCAGGCTCCCCAGCACCGCAACGATGTCCGCCAGCATGTGCCCCTCCAGCAGCTTGGCCATCAGCTGGAAGTGGATGAAGCTCGGCGGCCTCGTCCGCGCGCGGAAGGGCCTCGCCCCACCGTCCGCCACGATGTAGTACCCAAGCTCGCCGTTGGCCGTCTCGTTCGCCCCGTACGCCTCGGCGACCGGCGCGTCCCACCCCCGGTTGCTCATGATCAGCTCGAAATGCTGGATCAGCCCCTCGATCGAGCCGTACACCTCGGACTTCTTGGGCTTCACGACCTTCCCGTCCGCGAACGTGTCCATGGGCCCGCCCGGGATCGAGTCGATCAGCTGCCGGATGATGTGCGACGCCTGACGCATCTCCTCCATCCGAACCTGGAACCGCGCGTACGCGTCTCCGTCCGTGTGCACGGGCACCTTGAAATCGACCGCTTTCGCCCCCTGGCCGTCCCAGTTGTCCGCGTAGCACAGGTAGGGCTCGTCCTTCCGCAGGTCGCGCTGCACGCCCGACGCCCGCGCGATCGGCCCCGACGCCGACCACGCCACCGCGTCCTCACGCGACAAGACGCCGATCCCCACCGTCCGGTCCATGAAGATCCGGTTCCGCAGCACCAGCTTCTCAACGTCGTCCAGCGCCCGCGGCAGGTCCTCGTTCACGAAGTACTTCACCATCTTCTTGAAGTCTTCTTCGTTGGGCAGGTCCTGCTGCGCGCCCCCGACCCGCGTCCAGTCCGGGTGGAACCGCTGCCCCGAGATGAAGTCGCAGATGTCATAGATCCGCTCCCGCGGGTTGAACCCGAACAGGAACCCCGTGAACGCCCCGATGTCCAGCGCCGCCGCACCGCAGCACAAGAGGTGATCCTGGATCCGCGCCAGCTCCGCCATGATCGTCCGCACGACCTTGCACCGCGGCGTCAGATCCACCCCGAAAAGCTTCTCCACCGCGTGGTGCCAGCAGATGTCGTTCGCGATCGGCGACAGATAGTTCATCCGCGACACGATCGTCACGTACTGGTTGTAATCCAGGTGCTCACCCAGCTTCTCGAACCCCGAGTGCAGGTACCCGATGTGAGGCGTGCACCGCGCCACCCGCTCCCCGTCCAGCTCCAGCACCAGCCGCAGCGTCGTGTGCGTCGCCGGATGCTGGGGCCCGAAGTTCAGAACCCACCGGTCCCCCGTGTCCACGTGCTCCTTCAGATAGTCGATCCGCTCGACGTCGACGTCGTAGCCTTCCATGGGCTTGAGGGAATAGGACATCGGGGCTCGGGCTCCTCGGGAGATGCGTGCAGACCGCCGCGTCGCCAGTATAGAGCGGGCTTTCCCGTCAGACCGGAAGCCGGCTCACTCCCCGCCCCCCGCCAGCACCATCCCCCGCCGCAGGAAAACCCTGTCGCGGATAGGCCCGAAACGCCCCGCCTCCACCGCCACCGTCAGCGCCGCCCCGCGAACATCCACCGCGATCTCCGCCGAGGGCTGCCCGCCGTGCAGCCGCTTCCGCGCCACTTCAGTCTCCCCGTCACGCACCACCAGCTCGCAGTCGCCCCAGGGCTCAAACCCCGCCTCGAGCTCCGCCGTGAACGCCACGCGCGACGCACCCGTCGGCAACGCCCACGTCACAGTCATCGGCCCCGGCAGCCGCACGTCCAGGATCCCCAGCGCCGCGCCGACAACACCGTGCGGATCGGGCTCCTCGTCCGCCTCCTCCACGACTTCCATCGGAGGCACGAAACGCCGACCCGCACCACCGCCCGCCCCGGCACCCTGCGACACAACCTCCAGACTCGCCAGCGCCCGCAGCCGCGACGCGTCCGACAACAGCCCCCGCACCTGCCACCACTCCACGCTCACCGCCTGACCCCCCGCCAGCGTCAGGCTCACGCGCCCCGCAGGATCGATCGTCGCCCGCGCCACCCGCGCAACCGACCCGTCGCTCATCCAGATCCACGAGCCCGCCGGCAACTCCGCGGGCGTCGACAGCCGCGCCGCCGCAAGACGCTCCAGCGGCAGCTCCAGCTCCGCGCCATCAGACTCGAACTTCACCACCGGGCCCAGCGCCACCAGGAAACCTTCCAGCCGGTCCCCGTTGGTCAGATGCACCGTGTCCGTCGCCGCCGCGCCACCGCCACCCGTCACACCCTCGCGCAGCGCCCGCGCCGCACCGGGACGCGCCAGCCCGCGCACCGCATCCAGCGGCGCGCTCATCCGCCCGAACACGCCGTGATTCCACAGCAGCGTCTCCGCCGGCGCTTCCGACTCCGCAACGTCCCCCGTGAACCGCTCCCCCGCCGCCAGCGCCACCAGCCCCGGCGCCACCTCAGCCGGCGCAACCCGCGGCACACTCTCCTCAGGCCCAGGCACCGGCACGATCAGCCCCAGAATCTCCCGCCGATCGATCTGCCGACGACGCTGCTGCTCGTCCAAAATCGTCGCCGACCGCTCCTCCAGAGACAGCAGCCGCACGCTCCGCGCCGCCAAGGCGCCATCGATCATCACCACCCGGAATCCCGCCGGCTCGACCGCGTTCGCCCCGGCGCCGCCCCGCCCCCGCGCCGCGCCCGCCGGACCCGCGGCCCCCTGGTGCGCTAGCGCCGCCGCGCCCGCCCCGCCGACCAGCCACGCCGCGGCCAGAGCCCTCATCACACAATTGAAGCGCACGCGTCTCATCTCTGAAAGATCGGCAGATAACGCTTGGGCATTTGCAGCACGATCAGCGCCATCGCCGTCCCATACGCAGGGCCCGCGTAGCTGTCGTCCCACGACCCGTCGGGCCTCTGCATCGCGATCAGCTCGTCCCGGATCGCAGGCCACCAGCGGTCCCACTGCTCACCACCCGCCAGGTACATCGCCTGCACCGCGTAGTAGTGCCCATAAAAATAGTGGCTCCCCTGCCCCAGGCCTCGGTTCGGGAACGCGTTCTCCGTCAGGTACCCCAGCCCCCGGTCCAGCGCCTGGTCCTGATACACCCCCGCGTAATACAGGCTCGCAACCCCCGCCGCCGTCCGCGGCCAGGCGCTCGAACCGCTCATCATCTGGTACCGGAAACCCCCGTCAGGATTCTGGCACGCACGCACATACTCGACCGCGCGATCAATCGTCCGCTTCGGGATGTCGATCCCCGCGTTCCGCGCCGAACGCAGCGCCATGATCTGGCAGATCGTCACCGAGATGTCCGCGTCATGCGGCACGGGGTTGTACCGCCAGCCACCCTCGTCGTTCTGCGTCTCCACGATCAGCCGGCACGCCTTCACAAGCCCCTCGTACATCCGCGACGAACGCGCCGTGTCGGGACCGCCCTGAATCATCCCGTACGCCTCGCCCAGAAACAGCGCCGCGAACCCGTGCCCGTACATCGGCCCGTGCGACGTGTCCTCCGCGATCAGCCCCGTCTCCGCGATCGACGACAGCACGAAGTCGATCGCCCGCTCCACGTTCACCGCATAGTCGCCCCGCCCCGGCAGGTTCCCGTCCGCCATGAACGCGATCCCCGCCAGCGCGCTGATCCCCACGTGACGGTCAGTACGCATCCCCTCGAAATGACCCTCGGCGCTCTGCATCTGCGCCAGCGCCCGGAACCCCCGGGACACCGCTCCCTCCAGCGCCGGCACGATCTCGTTCTCCGCCGGCGCGCTCTCGGCGCTCCGCGTCCCGTCGGGCCTCACACCCGGATCGGGCCCCGCCGGCCCGACCTCCAAGGGCCCCTGCTGACGCGCCGCCGACCCCGAGGCCGCCCCAAGCATCGCCCACGCCAGCACCGCGCCACGCGACATCATCAGCAGCGTCCCGCTCCTCACTCGCGCGCCTCCTCTGCCAGCTTCTTGTAGTACGCCTCCGTCGCCGCCTCGTACAGCGCGCTGAAGTAATCGCTCGACCCCTGCATCAGCGAGTCGCGCACACGCTCGGGCAGCGACCCCCACGCCGCACGCGCCGTGTCCAGCTGCCCGCGGCGTTCCGCGTCCGTCATCGCGGGAGGCATGCGCTCCCCCTGGTTCTCGCCCTGCCCCGCCTCTTCGTTCTCTCCCTGCTGCGGCTTGCTCTGCTGGCCCGCACGCCGCTGCTCCGCCGAAGACTGCTGCTGGCTCTGCGAAGACGAGCTCGACGACGACGAACCCCCCTGACCGTCGTTGCTCTGCTTGATCAGCACGTCCAGGTTCCGCAGGATCGCCTCGTGCAGCCGCTGCGTCGCCAGCCCCACGTCACCCGACTTCTCCAGCCGGTCCGCCGACTCGCCCATCTGCCGGACCGCCTCCTCGAACTTCTCCGCAAGCTCCTGCGCGCTCAGCTTCCGCTCCAGCTCGCCCGCCAGCGGGTCCGCTGCCCCCTCCGCCGGCGCCGCCCCTTCCCCAGGCTTCTCCGCGCCCTCCCCGGGCCGCGCCTCGGGCCTCTTCCCCGCTTCGGGCAACCCCAGCAGATCATCAAGCCCCGGCAACGGATCACCCTTCTTCGCCTTGGGCTTCTCCGCCTGCTTCTCCGCCTGCTTTTCCGCCTGCTTCTCCGACCCCGCCGCCGCTCCCCCCGACTGCGCCAGCGCCGCACCGCTCAGCCACGCCGCCGCCCACAGCGCCGCCGCCGCCGCCGCCAGCCTCCGCACATCCGACGCCTTCACATGCATCATGGAGTCATAGGCTCCTCAACCGCTTCATCCTGCTCCGCCCCCGCCCCCGCCCCCGGATCCTGCCCCGCCCCCGGTTCTCGTTCAACGCCGCCGCCTTCCTCCTTGTTCCCACCCTCCGCGGGCTCAGCTCCGGGCTCAGGTTCCGCACCCTTCCCCGGCCGGTCGATCCCCCTGAACCCCGGCTGCGACATCCGGTCAACAAACTCCCGCCCGACCTCCATCAGCTCGCGCTGCTCGTTCCCCAGCCGCGTGATCTCCTCCCGCGACACGCCCGCCTCAGGCCCCGCCGCGTCCCGCGTCGCGTCCGCGATCTGCGTCTGCAGACGCCGCAGCAGCATCAGTTCCTTCAACGGCGGGATCAGCGGCTGCTGGCCGCTCTGGTTCCCACCCCCCTGACCGCCACCCTGCGCACCCTCAGCGAACTTCTTCGGATCAGGCTTCGGATCCTCCAGCGACTCCAGCACGTCCCGGATCAGCCCCGCCATCGCCTCAACGCCCCGCACCGCCGGGTCCGGCCGCGCCTCGCTCAGGTCGCTCTCGACGCGCACGCTCGTAGCGTCCATCCGCCGATGCGCAAACTCGAACACCTTCGCGTCCCGCAGCTCCTTCGTCTGCGACAGGATCTCCGCTAGCTCCGCGCGGATGCCCCCCTGACGCTCGCTCAGCCCACGCAGCACCTGCCGACCGCGCCGCGACAGCTCCTGCGCGCCCGCGAAGGGACCCGCCTCCTCCCCGATCGCCCCCTGACGCTCCAGCACCGCCCGGTACAGCTTCTTCAGCTCGCCCAGCTGCTTCCGCCGCTGACGGTCCGCCGCCGCCTCGTCCAGCTCCCGCGCCTTCGACAGCGCCGCCCGGAGCTGCGTCAGGCTCCGCAGCTCGAACTCCCGCACCATCCGCTCGCCCAGCACCGGCCTGCGGATCTCCGTGATCGCCCCCGTCTGCGCCTCAAGCGCCCGCGACACCGGCGCCGCCACCGCCGCCAGCTCGGGACCGCCCCCGCGGATCTGCTCCAGCACAGCAAGCGTGTTCTGGTTCAGACGGATCATCCCCTCGTCCAGCCCCGCCAGCCCCTCCGCCGCCGCAACCCGCGCGTCCAGCGCCTCAAGCTCCCCCTCCTGCGCCGCCACCAGCCCCTCCAGCGTCTCGATGATGCTCGCAAGCTGGCGACGCAGCACCTCGTCCCGCGCACGCTCCACCTGGTCCAGATCGTTCAGCATCTCCTGCAGGTCCTGCTCGGCCTGCTGCTGGCTCCGCGACGCCTGCGACGTCTGGTTCTGACCCACCTGCTCCGCCGCACGCTGCTGAGTCTCGGCCGTACGCGACTGCTCCGCACGCCGCGCCGCCTGACCCATCGCCGACGCACCCGAAGGATCCTTCTCCGCCAGCTTCTTCTCCCGCTCACGCATCTCCCGCGCCGCCTCGGCCGTCTTCTCCGCAAGCTGACGCTGCGCCTCGGCGATCCGCTCCAGCTCCGAACGCTCCTGCTCCGTCAGCTGCTCCACGCTCTTGCCCGCCGTCTGCTGACCCGCCCGCTGCGTCGCCCCCCGCACCGCCTGCTGCTCGCGCAGCAGACGCTCCAGCTCGTTCCGCACAACCCAGTTGTCCTCGCCCCGGTCCAGCATCTCGATCAGGCCGCCCAGCTCGTCGCGCACCTGCTGCTGACGCTCCACCGCCTCACGCAGCGCCTCATCCTCCGGCCCCTGCAGCGCAGGCTCCTCACCCGCCTGAGCCTCTTCACGCGCCCCCTCACGCGCCTCTTCGCTCGCCGCGCCTTCGCGCTCTTCCTTCGCCGCGCCTTCGCGCTCAGACTGAGGCGCCCCCTCGCCCCCGGCCTGCCGTGATCCCTGCTGCGCTCCCTGCTCGCCCCCCGCCTCATCCTTCTGCTGATCTTCTTCACCCGTCGCGCCGCCCCTCGGCTCTCCCGCCGCGCCCTCTTCGCGCTCGGCTGCTTCCGCCCCGCCGCGCTCATCCGCCGCGCTCGCGCCCTCGCCGCCTTGCCGCTCCTCTTCCTTCTGATCCCGCGCCGCTTCCCGCTCGCCCCGCGCCCCCGGCTCTTGCGACTCTTCTTCTCGTCCGCCCGCCGCCGCCTCCGCGCCCTCGGCCCGCGTCCCCGCCTGCTCGCCCGCCCGCTCCAGCGACTTCGACGCTTCCGAAGACGACCGCCCCGCCTCGTTCAGCGCATCCTGCGCCCGCCCCAGCATGTCCTCAAGCGCCCGGCTGTCCATCCGGTTCTCGCGCACACGCTCCACCAGCCGACCCAGCTGCTCCCCCTGCCGCGCGATCCGCTCGCTGATCTGACCCTGACCGCGCCGCGTCGCCTGGTCGTTCCGCCCCGCGCGCGACTGCTCCTGCAGCTCGCCCTGCTGCTGCTCGATGCGGATCGCCGTCTGCCGCACATCGCTCAGCTGCTTCTGGATCTCCTCGACAAAGTCCGCCTCGGAAATGATCCGCAGCGTCCGCGGCGCCGAACGCGTCGGCTCCGCCCCCTCGACCGCACCCGTCCGCACATCGATCGCCAGCGCCGTCAGCCGGACCTCATCCCCGGGCTCCAGCTCCAGCGCCTCCAGCGACAGCTCCTGACCGACCCGCGCCAGCGTCCGCCCCTGCGCATCCTCACGCGCGATCCGCTCCGGCTCGCCACGCATCTCCAGCGCGCCACCGGGCCCGCTCTTCTCACCCGCCCCCGCTCGCTCCAGCACCGACCGCTCCAGCGCCACCCACCCAAGACCGATGTCGTCCCGACCCTCCGCCGCCACACGCACCACCGCCGTCGGCAGCACCGCCCGATCGCTGGGCGGCTCCGTCATCGCCGCCGCCGCCGGCCGGTCCGCCACGGCCTCGAACCGGTACACCGCCTCGTCCGTGCTCTCGATCCCGTGCTCATCACGCAGCCGCACCGGAACACGCACCGACTCCCCCAGCGTCCACGAGATCAGCCACCGCGACCCCTCCCGCCGCAGCGTCGCCCCCGCCGGCTCCCCCGCCTCCGTCCCGTGGAACACCTCAACAACGCTCTCGGGAATCTCCAGAGGCTTGTTCAGCTCGATCGTCAGCTCCACCGTCGAGCCCGCCAGCGCACGCGGCGCCGCCGCACGCTCGTCCGTCCCCGGACCAAGCTCAGACTCCGTGCGCTCCGACAACGCCGGCGCCGAACCGTCCGCCCCCCCCTCCAGCACCCGCGCATACGTCGGCGGCGTGATCACCGCCCGCGCCCCCACCACCGCCGGCGGCGGCACAAGCTCGATCCGCCTCCACTCCGTCGCATCATCGTCCGTCTCGAAACGGAACTCGATCGCCTCCGCCATGGGCTCGACCAGCCGCTCGAACAGCGCGCCGCGCACGACGCCCCCCTCGCCCTCCCCGCCCTCCTCGCGCGCCTCGACCTCACGCCCCTGGAACGTCAGCAGCTCGCGCCGCTCCGCGCCCGCACGACCGCCGTCGATCAGCCGATACCGCACCGCCAGGTACGCCGACTCGATGGGACCCACCGACCGCGTCACCGCCGCACGCAAGGGCAGCGCCGCCCCCCGCGCCGCCACCGATCCCTCCGTCACGTCCACCACGCCCGTCCGCTGCGGCCACTGCGCCCCCGCGAACGGCGCCGCCACGCGCACCGCCCCGATCGTCCACATCGCGGGGTTCGCCGCCAGCAGCCCCGCGCACACCGCCGCCGCAAGCCCCAGCGCCGCCCCGCGCGACCACACGGGCCCCGCCTGCACCAGCCCCCGCAGATCCGCCCCCGCAACCGCCTCCTCCGCCCGCCGCACCACCCCCGCCGCCAGCGCCGCCGCAACCCCAGACCCACGCTCGCGCTCGCCGCGCGACGCGTCCCCACCCCGCGCAAAGTCCGCCGCGCTCGCCGCCAGACCCGAAAGCTCCGGCCGCGCACGCTCCACGCGCAGCGCCACGTCCGTCAGCGACGGCGCAAACCGCCACGCCGAACGCACCCGCGTCGCGAGGAACCACGCGATCAGCCCAACCCCCACAGCCCAGTGCAGCCACCGGATCCACACCGGCAGCCGCAGGAAATAGTCCGTCAGCCCCAGCACCGTCCCCGCCGCGATGATCGCCGCCGCAAGCCCGAGCAGCCGCGAGCCCACCAGCACCCGCCGCCACCGACCCCGAAGCGACTCCAGCGCACGCAGCAGCCGCGCCCCGCCCTCCGTTCCGCCTGCTTCAACAGAGTCCGCCATGCTCGCCCTCTCAGCAGGTCAACGCGCCCGCGCCGGCTCGCCCAGCCCTCTCCACCATCGGCTCGCACCCCGCGCCAGCGGCCCCGGCGGCCTCAGATCAACCGGATAACTCTACGGCCCACCCATTCCAAGGTCGCAAGCAACACCACCACCAGCAGCGCCAGCGGCGTGTCCCACAGCGATTCCGTCGTCTCATTCAACAGCCGCAACGACCGGTTCGGAATACGCTCGGGCAGCGACGACAGATCCGACGCCTCCAGAACCGCACCGCCCGTCTCCTCCGCCAGCCGCGCCAGCGCCCCGTGATCCGTCTCCGGATGACGAAGCTCATCATCAGGCAGGGAAATCACCGCCTCCGCCGAGAGCCCCATCCCCGCCAGCAGCGCATCCACAGGCTCCGCAACCCACGTCCCCGCCTCCGGCGCCAGCCAGATCGCCGCGTACGTCCGCCGGTCGCCCTGCTCAGGCCTCAGCACCAGCTCCGCCGCCGTCGCGCCCCCCGGCCCATCACCAGGCCCGGGCTTCCGCGTCACCCGCACCGCCAGCGACCCCGGCGCCCCGTCCGCAAGCTGCTGATCCAGCAGCTCCACCGCCACACGCACCGGCTGCTCCACGTCCGTCCGTCTGGGAGTCAGCTCCAGCGTCGCGCTCCGCCCCGCGCGCGACAGGCTCTCTCTCCCCTGCAGACGCAGCATCTGCAGCCAGAATCGCTCGGGCAGCGTCTCGCCCCGCCCGTACCTCCACCGCCAGATTTCGTCCGTCGCCACGTACAGCACCCGCCCCGCCCCGTACCGCATCGACAGCACCAGCGGCCATCCGTCCTCCGTCGTCTCCGCCAGCACCTCCGCAGTCGGCTTGAGCCGCTCACGGTCCAGCCGCTGCGCCCAGCGCAGCGCCGACCACGCCGTCGACCCGTCCGCCAGCTCCGCCGGCCAGGGCTCGTCCGCGCTCTCGCCCAGCTGCAAAAGCCCCAGACGCCGCGCCGTCGCCGTGGGCGTCACGTGCACCGGAGCCCCCACCGCCGACCCGTCCGTCGCCTCCTTCCCGAAAGGCAGCAGGTCGCCCAGCGGCGTGTCGAACCACAGCATGGGCGTCGCCGCCTCCCCCGCGATCCACAGCAGCCCCGCACCCCGCCGCGACACATGCTCCCGAAGCTGCAGCATCTGCTCGTCCGTGAACACCTCGGGACTCACGTCCCCCAGCACCACCGCGTCGTACGCCGCCCACTCCTCGATCGACGAGGGCAGCGCGTCGATCTCGACGTCGCCCTCCTGCAGGTACCGCCGCTGAGGCGACAGCAGCAGCGTCGAGCACACGATCGACTTCTCCCGGATCATCAGGTTCTTCAGGTACCGCTGCTCCCACCGCGGATATCCATCGATGTACAGCAGCCGCATCGGACGGTCGACCAGCTCGATCGCCGCCTCCGCCGCGTTGTTCCCCGCGATCAGGTCCGTCCCCTCGGGGATCACCTCGACCCCCCACGTCCGCGCCCCCGGCTGGTCCGAACGCGTCGTCAGAACAACCGACGCGCTCGACTCATCCATCTCCACGCGCCGCTCGTCCAGAACCTGACCCGTCGCGCGATCCACCAGACGAACCAGCGCCGCCGCCGACCCCTCGCCCCCCAGCTTCTCCAGCTCGACGCGCACAGGCGTCACGTCGTCCACGAACGCCAGCCGCGGCACATCCACCCGCCGCACCGCCACATCGCTCACAGGCTCCGCGCTCCCCAGAGGCACCGCGAACACAGGCACGCGGTCGCTCTGCAGACGACGCAGCGCCCCGCGCGTCGGCTCGCTCACGCTCCGGCCGTCGCTCAGAACCACCACCGCCGCCAGCGGCCGGGCCGCCGCCCGCGCCAGCGCCTGATCCAGCGCCGGGCCCAGCGACGTCCGCCTCCCCGTCGGCTCTCCAAAGTCCACAGGCCCGGTCCCACCCTCCGCTCCCCCAGCCCCAAGCTCGAACGCACCCTCCGCGAACCCCAGCCACTGCACCACCCGGCCCTTCGACAGCGCCTCCCACGTCCCCCGCGACTCGCCCACCGCCGACCGAAGCTGCGCATCCCGCGTCCGCCGCGAAGCCCCCTCCCCCTCCACATCCGCGATCGTCATCGACGCCGACCGGTCCGCCAGCACCAGCACCCAGTCGCGCTCCACGCTCTCCGATCTCTGCACCAGCTGAGGCCCCGAGATCAGCACCATCAGCACAATCAGCAGCCCCGCCCGCAGCAGACCCAGCGACAGCCGCCCCCACGCAGGACCCGCAAGCCTCGTGTAGCTCCACACCCCAAGCAACACCGCCGCACCAACGATGCCGCCCCACGCCCACGCCGGAATCGGACGCTCAAACCCCAGACCCACCCCCTCGGCTCCAAGCCGCAGCGTCTCGATGTCCAGCAGTCTCGTCAGAAGGTCCGTCATCGCGCCGCTCACGCCTCCCGCCACGCGTGGCTGAAGAACCGCGCCATCACAAGCTCCGCAACCGCCAGCACCGCCGCCGCGATCAGCAGAGGCAGCGCCAGCGGCGAGCCACCCTCACGACCGCTCAGCCCCGCCGTCGGCTGCGCATCATCCAGCCACGCCAGCCGCTCGTCCGCCGTTCCCCCGGCCATCTCCCCCGCCGCTTCTCCCATCGCCCCCCGCAGCCACGCTCCCACCGCCCCCGGGTCCTGCACGCCCGTCCGCGCCCCGTCCGCATCCGCGTTCACCGTCACCACGCCCCGCGCCCGACCCGATTCATCCGTCGCCAGCCATACCCCCGCACGCCGCACCGCCTCCGCCGTCACCCCGCCATCACCCACCACGATCTCCGCCCCCTCGCCCACAGGCCGCAGCAGCCGCGAACGCGCCGGCGCTTCCACAGGCCTGCCCGCCAGACCAGACGAACTCCCCGCCGCCGCCCCCGCACCCTGCCGAACCAGCTCCTGCACCAGCGGCACCATCAGCGGCTTCGCCGGCAGATCCGTCCAGCTCAGCACCGGCGCCGACGTCAGATACACCACCAGCCCCCGACCCGCCCCACGCTCGCCCCCGCGCGAACCCCCGGCTCCCCCGGAACCCCCCGACCCCGCCCCCTCAAGCGCCCGCTCCGCACCGCTCACCGCCACCGCCAGCGCCGACCCGTCACGCAGCCCCAGCAGCACACGCCCCGGCGCCTCGATCGACTCCGCGCCAAGCTGCCTGAACACCGACACCGGCCGCGCCAGACTCGGCAGTTCCGCCGCGATCAGCGACAACAGCCCCGACGCCTCCACCGACGCCTCATCAACCCCCACGCCCCCCTCGATCGTCCGCGCCTCACGCGCCACCCGCCAGGGAAGCCCCAGCGCCCGGATCATCCCGTCGCTCCACAGATGCACGCTCGCATCCGCCGGCGGGCTCACCACCAGCAGGCCGCCCCCCTCCACGAACCGCGCCAGCCGCGTCCAATCCTCATCGCGCAGCAGGTCCGGCGCCGGCGCAAACGCCGCCTCCAGCCCCGCCAGCGCCGCGCCGTCCAGCGCCGCCGGCTCGATGTCCACAACCTCGATCGGCGTCCCCGCCGTGGGACGCAGCGCCAGACGGATCCAGTCCGCCGCCGACAGCGCCGTGATCCCCCCCTCGCTCCCGAACCGTCCCCGCGCGATCACCCCCACGCGCAGCGCATCCCGCACACCCACCACGCGCCGGTGCACGTTGTCCGCCGCCAGCGCATCGCGATCGATCTCCGCCGTCAGGATCATCGACGCCGCGCCCTCGCCACCCGCGCTCACAGGATCAACCTGCACGCTCACCGTCGCCTCCGCCTGCCCGGGCTGCCACCGCACCGAAGCCTGCGACCCCAGCGAACCCTCGATCGGCGCCCCCGCCTCCGCCCCGCGCACCCGCAGCGACGTCACGCCACCCTCCGCCACCCCGGGCCCCGTCCGCCGCAGCACCACACGAACCTGCTCGCGCTCACCCAGCCGCTGCTCCTCCGCAACGCCCCCCGTCAGGACCACCGGCCGCAGAGGCTCGATCGCCGTCACCTGCACGTTCACAACCCCCGCCGACCCCGCCTCCGCCGGCCTCGACGCCAGCACCCGCACCCCCGGCAGCTCCCCGAGCGCCGCCGGCAACGGCCGCGACACGTCCGCCGACCCCACCGTGAAATCGCTCAGCACCACCACCGACGCCGGCCGCGACCGCTCCTCGTCCGAAGCACCCAGCGCCGCCCCCGCCGCCTCCAGCGCACCCGCCAGGTCCGCCGCCGCGTCCGTCGACGACGCCTCTTCGATCAGCCTCCGCACCGCCGCAAGGTCAGGCGACGCCGGCGACACCACCGCCCGCGCCGGCCCGCCCAGCAGGATCAGCCCCGCACGATCCGAAGGACCCAGCGACGACACGATCTCCAGCGCCCGCCGCTTGTGCTCGGCCAGCGCGGACTCCCCGCTCCCCTCGCGCACCACGCCCGACGCCACAGAGTCGTCCAGCAGGATGTACACCGTCCGCCCCGCGCCCCCCGCCAGCAGACCCGCCGATTCCAGCATCGGACGACCCAGCGCCGCCGCCAGCGCCGCCAGCAGCAGACACCGCGCCAGCAGCAGCAACAACTGCTCCACCCGCAGCCGCTGCTTCTGCTTCCGATACGCCTCGATCAGGAACCGCATCGCTCCCCACTCGACGGGCCGCCGCCGCTGGCTCATCAGCAGATGAATCGCGATCGGGATCGCGATCGACGCCAGCCCCGCCCACAGCAAAATGGGGTGAACAAAGCTCATCCGCTCTTGCTGCGCTTGAGGACCGCGTTCCGCCGCGCCACGAAGCCCGCCAGCGGCGGACCCAGCCAGTCGTGCGTGCTCGCCAGCTGATAATCAAACCCGAAGCTCCGCGCCGTCTTCTCCACACGCTCCAGGTGCGCCCCGAACACCTCCAGGTACGCCTTGCGCAGCGCCCGCGGATCGACGCGCAGCCGGCCCTCGCCCTCCAATCCCTCGAACGGCGCCGACTCGCTGAAGTCGAACGTCTGCTCCCGACGGTCCACCACCTGGCACAGAATCACGTCGTGCTGGCGGTGCTTGATCCGCGCCAGCGCCGTCCGCAGCCGCGCCGGGTCCTCAAAAAAATCGCTTATGATCGCGATCAGGCACCGGTTCGTCAGCTTCCCCAGCGTCTGGTCGATCACGTGCCCGATATCGCTGGGACGCCCCACCGGATGGTGCGCCAGGATGCTGATGATCCGCCGCCACTGCCCCTGCGCGCTCGACCGGTCCGCCGCGTCTACCAGGCTGTCCGCGTAGATCCCCAGACCCACGCGGTCACCCTGCCGCAGCGCCATGTACGCGAACGCCGCCGCCGTCGCCGTCGCGTGGTCGTACTTCGTCCAGTTCGCCAGACCCGAAGGACCGCTCTTGCGCCCCGCCCCGCTCGCGTCCTCGAACGAGCGGCTGCCGTACCGCATGCTCCCCGAGCAGTCCACCAGCAGCACCAGATCCAGGCTCGTCTCCTGCTCGTACTGCTTCAGGTACAGCTTGTCCGATCGCCCGTACACCTTCCAGTCAAGATGCCGGATGTCGTCGCCCTTCACGTAAGGCCGGTGCTGCGCAAACTCGACGCTGAAACCCTTGTAGGGCGAGCGGTGCATACCGCTCATCACCCCCTCCACGATCATCTTCGCACGCAGCTCCAGCGTCCCCAGCCGCGCCAGCGTCTGCGGGTGCAGATACAGCGTCGCGTCCACCGCCGGATGGCCCGCCGCGCTCGTAGTTGGGACCTCGGCCATGAGCGTGGATGATAGGGGCCGGCCCCTCCGAAGTTCCCCGCCATCGCCCCCTTCTCCACGCCTTTCTCAACCCGCAGCCCGACGCCCCCCGCGAGATACCATCAGCCCCCGTCCGCCCGCACCGCCGCCCACCTGGCCACACCATGCAGGACCTCTTCTCACACCTTCCGCCCACGCCGCAGCCCCCCGACGAAGACGCCGCCCTCATCGCCGCCTACGAACGCGTGGGCCGCTCCCTCGACGACCTCCCCTACACCGACGAGTTCGAAAAGCTCTTCACCCTCGCCACCAGCGCCGCCCCTGCCCTCCTCAAGGACACCTCGGACCCGCAGGCCCAGCGCCGCGCCGTCCTCCATCGGCTGCACACCCTCCGCAAAGCCGCCCGCCTCCCACGCCTGGGCCGCTCCTTCTCACAGCCCCCCGCCATCTCCCGCGAAGAAGAAGACGCCATCGCCCAGCTCGTCGCCGATCACGTCGGCTCGCTCGGCCAGCGCGATCAGCTCCCCTACACACCCGCCTTCGACGCCGCACGCGAACGCTTCGCCGCCATCACCGGCCGAAACATCCAGCCCCGCGACTTCTGGCGACTCATCGCCAAGCTCGCCAAGTAAAACCCACCACTTCATGCCCGACCACTCGCTCCTCGAAACCTTCCCCACCCCCGCCGAGCTCCCCTTCGTGATCGAACACATCGCGGAAGAGTTCACCAGCGTCTGCCCCAAGACCGGCCACCCGGACTTCGGCGTCGTCACCCTCCGCTATCAGCCACGCCCCGCCGCCGAACAAGGCCTCTGCGTCGAACTCAAAAGCCTCAAGATCTACTACCAGTCCTTCCGCAACGAGGGAATCTTCTACGAGGCCGTCACCAACACCATCCGCGACCACCTCGTCCAGCTCATGCGCCCCGCCTGGCTCCAGATCATCACCGACTGGCGAGGCCGCGGCGGCATCCGCTCCACCATCCGCGCCGACTACGCCACCGTCCCGTCCCACTACCTCGGCCGCTGAACTCAGCGCCTCCGAGTTCCACCGATCAGCGGCCTCGCCGATCCCGCTCTCTGCCTCTTCTCCTCTTCCCCTTTCTTCCTTTTCTTCTTTTTCTTCCTTTTCCTCTTCTCCTCCGGGTGCCACTGATCAGCGCCTCGCTGGTCAGTGTTCAGGGTCCGGACTCCTCTTCTCTTCTTCTCCTCCGGCCGGGTGCCGCTGATCAGCGCTCACTGGTCAGTGCTCATACTGGGAGCAGTGTCCGGTAGCCGTGTGCCATGGTCGAGCGCTGCTCGACCATGCTCTTAAAGCCTCACGCCACCGATTACCCGTTCATCGTTCGCAGTCACGGGGCGAGAACGGCGCGGTAGGCGCTTCGGGCATGGCGGAGGGCCACACGAAAGTCGGTCAACTGTCCGTCCCGACGGAGCGTCGGTGTGAGCCGGGTGCCCACCTTCACCCCGGTCGCCCCTCGGCGCTGATGCGGTTCGTGCGCCGTCTCGAACGACGGCTCAAGCGCGGCTGCGCGCCGCAGTTCACCGATCGCGATGCGAACAAGCTGGTCTTCGGACAGTTCAAGCTCACGCTTCCGCAGTGCTTCGAGCTCATCGACCGCCTTTGAGAGAGCGTCACGCCCGGCTTGGTGCGGCATGAGTCGCTCAGCGCGCGTCAGATAGCCGTCGAGCCTCTCGCGCAGCGAACCCCCTCCGCCGCTCGCCGTAACCTCGTCACCATCGCCGCCCCCGTCGTCCCCGCCGCCGTCCGGCGTGCCGGGTCCCTCAACCGGAAGCCCGCCCCCGCCGTCATCCGCTCCTCCGGAGCTCGGGCCGCCGCCCGACGTGCCCGGCTCATCCGAGCCGCTTTCGTCTCCGCGCTCCCCAGCGGCCGCGCCGTCCGCCGCCGCCAACACCTCCGCGCCAATCGCCAGCCCCGCCAGCTCTGACTTGACCATTTGGCCTCCTTTCGATTTATTGCTTCGTACGCCGCAAACGACGGTTGCATCTCGTTACGATTTCTTGACTGCGATCCGCCGAGGACCACTCCGACGAGGATTATGATCGCGATCGGGCGCGACTCAAGGACCGTCATGTCAAAAAAGACGCGTTTTGCAGGGTTTCTGAGATAGTCCGCACCCGCTCTGCAGTCCCGCTGCACGCCACCATCTCATGTTTTTGCTTATCTCATAGTTATGTTGCACGCTCGCTGCGTGTCGCACGCAACATCGCTGAAGAGACACTGCAGTTTGAAGCCGCATGTCGCGCGCGGCCGCGCACAGCGACGCCGCCTTCAGCGCTCATCCATCCGCTCTCAGCCCGCCGACGCCCGCGTCCGTACCCGGACGCCAAGCACGC
>JANRJV010000036.1:0-49711 GCA_033763795.1 Planctomycetota bacterium
GGGTCGGGCCGGGGTGCGGTCCTGGTTCTTGCCGCGGCGGTCGACCATGAACTGCTCGACCTTGCGGGCGAGGGCCTGGCCCCGGGAGTTGAGCTCGGCGGCGGCCTCGCTGGTGGAGGCGTTGGCGCGGGCGACCTCGTCGGCCGACGCGCTGACGGAGCTGATCTGCTCGCGGATCTGCGAGCCCAGCTCGGCCTGGCGCTTCACGCGTCCCACGATCTCGGAGATGGCCTGGGAGGTCCGCCGGACGGAGTCGACGATGCGCGTCAGGCCCGCGCTGGCGTCGCCGGCGAAGCGCACGCCCTCGCGGACGCGTTCGGTGCCCTCGTTCATGCGGGCGACGGCGTCCTTGGTCTCCGACTGGATCTGGCGGATGGCGTCGGCGACTTCCTTGGTTGCGTGCGTGGTGCGCTCGGCGAGCTTGCGGACCTCGTCGGCGACGACGGCGAAGCCCCGGCCGTGCTCGCCAGCGCGGGCGGCCTCGATGGCGGCGTTGAGCGCCAGCAGGTTCGTCTGGTCGGCGATGTCGTTGATGACCTCGATGATCTGCCCGATCTGGTCGGACCGGCTGCCCAGGCTGGTGACGCGCTCGGCGCCGGCGGAGACGACCTCCTCGATCGAGCGGATGCTCTCGATGGTCTTCTCGACGATGCCGCCGCCTTCCTCGGCGACGCGGCCGGCCTGGCTCGCGGTCTCCGAGGCGCTGGTCGACTGCTGGGCGACCTCGTCGGCGAAGCGGGACAGCTCCTCGACCGCGCCCACGATCTGCTGGACGGTCTGGGTCTGGAGCTGCATGGAGCGGGAGGTTTCCTCGGTGGCGGCGGCGATGCGTTCGGTTCCGCTGCACACGCCGCCCGACATCTCGCGGACCTCGCGGATGACGTCGTGGACCGTGCGGGCGAAGCCGTTGAAGCACTCGGCGAGGCGGCCGATCTCGCTCTTGTCGTCCAGGTTCTCGACGCGCTGCGTGAGGTCGCCCTCGCCCTCGGCGATGTCCGCCATGCGGTCGGCGACGCGGCGCACGGGGCCCGTGATGCTGCGGCCGATCACCCACGCGAGCGCGATCACGGCGGCGACGGTGGCGCCGCCCACGGCGAGGGTCACCTTCTCGGTGCGGCTGACGGCGGCGGCGGCGGCCCGCTCGGTCTCAGCGGCGGCGGCCTGCGCCGCCTGCACGACGTCGTTGATGATCTCCCGATGCTGGCGGTACAGGAGGAGGACCTTCTGGTCGTTGACGACGCGCGCCTCGTCGAACTTGCCCTCCTGCACGAGCGGGATCATCTCCCGGCGGATGACCTCGTAGATCTTGAGCGCGGGCTCGCTGGCCGCCTCGAGCGAGACGAGCTGCGGGCTGCCCGGGGGCAGCGCCACGCGCCAGTGGGCCATGCGGGCGTTGAAGTCCTTCTCCAGCTGGTCGAGCTGCTTCACGAGGCGGGTCTGCTCGCCCTTGTCCTCCGCGTCGGCGAGCTCGTGGGCGGTCAGGAAGCTCTCGATCACGAAGGCGGGCGGGGGGAGCACGTCCGCCAGAAGGTCCTTGTCGCGGACCAGCGTGTCGTAGCGGGGCCCGTTGATCGTGATCTCGCTGTACGAGACGCGGGCGATCAGCTGGAATGCCACGAGGGCGACCAGCGGGATCGCGGTGATGATCGCAAGCCGGGTCGTGATATTCAGATTTCTAAGTCCGAGCAAGGGCCACCTCCGCGCTGCGCCGTCCGGCGCCGCTCGGCGTGGATATCGAGCAGGCTCGGAGGCGTCTGCAGCGCGGCGGGGCGAAACCCTCACTCAGGGGGAGACAAATGTCCCGGAGCCCGGCGGCGCGCGTCGAAGCACCCCGGCTCAAACGCCCCATAACCCGAGGCCTCACGCGGCGCCGGGCGCGTCCGACCAGCCGCGCGGACCGGTTCAGATCGGGCGCACGGCTTCGGCCAGGGCGTCCGTCAGGTTGGTGTAGAGGGGCATGATGGTGTTGAGGCGCGTGAGGCGGAAGACCTCCAGCAACTCGCGCTGGTCGGCGGCGATGCGCATGACGCGGCCCGAGGCGCGGAGCGCCTGCTGCATGCGGAGGAGCAGGCCCAGCCGCATCGTGCCGCAGAACGACTTGCCCGTCAGGTCCATGATGTACACGCGCTCCGTAGCGGAGCGCATCTCTTCGAGAAGGGCGGTGAAGGCTTCCTTGTCGTGCTCCTTGACGAGCCGGACGGCAAAGGGCGAACCCTCCACCGGCGCGTCGAACCGCAGCACCGTCAGATGATCCGGAAGCGAGGAGCCCGAACTCACGCAGCGCACCTTCCCGTCAAGCAGCCCACGCCGGATTCCGGGCCCGCCCCGGCCCGGGTCGATCGTTCACGCCCGGATGGTAGCCACCGGGATCAGCCCTCGTCGTCGAGCCCTTCGACGGGCCCCTTGCCCGCGCCGCGGCCCGGGAAGATCGGGTTGATGTGCACGGTGGGCGACTCGTACCTCACGCGCAGGGGCGGGCGCGCGATGCGCTGGGCGGCGGAGCGCGCGTTGGCGAGGCTGTACTCGAAGCCGATGGAGCGGCGGCGGAGCTCGCGGGCCACGGTGCAGGTCGTGCCGCTGCCCAGGAACGGGTCGAGGACCAGGTCGCCCTCGTTGGAGCAGGCGCGGATGACGCGCTCGAGATAGACCTCGGGGATCTGGTTGTCGTGGCCCGGGCGGCGCTCCTTGTTGTTGCCCTGGACGCGGCCCCAGTACTTGCCGTACCAGACGTCCATGGGGACGCGCAGGCCGCTCTTGCCCTCTTTCTTCTGGAAGGTGCGCGCGTCGGCGTAGGTGGTGGCCCGGTCGGAGGGCTCGAGGATGGGCTCCTCGTTCCAGACGCGCCGAGCCGCGTCCTTAACGAAGTACAGGACGTGGACCTTCGAGTTGATGAACCGCCCCGAGACGTTCTGGCCGAAGCGGTAGTGCCAGACGCACCAGTTGATCATGGTCATGCGCTGGGGAACGGTGCGGCCGAGGATGGGCAATCCCTTGAGGTAGCAGACGATCTCTGCGGCCCAGTCGTCCGGGATGTTCACCCAGAGCGCGCCGCGCGGCCCGAGCGCGCGGATGCACCCGTCGAGCCAGTCGAGCGTGAAGGACATGTAGTCGTGCGTGTCGAGGGCGTCGTCCCAGACGCGGTTGCCCCGCACGGCTTCGCCCGTCACGCGCTCGACGCGGTCGTACTCCCGCTTCCAGTTGAAGGGCGGATCGGCGTAGATGAGGTCGACGCTGCCCGGCGCGCACTCCTTCAAGAGATCGCGGCAGTCGCCCACGTGGACGGTGGTCGAGACGTCGCCCGGGATCCTGATGATCGAGTCCGCCTTGGACGGCTGGGCGGGCTTGGCGGCACGTGGGCCGCCGTCCTTGGGAGGCCGCGGGGGCTTGGCGGATCGGGATCGAGGGGCAGACGTCTTGGAGCGCCGGGTCGCGGGCATGCGCGGGCAATGTAGCGCAAAGCCCGAGAACGCGCCACGGCGGACGCCGCCTTGCGGTGCGCGGACGGAAGCCGACGCGTGGGCGGCTGGCGGGGCTCGGTCGGGCAGGGCGGTCCGGGGCGGTCCGGGGGCAGTCGGGGGTCGGCAGTTTGAGCCCGGAAGCAAGCCCGGCTATCCTTTGCTCCCCCCGCTGCTCGGAGGCGGGCACAACCTGGTTGGGGCTGTAGCTCAATTGGGAGAGCGCATCCATGGCATGGATGAGGTTGTCGGTTCGATCCCGATCAGCTCCACTTTGACGAGACGCCCGGCGACACCCGCCGGGCGTTTGTCATTGGGGGCGGCGGGGCCGCTTCGGGCTCATTCGTCCCAGGCGACCATGGCCGCCGTCGCGTCGTCGTCGAGCGTCCCGGTGCCGGCGTGGCGGCGGACGGAGTCGAGGATGATCCCGGGGTCGATGTCGGGCCCGGTAGCGCTAAGCAGGGCCTCGCGGACCCGGTCGCGCCCGAACATCTCGCCGGAGGGCGATCGCTGCTCAATGATGCCGTCGCTGTAGAGGAGCGTGGCGGCGCCGGCCTCGAAACCGAGCATCTCGGCGGGGTAGTCGAAATCCGGGTCGACGCCCAGCGGCGGCCCGCCCGCGCTGTCGACGATGTGGACCGCGCGATCGGGCGAGAAGTGCATCCAGTGCCCATGGCCGGCGTCGACGAAGGTGAGCGTGCGGGCCTCGCGGTCGTAGACGCCCACCCAGAGCGAGACGAAGCGGTTGGGCGCCGAGTGGGCCGAGAGATAGGCGGAGGTTGCGCGGACGGCCAGCGCGGGGTCCGAGTGCTGGCGCAGGGTGGCGTTGAGATGCGACTGGGCGGCGGCCATGAGGATGCCCGCGCCCACGCCGTGGCCCGTGACGTCCCCGATGCACACGGCGGTGCGGGTGGGCGAGAGCGGGACGACGTCGAACAGGTCGCCCGCGACGAACGAGCCGGGCTGCATGGCGAGCCGGTAACGCAGCCCCTGCATCGACCCGCTGGTCGGGATGATGAGCTGCTGGGCCTCGCGTGCGGCGGAGAGCTCGGACTCCAGCTCGCGGCGGCGGCCCTCGATCTCGGCGCGCTTGAGGTTGGCGAAGGCCAGGCCCGCCAGTCGCGAGAGCGTGACGCAGAAGTCTGCGGAATCGCCCCGCACGCGTGACTCGCCGCCGCGGGCGTCGATGTAGAGCACGGCGACGACGGCGGCGTCGATCATGACCGGCGCGGCGAGGGCGGAGTGGATGCCCAGGTCCGCGATGGAGACGGCCACGTCGGCGGTCATGCGCGAGCTCATGCGCGTAACGCGCCCGGCCGCCGCCTCGCGCACGAGCGAGCGGCTGATGGAGAAGGGCTTCTCGGAGTGCCCCTCGGCGTTGAAGGAGGCGATGACCTCAACGCGGCTGCCCTCTTCCATGGGGCGGATCAGGGCGGCGCGCGTGAGCCCGCTGCCCGCGACCGCCGCGCGGATGAGCATCGAGGCGAGTTCTTTCTCTGTGCGGGCCTTGTTGAGCTCCGACGCGTAGTCCAGCAGCAGCGAGAGCCTCTGCTGGGCCATGCCCCCCAGCTGGCCCTCCTGGATGGTCTCGACGTAGGTCGCGGGGCCCGAGGAATCGTCGACGGTGTTCATCGCCAGCGGAGCGGGCCCGGAGCCTCCCACGCGGAAGAGCCACGGTCCGAGCGAGACGAGGTCCCCGTCTTCGAGCGGGGCCGGCTCGCCCGACTGGATGGCCAGCGCGTTGACGAGCGTGCCGGCGCGGCTGCCGTGGTCCACGATGAACCAGCGGTCGCCGCGCGCGCTGAGCGTGCAGTGGTTCCGCGAGACCGTGGGGTCCATCAGGCAGATATCGCAGTCGACGGCGCGGCCGACGCGGGCGCTGGAGCCGGGAGCGATCTCGATGGGCGGGGCTTCGGGCCCGGCGATCCGGACCAGTCGGAGCGTTCCTGTCGTCCCGCCGGTGCTGGATGTGCGATGCATCACGCGTCCCCTCCCGCCGGTCGCCGGTCGCGGGCCCTCAGCCCGCGGCGCGGCGTCCCAGCATGGCCACCGCCACGCCCGCGAAGACCAGCACCATGGCCAGCGCGTCCGTCATGCGCGGCCGCTCCTTGAGGACGACGATCGTGAAGACGATGAATACGCTGAGCGTGATCGCTTCCTGGAGGATCTTGAGCTGCGGGGCGGAGAAGGGCCCGCCCTGTGAGACATGCCCCAGCCGATTGGCCGGCACCTGCAACGCGTACTCCGGGAGCGCGATCAGCCATGAGATGAACACCGCCGTCGGGATCGACCAGGCCGCCTTCTTGAGATGCCCGTACCAGGCCCACGTCATGAAGACGTTCGACGCGGTGAGGAGCAACACAGTCATCACGATCCGTGATGTCATGGGGCGAGTTTAGCGGTCGCCGGGCGTGTCGAGGGCGGCGGTGTGCGGACCGGTCGGGCCGGCCCCCATGATCCGCGGGGAATCGGCGGGCTGGGCCCGCTGTGCGGGGGCCGACGACGGCGCCCCCTCGGCCGGGCCGTCGAGAGCGGGCCTGGCGAGGGCCTGCCCGCCGGCCATCCGTCGGCGGATCCGAGCGCGGTGCGCGATGCTCACCGGGATCGACAGCAGGTAGAGCGAGGCAAGGGCCGCGCCGGTCAGCCAGGCGTCGCGCGCCGCGCTGACGACGACCAGCCCCAGCCCGACCATCAGAACCGGCACCGCCTTCCGCGGGATGCGCAGCTTCTTGAGCGAGTAGCAGGGCTGCCGCGAGATCATCAGCCACGCGACGAAGAAGACGTGCAGGATCACCAGCCACTCGGGCAGCCTGAACGGGATCAGTCGCGAGGCGTCGAGCATCGGGGGGATGAGCGAGACCGCCGCGGCGGCCGGGGTGGGCAGCCCCACGAAGAACCGCGAGAGCGGCGAGCCGGCCGCGGTCTTCTTCGCGACGGTGAAGCGCGCCAGCCGCAGCGCCGCGCACAGCGCATACGTCATCGTCGCGGCGAGCCCCGGTGCGTCGGCGTCACGGAGCATCCACTGGTGAAGGATCACCGCGGGCGCCACGCCGAAGGAGCAGAAGTCCGAGAGTGAGTCGAGCACCGCGCCGAACTTCGACTGGGCGCGGAGGAGGCGGGCGGCCCCGCCGTCGAGCGCGTCAAAGACCGCGGCGACGGCGATCGCCGACAGGGCGCGGTCCCAGTCGGCCATCAGCGAGAAGTGCAGCGACGCCAGCCCGCTGCACAGCGAGACGGTGGTCAGCAGGTTGGGGACCAGGCGCCTGACGGGGACGGAGCGGGCCCGCCTGCGCACGCGGCTGAGGGCTTCGGCGCGGTCCATCATGGCGTGCCACCGGTGGTCGTGCGCCGCCGCGCGATGACTGTTTCGCCCGCGACGGACCGGTCCCCCACGCGGACCAGGACCTCGTACTCCCCGGGCACGTAATGATCGACGCGCGAGCCGAACCGGATGAGGCCGAAACGCTGGCCCGCGCTGAGGGCCGCGCCCTCGGCGACGCGGCACACGATCCGCCGCGCGATCAGCCCGGCGATCTGCACGACCGCCAGGCGGCGGCCCGAGGGCGTGCGCAGCACCAGGCCCAGTCGCTCGTTGTGTTCGCTGGCCTTGTCGAGAGAGGCGTTGAAGAACTTGCCGGGGCGGTACGAGCGCTTCTCGACGACGGCGTCGACGGGGGCGCGGTTGACGTGGACGTTGAAGATGTTCATGAAGATGGAGACGCGCCACATGCCGTCGGTCTCGGCGGGGGCGAGCCCGAGCTCGGCAGGCGGGCCGCCGGGAGCCGCAAAGCTGACCACGCCGTCGGCCCCGCTGACGATCAGTCCCTCGCCCGCGGGCGTGCGGCGTTCCGGATCTCTGAAGAACCAGACGGCCCACGTGAGCACGACGACGGAGACGACCGCCGCGCCGATCCCCGCGGGGGCGGCGATCCACCACGCCGCGGCGCTGACCACCGCGGCGACCAGCGCCAGCCCGCCGATGACGGGCCAGCCTTCGGGAGCGATGAAACCGGCTTTATTCCGGCCCTGCGCGTTCATGCGACGTCATCCTACGCATGTGACGCGGAACCGTACGCCGGCGGGGCTCATCGAGCCGCGGGCCCGTCGGCGGCCGGAGCGCCGTCCGCGGGCGCCTTGACGCGCCAGATGCCGAAGGGCGTCGTGTCGGCGACGCCGCGGGCGCGCTCTTCGAGCGCCGGCCCGTGACCGGCCTCGACGTAGCGGGCGTACTCGCGTTCATTGAGAAGCAGGAAGACGCCCGGAGCGGGGAGCACGGCGGCGGCTATCTCGCGATGCTTCCAGAGGCATCTGACCCGTGCGCCCAGTCGTCCCGCGTCGCGGGCGGCGTACCACAGCAGCTCGGGCTTGGCGCGCACGAAGCCGTCGGCCCAGACCTGGGCGCCGTCCGGCAGCGCGGGGGCGACGGCGGCCGCCGCCGGGCGTGCGCTGCTCCGCGCGTCGCGCGGCTCGAAGACGCCGATGTTCAGTCCCGCCAGGACAAGCATGACGCCCGTGAGCGCCGGCACGGACCCCAGCACGCACAGGCGCGCGATCGCGCGCCGCGCCGGCATGAACCATCCGCCCAGCGTTCCCGCCGCGACGTACCCCGCGATGGGCGGCAACAGGACGAGCGCGGGCATGGCGTAGCGCGGGTTGCTCACGCCGAAGAGCATGTACACCCCGATCGCGCAGAAGAACGCGACGCCCAGGCACCGCGCGAGCCTCAGTTGTGCGCCCCGCGCGGCGTCGCTCTCCGCCTCGCGCCGCGCGTCCGGGCCCCAGGGGAACATCAGCGCAAGAGCCGCGGGCAGGCCCGACAGGGTGACGACGACGGGGAACGTGGCCCACTCCCCCAGCCGATCGAGGCTCCAGAGGAAGCGGGAAAAGTCCTCGCTGACGCCCGCCTCCTGCTGCAGCAGTCGCGCGTACCGGAACGCCAGCGGCGTGAGCGCCGCCAGGGCCAGCACGATGGCGCCCGCGAACTCGGGCCTCAGGAGGACGCGGGGCCGGCGATGCACCACCAAGGCCGCCGCGATCACGCCCGCGATGACGGGCAGCCCCGCGTGCGCCTTGGCGAGCACGGCGATGATCAGCCCCGCCGCGCCTAATACCGCCCACGCCCAGCGCGACGCCGGCGGGCGCGCGCCGCCGCGCTCCGCGAGGGCGTCGACCATGGTCAACGCGGCGATCTGCACGCCCAGGCAGAGCAGCGCTTCGATGTCCGCCGTGCGTCCCGCGGACCAGAGGCGCGGCATGAGTGTCTGCGCCAGACCCGCAATGACGGCGGTCCGCCAGCCGAACCACCGCCCCGCGAAGAAGAACGCGACCAGGCCCATCGCAGTGACGCTCAGAGCCGAGACGATGCGCGCGGCGAGCTCGGTCTCGCCCAGCACGCTCGACGCGGCGGCGATCGCCCAGGGCATGCCCGGCGGCTTGCGAACGTACACCGTCTCGAAGAGGCGCGTGGGCAGCCACTCGCCGGTGCTCAGGATCTCCCACGCCGGGATCGCGCGGTGCCCCTCGGTGGAGCGGAGCCCCTCGACGCCCAGCCTGGGGAAGTAGACCAGCAGACCTGCGATGAGCACGATGAGCGCGGCCAGCGCCGGGCGTGCGGAAGCGCGTTCCAGGCGGCCGATCACGCGACGTCTCCGCCGACGCGCTCGCTGGTGACGTCGCGACGGGCGCCGCCGCCGCCCGGGAGCGGGCCGCCCAGCTTGAGGGCCGAGGCGATGGCCGCGGCGTGCTGGCGGACGAACGCGAGCATGCGCGGGTTCTTGACGGGGTTGTGCCGGTGCGTGCGGGCCTCTTCGATGCAGTCTTCGAGCGGCCGGCCCTGCTCGATCGAGCGGTAGAGCATGACCAGCGCGCCGGTGCGATCGGCGCCGGCGGCGCAGTGAACGACCACGGGGGCCCGCTCCTCGTCGCGCAGCAGCCGCAGCACCTCAAGGTAGACCTCCGGATCGCCCGTCCCGTCGCCCTTGAGACCGTGGAAGCGGACGCGGCTGAGCCCGAGGTCGGCGGCGGCCCGCTCCATCGAGCGCTCGGCGGGGCTGCCGGCCGTCTCGGCGCCCAGATCGATGATCGTGCGCACGCCGTGCCGCTTGTGCAGGATGCGGAGCGAGCCGGGCGTCAGCCGACCGGCCCGGAAGATCTTGCCGGGCACCACCACGCCGAAGTTCTTCACGCGCACGTGGTCGCGGACGAGCCTCCACGCGATGACGCCGGCGAGGCCGACGAACTCTACGATCACGAGCGCGAGGGCCCAGCCGCTCCAGCCCGAGGTTGCCGCTAGCACCGGACTCGTCACGCCCGCATGCTACTGGCGCGGCGCGGGGCGGCGGACCCTCGCGCTCACTCCAGCGATTCCAGCATCGTTCTGGAATAGGGCTTGAGCTCGCGCCAGCGGCCGGCGCGGACCAGAGCGCACCAGTCCGGATTCGCGATCAGGGCCCGGCCCACGGCCACGATGTCCGCCTCGCCCCGCTCCACCAGTTCGCCCGCCGGCGCTGGGTCGGTGATCTCGACCAGTTCATCGTCCCCCATGCTCGCGCTCACGCTGACCCGCCCCACCGCGATGGTCGGCAGGCCGGACAGGGCCCGGCTCCAGCCGGAGAGCGTCGTGGGCGGCGGCGCGAGCATCAGCCCGGGCTCGTGCAGGAACTCCTCAACGCCCCCGTCGTGCATCGTCGGGAACGCCAGCGCGGCCGCGTCGGGGGTCGAGACGTGCAGCACGCTCGCGCCGGCGTCGCGCAGCCCCCGCACGAAGCGGGCCAGCGAGCGCGGCTCGTGGAAGTTTCCCGGATCGCTCGGGTCGAAAGTCCACCGGCTGAACCGGTACAGCACGGGGTACCGGGGCCCCACCGCTTCGCGCACCGCCGCCACGCACGAGAGCGGGAAGCGCATGCGGTTCTCGAGCGGCCCGCCGAAGTCGTCCTCCCGCTGGTTCGCCTTGGGCGACAGGAAGCTGTCGAGCAGGTACCCGTGAGCCCCGTGGATCTCGACGGCGTCGAACCCCGCGCGCACGGCGCGGCGAGCCGCATCGGCGAAGGAGCGGCGGACGTGATCCATGTCGTCGCGCGTCATAGGCCGGGGCGTGGGGCGGTATCCCCCGCCGCGCTTGAGCGCGGGGACGGGGGAGGGCCCGATCGGGTCGAGCCCGTGGCGCCCGGTGTGCCAGAGCTGGATGGCGATGCGGCTCGCGCCCGACGACGCCTCACGTACCGCGCGCACGACCCGGGCCCACGCCTCTTCCTGTTCATCGGTGATGATGGCGGGGATGTCTTCGGTGTCGGCGCGATGGACCGGGTCGAAGCGGACGCCCTCGGTGATGATGAGCCCGACGCCGCCCGCGGCCCGGCGCGCGTAGTAGGAAGCCGTCAGCGACGAGGCCAGCTGGCGGTCCGGGCTCCGGCGCCGCGTCATCGGCGCCATCGAGACGCGGTTGACCAGCTCCAGACCCGGCAGCGCGAGCGGCGAGAAAAGTGCGTCGGTGGGCATGAGCGGATTATTCGCACGCCGAGGCCCGGGTCGACCGGCGCGCGCCGCCGGGCGCGCGATTGCCCGGGACGCTCAGCGGAGCTCCACGCTCCAGTAGGCGTTGTCGAGGAACGCCTTCCACGACGCGTACTTCTGCTGACCCAGCCGCAGCGCGATGAGCGGGTTGCGCTTGGGGCGCAGCGGCCGGCGGATGAGCGTCATGTGGGCCTGGTCGGGTGTGCGTCCCCCCTTGCGGGCGTTGCACTTCACGCAGGAACAGACCAGGTTCTCCCACGTGTCGCCGCCGCCCTGGGCGCGGGGCATGACGTGATCGATCGAGAGCTCGCTCGTCGGGAAGAAGTGGCCGCAGTACTGGCACTGGTTGCGGTCGCGGGCGAAGAGGTTCCTGCGGTTGAGCTTGACGTGCTGCTCGGGGAGCCGGTCGTAGCCCAGCAGGCGTATGACCTTGGGCACGGGGACGTCGAGCCGCACCGTGCGGACCCAGTCGTAATGATCGGCCGAGAAGTGGTCCCGGGCCGTCGCGACCTCGGCCCAGCTCGCGAAGTCGAACGAGCGGTACTCGCCGTTCTCGACGTGGATGACCTCCGCGAGGTCGCGGCAGAGCATGGCGAAGGCGCGCTTGGCGGAGATGACGCGGAGCGCCATATACAGCCGGTTCAGCACCAGCACCTTCGCGGACAGTCCGCCCGCGCCCCTGGGGCCCGCCAGCAGCGCCCCGGCGCGGGGATCGACATCCAGAATGTCAGCCAGATCATCGGCGCCCAGCGGGTGACGACCTACCCCTTCCGGGTCGGTGGTCCGACCCGGCTTCTCCCTGGACGCGCGGCCCTGAGATTTCGACGCCATGGGGGGAACTCCGCACGACGGGTACGAACAGGAACCGTCAGGCAAGAGTAGCCCTTGAACGCCCGCTGAGCAATGGGTGCCGCGGCGTGTTAGCAGAATCCAAACATGTCGGGCCAGCGCTCGCCGCGGGCGCGTCAGTGACGGAAGTGCCTCGTACCCGTCGTGAGGCAGGAGACGCCGTGGCGCGCGCACAGGTCGAAGGTTTCCTGGTCGCGCTTGGAGCCGCCCGGGTGCACGATCATCGTGACTCCCGCGCGGATGAGGATCTCGGGACCGTCGGGGAACGGGAAGAAGGCGTCGCCCACAACGATCGCGCCCTTCGCCAGCGCGCCCGCCTTCTCCACCGCGAGTTTGCAGGAGGCGACACGATCCATCTGCCCCGCGCCCGCCCCGAAAAGCCTAGGGCCCGCGCCGGGGCCGTCGACCGCGGCCCGGCCCCCTAGCGCGATGGCGTTGCTCGACAGATGCTTGGCGATCACGGCGATGACGGCGGCGTCGGCGAGACGCTCCGCGCTGGGCGCGGGCCCCGCCTTGAGCTCCCAGCGCGCCGGATCGGGCACGAGGCTGTCGGCGGTCTGGACGAGGGCGCCGCCCGGGATCGAGCGGAAGGTCAGCGGCGCCACCTCCGGTTCGTCGGTCCCGACCTCCAGCAGCCGCAGGCCCGATGATCGGGCGCGGAGCAGATCGAGCGCACCGGCGGTGAACCCTTGGGCGATGACGACTTCCAGGAAGACGCCGGGCGCCGCGAGGAGTGCCGCGGCGGGTTCGTCGAGCGTCCCGCGCAGGGCGAGGATGCCGCCGTACGCCGCCAGCGGGTCGCCGGCCATGGCCGAGCGCACGGCGTCGACGGATTGGGCCGCCACCGCCGCGCCGCATGGATTGGCGTGCTTGATGACGCAGCAGCCCGCCAGCGGCGTCCCCGACGCCAGGCCCGACGCAGCCGAGAGATCCAGCGCCAGCGCGAGGGCGGCGGCCGCGTCGTTCACGTTGTTGTAGCTGAGCTCTTTCCCGTGGAGCTGCCGGGCGGCCGCGATCGAGGGCCCGGCGTGCAGCGCGTCGCGATAGAGCGCGGCGCGCTGGTGCGGGTTCTCGCCGTAGCGCATCGACTGCACGCGGGGCATCGCAAGCTGCAGCGACGCGGGGAGCTCGTCGGAAGTCGAGGACCGGCCCAGGTACCCGGCGATGGTCGCGTCATAGGCGCTCGTGCGCACGAATGCGGCGTGCGCCAGGCCGGCGCGCGTGGCCTTGGACACCGCGCCCTTGGTGTCGCGCATCTCGCGGGCGACGGTCTGGTACTGACCCGGATCGGTGACGACCGCGACCCATTCATGATTCTTCGCCGCGGCGCGGATCATCGCCGGGCCGCCCACGTCGATCTGCTCGATGGCTTCGTCGCGTGTCACGCCCGGGCGCGCGATCGTGCGCTCGAAGGGGTACAGGTTCACGCAGACGAGGTCGATGGGGGCGATGCCGTGCTCGCGCAGGGCGGCGGCGTGGTCCGGCTCGTCGCGGAGGGCGAGGATCCCGCCGTGGACGCGCGGGTGCAGCGTCTTGACCCGGCCGTCCATCATCTCGGGGAATCCCGTCAGCGAGTCGACGCTGACGACGGCGAGCCCGGCCTCCGCGAGCGCGCGGGCCGTGCCCCCCGTGGAGACGATCTCCACGCCCAGCTCGGCGAGCGCACGCGCGAAGTCGAGCAGGCCCGACTTGTCGCTGACGGAGATGAGGGCCCGCTTGATCGGGACGAGGTCAGGCATTCGGATCGTCGGGAAGGAGCGGCCTCGGTTCAGCGGCGCGGCGAGTACTTGGCGATCTCGCCGCGGAGCGAGACGGCGTAGAGGTTGCCGTCGACGAACGTGTCGGCGATGAGCATGTCGACCTTCGGCAGGCTCAGCCTCTCGAGCACGTCGCCGCGCTGCGGGTCCAGCACGGAGGCCACCTTGCCGTGCTCCCAGACGACCAGCCGGTTGTTCCGTTGGGCGACGAGCGTGCCGAAGATGTTCTTGCTGGTCCAGATGATCTTGCCCGTCGCGGCGTCGAACGCTGTCATGCCCCGGTCCGGGATCGAGAGGTACACGCGGCCCTCGTGGAAGACGGGCTGATCGCGCAGCGGGGTCGCGGTGCGGTGGCGCCAGCGGGGCTCGCGGCCTCCCGCGTCGAAGGCCCAGAGCGACTGATCGAGCGCGGCGACGAACATCGTCCCGTCGCCCGCGACGGGCGCGCCGGCCAGACCGCTGAAGATCGAGCCGCGGCCCATCGCCGAGCCCGAGGCGGGGTCGAGGATGATCACCTCGCCGTTCTCGCTCACCACGCCCACCCCCGAGCCCACCTCGACGGGGTTGGCGGTGATGGAGCCGCTGAGCCGGTAGGCCCAGCGCTTGAAGCCCGTCGAGAGGTCGTGCGCCAGGACGTCGCCGGTCGGCGCGCCGAAGACGAGCGTGTTGCGGGCCAGCACGGGCCTTGTGTTGACGATGACGGCCAGGCGCTGCCGGTCCTTGATGACCCCGGTGGCGGCGTCGAGGAGGAAGACCTCACCCTGCGAGCAGCAGACGATGTCGCCCTCCGCCGAGCGGATGTTGCCCACGAACTTCTCGAGGTCGCCGCCCATGTCGAGCGTCCAGCGGTTGGCGCCGGTCTGCGCGTCCATGACGGTGATGGAGTTGCCCGTCTCGTGGGCGATGACGATGTCCTGCGAGGGGTCGACGAACTTCAGGCGCCGCCCTCTGGGCAGAACGGGGTAGCCGACCCACTCAGGCGTGTAGCCCATGGCGAAGAATGAGTCGAAGCTGGAGAGCGTGAGGGGAACGGGCACGCCGTCGACCATGGCGCGGGGCGCGGGCTTGGGCCGCTCGGGGGTCATGGTCGACGCGCCGCCCGCGGGGACGGGCGCGGGGGTCGTGGGCTTGGCGGTCACGGGCTGGGCGGCCTCGGGGGCCTGGGCGGCGCCGCCCTCGCGCGACGCGCACCCGCCCGCGAGCGTGAGCCCGGCCGCGACCAGCAGCGTCGCGAACGAACGAAGATCGGTGAAGAGAGGGCGAGACTCGGCCATGGTCGGGGACTCCTTGCGGGACGCGGAGTATCCGGGCATGCGCCCCGCAGGGTCAAGCAAGGCACGTCCGGGGCGGAACGAGGGGCGCACGCGCCGGGCCGGCGTCCCTATCCTCGCGGGCATGTTCACAGGGCTGGTTCAGAGCGTCGGGCGGGTCCTTTCCGCGGAAAAGTCGGAGGCGGGCGTGCGGTTGCGGGTCGACGCGGCCCCCTGGGGACACGCTCCCCAGCCGGGGGATTCGATCTGCGTGAGCGGATGCTGCCTCACGCTCGCCGAGGCCCGCTCGGGCTCGGTCCTGACGTTCGATGTGGTCGCCGAGACCCTTTCGAAGACCACCTTGGGGCAGCTCGCGCCGGGGTCGAGCGTGAACCTGGAGCATTCCTGCACGCCCGCCACGCTGATGGGCGGGCACATCGTTCAGGGGCACGTGGACGGCGTGGCCGCCGTGACCAGCGTGCAGGACGATCCGTCGGACTGGCGCGTCGAGTTCCAGCCACCGGCGGAGCTGATGCCGTTCATCGTGCCCAAGGGCTCGATCGCGGTCGAGGGCGTGTCCCTGACGATCGCGCGGGTCGGAGCCGAGAGCTTCGGCGTGGCGCTCATCCCCACCACGCTCGACCGGACGACGCTGCGCGCCCTCAGGCCGGGCGGTCGGGTCAACATCGAGACGGACATGATCGCCAAGACGATCGTCCACTACATGCGGAACTTCGGGCGCTGAGCGGGCGGGGCCGCGGGGGGCGGACCCGGACGGTCAGCCGTCGACGGGCGTCGTGTCGCTGAGGGTCGAGATGAGCGTCCGGGCGCGGATGCGGTGCTTGCGGCCGCCGCAGATCCCGCGGGATCGGGGCTTCTCCATCGCGAGCGCCGTGTCGATGAACGCGAGGAAGCGCTGGGCCGGCGCTCCCCAGGGATGGGCGCGGAGCGCCTCGAGGACTTCGCGGAGCGGGGTGCCGCCGCGGTCCCGGTAGACCGCGCGGAAGACCCGCTTGATCTCGTCGCGATCGGTGGCGGTGATCTGCTGGTTCCGCTTGAGGCCCACCGCGTTGAGCCCGGCGACGAAGTTCTCGCCCGCGAGGACGACGTAGGGCGGCACGTGCATGGAGACCATCGCCCCGCCGCGGAACATGACCCCCTCGCCCACGTCCGTGAACTGATGGACGCAGGAGAAGGCCGAGAGCGTGACGTTGGCGGCGACGCGCGCGTGCCCGGCGAGGCTGGCGCCGTTGGCCATGACGACGTTGTCGCCCACGGACGCGTTGTGCCCGACGTGGGCCTGGCTCATGACGTAGCAGTTGGAACCGATGCGCGTGGGCGGCCCGTTCCAGTTTCCGCGGCTCAGGGTGACCCCTTCGCGGAAGGTGTTGCGGTCGCCGATGATCAGTTCGCCGCGGCGCGCCGGGTCGAAGGAGCGGTCCTGCGGGTCCCCGCCGAGCACGGCGTAGGGATGCACGTCGTTGCCGGCGCCCATCGTGGTGTGCTCGACGATGACGGAGCGGGTTCGGAGTCTGGTCGCCGGGCCGATGTCGCAGTTGGGCCCGACGTGAACGTAGGCCTCGACGATGACCCCCTGGCCCAGACGGGACGACGGGTCGACGAACGCCGTGGGGTGAATCTGGGTCGGCTGAGAGACGGGCGGGGCGGCCAGGACAGAGCTCACGAGAGTGGGCGCTCCGGGGAGGAGGCGGGGGCCCGCCGCGTCGCGTCCGTGCCGACACGCGGAGGTGCTTTTTTCCGCCGATTCACGAGAGTATATCCCCGCCGCGTCGTGCCGGTCGTCCGGGCGCTGTCAGGATGTCAGTTGTCTCACGCGGGCTCGCGGGGGCCGGGATCGCCGGCGTGGCGGGGACGCTCGGCGGGCGCGGGCGTGTCACGCCGGCCCGCGAAGAGGCGGTCCAGGGGCGTCTCGACCGCCGGAACGATGACCATCGCGGTCAGGTCGTCGGCCTGATGCAGCGATCCAGACTGCCTGTCGATCTGGTCGCAGAGCGTGCGCATGGCGGCGGGCAGGTTGTCGGTGCGCCAGGCCTGGGCCAGTTCGGAGAACCTCTCGATGTAGTTGCGGTTGGGCAGGCGCCGGCCGTAGTCGTCGCCCCCGCTGGGCGGGAACGCCGTCTCGAAGCCGTCGGTGTAGATGACCAGCAGTTCGTCCGGCTCGAGCACGAACGACTGCTCCGTGAACTGATCCTCCGCGAAGATGCCCAGCAGGCCCCCCTCGGTCTCGACGCGTTCGATGGAGCTTTGGCGGATGCGCAGCGGGTACGGATGCCCGGCGCCAGCGAGCGTGACGCGGCGGGTCTCGCAGTCGATCACGCCGTAGACGGCGGTGGCGAAGCGCGACCCCTCGCCATGGCGGCGGATCAGGTCCTGGTTGAGCTGCGTGAGGGCCCTGGCGGGCGAGACGACGCGCGCGGCTCCGCCCTCGTGCTCGACGGTCGGGAGGCATCGGCACAGCACCATGGTCATGAGCGCCGCGGGCACGCCGTGGCCCACGGCGTCGGCGACGAAGAAGCCGATGTGGCGGTCGTCGAGCCGCTGGACGTCGTAGATGTCGCCGCTGACATAGCCGCAGGGGCGGAAGAGGACCTGGATGTTGATGTTCGGCGCGTCGGGGAGCGCGCGGGGGAGGAACTCGCGCTGCACCGAGGCGGCCAGCTGCAGCTCCTCGTGGACCTTCTCGATCTGCCCGCGCAGACCGCCGCTGAAGCGCCGCGCGATGCGCACCTCGGCGCGCAGGGCGTCGACGGCGGGCTGGCGCTCCATCAGCGCGCCCAGCACGAGCGCGATGTGCGCGGGGTCCGCGTCCGAGGGGAGGACGATCACGCCGTCGTCGGTCCGGATCGGCGCCGCACCCTCGGGCCCCGAGCCCAGCACCACGGCGGGGATGCCCGCCTCCTGCAGCCGGTCCAGCAGCTTGAAGACCACGGACGTCTCGGGCGCGCCGGGAAGGACCAGCAGGGCCGCGGCCCCCTCGATGTGCACCGCGTCGTCGGCGGCTTCGTCCCAGTCGAGAACGCGCAGCCCGGGCGGCGTCGAGAACGCCGGCCACTTCCACTCCACGGGCCGCCAGAACGCCGTCTGCACGTGCTCGTGCGAGCCCCGGGCGACGATCGTCAGGCCGTGGGACCGGTTCTCGCTCGATGACGCCACGCCGCACCTCCGGAGGGGGGCGGAAGGCCCCACAAAGGGTCGGCTGTGGGATCGGGTCAGCGTGCGCGCTTCTTGAGCCCGTCGACGTCCAGCTCCACAACCTCGCCCGGCTTGAGCCCGAGCCTTTGGAGCGTCCCCCCCATCACCTCCACGGCGAACCGCGCCGGAAAGTTGCTGGAGTACTTCACGAGCCGCCGCTCGTAGTCGCTATCGGACTCCCCGGGCCGCCGCGGATCCATCTTCATGGTGTGGACGGCGGTGACCCGGCCCGTGTCGTCGAGGAAGGCGATGTCGATGTCGAAGTTGCAGTCGCGCATGACGAAGGTCTGCACGAACGACGATGGGAACACGAAGAGCATGCCCCCGTCGGGCGGCAGCGACTCCCGGCCGCCCAGCCCCTTCAGGCGCGTGGCGTCGTCGAGCGCGGGGTCGAGCCAGAACGTCGCGTCCTTCACGCGGACTTTCTCGACGCCCGGGAGGGGAGGACGGTCGCACGAGGTCAGCGCCATCCCGGCGCACGCCAAGGCGGCGCACAGCAGCGCCCTCAACGCGCCGCGACGGGAACAATCTGGGCGGATCAGCGACGGCTCAGCAGCCACGCGTCGTCCTCCGAAGTGAAAGTGACAGGGCCGGGCGGGATGCTAGCGATGCGGCACGCCTCGCGGAACTCCTGCGCCGACAGCGGGGCGCGGCCCGACTGAAACCCGCTCCACCACGCCAGCAGGCCGATCACCCGCTGAGGGGCGACGCCCGCCGCCCGGTAGCGCGCCACGCGGGTGTCGCCGTGACGCTTGGCCAGCCGCTTGCCGTCCTCGCCCCGCACCAGCGGCAGGTGGCAATACGACGGGGGCGGCCCCAGCTCCAGCGCTTCATAAAGGAGCGTCTGCCGGGCCGCCGAGTCCAGCAGGTCATCCCCCCGCACGACGTGCGTGATCCCCTGCCGATGATCGTCCACGACGCACGCGAGCTGATACGAGGGCTGCGCCCGGCTCGTCCACACCACGAAGTCGCCCACCGTGCGCGCGGGGCGATGCGTCTGCGCCCCGGCGCACTCGTCCGCGAACGACACGGGCCGATCCGGGGTCGCGAAGCGCCAGTTGGTGCGCTCGTCGTCGAACGCGCGGGGCCCGAGCGCCGGGCGCAGCGACGCGGGGAAGCGGATCTCCTTGCCCGGCGCCTCGGCGGCGCCCGTTCCGGGCGGACCCTCCGGGGCGCCCGCGTCTTCGTGCGGGGCGGAGGCGGCGTGCTCGATCTGTGCGCGCGTCAGCGCGCAGGGATACGCCAGGCCTCGCTCCGCCAGTCGGCGCACCGCCGCGACGTGATGGGCGATGTCGCGCGTCTGAATGATCGGCCCCTCATCCCAGTCGACGCCCAGCCATTCGAGAGTGTCGATGGCGTCTTCCAGGGCGCCGGGCCTGGTGCGGGGGGTGTCGAGGTCTTCGATGCGGAGCACGATGCGCCAGCCCCTTTGCCGGGCCAGGGCCCACGTGATCATGAATGTGCGCGCGTTGCCCAGGTGCAGCGCCCCCGTGGGCGAGGGGGCCAGCCGGGTCGCGGGCCGCGGCGAGGCGGGGGTATGCTTCTCGGGCGCCGTCATCGAACGGAGTTGAGCGTAGCGGCGCTCGTCGAGGCGAACCGGAGCCGTCCATGGAAGCAGCCCCCAGACTCACCGAGGCGCAGATCGAGGAGCGGCTGCGGGCCCTGCCCGAGTGGACGGAGACGGGCGGGGTCATCCAGCGCACGTATCAGTTCCGGGACTTCGTCCACGCGATGAAGTTCGTGAACGCCGTCGCCGATCTGGCCGAGAAGCGGCAGCACCATCCGGACGTGCTGATCCGCTGGAACAAGGTCACGCTCAGCCTCTCGACGCACGATTCGGGCGGCATCACGCGCAAGGACTTCGATCTCGCCTCAGAGTGCGACCAGCTGCACATCTGAGCTCGCGACGCGGCCAGCCTTTTCAGGGGCGGACCATGCGCTCCATCGTGGCGGGGCTCTCCGGCTGCCCGGTCCGCGCGCTCAGGAGCGCGGCTTCGCACATCGCCAGCACCGGGGCCGGATCGGGCGGCGCGGCGCGGGCCCGCCGAGGATCGTGCGCACGCTCCAGGGCGCCGGCGAGAGAGCGCAGCGCCAAGGGGTCAACGTGTTCAAGGACGGCGTCGACGGGGCGCCCGGGCTCGGGCCGCGACTCGATGGTCTCGCCCTCGGGTCCGATGCGCTCGACCCCCGTTTCGTCGAGCCGGAGGCAGCCCCCCTCGCCCAGCGCCAGCGCGCCGCGGAACCAGCGCCCGCCGCGGTCCGAGAGGCTGATGGCGGCGGCGCGGGCGCCCGAGTAGCGGAGATTGGCGGTCAGGTCGCCGTGCAGATGGCGGAGAGACTCGGCGGGCTCCAGGCGAAGCCCCGACGCGGACACTTCCGTGATGACGCACGCGTCGATGGACTCGGGCATGCCCAGCGTCGTGTGCACGAGGTGCATCGCGTCGAAGAGTCGGGCGCCGAGCCCCGAGCAGGCCCGGCCCGAGCGGAAGCTGACGCTGACGGTCCGGGGCGGGCCGAAGGACTCCAGAACGTCGGGCAGCCCCTGCATCGCCTCGTGCTCGCAGAAGAGCGGGATGACGCGGACCGACTCGGCCCACGCGGCCGCCTCGGCCAGGGCGGCGGCGGTCAGCGAACCCGGGAAGGGCTCCAGCGAAAGAATGCTCATGTTGCGCGAGCGCGCCAGCCGGAGCAGTTCCGCGTCGTCGGATTCCGGGCCGCGGGGCGGCGGGGCCGCCAGCAGCAGCGTGCGGGCTTCCGTGGTCGTGACCGCCAGGCGAAGGTCGGTGAACCGTTCCGCGTCGTCGGCGAAGGGGATCGGATCGGTGAGGGGGCTCTCGGCCCCCACACCCACGAGCCGAACCCCCGCGCGGCGTGCGGCGAGCCCGATCAGCGGGCCCTGCGGACGCGTCAGCCAGACGATGGCGCTTGGGGGGAGAGCGTCCATGCGTTCGGGAGATGATAGAGCAGCCGAGCAGCGCCTAGGATCACCGCAAGCGACGGCGGGCGGCCGCTCGTGCATCGGCGTGCGATGCATGCCGGGCGCACGGGAGGAAAGTCCGAGCACGAAAGGACACGGTGGTGGGCAACACCCACCCGCCCGCGGGTCGGCGGGCGAGGGCAATGGCAACAGAAAGCAAACCGCCGATGGCCCCGCTTCCGCGGGGATCAGGCAAGGGTGAAATGGTGCGGTAAGAGCGCACCGCTCGCCTGGCGACAGGCAGGCACTGGCTACATCCACCGCGTGCAAGGCCACGCAGCTCTCGCGGCTTGCCGACGGCCGGTCCGGCCGGAAGAGAGCGGGTAGGCCGCTGATGACCGAGGGCGGCAACGCCCCGGCAAGAGAAATGGTCGCCTCCCACGGACCCTCGCGGTCCGGGCAGACAGAACTCGGCTTACAGCCGGCGCTCGACCCAACCGGGGCTCCTGGGCAACACCCAGCAGCCCCGGCCTTTTCTGCGCGCACAAGAACGCTTCATCAGTGCGCACGAGCCCGCGTCGGCGGAGATCCGGCGCGCGCGGCGGCGGCCAGCCGCGGCGTGTGCGCATGTACGCAACCGTCCCGCGCGCATCGACACGTGCGTGCTGCTTTTCACACGAATCGCGCGCCGCACGCTTGCATCCGCGCGAGACATACGCAAACTTCCCTCCGCTCACGCTCGATATGCCGGGCGAGCGTGCGAGCGGTCAGATTGGGAGCGGAGAGAGATGAAGAGCGCTGGCGGGTTGCGGGCTGTCGCGGCGGTGGTTGTGTCCCTGTCGGCTTGGATGTGTGCGCCGGCTCGCGGCGAGGTGATCGCGCTCCGCGCGGGGTTCTCCGCATGGGCGAGCGTGCCGGGCGGCGCGGTTGATTTCAGCATGATCGGCGGACGCGTTGTCGGATTCAGTCAGGCGCGCGGCGGGTTCCAGCGCGAGAGTGTGTCCGAGGTCGATGCGCGGTCGTTGACGGGCGCCTTCGTCAATCCGGTGAACTCGCTGGAGGCGAGCGCTTTCTTCAGCGACGGGCGGTCGCTGATCAACGTGCCCACGCCCGGGTCCGCGGTGCTGGGCGGGGCCGCGATGGTGGTCCTGCTCACCTGGCGGCGTCGCTGACACCCGCTCCGCCGGCGCGCCTCGCCCGGCGCACGAAAAACGCCGGACGGCAAGGTCCGGCGGGAGCGTAAGCATGAGCGACCCGGGGCGAGGGGGGGGTTGGCGCCGCTTAGTACGCGAGGTTGGCCAGCGGGTCGGTCGACGACTGCCCGCCGCCGGCGGAGCCGTTGATTGTCCCGGCGATCCCCGCCGCCGCGATGGAGGCGACGCGGTTGCCGTTGACGATGTTGAAGCGGACGTTCCCCAAACGGACGCGGTTGCGGATGACGAGGTTGTCGACGCCCGTGATGTTGATGCCGGTGGCGTTGCTGACGAGGTAGTTGTTCTCGATCAGGCCGCCCGACCCGACGACCTGGAGGCCCGTGTCGCAGTCGAAGATCGCGTTGCCGACGAGCTGGACGTTCCAGCCGGCGCGGAGGCCGGTCCCGCCGTTCTGGAACCTGGAGCCCGAGATCTGCGCGTTGTCTCCGACGCTGAGGAGGGTGCCGCCCGAGGATTCGAAGTGGCTGTCGGTGACGACGACGCCCTTGGCGGTGGGGAGCGAGACTGCGTTGCCGATGGACTGGATGTTGCTGAACCGGAAGTCCTGATACCCAGAGTTGTCGGCGTCGATGTTGACGGAGATGTTGGCGGCGACGATGGTGTCGCGGACGATCTGGGCGCCGCCCAGGAAGCGGACCCCGATGATGTTGTTGTCGATCTGGCAGTTCTCGATGTTGCCGCCCGCCCCGAGGCGAACGCCGACGGAGTTGCTGCGGACGACGAGCGAGCGCACGGTCGAGCTGGAGGCCGGCCCCATCTCGAGCGCACCGCCCGAGCTGTGGATCACCCCGTTCTCAACGGTGACGGAAAGGCGGGTCCCGAAGACGCCCACTCCGACCGACCCCCCGAAGATCGTGAAGCCGTTGAGATCGAGGGTGACGTAGGAGGAGTCGATCTCGACGGCGATCACGCCCGCGGGGACGACCAGCGACTCCGTGAGGTAATAGGTCCCCGGCTGGGTGATTTTGAAGATGCTGGGCGACGAATCGTTGTCGCCGGGGGTGGTCGTCTGGGAGAGGGCGATGCGGGGCTCGACCTCCTGCAGCGTCTTCATGGTGGGAATGATGGGCCCGGCGGGCGGCGTGAGATCGCCCGCGCCGGCCACGCCGGCCAGAAGCAACAGTGCGGCAGACGGTGACAGACGGATCGCGCTGAGAGCCATGATGGGATTCTCCGGTGAAGTCGCGTGCGTGTGGTGTGATGCGGTGCAGCGGACGAAGCCACCGCCTCATCCAGTGCGTCATCGCGCGGCCGATTCCGCGATCGAGTCGCGCGGAATTCGCTCAGGGGTGCGGGGCGTAGCCCGTTCCGATGAGGTATGTCTCGCGGGAGACGTCGCGGGAAGCGTCGGGTTTGAAGGCGCGGGCCGTGCCGAAGAGCCGCTGGAGCTGCTTGAGGATCCGGGGCGTGTCGCCCCCCTCCAGGATCTTCATGGCGAGGTTGCCACCCGGTCTCAGCAGCGTGGGGAGCATCTCGATGACGCGGTCGCACAGGCGGGCCGAGACGAGATCGTCGCCGTGGCCCGTGGTGCTGGGGGCCATGTCGGAGAGGACGACGTCGAAGGGGCGGCCGCTCTGGCCCCTGAGCTGGGCGGGGTCGGCGGTGTAGACGTCCCCCACCAGATGAAAGACGTTCTCCGGCATGGGGGCCTCGACGGGCTTGAGGTCGATTCCCACGACCACGCCGTCGGGCCCCGCGATCTCCGCGGCGACCTGGAGCCAGGCGCCGGGCGCACAGCCCAGGTCCAGGACGCGGTCCCCCGCGCGGATGATGCGCTTGCTCTCCTGGATCTGCTGGAGCTTGTACGCCGAGCGCGCGAGGTAGCCCTCGGCCTTGGCCTTCTTGAAGTAGGCGTCATGGAGGATCCGTCGGGCCATCGCGCAATCTTGGACGAGCAGAGAACCCTTGCCGCGACTCTGGGATGAAGACGTCGCATTGAAATGGTAAGGTCAGAGTCCCCAAGCACCAGTGAAGACCTCCGCGCGCGGCTCGGGGGCGGAATGATCGTGGGGCGCGGCGGAGGAGCCGCAACCTTGCGGCCGGTCGGTCGGTACCGCCGAGCCTGTGTCGGGCTGGGCGCGGAGCTCGGGGGCGGATGCCGGGCGGGCGGTGATGTGGTGGGTGGGCCCGGGTTGCGGAGGTCCCTGTGCGAACTGTCTGGAAGATCACCAAGTGGGCGCTCGGCATCGGGCTCGTTGTGCTGATCGTGTGCGGGGGCACCGGGGCGTTCCTCTGGCCTCAGGTCAAAAAGTTCCGGCAGGCGCAGATGGACCGGGCGCGGGGCACGCTCGTCGTCGTCGAGCCCGCCGCCCGCGGCGAGCTGACACGCACCGTCAGTGCTCCCGGGACGGTGGCGGCGCGCACAGCGTCAAACATCTCGGCGCGAGTCTCCGCGAAGATCATGAAGATCCACGCCGAGGAAGGCCAGGCCGTAAAGGAGTCGGACGTCCTGATCGAGCTGGACTCGCTGGACCTGATCGCGGCGTTGGACGCGGCCCGGGCCCGGTACACCAGCGAGCTGGCGTCTCTGAAGTCCGCTGAGGCCAACGCTCTGGGCGATGAGGCGCGGATCGCCGGCGCCCGGGCGGCGTACACGAACTCCGTGGCCGAGTTCGAGCGCCAGCAGCAGCTCTTTGAGAGCGGCGACGTGAGCCAGCAGTCGCTCGACAACGCGCGGACGGAGGTCGACCGGACCCGATCGACTTTCGACGCCGCCGTGCGCGCACTGGAGGTCGCCAAGGCGAACATCGAGGCGGCGCGGGCCCGGGCCGAGGCGAGCAAGGCCGAGGTCGACCGGGCGGAGCGCAACGTGGACTATTGCACGGTGCGGGCGCCCTTCGCGGGCGTAATCACGCGCCGCATCGCGCAGGTCGGCGAGACGGCTCTGGGCACGATCCAGAACGCGGGCACGCAGCTCATGGTGCTAGAAGACATGTCCGAGATGCTGGTAAAAGCGCGGCTGGCGGAGACCGATGCGCCCCGCGTCTCGCCCGGGCAGAAGGTGCGCGTCTACATCAACGGGTACCCCGACGAGGCGTTCGAGGGCGTCGTCCGCCGCGTGGGCATGACCAGCCTGCGCTGGCAGCTGGACAACACGCTCTACTTCGAGGCCGAGATCGTGCTGGACCCCAAGGGCCGGCGGCTGGCCACGGGGACGACCGCGAACGTCGACGTCGAGATCGAGACCATCGCCGACGTCCTGAAGGTTCCCAGCCAGGCCGTGCTGGACAAGCGTGTCGACTCGCTCCCCCAGAAGCTCCGCGACGAGCACCCGCTGGTCGACCGCAACAAGACGTTCGCCCGCGTCGTCATGCTCAAGAAGGACAACAAGGTCGAGTTCGCGCCGGTGCGGGTGATCGCGGGGAACATCACCTCGACCGCCATCGCCGAGGGGCTGACGGAGGGGGATCCGGTGATCGTCGGGCCCTTCACGGCTCTGCAGCAGCTCAGCGACGGGGCCATGGTCCGCACGGAGGAAGAGATCAAGGCGGAGGAGAAGAAGAAGCAGGAGGCCGCGGCGGCCCAGGCGGGCAAGGCTCCGGCGGATGAGAGCCCCACCGTCGCCGAGAAGCCGAAGACCGAAGACGACAAATCCAAGCCCGCTTCCGGCGAAGCCGACACGTCCAAGGACAAGCAAAAGACGAAGCCTTCGACCGAGCCGCCGGCCAAGGCGGCCTCGGCCCGCTGAGCCGCCGCCCGGCGCATGCGATCGGAGCCCCCCCGATGACGATCCGTGTCCACGACCTTCGCAAGACCTACAAGATGGGCACGGAGCGCGTGCACGCGCTCGCGGGAGTCGACCTCGAGATCCGCAAGAACGAGTTCGTGGCGATCATGGGCGCGTCGGGCTCGGGCAAGTCGACGCTCATGAACATCCTGGGCTGCCTCGACAAGCCCACCAGCGGGTCGTACGAGCTCAACGGGCGTCCGACGCACCTGATGGGCGCGTTCGAGCTCGCCCAGGTCCGCAACGAGGAGATCGGCTTCGTCTTCCAGAGCTTCGAGCTGCTGGGGCGGGCCACCGCGACCAAGAACGTCATGATGCCCCTGCTCTACTCGCGCAAGCGCTGGTGGCGCGCGGGGCGGATGGCCCGGCAGGCGCTGGAGCGCGTCGGGCTCGGGGAGCGCCTCTCGCACAAGCCCAACCAGATGTCGGGCGGTCAGCGGCAGCGCGTCGCCATCGCGCGGGCGCTGGTGAACAAGCCGTCGATCGTGCTCGCCGACGAGCCCACCGGCAACCTCGACTCGGTGACCAGCGACGAGATCCTCCGGCTGTTCAAGGAGCTGCACGCCGAGGGTCAGACGATCATCATCGTGACGCACGAGGAGGACGTCGCCGGCAACGCCGACCGCATCGTCCGCCTGCGGGACGGGCGGATCCTCTCGGACTATCCCAAGGACCAGGACCCCGTGCACCAGGCGTACATCGAGCGGGCCGCGGTCGTCGCCAACAGCCGTCTGGGCCAGCCGCAGCAGATGCTGCGCGGCACGGGCGGCCCAACGCCACTGGAGGTGCGCTGATGCTCTTCTTCCGGCTGTTCACGCAGACGGTCGTCTCGGCGCTCCAGCAGGTGCTGGCAAACAAGGTCCGGGCGTTCCTCACGACGCTGGGGATCATCATCGGCGTGTGGGCGATCACGTCGGTCATCGCCGCGGTCGGCGCCCTCAACAACTTCGTTCTCAAGGGCTTCGAGGACTTCGGGGCCAACCGGATCGAGCTGTGGGGGATGATCCCGCCCTCGCAGCGCCGCGCCAACGCGGACTGGCAGCGCGTGCGGCTGCGCGTCGATGACGCGGAGGCAATCCGCAAGAACGCCAAGAGCATCGAGATGGTGGCGCTGACCTCGAACCTGCGCGCGGTGGTCCGCGCGGGCGAGATCGAGAAGGCGGGCGTGCCCGTCATGTGCGTCGAGCCGCAGTTCCTGACGATCGACAAGCGGGCGATCCTGCGCGGCCGGCCCCTGTTCGAGAGCGACTCCACCGACGAGCTGCCCGTGTGCCTCGTCAACGACAAGGCGATCGACGAGCTCCGCCTCGACGACGGCGGCGTGGGCGAGTTCATCACCATCAACGACCGGCGCTTCCTGATCGTGGGCGTCGTCGAGACCAAGCAGGCCGGGCCCCAGTTCGGAGGCGACGACGCGCGCAGCGAGATCATGGTCCCCTTCGCGCAGGTGCGCAAGCTGCAGGGACAGCGGTTCTGGATCCAGGCCGCCCTCAAGATGAAGCCCGGGCTGGAGGTCGAGAACGTCCAGGAGGAGATCCGCTTCATCCTCCGCAAGCACCGCATGCTCAAGCCCGAGGACGAGGACACGTTTGAGATGTTCGTCTTCGAGAGCATCCTGAGGCAGATGCGCGGCATCGCGACGGGCCTCACCGCCGCCGCGGGCGTGCTGGTGGGCATCTCGCTGCTGGTGGGCGGCGTGGGGATCATGAACATCATGCTCGTCTCGGTGAGCGAGCGCACGCGCGAGATCGGTCTGCGCAAGGCGCTGGGCGCCAACCCCCTGATCGTGCTGATGCAGTTCCTCGTCGAGGCGGTGACGCTCTGCCTGATGGGCGGGCTGCTGGGGCTGATCATGGGTCAGGCGACCGTGCTGGGCATGCAGATGCTCGCCGAGAAGAGCGAAGCGCTGACGGCGCTCGCCGGCGCGGAGATCCCCCCCTCGGCGGTCGCGCTCTCGTTCGGGTTCTCCGGGGCCGTCGGCGTCGTCTTTGGCATGTGGCCCGCTGTGAAGGCGGCACGGCTCAATCCCATCGAGGCCCTGCGACATGAATGACTCTCGTGGGTGTGCGCGGCTGGTCCGCGCGTCGGCCAAGGTCGGCCTTGCTCTGTGTCTGCCCATCGTCGCCGGCTGCGAGAATCCCTTCGGGACCTCCGCGAGCGACCTCGGGCCGCGCGCGGGCCCCGAGCGCCTCCGCAACATCGGGACCATCAGGCTGGAGGACAGCGCCAGCCCCGTGCAGAACCCCTCGGCGCCGCCCGACGAGCCCCCGGCCGATCCGTACGCCGGGATGGAGCGCTACCCGCTCTCGATCGAGCAGGCCCGCGTCTTCACCCTCAAGAACAACCTCGACCTGCAGGTCGCCCTCGTCAGCCCGACCATCCAGCGCGAGCGGCTGTCGGAGGAAGAAGCCCGCTTCGAGTCGGTCTTCACGGCCCGGGCCCGCTGGGCCGAGTTCGATCAGCCCGCCTCCAGCTCGCTGAACAACAACAACGCGCGGTCCGTCGAGTTCTCGCCCGGCGTCCGGATCCCCCTGCGGACGGGCGGGACCGCCACCGTCGAGCTCCCGCTCAACTACCTCCGCACCGACAACCAGTTCAGCACGCCCACGACCTACGAGAACGACGTCCGCCTCTCGCTGAGCCAGCCCCTGCTGCGCAACGCCGGACGCCGCGCCAACACCTACCCGATCCGCATCGCCGCCCTCGACACCCAGATCGCCGAGGCCCGGGCCAAGCTCGAGGTCATCCGCCAGCTCGCCAACGTCGACCGAGCGTACTGGCGGCTCTACTCGGCGCGGCGGCAGCTCGAGGTCCGCCAGGACCAGTACGACCTCGCCAAGAACCAGCTCGAGCAGGCCCAGCGCCGCGTGCGGGCCCAGGTGGCGCCCGAGGTCGAAGTCATCCGCGCCCAGTCGGGCCTCGCCGAACGCATCGAGGCGATCATCCGCGCCGACAACCTCGTCCGTGACCGGCAGCGCGAGCTCAAGCGCATCATGAACGAGCCGGGCCTCGACATCGGGACGGCCGTGCTGATCGAGTCGCAGACCGAGCCCGACCCCGTCGCCTTCGAGCTCAGCCCCGAGCGCCTGGCGGACCAGGCGGTCTCCGACCGCATGGAGGTCCTGGAGCTCGAGCTGCAGCTCGCCCAGGACTACAGCACCATCGACTTCGAGCGCAACCAGGCCCTGCCGCTCTTCACCCTCGACTACACCTACAACGTCAACGGCCTCGGAACCACGTACACCGGGTCCACCGAGAGCCTCCGCGAGAACGACTTCTCCGACTGGTCGCTGCAGGCGAACTTCGAGGTCCCGATCGGCAACGAGGCGGGCGAGGCGCGCATCCACCAGGCGATCCTGCGGCGTCTGCAGCGGCTCTCGACGAAGGAGGCCCGCGAGCAGTCGATCCGCCAGGAGGTCTACAACTCCGTCGACAACCTGGACGCCGCGTGGCAGCGCATCCTCGCCGCCCGTCAGGCCGTGATCCTCGCCGACCGCACGCTCCGGGCCGAGCAGAAGCAGTTCGACGTCGGCGCGCGCACGAGCACGGACGTTCTCGACGCGGCGACGAGGCTGGCCGACGCCCAGTCGTCGGAGATTCTGGCGCTGACCGACTATCAGATCGCGCAGGTCGATCTGGCGTTCGCGACGGGGACAATCCTGGGGGCCGCGAAGATCGAGTGGGAGCCGCGGGATCCGCGCGGCCCGAACGATTTCGTGGGCGAGAGACGGGGCCGCGTCCCGCTCGGTCCCCCGGGCATCCTCCCCAAGACCGCCGAGCTGGAACGGACCGCCACGCCGCCGGCGACGCATCCCGCTCCGCGCCCGCCGGCCCGACCGGGTCTGGCGGATCCGATGGCGCCCGCGCCCGCGGACGATCGCGCGCCCGACGCGCAAGATGCGCCCGCGGTTGAGCCCGGAATGCAGCCGCCCGCCGACCCGCCCAGCGGTCACACCGGATCTTGACACAACGATCGATGAGGCGGGCTTGTCGTGCGCGGCCGGGCTCTGCTACAAGCCCGGGCTCGAACGGTCCGTCCCCGTGTCAGGAGCCGCCATGCGCCGACGTCTCTTCGCTCCCCGCCTGCTCGCCGCCGGATTCCTGATCATCGGGGCGAGCGCCGCGACCGCCTCCGCCCGGCCGATTGAAGCGGCTGCTCTCACGCCCGGCGACGATCATCTGCTGACGCTCGACAACGGCGACGTGATCAAGGTCCGCGTGATCAGCGTGACGCCCGAGACGGCGCTCGTCGAGCACCCGGTCTTCGGCCAGATGAGCGTCCCGCTCGCGCGCGTGAGCGCCGCGGCCCCCGCGCCGAGCCCGGCGCAGGTCGAGGCCGCCGCCGCGAAAGCGAAGGAAGAGGCCGCCGCCGCGCTCGAGGTCCCGCCCCCCGTGCAGGAGGAGGCCAAACTCTCCTTCTTCGAGGGCTGGAAGGGCTCCCTCGCCGCGGGCGTCAACGGCTCGGACGGCAACAGCGAGACCTTCTCCGGACGCATCCAGTTCAACGCCAACCGGCTCACTGATCTGAACGAGACCCGCTGGGACAACAGCTACCTCTACGCGACCGACAACGGCGAGAAGTCCAAGAACAGGTTCGAGTCCGTCCTCCGGCACGACTTCCTCTTCAAGGATTCCCCATGGGGCTTCTTCGTGCAGGGCAAGGCGGAGTTCGACGAGTTTCAGGACTGGAACTGGCGCGCCTCGCTCTTTGCCGGTCCCAGCTACGCCCTGATCAAGAACGACTCGACCACGCTGCGGCTCAGGGCCGGTGCCGGTATCACCCGCGAGTTCGGCGGCGACAGCAACGACATCGTCCCCGAAGCCCTCTTCGGCTTCGACTTCAACCACAAGTTCGACGACAAGCAGAGCCTCTTCTTCAACTACGAGTACCTGCCCAGCCTCAAGAACTTCAGCGACTACCGCATGACCGCCAAGGCGGGGTACGAGATCCTCCTCGACAAGAAGTCGAACCTGTCGCTCCGGCTGGGGGTCGAGGACCGCTACGACAGCGAGCCGGGCCCGGACAGCAAGAAGAACGACGTCGAGTACTTCGCGCTCATCGCCTGGGCGTTCTGAGCGGGCGCTTGCGCGTCCGCGCCGCGCGCCCGACGACGTAGGCCACGAAGCCGGGCTCCGCGGCGGCCCCCTCCGCGGGCATAGGCACGGGGTCGCCGTCGCCGTCGATCGCGTCGCCGTAGCTCAGGTACGCCTCCGTGCGCGCGAACCCGGCTTCCCGCAGCGCGTCGCGCAGCTCGGGCACGCTCCACAGCCGCCAGCGGTAGACGAACGCGTCGCGGAGCGCCGGCGTGCCGCGCCGCGCCGGGAGGAAGTGGATGGCGTTCTCGACCATGCCCGTCAGCGGGTCGGCGCTCCGCTGCTCCCACTGGTAGCGCCAGCGCGCGTCGCCGACCCGGATCAGTGCGGAGGCCTCGGTGAGCCCCACCGTCCCGGCGCCGCCCTCGTACAGGTCCGCGACGAAGACGCCCCCGGCGAGCAGCCGGCCGCGGACCCGCCGCAGATAGGCCGTCAGCGACGCCCGGTCGTGCAGCTCGCACACCGCGAAGTTGAACGCCGCGATGATGTCCGCCCGGACGCGGGTGCGTCGCACGTCCGCGCGCACAAACTCCAGTCGCTGCGGGTCGAGCCCCTGCTGTGCGGCGCGGCGCCGCGCGTGCGCCAGCGGCTCGGCGTCCCGGTCCACCCCGGCGCCGATGAACCGCTCATCCAGCAGCGTCCAGTGACGGGCCAGACTGGCGGGCCCGCAGAAATCTTCGCACAGCGTGGTCGGCCTGCCGCCGTGGAGCGCCCGCAGGAAGCGCGTCTGGATCCCGGGCTCCTGGACCGCCAGTTCGTAGAGGTCGTAGCGGTTGGGGATGTCCGCCGCCGAAGGACCGGCCCGCGGCGCCGCCCGCTTCGTCACGGCGTCTTCTCAGCGGGTTTCTGGGCGGGGGTCGCGTCATCCTTCGCGGGAGCCGCCGGCTGAGTCTGCTGCCTCGTGGGTGCGGTGGGCCCGCGCGCCGGCGGGGCCTCGACCCGCAAGCTGCGGAGGAACATGTCCCACGTGCCGCGCCGCGACTGCATCAGCCCCTTGGTACCGACCGCGCGCACGAAGATGGTCCCCTCGGGGCCCCCCTCGATCACCGCGGCGAACATTGTCATCCCCGGCGTAAACACCGGGGGCTCGCCCGGCATGGCGCTGTTGAGCGTGCCCGTGCCCATGAACTCGGTGATGGTGAGGTTCTGCGCCTTGTTGAAGAGTTGCTGCTGCGTGGGGGGCGACTCGTAGTCCGAGAACTGGGCGGCCCAGCGGGCGATGTTGGCCTCGACCGTGCCGCCGATGTCGCCGGAGACCGTCAGTTGCCCGGCGGGTTCCGGGGAATCGAGCGGCGGCTTGATGCGCAGCTGCACCAGCCGCATCGGGTTGGAGGGCTCCTCGAGCACGCAGCTTCGCGGGACGAGGTACTTGAAGCCGCGCACCCAGCCCAGCTTGGTGACCATGGCCTCATCGCCCGGGTTGGGGACGATGTCCGCCGGGGGCAGCACCTGCACCTCGGGCCGCGCCGCCGGCGCGTGCGGCGCCGGCTTTTCTCCCTCGGCGGGCGGGTTAGAGTTCTGCCCCACCGAGGCGGGCGCCCCCGCGGCGAACACCGCGGCGAGCGCGCACGCCCTCGTCCAACCCTGAGTCGATGGTCCGCTTGCTTTCTGGCGCATCATGTACGTCCGCCTTTCGTCCCACGCGTGAGCAACCCATGATCCAGCGAATCGACGAGATCGAAGATACGAGGCTGGATGATTATCGCAACATCACCGACGCGGAGTTGCTCCGCTCGCGCGACCTTTTCATGGCCGAGGGCCGCATGATCGTCCGCTCCGTCCTGCGGGGCGGACGCTTCAGGCCTCGGTCGGTCCTGGTTTCCTCGGCGGCCCTGGAAGCCATGCACGATCTGCTGAGCGACCGGGGCGGGCCCGTCCGCTGCCCCGTGTACACCGCACCCCAGGCGATCATCAACCAGATCGTCGGCTTCGACCTGCACCGGGGCTGCCTGGCGGCTGTGGAGCGCGGCCGCTGCCTCTCGCTCGAAGACCTGACCGCCCTCGCGGGCGAGGGGCCCGCCACCATGGTCGTCCTGGAGGACGTCAACAACCACGACAACGTGGGGGGCGTGTTCCGCAACGCCGCCGCGTTCGGGGCCGCGGGCGTCCTGCTCTCGCCCGGCTGCGTCGACCCGCTCTATCGCAAGAGTGTCCGCGTCTCGATGGGCGGCGTGCTGACCGTCCCGTTCGCGCGCTCGCCCCAGCACCGCTGGCCGGGCGACCTGCACGCCCTGCGCGCCGCCGGGTTCACGATCCTGGCGATGACCCCCGCGCCCTCGGCGGTCGACATCCGCTCGCTGGGACGCGAACTGCCCATCCCCGCCCGGTGCGCGCTGGTGCTGGGAGCGGAGGGCGCGGGTCTCAGCCCGGCGGCGCTGGGCTCGGCGGACATGCTCGTGCGCATCCCGATCCTGGGAGCCGTGGACTCGCTGAACGTGGCGACGGCGGGGGCGATCGCGCTGCACGCGCTGGGGGCGGGGGTCGGCGCTGCCTGTGCGCCGGGGGCTCCAGTGGTCGCGGTCTCCGCCGCCGCGAGCGCCGCGCCGGGTCGCTAACGTCTGCGCGTATGGCATCGACTGACCCGCTGGCCGACGCCGCCATCGAACCCGTGCGCGCCGGGATGGTCGTCGGTCTGGGCACTGGGCGGGCCGCCGCCCGCGCGATCGACGCTCTCGGTCGCCACGCCGCCGCCCACGACATCCCGATTCACTGCGTCGCGACGAGCGAGACCTCGGCCCGTCGGGCCTCGGCGCTGGGGCTGCGCGTCCTGCCCGCGGAGGACATCCCGTCGATCGACTATCTCTTCGACGGGGCCGACGAGGTCGACCCCTCGATGCGGATGATCAAGGGCCGGGGCGGGGCGATGACCCGCGAGAAGATCGTGGCGCGGTCCTCGCTGCGCCGCGTCTACCTCGTGCAGCGGAGCAAGCTGGTCGATCGTCTGGGCGTGAGCGCGCCGCTGCCGGTCGAAGTGCTGCGCATCGGGATGGCGGCGACCGCGGCGGCCCTCGAGCGGCTCGGGCTCCGGGGCGGGCGTCGCGAGGCGCCGGACGGGTCCCCCGTGCTCACGGATGACGGGAACCCGATCCTCGATGTGGAGCTGCCGGGCGGCCTCGATCTCGCCGCGCTGGCCTCGTCGCTCGACGAGATCCCCGGCGTCGTGGGCCACGGGCTGTTCCTGACGGAGGCGGACGCGCTGGTCATCGAAGCCGACGAACGCGGCCCGATCGAGCGCCGCGAGCGCTGACGCGTCCGGGGCTCTCAGCGCGTGAGCAGCACCAGCACCGCCAGGTCGTAGAGGACGTGCACCGCGACGACGATCCCGAACCCGCGGAGGACGTAGAGCGTGCCGAAGTAGACGCCCGCGAAGGTGAAGACCGCCAGCCGTGCGGGGTCGATGCCGCCGGTGGGCATCATCACGTCGTGATAGAGCGCGAAGGCGACGGCCGAGATGAATACCGCCGACGCCCGCGCGGGCCCCTCGGGAACGCGGAGCAGGTCCGCCGCGATGGCGTGCACCAGCGCGATCGCCATCAGCCGGAACACGAGCTCCTCGTACAGCCCCGCCCCCACCGCGAAGAGGGCGCGTACGTGGGCCGGGGCCGCTTCCAGCACCGAGTTTGTCTGCGCGGGCGCCGCCAGCTGCGGGGCCATGTCGAACGCCCGGAACACCATCTGCCCCAGCACCAACAGCGGCAGCGTCCAGAAGATCGATTCGAGGATCATCCCGCCGCACACCGAGGGGCGGACGCGCCAGCTGTCGCGCGTGAGTAGGTGCCAGATGAGCAGCACCACGACCAGCAGCACGCCGGGCAAATACAGGCCCCCGGCTCCGAGCGAGGCGAAGATCGATCCCAGCATCCGCTCGGCGCGGAGCTCGGGGAGGTCCGCCCCGCCGGGCCCGCTGAGCACGACGGCGGACCCGACCTCGTAGGCGATCACGAGCGGCAGCAGGAACACCAGAATGTGCAGCGGGCGCGTCGAGCACCACGCGTACCCGCGGTCGCGAGGACTGACGGCCCCCCCGCGGGCCCGGCGATCTGTCCTGTCACCCGCGACGAGCATGGCCAGCGGTCACTGCCCCCTTGCCGGCGCCAGAGGCCTCACGAGACGATCGCCCGACGAGCGTGGACGACCAGGCGCGCCGCACACGGTCGGCAAGGCCGGACCGGCGCCGCCTGCGTCCTCAGTTCTTGGCGGGAGCCGAAGCTCCGCCCAGATTCTTGACCTTCATCCGCCGCGCCAGGCGGCTCTTGGTCCGCGAGGCGGTGTTCCGGTGGATCACGCCCTTCTGAGCGGTCCGGTCGAGCAGCGCGCACGCCTTGCGGAAGGGCTCCACGCAGTCGTTGTACGGCGCGTGCAGCAGCTTCTCGCTGAGCTCCCGCAGGGCCTGGCGGAGCAGACGCGTGCGCCAGCGGTTGTACGCCGTGCGCTTCTCGGCTTGGCGGACGCGCTTCTGGGCGGAGAGAGAGTGAGCCATCGCAAACGCTCCTTCAGGCGGCGCCGAGAGATCACACGGACCCGGGTCGGCGAGCAGGGGGTGAACATCGCGGCCGCGATCGACCGGGGATCACTACCCGACATTGGTCGACCGCCGCGCGAGCCGAACAGTATTGCACCGTCGGGCCCACCCCGCAACTGCCCCGCCCGCGCCCGGATGAGGAAAAATGCCCGCCCGGGCCCACAAACCATCCCGGGCACTTGCCGACCCCCCTCCCCTGCCGCTATTCTCGTCGGTCCGTTTTGTTGCGGGCGTAGCTCAATTGGATAGAGCACCTGACTACGGATCAGGAGGTTGAGGGTTCGACTCCTTCCGCCCGTGCTTTCCTCGCTCGATGGATCGTGCTCCCTCCGTCCGGATTCGACTTGTGTTCGGGTCGCAAAAGTGAGTTTGGGGAGTTCATGCTTCCCATGTCCGGCGGATCCGGGTAGCTTGCCCGCGACTGATTGAACGTCCGTATCGGAGGTTCGTTCGCGTGCGGACCGGGAAGGTGAGAAAGACCCGCTTGGGCGGAGTGCGATCCCCTGTCACGAGGGGGTTCACCTTGATCGAGATCCTGATCTCGATCGCGATCCTTTCCATCCTGATCTCTCTGCTGCTGCCGGCCTTAGGCCGAGGCATGGCGCGGGCCCGGGCCTTCCGCTGTCAGATGAACGTGCGCAGCATCGCCTTCAGCTTCAGCCTCTTCGCTGACGCCGACTTGAGCGGCCTGCGCACCAAGGACGAGGACCGGGCCGGCGCCGGCCGATTCTCGCTCGAGTCGTTCATCGAAAGCGAATACCGGATCGACGAGTTCTGGCCCCCCGCAGAGCGCCGCGCGGTCGTCACACGCACCGCCGACGCCAGCGACGATCCGACCCGCTGTCCCGACGTGAAGGGCGACATCACCGTCCGCCGCAACCTGCCCTGCCAGCGCATCAACGCGATCGCCCCGCCCCAGAACATCTCCATGGGGTTCAACGCGCGGCTGTTTCGAGTGGAGTCCATGGACGTGCGCGGCCGCGTCCGGCTCAATGAGGTCTTCCTCCGCCCCGAAATCCTGGGCCAGGGCCGCGTGCCCCTCGTCTGGGAGATCGACGGCGGCATCCCCGGCGCGCGGAACGTCGTGCCGCACTTCACGGCCCCCAGCCTCAGCCCGTCGGGCCCGTACGCGAGAAGCCAGTACTGGTGGCCCGCCTTCCGCCACGCGCGCACGGGGCACTACGGCCTCATCGACGGCAGCGTCCACGCGACCGCTTCCCCACTGACGCAGACGTGGAACTGGAGCTACCAGCCGCGGCCGTGACCGTGAGCCGCGGATCCGCGCATGTCGCTCCAGACGCGCTTCGCCATCCTTCTCGGCCTGCTTGCGCTGACGATGGGGCTCATCCTCACGACGGCGCTGTCGTTCGGCGGCTTCCTGGAGCGCGAGCTGGTCCGCCCCTTCGAGCGCACGACCGGGATCCTCCGCGCGCTCTCCAACGTGCACCAGAAAGTCAGCGCCCAGGCCGCGTACCTCGCGCGGGGAGGCGACCATTCCGACGCCGGGCCCGAGGCCTCCCGCCAGGCCCGGCTCGCGGGCTTCGACGAGCTGGCGGCCCAGACCGAGGGCGCCGTCATGGCTGTGAGGCTCAGCCCCGGCGCGCCGTGGTCCGTGGGCGTGAGCGCCATCGCGGCTCTGGAGATCCAGTCGCGCGAGGCCGTCAACGAGGCCCGACGCTGGCTCGAAACGGACGATCCGGCCCAGGGCGCCCGGGCCGTCGCCGCGTACCAGCGGCTCCGCGATCTCATCCAATCGGTCGAGTCGCGCGTGCTCGCCGACGCCCCCACCATCCTCGAATACGGCGACGATCTCCGCCGCATCCACCGCACGCTCATCTACGCGGGCACCGCCTCGTCGGTCCTGTTCGCGGTCCTGTGCGTCATCCTGTTCCGGCGCTGGGTCATCACACCCGCCCGCGAGCTCCGGCTCGCCACCGTCCGAATCGGCGAGGGTGACTTCGCCCACCGCGTCCCCGTCCGTTCCGACGACGAGCTCGGCAAGCTCAGCGGCGAGGTCAACCGCATGGCCGAGCTGGTCGACCGCATGCAGCGCGAGACCATCGAACGCGAACGTCTGGCCGCGATCGGCGAGATCGTCCGCAGGCTGGCCCATAACCTGCGGAACCCGCTCGCGGCGATCCGGGGCCTCGCGGAGCTGACGCGCCGCAGCGCACGCGACAACGAGGGCATCCGCGCCGACCAGACCGAGATCATCGCCTCCGTCGACCGTTTCAACCGCTGGCTGACGGACCTGCTGGAAGTGACCAGCCCGGTGAACATCGTGCCGGACCGTGTCGAGATCGGGCCGTGGATCGACAGCGTCGCGGCGGGGCTCCGCCCGCTGGCCCGCATGAGAGGGGTCGAGCTGGTGGTGTCCCACGGCGACCCCACCGCCATCGGCACGTTCGATCCGCGCCACGTGGAGCATGCGGTCGTCGCCATCGTGACCAACGCCATCCAGGCCTCCAAATCAGGCGGGCGGGTCTGGATCACGACCGGCAAAACGCCTACCGAGGGGTGGGAGCTGGTGGTCCGGGACGAAGGGGCCGGGATACCCTCCGACATGCTGGAAAAGATCTTCCGCCCTTACTTCACCACCAAGCGTGACGGGACTGGCATCGGTCTTGCAATAGCTCAGCAGGTTGTGACCGGCCACGGCGGGCGGATCCGCGTTGAATCCTCCCCTGGCCAGGGAACGAGCTTTTTCATCTGGCTCCCGGAGGGTCCTCCGGCTTCCCACAACCAGGCTCAAGACAATCAATCGGCTGTTCCCAGCCAATGAATGGAGTTGTTCAGTGGCACGCATCCTTGTTGTTGAAGACGAGGCTTCCCTTCGCTCATCGATCCGCCGAAGCCTCGAGTTGGACGGCCACGCGGGGGCGGAGGCGGAGTGTCTGCGAGACGCGTTCGAGCTGCTTTCCAAGGACGACTACGACGCCGTCATCACCGATCTGAACCTGGTGGGCGAGTCGGGCTTGGACCTGATCAAGCGCCTGCGGAGCGAGGGCTTCGGCGGGCTGCTCGTGGTGGTCACGGCGTATGGGACGGTCGAAGGCGCTGTCGAAGCCGTGCGGGCCGGCGCGGATGAGTTCATTCAGAAGCCCCTCCGGCTGGACGAGCTCTCGCTGGTGATCGCGCGCGGCCTCGAGCACCGCCGGGTGAAGGGCCAGCTCGATCTGCACCGTCGAATTCAGCGCGTCTCCGGGGAGTTGGGCGAGGCGCTGGGGACCAGCGAACCCTGGACGCGGACGCTGGCGCTGGGCCGGCGCTTCGCCGCCCTGCCGCTGCCCACGGGATCAACGACGGGCGAGCTGCCGACCATCCTGCTGATGGGCGAGACGGGCTCGGGGAAGGGCGTTCTGGCGCGGCACATCCATGAGTCCAGCGCGCCCGGCAAGCAGACGCCCTTCGTCCACGTGAACTGCGCGGCGCTGCCCGCGAGCCTCATCGAATCCGAGCTCTTCGGGCATGAGCAGGGCGCCTTCACGGACGCCAAGGCGGCTCGTCCCGGGCTCTTTGAGCTCGCCGAGGGCGGCACCATCTTTCTCGACGAAGTGGGCGAGATGGCCCTGGATATGCAGGCGAAGCTGCTGCTGGTCGTGGAGCGGGGCATCTTCCGCCGCATCGGCGGCACGCGCGAGCGGCGCGTGCGGGCCCGCATCGTCGCCGCGACCAACCAGGACCTGGAAGAGCGGGCCGTCAGCGGCTCGTTCCGCTCGGACCTGCTCTTCAGGCTCAACGCGCTGACAATCCAGATCCCGCCGCTGCGCGAGCGGGGTGACGACGCCGTGCTGATCGCCGAGGCGGCGCTGGCCCGGGCCGCGCAGCAGTTCGGGCGTCCGGGCCTGCAGCTCTCCGAGAGCGCCCGCGAGGCGATCCGGGCGCACACGTGGCCCGGCAACACGCGCGAGCTGCTCAACGCCGTCCGCCGCGCGGTTATCCTCTGCGACGAGCAGCACATCGGATCCGAGCACCTGGGCATCCGCGCCACGGGCGTGCTGCGGCATGCGGCCATGCCCTCCGCGCCCGCGCGCAGCGGCATGGGCCCCGTGCTCAACGGCGTGGGCGGGGTCGCGACCGTCCCGGCGGTCGGAGGCGACGTCGGATCCGGCGCGGCTCACGCCATCGATTTCAGCCAGGGCCCCGTCACCTTCGAGGCCATGGAGCGATCGCTGATCACCGCGGCGATCCGCCACGCGCACGGCAACGTGTCACTGGCCGCCAAGCTCATCGGCCTGAACCGCGGGGCGCTGCGCTACCGCATCGAGCGCCTGGGGCTCGAGCCGCAGGTCCGCGAGATCAGCGAGCGATGAACCCGCGCGGGCTCCAGCCCGCCGTCCTCGCCGTCGGCGTGCTGCTTGGGGGCATGTCGGCGGCCTTTGCGCGCGCCGGGCTCCTCCTCGACCCGGCGGGCGACCCCAAGCTCAGGCGCACGGACCCCAACAACAACGGCCTGGTCAACCCCAGCTCGGTGCTCCCCGACCTCATCTCGGCGCACGCCGCGGCGTCGAGCGAGCACCCCGCGGACATCTTCCAGCTGGAGGTGGCGTTTCAGGGGCTGATCAACCCGCCGGGCCCGCTGGGCCTCTCTTCGCTGCCCTTTCAGCCCTTCCGCTACGGGCCCAGCCCGATCTACGGCTCGATCGACATCGACATCGATTCGGACGTCGACACCGGCGGCGAGCTGGGCGAGGCGGCCCGCGTCTCGTACCTCGCGAACGCGGCCCGCTTCGGGGAGATGCTCGCCCCGCCGCTGGCCGCCCGCCAGGTCGTGCACGGCTGGACCGTCGACGAGGCGTTCGAGAGCGGCCCGCAGTTCGAACGCTCGGGCGTTGACTTCTCGCTCGTGTTCTGCGGCTGCTACGACATCACCGTTCTTCAGGACTTCGGCGACGCCGACAGCATCTTCGGCTCGGGCGACACGTGGATCGTGCAGGGGCGCTTCTTCCAGCGGGCCGGGGGCTACGCGCCGATCAGCGGCGCATTCGGCGGGTCCTTCTTCGGGCTCTACGACCCGCTCACCAGCGTCACGTTCTCGCACGACCCCGTGGCGAACGTCACGACGCTGCGACTGAGCTTCGCGCTCACGCCCGCGGGGGCCGCGATCCTCACCGCGCAGCCCGAGGAGCCCGTCGACCTCGACGTGTCGAACCAGGTCTCGATCGTCGAAGCGATGCAGGACGTGATCGAGGGCGTGTCGTACATCCCGGTGCCGGAGCCGGCGGAGACGCTCGCCGGCAAATGGCGCGACCGCCTGGCGACGGATCATCTTGACCCGTCGAACTGGACCATCTCGGCTCTCGTGGGCACGACGTACGCCTTCAAGGACCCCAGCGGCGCGCTCTACGTCTGGACCGACGCCGCCGGGCAGCACTTCTTCGGCGATCTCGACCACGACGGGAGCCTGACCGAGCTCGACCTGATGGCCTTCGACGCCGCCGTCGGCGCGTTCGACGGGGGCTCGAAGGACGCGGACGGCATCGTCAACGGCGTGGTGCGGATCCCGGCGTTCGCCGTCAGCTTCAGCGGGCACGACTTCAACAGCGACGGGCAGATCGGGCCTCTGGACCGGGAGGTGCTCGTGCCGCCGCCGCCGCCGGTCATCCCGGGCGACGCCGACCGCGACTGCACCGTCACCTTCGCGGACGTGGTGACGGTGCTGCGCTACTGGGGCGCGACGTACCCGCAGCCGGGCCTCAGCGCGCTGGGCGACGCCGACGGCGACGCGCGCGTGCTGTTCTCGGACGTGAGCTCCGTGCTGCGCTTCTGGGGCTCGGCGTGCTCCGAGTAGGCCCGGCGCCGGACGTCAGCCCGCGGCCCGCTCCTTCCAAGCCTTGAGGAACTCGGCCTCGCGCTCGGGAGTCATCCCCGCGCGGAGCTTGCTCGTGCGTTCCTCGGGCAGCGTCTTCCACCAGGCCATCAGATCGCGCACCGTGTCGCTCACGGGCCGGAACGTCAGCCCGGCGGCGACCGCCTTCTCGCACTTCCAGCGGTGGAAGCCCGCCGTCTCGCCCTCGGGCGGCAGCCAGATCGGGATCTCCATGCCGATGCCGGCCCCCTTCTGCGCCAGGAACGCGCCGGGGACCCACGTGAGCTGGGGCTTGTTCTCGCTGGCCTGCACGCACGCGTCGAGGACCTGCCCAATCGTGAGGCCCGTCTGCGGGCCCAGGGCGTTGAAGACGCCCGTCGTGTTGTTCTCGATGCAGCGGACGATCCATTCGCCCAGGTCGTGCACGTCGATCAACTGAATGGGGTCGTCCGCCGAGCCGGGCGCGAGCATCTCGCCGCCCTTGGAGGCGCGGACGGGCCAGTATGTGAACCGGTCGGTCGGGTCGCCCGCGCCGACGATGTACCCGGGCCGGATGTTGAGGGCCCGCCCGGGGAACGCGCTCTCCGCGGCCTGCTCGCACAGCGCCTTGAGCGGGCCGTAGTTCTCGAACTGCAGGCCCATCTCCTCGACCGTCGGGTCCTTCATGGTGCCCACGGGGCGCGATTCGTCGCCGCCGGGCGCGCCGTTCTCCGTGTAGACGCTGACGGAGGAGATGAACGTGTAGTGCCGGGCGCGGTCCTTGAGCAGGTTGGCGCTGGCGGAGACGATCCGCGGCACGTAGCCCGACGTGTCGACCACGGCGTCCCACGTGCGGTCGCCTTCGAGCGCTGTCAGGCCCTTGGGTGACGTCGGGTCATCGTCCGTGGCGTGCTTCTGCGGATCGCGGTTGCCGTAGAGCTTCTCGATGTCCGGGAAGACCTTCTCGCCGAAGAGCTCTTCCTTGCGCTTGGCGGTCCGGCCGCGATTGAAGAGGGTGAGCGTGTGGCCGCGGGCCCGCGCCGCCTCGACGACCGCCGGCCCGAGGAAGCCCGTCCCGCCGAGGATCAGGATCTTGAGGGGCTTGGCCGCCTTCCCTTCGACCGCCGCCCGGGCGAGCGACGGGCCGTTCAGAACCGCCGCGGCCCCGGCGGCAAGAGTCAGCATGACGAAGTCGCGGCGGGACGTATGCATCTGAGTGTCTCCGGGGCTTTGGGAAGAATCTCCGAGCGCCGAACGGGGCGCAACGGGTCGCGATACCGGAGCCGCATGTCAGGAGTTGCGGCCTTGTGCACATTGTGCACGAGCCGGCCCGCTGAGGCGAAACCCCGCCGACCTCCCGCGGTTACAAATCCCCGCGTGCCGCCCGAACCGTCATCGCCGCCGCCTCATGCCGGTCCGGCCCGGACCGGTCATCCGGCGCAGCGGCTCCTCCGCCGGCTCGTGCTGCTCAAAGCGGGCGAAGCGGCGCCGACGGCCTGGTCCGCCGGCTACTTCTTCTTCCTGCTGTTCTCGTACTACCTCATGCGCCCCCTGCGCGACGCGCTGGGAATCCGCGGCGACCTCGACAAGCTGCCCTGGCTCTGGACGGGGACGACCGTCGCGATGCTCGTCGCGGCTCCGGTGTTCGCGTTCGTCGTCTCGCGCGTGCCGAGGCGTCGCTTCCTGCCGCTGACGTACCGCTTTTTCACGCTGAACATCCTGGTCTTCTACGCGCTGCTCCAGTTGCTGCCCGACCACGGCAGGCGCAACGTGGGCTACGCCTTCTTTATCTGGACCAGTGTCTTCAACCTCTTCGCGGTCGCGGTCTTCTGGGGATTCATCGCCGACGTCTTCACGAACGAACAGGGACGCCGCCTCTTCGGCCCGATCGCGGTGGGCGGCACGCTCGGCGCGATCGCGGGCAGTTCCGTCCCGGCGTTCCTCGCCAAGGAGATCGGCCCGTACAACATGCTGCTGATCGCCGCCGTCATGCTCGAGCTGGCGGTCGTCTGCGTGTCGAAGCTGGTCGGGCTCTTCGGGCTAGGCGGCACGTCGCGCGCCCGGGCGCTCGAGTGCGCCGCGTGCGGGACGGTCGTGACATCCGCGGCGGACGCCGCCTGCCCCGAGTGCGGTTCACCGGAGCGCCGCGAGCGGGCCGCAAGCGGCGGCGAACCGAGCTGGGGAGTCATGCAGGGGCTGGTGCTCATCGCGCGCTCGCCTTATCTGCAGGGCATGTGCGTGTACATGCTCGCGTACACCATCACGTCCACGTTCCTCTACTTCGAGCAGGCGCGGATCGTCAAGGAAACCGTCGCGGAGGACGCCCAGCGCACCGAGCTCTTCGGCCGCATCGACCTCGCCGGCAACATCCTCACGCTCATCACGCAGCTCACGATCACGGGTCGCCTGATGAGCACGCTGGGCGTCGGGCCGGCGCTCGTGTTCGTCCCCGCGCTGACGCTGGTGGGCTTCGTGGCTGTCTGGCTGGCGCCGACCTTCGCTTGGCCTCTGCTGACCGTGCTCGTCCTCTTCCAGGCGATCCGCCGATCCATGCACTTCGCGATCGATCGCCCCTCGCGCGAGATCCTGTACACGCCCCTGGGCCCCGACGAGAAGTACAAGAGCAAGAGCTTCATCGACACCTTCCTCTACCGCGGCGGCGACCTCATCGGCGCCTGGACGCCACGCAAGAGCGAGACCGTTCCGATCGAGTTCATCGCGGTCGCCGTCTCCGCCGTGTGGATCGCCTCCGCGGTGTTCCTGGCGTCGCGGCACGAGCGGATCCTGCGCAAGGGCGGCGAGCACTCGCCGGGCGGATCACTCCCGACGCCCACGTCGTCTCCGCGCGGCGCATGAGACGCGCTCGTCAATCAGCCGCGTGAATCGCCGGAAGCATCGCGGCTCGACCGCGCTCCGCCCCGGCGGCGTCCGCCCCCACGATCGTCACGTGCCCCAGCTTGCGCCAGGGCCGGGGCTCTTTGCCGTACATGTGCAGCCGGGCGCCGGGGACCGCGAGGATCGCCCGCTCGTCGGGCTCGGCGCCGATGACGTTGAGCATGCACGCGTGGCCCAGCGCCGCGGTCGAGCCCAGCGGCAGCCCCAGCACCGCGCGCACGTGGTTCTCGAACTGGCTGCACGATGCCCCCTCGATCGTCCAGTGTCCGCTGTTGTGCACGCGGCAGGCCATCTCGTTGGCGATGAGCGTGCCGCCCTGCTCGAAGAACTCGATCGCCAGCACGCCCACGTAGCTCAGACGCGCCAGCACGAGCCGCGCGTACGACTCGGCCTGTTCCTGCAGCCGCGGCGTGATCGACGGGGCCGGCGCGATGCTCTCGCGCAGGATCCCCCGCGCGTGGCGGTTCTGCGTCAGCGGGTAGAACGCCGTTGCCCCGTCCGCCGCCCGCACGGCGATGATGGATACCTCGCGGTCGAACGGCACGAACTGCTCAAGGATCAGCGGCACGCCCCCCAGCACGTCCCACGCTTCCTGCACCCCCGCTGCGTCCCGGATGACGAACTGCCCCTTGCCATCGTACCCCAGGCGGCGCGTCTTGAGCACCGCCGGCAGGCCGCAGTACCGGGCCGCCGCGTCGAGCCCGGGTCGCGTTTCAACCGCGGCGAAGCGCGGCGTCGGGATGCCCAGGGACTGCAGCAGGACCTTCTCGCTCAGGCGCTCCTGCGCCGCGGCGAGCGCCGCTTCCCCCGGGAAGAAAGGCACCCGTCCCGCCAGCGCGCGGGCCGCGCTCGCGGGCACATTCTCGAACTCGACCGTGGCGACCGTCGCGCCGCGCACGAGCCGCGCCAAGGCCGCCTCGTCGTCGTAGGCGCCGACGATGAGCTCGCCCACGTCGCGCGCCGGGCACGCCGGGTCCGGATCAAGAAAGCGGAAGCGCACACCCATGGGCACGCCCGCCAGCGCCAGCATGCGCCCGAGCTGCCCGCCGCCCAGCACCGCGACGAGGGTGTTCCTCATGCCAGCCCGGGCCCGCCTTGCGCCGCGCCCGACGCCCGCGGGTCGGGCTGATCCAGCACCCGCCGCGTCTGCTCGGCGCGATACTTCGTGAGCGCCGCCGCCACGTCGGCGTGATCGTGCGCAAGAATGGCGGCGGCCAGCAGCGCCGCGTTGATCGCGCCGGCCCGGCCGATCGCCAGCGTCCCCACGGGCACGCCCGCCGGCATCTGCACGATCGAGAGCAGCGAGTCGACCCCCCGCAGCATCGCGCTCTCGACCGGCACGCCCAGCACGGGCAGCTCGGTCTTGGCGGCGCACATGCCCGGCAGGTGAGCCGCCCCGCCCGCCCCGGCGATGATGACCCGCAGGCCCCGCCGCTGCGCCCCGGCCGCGTACTCAAAGAGAAGGTCGGGCGTGCGGTGCGCGCTCACGACCCGCGTCTCGTGCGCGACGCCCAGCGCCCCGAGCGTCGACGACGCGTGGGCCATCGTTTCCCAGTCGGAGACCGACCCCATGATGATCCCAACGAGCGGGCGCGATGCGTCGGCGGGCGTGTTCACACCTCTGATCCTAACGCGCGGTCACGCCGTGGGCCGGGCCTCGGGCGCCCCGGCCACGCGCAGGGGCCTGAGCAGCGGGCTCTTCTTGAACTGGTGCGCCTCCATCCGCCGCAGGATGTTGTCGAGCGTGCGCACGGCGTCGCCCACGAAGGGCCCCTTGTTCAGCATCACGCACTCGGCCCGCTCGCCCATCGCCGCGTCCGTCACTTCCGCCCGCGAGGGCCTGCCCGTCTTGGCCAGCGTCTCCAGAACCTGCGTCGCCCAGATGACCGGCATGTGCGCCGCCTCGCACAGCCACAGCATCTCTTCCTGCACCTCCGCCATCCGCTCGTACCCCACCTCGACCGCCAGGTCGCCCCGCGCGATCATCACGCCCGTGCGCGGCGAGCGCATCGCCGCCAGCAGCAGCTCGGGCAGCCGGCGGAACGCACGCTCGGTCTCGATCTTGAGGACCAGTCCCGGCGGATCGCTCGTCAGGGCCCCCAGCGCGGCCCGGAGCTCATCGACGTCCGACACGCGCTGCACGAACGAGAGCGCCACGACGTCCGCGTGCCGCGCGACGAAGCGCAGGTCGGCCCGGTCCTTCTCCGTGAGCGCCGTCAGCCGGAGGGCGGTGTCGGGCAGGTTGATGCCCTTGTCGGCGCGCAGCTTGGCGGGGGGCTCGCCCTGCGAGGGCGCGTGCGTGATCTCCACGGCGAGGCCCCGGTCGGCGACCTCGCGCGCCACCCCCCCGATCTTCCCGTCGTCGAACCACAGCCGCTCTCCCACGCGCACGTCCAGCAGCACCTCGGGGATCAGGCATCCGATCGACGCCGGCTCGCCGTCGCGGGCCGGTCGGCCCGGGAGGTCGTCGCGGCGCAGGATCAGCGTGTCGCCCCGGTTCAGCAGGATCGCCTGCTCCAGCGGCTCGACCTGGCCCACCGCGGCGTCCGTCGCGCTCGACCGCGCGTGCAGCCGCGACCCCATCGTCACGTACGCGGACTTGGTCGTCTCGGCGAGGACGCAGCCGTCCTCCGTGCGCTCGAGGACGGTCATGTCCCGCCCCCGCGAACGCAGGTCCGTGACCGTCACGCGGTCGCCCGGCCCCAGCGCGGCGAGCCATCGCCCGTCACTCACCGGGAGCAGCGTCTCCGACGCCGAGGCCCGGCCCGCCCACCCCGGCGGCGTGAGCCTCAGCCGCACCGGGCGCACGACGCGGCCCAGCGCGTCGCGCGTGGGCGACCACTTCAGCACGCGGGGCCCCGGCTCGATGGGCCCCGTCCGCAGCTTGGGCCCGGCCAGGTCCATCATCACGAGGCAGGGCCGGCCCCCGGGCCGCGGCGCCGCGTGCACGTTCCGGATCATGCGCTCCCACGTCAGGGCGTCGTCGTGCGCGCAGTTGATGCGGGCCACGTCCATCCCGTGGTGCACGAGCGAGGCGCACAGCTCCGGGTCGTCGGCCGCTTCGCTCGGAAGCGTCACCATAATGCGCACGCGCCGCGTCGCGGGCCGGGGACCCAGGAGCGCCGCCGTGTGCCGCTCCAGCGCCGTCGATGCCGGCTCGACCGGCGCCTTGGGGCGCGCTTCCCACCGTTCGCCGAGCAGCCCTGCGACGAGTCCGCGCACCGCGTCGACGCTCGCGGCGACCCGCGCCTCGGCCCGGCCCAGGGACGAGAACCCCGCCGCCGTCAGCCGCGCCTGCAGCCGGCGGATGTCCCGGCGTCGCAGCGCCAGGTAGTGAACGAGATTGACGGCGCTCTCACGCTGCGGCCCGGGGATCTCGGCGAGCCCGGGCTCGAGCTGCCGCTCCAGCTCCGTCATCTCCTCCCGAAGTTCGGTGAGCTCGTCGTAGAGCGCTTCGAGCTCCCCGGCGGGCGGCGGAGCGGGCGGCTGCTGGACCGGGGCGGGCATGTCTACATCATCGCCCCTCCCGCGGCCCCGTCAACGCGGCCGCGGCTGCCGACGCAAGGCTCAGGGGCACGCCTGCCCGAACGCGGTCAGGACCTGCGTGATGTCCTGGAAATCGACCGTGCCGTCAGCGTTGGCGTCGCCGGGCCCGGTCGACGGGGTGTAGACCGTCGAGAAGAACTGCAGCACGCTGGAGATGTCGGCAAAGTCCCGGTCGCCGTCGCCGTCCGCATCGCCCGGGCACGAGGCCGGCGGCACGAGGAAGGTGAACGACGCGATGCCGCCCGGCTCGCCGTTGCCCGAGGGGAACGACGGGACCGACGGGGACGCCAGCTCGCCGTCGAGCGCCTTGCCCGAGGCCGTCTCCGTGACCGAATCGAGCACCCGCACCGTGTACGTATCCGGGGCGAGCGGCTGGGCGAAGCTCAGCCGGGCGCGGCGGGTCGTCGGGTCGTACGCCAGCGTTCCCGCGACGGGCCCCTGCGCCACGCCGCTGACCGTGACCGCCCCCGCGGGCACCGACACGGACTTGTGGAAGAACACATCCACCGCGGACACCGCGCCGGGTTCGAGCGTCGCGCCCGGCTCCGGCACCGTCCGCACGATCGCGGGCGGGCCCTCGACGAAGGTGGTCGAGCTGTTCGCCGAGGAGAGGATCCATGGCGTCGGGTCGAACTGCACCGTGCTCACGCCCGAGGACACCGGGAGCAGGAACCACTCCGTCCGGGCGTCGTTCTGGACCACGCGGGTGAACGGCGCGCCCGAGACGGGCGTGACGACGATGTCCATGGGCATCGCGAAGGTGGGCAGGGCGGCGGACTGCGTCTGGCGGAGGTAGACCTCGATGTAGGTCTGGCCGTTGACCGTAACCTGCCTCCACGCGCGCGAGTAGGCGGGGTACCCGCCCTTGTAGATCCACTGATCGAAAAACCGGAACAGGTCGAGCCCCGACACGTCCTCGCACACCTGGCGGAAGTCGTCGGTCGTCGCGCTCTGATACTCGAACCGCGCGCGGTACTCGGCGAGGATCGCGAAGAACGTCGCGTCGCCCACCACGCGCCGGAGCATGTGCAGCACCCACGCGGGCTTCCGGTACGAGAGGCTGGTCGAGAAGATCCGGTTCAGGTCGGCGTTGTCCAGGGGCTCGGGGATGTAGACGCTCAGCGTCGTCGCGAGCGACGGGCGGCGTGAGGCCATCGCCGAGTGCAGCGCCGGCAGGCCCGTGCTGCCGGGCTTGCGCTCCAGCCACAGGGCCTCGGAATAGGTCGCGAAGCCCTCGTTCAGCCAGATGTGGTTCCACGAGGCGCAGGTGATCATGTCGCCCCACCACTGGTGGCCCAGCTCGTGGGCGGTGAGCGACTCCGAAAAGCCCCCCTGCCCGGTGATGGTCTGATGCTCCATGCCCCCGCCGAAGGCGAACTGGTAGATCCCGTACTTCTCGTTGATGAAGGGGTAGAGGCCGTAGATCGTGCGGAAGGTCGCGAGCATGTCGCGGCAGAGCAGCCAGCCGTTGCGGTTCTGCTCCGTGTTCGAGTTGGGATAGATGAAGAACTCCAGGGGCATCACGCCGCCGCCCCAGTCGTACGTCGAGCTGAACCGTGCGTAGTTCGTCGTGCTGAACGAGTAGAGATACGTCGCGGTGGGGTACTCCGTCTTCCAGTACCACTCGCTGCGCCCGCCGGCGACGGGCGTGACGCTCATCAGCTTGCCGTTGGCGGCGACCGACAGGCTCGACGGCACGGTGTACCGCATGTCGGCGGTGCTCTTGTCGCGGTTGTCGTCCTTCGTGGGCCACCACGTGTAGGCGAACTCGGTCTCGCTGAGGGTGGAGACCAGAGGCTGGCCCCCCTGCGTTGTGAAGACGATCGAGTCGAAGCCGTTGTTCTGCGGGAAGCCGGAGTACTCGACCCGCAGCAGGAACTCCTCGCCGCTGGCGTACGCGCGGTCGAGCGTGCAGATCAGGTTCGCCGCGTCGGGCTGCGACGCGTTGATGGGCACGTTGTTCACGGTGATG
>JANRJV010000037.1:0-18302 GCA_033763795.1 Planctomycetota bacterium
CGCCGCCACCGCCGCCGCCGCCGCCACCGCCGCCGCCGCCGCCGCCGCCGCCGCCACCGCCCCCGCCCCCGCCGGATGGTGGTGGAGGGAGCGGGTCAGGGAGCGACGGGCTGGGCACCGCTGTGCCGCGGTTCGTGGACCTGGACCAGCCCGAGGTGCCGACGCAGCCTGTTCCGGACGCGACGCTCCGGCAATTCCTGGAGCGGCTGGCGATCGGTACGCGCAGCCAGTCGAACGCGGAGCGGGTCGAGGGACTGAGCGGGAGCACGCTGCTGGTTGATGAGCGTTCGGACGCAGAGGGACAGCGCGAGGTGGCGCTGCCGCGTCTGAAGCCCGAGCTTGTCCGCGCGGTGCTGGAGGGGCTGGACGCGCTGGAGCGCGACGCCGCGCAGTATCGCGGGGCGCTGGCCGCGGATCTGCGCGGGCTGGAGATGGCTCCCGACCGCGCGGAGTTCGACGCGGTCGAGTACGGACAGCGCGTGGCGCGGCTGTCGCCGGACGACATGGTGTACCGGGCGTTCGCCGCGTGCGCGGCGGTGTTCGGCGACATCGAGCAGTCCGGTCTGAGCGAGGCCGAGGCGGCTGTCGCGAAGCGCGAGGTCGTCAAGGTGCTCGTTCCCGCCGACGCCCCCGGGAACGGACTCACGGCGCCGGCGCTGGTGCTGGCGGTCGAGAGCTTCGCCCGGGAAGTCGAGCGGACGCGGCGTGCGGCGCGGTGATGGTGAAGGCTGGGGGAGGCGGTGCGGTGCAGCTGTGAGGCTGTGAAGCGCTGAGGCTGTGAGGCTGTGAGGCGGATCGGGTCTGGCGTAAGCCCATGCATGGGCGGTGGGTGCGACCTTTGCGGGACTTCCGCTTGCACGGGTCGCGCGTGCCGGGAGGTTCGGGGCTGGGCGCGCTGCAGTCGGCCCGGCCCGTGTGACGGCCGCTCCCGGCGGTGATCCCGTCACAGATGGATGCGCGGACTGCGGCGCGCGCACAGAGAGCGCGGGGCGTGCGGGGGAGGCCCCGGGGGTGCGGCGTGGGGCGCGTCCGCGGGGGCGGAAAATGCGGTGCTGGAGCGGGATCGGAGGGGCGCGGAGAAAAATCGCGGGGCGTGATGCGCCGCGGCGCGGGGCGGGGCCGGCCGTGCGCACGGAGTGAGCGCTGGGTTGAGAGGTGCGTAGCTGCGCGCGGCGAGCGCGGGGTCGGTGATCAGCCGATGCGTTCGAGGCCGCCCATGTGCGGTCGGAGGACGGGGGGGACGGTGACGGAGCCGTCGGCGTTCTGGTGGTTCTCGAGGATGGGGATGAGGACGCGGGGGGAGGCGATGACGGTGTTGTTGAGGGAGTGGCAGAAGGTTGTGGGGCCCTTGCCGGCGGCGCCTCCGGGCCTGTAGCGCATGGAGAGGCGGCGGCACTGGTAGTCGTAGAGGCGGCTGGCGCTGTGGGTCTCGCCGAAGGCGCCGGCGGGAGCGCCGTCCACGATGTCGCCCCGACCGGGCATCCAGGATTCGATGTCGACCATGTCGGCGTTCTTGACGCCCAGGTCTCCCGTGCAGCACTGGAGGAGGCGGTAGGGGATCTCGAGGGCCTGGAGGAGCTCCTCGACGATGCCGATCATGCGGCGGTGCCAGGCGCGGCTTTCGGCCTCGTCGGCGCGGCAGATGACGACCTGCTCGACCTTGTCGAACTGATGGATGCGGTAGAGGCCGGCGGTGTCGCGACCGGCGGCGCCGGCCTCGCGGCGGAAGCAGGTGCTGACGGTGGCGAGTTTCAGGGGGAGGGCGGCTTCGTCGAGGATCTCGTCGGCGTAGGCGCCCATGAGGCCGACCTCGCCCGTGCCCGTGAGGAAGAGGTCGTGGGCCTCGCCGCGGCGGGTTTCCTCGATGAGGTAGGTCTGTTCGCGGCCGGCGGGGAAGAAGCCCGTGCCGATCATGCATTCTTCGCGGACGATGACGGGGACGCTCATGGCGGTGAAGCCGTGGCGGTCGCAGATGAAGTCGTATGCGAAGCGGAGGACGGCCTGGTGGAGGCGCATGCCGGCGCCTGTGAGGACGTAGGAGCGTGAGCCGGCCATCTTGACGCCGCGCTCGAAGCTGACGAGGCCCAGTTTGTCGCAGAGCTCGATGTGGGAGCGCGGGCTGAAGCCGCGCTGCTCGCGGAAGGAGCGGGAGGGGTCGAAGTTCGGCGGGCTCCAGCGGCGGAGCTCGACGTTGTCGTCGCTGGAGGAGCCGACGGGGACGTCGGGGTCGGGGGGGAGCGGGACGGTGAGGAGGATGCGCTCGAGCTCCGGGGCGAGCTGGCTGAGTTTGGCGTCGGCGGCGGCGGCCTTTTCCTTGAGCGCCGCGGGGCGGGCGCGGAGCTCCTCCATCTGCTTCTCGATGTCGGCGCGTGCGTCGGCGGCGGCGGTCTTGAGCTGGGCACCGAGCTTGCCGAGGGCGGGGCCCGATTCCTTGGCGATGCGGTTCTGCTCGGCGCGGGCGGCCTCGGCCTCGGTCTGGGCGGCGCGGCAGAGGCGGTCGAGCTCGAGCAGGCGGTCGAAGTCGACGGCGACGTTCTTCTTGCGGGCGCCGTCGATGAAGCGCTGGGGGTCCTCGCGCAGGGCTTTGAGGTCGATCATGGGGCGGGGATGGTAGCGGGGGGTTCGGGAGGCCCTGCTCGATTGGTTTCGAGGGCCGCCGCGGGGTGATGGGCGGGCGGGGCGCGGGGCGCCGTTCGCGGGTCCAAAAAAGCGAAGACCGCCTTTCGGCGGTCAGCGCTTCTGCCACACGCGCAGGTCACGCGTGCGAGAGGTTGGCGGCAGGCCTCACCGCCAGTCCCCCTATTGACGAGAGGTTCCTAGGCCTCTCATCGACGTGTGTCGGACGCCGGTCGGCCACGACCGAGTCCGCTTCCCCGCCCGAGGCGTACCTCAGGCTTCCTGCCAGATCGGGGTGACGTGTGCCGCCTTTCGGCGATCTCTTCCCTACCTCCGAAAGCCCTCTGGCAGGGCTCCTCTTCTCAACGGTTGGAAGATACCCCGGGGCGGCGGGATTGCCAGCGCAAAAGCGCGTGGCGTGCGAAAATTCACCCGATCAGAATCCGCCCGAGAGGGGCGGTCAGGGTGAGCGGGTGTGAAGGTGGGAAGAGGGGTTATGAGCCGGAGCTGGCGGCGGGGTCTGACGCGCCGGGGTTGACGGCCCAGTGCATCTTGCGGAGGAGGGTTCGCCAGTAGCTGACGCCGGGGTTGCGGACGAGTCGGATGGTTTTGTCGTGCTTGTGGATGGTGACGCGGTCGCCGGGTCGGATGAGCTGGTGGACCTGGCCGTCGAGGACGAGGGTGGTTCCCTGCTGGCTGTCGGCGGGCCAGCCGGCGTTGGCGCGGCGGATGTGAAGCTCGACGGTGCTGGTGGGGGGGACGATGATGGGGCGGAAGGCGAGCGAGTGGGCGGCGATGGGGGTGATGGAGAGGGATGGGGCGTCGGGTGAGACGATGGGGCCGCCGGCGGAGACGCTGTAGGCGGTGGAGCCTGTGGGGGTGGAGACGATGACGCCATCGCCTCGGAAGGCGGGGCCTTCTTCGCCGTCGATGCGGAGGCCGATCTCGATCATGCGGTATGGGGGGCCCGCGGTGACGACGCAGTCGTTGAGTGCGATGTTGGTGAAAACGGGGACGGCGCGGTCGGGGGGCGAGCCGCGCGTGAGCTCGGCGCGGATGAGCATGCGTTCGCGGAGGTCGAGTCGTGCGCCGCTGAGGATCGACTGGGCCTGCTGGCGGAGCATGGGGAGGTCGAACTCGGCGAGGAAGCCGAGGTTGCCGAAGTTGACTCCGAGGAAGGGGAGCTGGAGGTCGACGCAGCGTCGGGCCTGTGCGAGGAGTGTGCCGTCGCCTCCGAGGACGAAGATGATGTCGGCGCCGCGGGTGTCGGTGATGGGCTCGGGGGTTGCGTCGAGCTCGAGCGCGAGGCGGCCGTGGGTTGAGATGAGCGCGCGGATCTCGGGCAGAGCGTCGACGACCTGCGGCTTTGTGCGGTTGATGAGCAGCAGGACGGAGCGTGGCATCGGACGTGAGCTCCGCGGTCGGCTGCGCAGCGTGCGGGATCAGTTGCGGACGGCGCGGGCGGCGGGCCTGCGGACCTCGACGACGGCGGCGGGGGCGGTGGCCTGCGGCTCTCCGGAGGCGACGCGGCGGATGGTCGCGGCGATCGAGGCGGGATCGAGGCCGGCTTCCTTGAGCTGGTCGGCGCGGCTGTCCTGATAGATCCAGGAGTCGGGGAGGGCCATGCGCGTGATGAGGCCGGCGTTGAGGCCCATGTCGGCGGCGGCCTCGACGACGGCGGCGCCGAAGCCGGCCTGGATGCTGTGGTCCTCGACGGTGACGATGGGGATGTTGCGTGAGAGGAGGTCGGAGATGAGGGCGGTGTCGATGGGCTTGGCGAAGCGTGCGTCGTAGAGGGCAGCGCGGACTTCGGGGCCGAGCTGGCGGATGGCTTCGTGGGCGGAGATGGTCATCGTGCCGAAGGCGAGGACTGCGACGTCGGGCCGGTCGTGGGTGATGAGGGGCCGGGCGCGGCCCAGCTCGAAGGGGGGGCAGGGGCCGAAGGATTCGAGGGCCGTGGAGCAGTTGTCGCGGGGGTAGCGGACGGAGGAGAGGCCGGCGTCGTACGTGCGCATGAACTCGAGGGCGGCCTTGAGCGAGGGTTCGTCGGCGGCGGCCATGATGGCGGCGTTGGGAAGGACGCGGAGGATGGAGATGTCGCAGAAGCCGTGGTGGACGGCGCCGTCTCCGCCAACGAGTCCCGCTCGGTCGAGGCAGAGTCGAACGGCGAGGCCCTGGAGCGAGACCTCCTGGAAGGCCTGGTCGAAGGCGCGCTGGAGGAAGGTCGAGTAGACGGCGAAGAAGGGCTTCCAGCCGGTCTTGGCGAGGCCTGCCATCATGTCCATGGCGTGGCTCTCGCAGATGCCGGTGTCGAAGGTTCGGTCGGGGAACCTGGGGAGGACCTTGTCGACGCCCGTGCCGCCCGGCATGGCGGCGGTGCAGGCGAGGACCTTCTCGTCGCGGGCCATGAGGTCAGCGAGCGCTTCACCAAAGGCGGTGGTGAAGGAGCGGCCTTCCTTCTTGAGCTCGACGCGGCAGGAATCCGGGTCGTAGTTGAAGGCGGCGGGAGAGTGGAAGGTTGTGGAGTCTCCCTCGGCGAAGCGGTAGCCCTTGCCCTTGACGGTCTTGACGTGCAGGACCATCGGACGGTCGAAGTCGCGGGCTTCGCTGAGGAACTCGACGAGGGTGGGGAGGTCGTGACCGTCGATGGGTCCGACGGTGACGAGGCCGAAGTGGTCGAACCATGCGTCTTCGCAGAAGGCGGCCTTGGCGGCTTCGCCCATGCGGTGGTACGCGTCCTCGACGAGCGAACCTCCGGGGAGGTTGCCCAGGACCTTGCGGGCGGCCTTCTTCATGTCGCCGTAGAGGGGGTTGATGCGGACGCGGTCGAAGTATGCGGCGACGGCGCCCTGCGGCTTGCTGATGGACATGCCGTTGTCGTTGAGGACGACGAGGAACTGTCGCTTGAGCGTTCCGGCGCCGTTGAGGCCTTCCATTGCGAGGCCGTTGACGATGGAGGCGTCGCCGATGATGGTGACGACGCGGCGTCCGGCGCGGTTGGAGGCGGGGTCGAAGCCTTCGCCGTTGAGGGTGTCGCCGCGGGCCATGCCGACGGCGGTGGAGATTCCGGTGCCGGCGTGTCCGACGGAGAAGAGGTCGTAGGGCGACTCACGGGGCTCGGGGAAGCCCGCCATTCCCTTGCGTGTGCGGAGGTTGGGGAGGAGGGGAGCGCGGCCGGTGAGGAGCTTGTGCGGATAGCACTGGTGGCCGACGTCGAAGAGGAGCCGGTCGTGGCCGAAGTCGAAGACGTAGTGGAGGGCGATGCTGAGCTCGACGACCCCGAGGTTCGGAGCGAGGTGCCCGCCCACCTTCGAGACCTGGTTGAAGATGGCCTCGCGGATCTCCTGGGCGAGCTCTCCGAGCTGGTCGAGGGAGAGGCGCTTGATGTCGGCGGGTGTCTGTATGGCGGGCAGGTGGGGCATCCGGTGCTCCGTGGACGATTTCGTCAGATGATAGTTTGGGATGCGGGGATTCGTCGTTCAGCGTGTGCGGACGGCGAGATAGTCGGAAAGCTGGGCAAGCGGGGCGGCGTCCGTGCCGCAGGGCTCGAGACAGGTTCGTGCGAGAAGCCTGAGGCGTTCGACTTCTTTTGCGGACTCTTCGAGTCCGAGGACGCCGGGGTATGTGAGCTTTCCGGCGTCGCTGTCCTTGCCGGTGCGTTTTCCGGCGTGGTCTGAGGTCTGGAGGACGTCGACGAGGTCGTCGACGATCTGGAACATGAGTCCGACGGCGTCGCCGTAGGCGGTGAGTGCGGCGAGGCGGGGGTCTGAGTCGGGGAGTCCCGCGGCGATGGGTCCCATCCGGCAGGAGGCGCGGATGAGTGCGCCGGTCTTGTTGCGGTGGACGAGCTCGAGTCGTCGGCGGGGGGTGGTGTCGGCGGCGAAGCCGCCCAGGGTGTCGAGGACCTGTCCGGCGATCATGGCGGTGGAGCCTGCGGCGAGCTCGCGGCAGAGGCGGCCGGCGATGGGGGGTGGGTAGTGGAGGGTGAGGATCTGGAAGGCCATGCTCATGAGGCCGTCGCCCACGAGGATGGCCATGGCTTCGCCGCAGGCCTTGTGGACGGTGGGTTTTCCTCGGCGAGTGTCGTCGTTGTCGAGAGCGGGGAGGTCGTCGTGGACGAGGCTGAATGCGTGGACCATCTCGACGGCGGCGGCGGCGGGGACGGCGCGGTCGATGGGGTGTCCCGAGGCGAGGCCCGAGTAGAGGACGAGGAGGGGGCGGAGGCGCTTGCCGCCTCCGAGGAGCGCGTAGCGGGTGGCTTCGAGGAGGTTTGAGGGGAGGTCGAGCGAGTCGAGGGCGCGCTCCATGAACTCTTCGACGGGCGCGAGGGTCCGCGTGGCCTGCTCGAGGTCGAGGAGGCGCGGATCGGTGTGTGTTGCGGTCTGAGCCGAGATTGGCACTTCGATTGGTCTGGTCACGCGTGCGGCCTGCACGAATCATCCCTTTCCGCCGGTCGGCGGCTGCGTTGGAGCGCGCTCAAAGCAAGCGGCGGAGTATAAGTCGTCCCGGTCAGCGTTTGGCGGGAGCGGCGACGGCGGTGGTGGTTTCATGGCGCTGGAGGAGCTCCATGATCTGCTCCGCGGAGTCCGCGGCGTAGATGCGGTTGCGGAACTCTTCGGAGGCCATGAGGCGGCTGACCTTGGCGAGGGCCTGGATGTGGTCGTTTGTGCGGTCGAGTGGGCTGGCGAGCAGAACGATCAGTCGGACGGGCTTGCCGTCGATAGCGTTGAACTCGATGGGCTGAGCGGGCTTTCCGATGGCCATGCAGAGGTTGGGGACGCCGAGCGCCTTGCCGTGGGGGATTGCGAGCGCGTGGCCGATGCCCGTGGTTCGGGTGGTCTCCCTTGCCCAGACGGCGTCCTTGAGCACGGGCGGGTCGGTGACCTTTCCGGCGGCGGCGAGCATGTCGACGAGCTCGTCGATCGCGGCCTTCTTCTCGGTCGCGGCGAGCGGCACGCGGATGCACGCCGGGCTCAGGATCTCGAACAGATTCATGCGGTGTCTCTGGTGAACTTGCGTGGGCCGCCCGCGGTGCATGCTAACACGCGCGGGGGCGTCGCGGAAATGCCGAGCGTGGGCGGCGGGTTGGCGGCGTCGGTGCGGGAGCGCGGGCGTGGGGCGTGGATCGAGCGTGTCATTCGAGGAGTGCGGCGTACGAGCCGTCGGTGTAGCGCGCGGGGGGATCTCCCGGGAGTCCTTGGGGCGCGCGGTCGTGTTCGCGGGCGAGTCGGAGGCCGTGCCAGCGCGAGGCCCAGTCGGCCTGTGCGCGGTTCTCGGAAGCGTCGAGGCTGCAGGTTGAGTAGAGGATTCGTCCGCCGGGTCTGAGGAGGCGGATGGAGTCGGCGATGATCTGCCGCTGGGTGGAGGCGAGCTTCTCGGTGTTCTCCCGGTCGAAGCGGTAGCGGGCTTCGACGCGGCGGGCGAGGACCCCGGTGTTGGAGCAGGGGACGTCGAGGAGTACGAGGTCTGCCTTGCCGGCGTAGTCGATGAGCTTCTGATAGGGGACGACGGTGACGCGCGTGCCGGCGGTGGCGCTCCTCAGCGTCTGCACGCGGACGAGGTCGACGTCGGCGGCGAGGATGTCGGCGTCGGGGAACATGGCGGCGAGCTGGCGGGTTTTGGTGCCGAGGCCCGCGCAGGCGTCGACGACGAGAGAGGGCTTGAGATCGCCCGCGGTGGCGACGGCGAGCGAGGAGGCGGGGTCCTGGGCCCAGATGTCGCGGCGGGACTGGAGGAGCTGGGCGAGCTGTTCGTGCGTGCCTGTGTAGACGTGATGTCCGGGGCTGTCGTGCGGGGCGCACTCGGGGGGGAGCGGAGCGGCGGCGAAGGCGGTGTTGAGGATGACGGGCGGGGCGATGAGCGAATGGAGCGCGAGTCGGCGGGCTTCGCGCATGCCGCGGTCGCGTGACCAGGCGCGGATAAGGTCCGCGGGGCAGCTGGTGGCGACGGAGAGTCGCTGGACGGGGTCGGTGGGGAGGACGGGCTTTGCGAGGACGAGGGCCGAGCCGTCGGGCATGGGGAGCTCGTCGGCGGCGTCGGTGATGGTGTCGCGTCGCTGCTTGCCGCCTTCGGGGATGAGGTCTGCGACGGCGCGGAGGACGGCGTTGACCATTCGGCCGGCGCCGGGCGTGCCGGCGTTCTTGACCCACTCGACGGAAGTGTCGACGGCGGAGTGGATCGGCACGCGGTCGAGGAGGAGGATCTGGGCGGCGCCGACGAGGAGTGCGGCGGCGGCGGCGGGCGCGGGGCGGAGGTCCGGGCGGTTGAGGCGGGATTCGAGGATGAAGCGGAGGGTGAGCCAGCGGCTGATGACGGCGCCGTAGAGCGCGTGGGCGAAGGCGGCGTCGAGGTCTGAGAGTTCCTGGGTGTCGAGGGCGTCGATCTGGAGGTCGGGGAAGCGGCGGACCTGGGAGGCGACGGCGCGGAGGGCGCGGTCGCGGGCGGGGTCGACGGCGGGCTGGGGCGGGCCGAAGGGCCGGTTGCCGGGGCGCGGGCCGCGGGGGCCGCTGGGGGGGCCGGCGAAGGGGCGTCCCTTGCGCGGGCCTGCGGAGGGGGCGGCGGGGCCCTGACGTTTGAATGGCTTGCGGGGTTTGTTCACGGGCGAGGGTAGGGGTGCGGGGCGGGGGGGTGCGGGTGTGGGGGTGTGCGGGTGTGGGGCGGGGCGCGATGAAAAATCAGTCGTGACGGAGGGCGACGATGGGGTCCTGCTTGGCGGCCTTGAGTGCGGGGTAGATGCCGAAGATGAGTCCGGTGGCGGTGGCGACAGAGAATGAGAGGGCGATGGACCAGCCTGTGAGCTGCGTGCTGACGGTGGCCTGCTCGAAGAAGTATTGAGCGCCGAGGCCCAGGAGGATGGAGAGCGTGATGCCCAGAGCGACGCCTATGAGGCCGCCGACGGCGGAGAGGACGCCTGTCTCGACGAGGAACTGCCAGATGATGTGCTTCTGGGTGGCGCCGAGTGCGCGGCGGATGCCGATCTCGCGTGTGCGTTCGGTGACGGAGGCGAGCATGATGTTCATGATGCCTATGCCGCCCACGAGGAGTGAGATGCCTGCGATGGCGGCGAGTACGAGCTGCCATGTGAGTGCGGCGCGTTTGGCGTTTTCGAGGAGCTCGTAGGGGATGATCATCTGGATGTCCTTGGAGCCGCCCTGGCGCGTGTCCATGACGCGGCGGAGCATGGCGGCGTCGACGAGGACGGTCTCGCGGGAGGCGGAGGTGAAGTAGATCTCACGGATCTGGACGTCTTCGGCGGAGAAGGATCCGGAGCCGCCTCGGAAGACGCTGTCGCCGAAGCGGATGCGGGCGGTGGTGAGGGGGATGTGCGCGTCGAGGTTGAGGTCCCGGCCCACGAGTGCGGCGCCCGCGCCTCCGGAGAGGCCGACGGGTGCGAGGACTCCCACGACGGTGAAGACCTTGGCGTCGATGCGGAAGGTGTTTCCCAGCGGGTCGTCGAAGGGGAAGAGCTTGCGTGCGACTTCGTGTCCGAGGACGGCGACGTCGAGCGCGTCGTCGAGGTCGGCCTGGGTGAGGTAGCGGCCTCGGGCGACGCGGAGGTTGGCGGCCTGCTGGAACTGTGGCGTGGTGCCGAAGGTCTGGCTCTGGATGCGGAGGTTCTCGCGGAGGAGCTGTGAGCCGACGTCCTTTGTGGGGACGATGGCTTCGGCCCAGGGGAATGCGGCGCGGACGTTGTCGAGGTCCTGGCGGGTGAGGCCGTAGCGGGCGCGCCATGAGCGTCGCTGCCCGGACTGCTGCTGGATGCTCTGGGGCGGGTTGACGGAGCGGATGATGATGTTTTTGGCGCCGAGCTGCTCGAGCTGCTGGAGCGCGGAGCGCTTCGAGCCCTCACCGATCGAGACCATGGTGATGACGGCGGTGACGCCCAGGATGATGCCCAGGGCGGTGAGGACCGATCGGAGGACGTGGAGCCTGAGGTTTGCGAGGCCCAGCCTGATGGTTTCGAGGAGGAAGGTCACGCGCGGATCGTAGCGGTGGTCGGCGGCGCGGACGTCATCCGGCGGGCTGGGCGGCGGGCTTAGGAGCGGGCTCCGTGGCGGGCTCGGCGGCTTCGGGGTCTTCCTGCTGGGCGGCGAAGTCGGCGGCGGGCTTGTAGCCCATGCGTGCCGAGACGCTCTGGAAGGAGAAGGGCTCGACGGCGAGCTGGATGATGTCGGAATCCCGGGCGGCGTGGCCGGCGATGCGGCCCATGTTGGTGCGGAACTGCTCGGTGGTCATGGGGCGCCAGCGGGTGATCTGGATGACGGCGAGGGCGCCGGCCTTGGGTGCGACGACGGCGAGGGTGCGCTCGGCGGCGTCGATTTCTTCGGCGGGGACGCGGGGATCGATCTGGCGGGCGAGGGCGAGGACAGCGTCGCGGACCTCGGGGGAGTCGAGCAGAGGGTCGGGGACGGTGGAGCCCGCGCCGGAGCGGACCATCTGAGGGGTTACTTCGATGCCCCAGCGGACGGGGATGGTGAGCGAGTTGCCGAGGGCGGCGAGGCCGTCGGCGGCGGCGCGGTCCTTGTAGACCTGGGCCTGCTGGCGGAGGAGGTCGACGCCCTTGAGCGTCTGCACGTTCTTCACGACCTGATCGCGGACCTCGTCGAGCGAAGCGGGGGGGCCCTCTTCGCGGACGGCGGTGATTCGGAAGTAGTAGCGGCTGCCCTGGAAGTCTTCGAGCGGGCCGTAGACGAGTCCCTGCTGGACGCCCAGGCGGGCGTCGCCCTTGAGCTCGCGGACGGCGAAGGCGTAGACGCTGAAGGGGAGGAAGTTGTTGTTGAGGGGGAGGGCGCTGCGGCCGATGCCTGCGATGGAGCCGAGGTCGGTGGCGCTGCGCCAGGTTTCGTCGCCTGTGGAGACGGAGGTGGCGCCGCCGAGGGTGGGGAAGGCCTTCTTGAGCTCGGCTTCTCCGGCGGCGGCGAGGGTCGCCATGTTGGGCATGCGGGTCGACCAGTCGGGGGGAAGGGTTTTGAAGACGCCGTCGGCGGGGAGGTTTGCGGTGGAGCGGAAGAGCTCACGCTTGATGACATCGCTGGCGCGGTCGAGTGCCTGGGTGACCTGCTGCTGCTCGTAGGCGGATTCGACGAGGTTGCGGACCTCTGCGAAGGTGCCCGAGAAGCGCTCGCGGTTCTGCTGGTAGTGCTTGTTGACCTCGACTGGGTCGGGGACGAAGGCGGCCTCGATGGTGGGGCGGTCGAGGACGAACCACTCGAGCTGGACGGCGGGGGGTCGGCGGTAGCCGATGGAGTTGGGGTCTTCGGCGGGGCTGACGTCGCGGTACTTCTCGAAGTGAGCGGTGAGCTCTTCTTCGGTGGGGGCGGGCGCGTCCTTGGCGGCGGTGTCACCCGGGATGAGGACGACGCCGACGGTGGCGGTGTCGAAGAGTTCCTGGCCGAAGGAGACCATTTCCTGGGTGGAGCGCGTGAGGGAGGGGTTGACTGAGTCGATGAGGCGCATGACGCCCTTGTAGTGGGCGAGTGCGGTCTCGAAGACCTTGGGGCCGAATTGTGAGGAGAGGGCGGTGGCGCGCTGCTCGGGGACTTCTTCGCGTGCGTCGCGGGGTCCGCCGACGAGGCCGGCGGCGCGGGCTTCCTCTGTGAGGAGGATCCAGTGTTCAGCGCGGATGGTTCCGGGGGCGGCGGCGCCGCTGTTCGAGACTCTGTGGAGGGCCTGGAGGAGGTTGGGGCTGACTTCGCCGACGATGCTGATCTCTCGGCCGGCGTTGTGGGTGTCCTCGACGGTGATCTTTCCGCCGTCGTAGGTTCCGACGGTGGTTGCGAGGACGTTGCGGCCCATCTGCGTGACGGCGGAGGGCAGCAGGAAGATGACCATGAGGATGCTGCCGCCGATGACAAGAATGATCTTGTTGTACTTGCGGAGTGCTCTGAGCATGGTGGTTCCGAGCGTGGGCGATCGAGAGGCGACGCGCAGGACGCAGCCCCGGGGGGTTGTGGTCCCCGGGGCTACGGATGACTCAGCGGTAGAACTCGATGATCAGGTTGGTGTTGACGTCGAAGGGAACCTGATCGGAGGTGGGGAGCGCGTTGATGCGTGCGGTGAGGTCCGAGGGGGTGAACTCGAGCCACTCTGGGACCTGGTGGCCGACGATCGACTCCATGGCGTCGCGGATGAGGGTGTGGACCTTTTGCTTGAAGGAGATGACGTCTCCGACGGAGACCTGGTAGCTGGCAATGTCGACCTTTTTGCCGTTGACGCGGACGTGGCCGTGGGCGACCATCTGGCGAGCGGCCCAGATGGAGCGGACGACGCCGAGCCTGCGGACGACGTTGTCGAGGCGGCGTTCGAGGAGCTGGAGGAGGAGCTCTCCGGTGTTGCCCTTGCGGCGCGTGGCCTCGGCGAGGGTTCTGCGGAACTGCTTCTCCATGACGCAGTAGTGGTAGCGGAGCTTCTGCTTCTCGTTGAGGCGGACGCCGTAGTCACGGAGGCGGCGGCCGCGGTAGCCGTGCATGCCGTTGGCGATGAGCTGGCGCTTGGCGGTGTGCTTGGGGAGGTCGGCGATGGGTGCGCCGACTCGGCGGGACAGCTTGACCTTGGGACCGATGTATCGGGCCATTTGCTGAGGACTCCGTCGGCACGCCTGATGGCGTGCGTGCTTTTTGGAAGCGACCCTGCGGGGTTTGCCGCGACTGCGGTCCCGGCCCTGAGCGGCTGCTCAGCCTGCGGGCTCCGGCCGCGCGTTGCGGCGGGAATGGGGGTCCGGTGAAACGAGCCGGGCATTACACCGCGGGGGTGGGGGGAAGTCAAGCGGGAGAGGCGAGTGGGGAGTGGCCAGTGGGGAGTGGGGGGAGGGGAGGGGCGAGTGGGGTCCGGGAAATGTGGCGGTGGGTGGGGCGGGGGCGGTGCGGGCTTCTACAATGATGGTGTGAGCACACCCGCGTTTTCCCTCGGCCTGCCGGTGATTTCCGAGGGGAGGTTGCAGGCGGTGGGACGGCGGGAGTGGGGGGAGAAGTGCGGCGTGTTCGGGGTGTGGGGGGCGGCGAATCCGGCGCACCTGACGTATGTGGGTCTGCTGGCGTTGCAGCATCGGGGGCAGGAGTCGGCGGGGATCGCGTCGACGGATGGTCGGGGGCTGCTGCGTCACGCGAGCATGGGGCTTGTGCCTCAGGCGTTCCCGGGCGAGGTGATCGGCTCGCTGGATGCGCACGCGAATTCGCGTGCGGGGCGTGACGGGGCGCTCGGGGGGGCGATCGGGCACAACCGGTATTCGACGACCGGGGCGAGCCGGGTCGAGAACGCGCAGCCTCTGATGGGGTTCTATCGCGGGGGTCAGATGGCGGTGGGTCACAACGGGAACGTTGTGAACGCGGCGGAGATCAGGCGCCGGCTGGAGGACGCGGGTCACGCGTTTCAGACGACGTCGGACACTGAGGTTGTGCTGCAGCTGGTGGCGTCGCGGAGCCAGCCCGGGGAGGGGGACGCGCTGGCGGCGGCGCTGAGCGAACTGCGGGGTGCGTTCAGCCTGGTGTTTCTGTTTGAGGACCGTATCGAGGTGGCGCGGGATCCGTGGGGCTGGCGGCCGCTGGTGCTGGGCGAGATGCCCGGGGGCGGTCTGCTGGCGGCGAGCGAGACGATCGCGCTGGACATCATTGGGGCGCGGTTTGTCCGGGAGGTTGAGCCGGGCGAGATCGTGACGCTGTCGGACGCGGGGATCGGTTCGCGGCGGTTCGCGGCGGCGAGCGATCCGCGGGCGCACTGCGTGTTCGAGCACGTGTACTTCGCGAGCCCGGCGAGCCGGGTGTTCGGTCAGACGGTGCAGATCGTGCGTGAGCGTCTGGGCGAGCGTCTGGCGCGCGAGGCGCCTGTGCAGGCGGACCTCGTGCTGCCCATGCCCGACTCGGGGCGCTCGGCGGCGACGGGGTATGCGCGGGCGAGCGGTCTGCCTTATCGCGAGGGGATCATTCCGAACCGGTACGTGGGGCGGACGTTCATCCGTCCGTCGAGCGAAGAGCGGGCGATGGCGGCGCGGCTGAAGCTGCACATCGTCGAGGAGGTTGTGCGGGGTCAGCGGTGCGTGGTGGTGGATGATTCGATCGTGCGCGGGACGACGACGAAGGCGAAGATGGACCAGCTTCGGGCGGCGGGGGCGCGGGAGATCCACCTGCGGATCTCGTGCCCGCCCATCCGGCACCCCTGCTTCTTCGGGGTGGACTTCGCGGATCCGGCGCAGCTGATCGCGGCGGGGCGGGAGGTTGAACAGATCCGGGCGATGCTGGGGGTCGATTCGCTGCACTATCTGTCGCTGGAGGGGATGTTGGACGTGGTGCAGTCGCGCGAGCTTGGGCGCGAGCACTACTGCACGGCGTGCTTCAGCGGCGCGTATCCGATCGAGGTGCCGGCGGATACGGGCAAGGATGTGCTGACTCAGAAGTGCTGAGCGGGGCGGGTCGCGCGCGGGGCGCGAGCCGCGGGGCGCTGCGCTGCGCGCGGAGGGGGATTCAGGCGAGGGCGGCGCGTCCCCAGGGGATGTCGAAGCGGTCGCGGGTGGAGCAGTAGGTGAGCCCGGCCATGCGTCCGACGGCGTCGAGCTGGGCGGGGTCGATGTGGTGGCGGTCTGTGACGAGGTTGTCGCGGGCGTAGACGCGCTGGACGCGTCCGACGACGATGTTTCCGCCGCCCGGTTCGGCCGGGGCGAGGGTGGTGACGCTGATGGTGAGGCACTCGAAGGCGAGGGCGGCGGCCTCGACGCGGGGCGGGGCGACGGATGTGCTGGGAGCGGTGGCGAGGCCGGCGAGGTCGAACTCGGAGGAGCCGTGGTCGAGTTCTTCGGCGGTGGCGGCCATCTGGCGCGCGAGCTCCATGGAGACGATGTTGACGACGAAGGGGGCGTTCGTGCCCGCGCCATCGTCGGAGGTTTCGAGGATGTTGCGGAGGGTGTCCTTGAGGGTGCCGTCGGGCTTGTTGGCTGGGCAGAAGGCGAGTGACATGGGGCGGCTGGAGACGCCGCAGAAGAAGGAGAAGGGGGCGAGGTTGGGCTCGCCGCGTTTGGAGAGGGTGCTGACCCAGGCGATGGGTCGGGGGACGATGCCGCCTATGAGGAGCTTGTAGCGGTCGGCCTGATCGATCTGCTCTGGGTCGATGATCATGCTCGGATGGTAGGGGGAGCGGCGCGTCTGCTTCGGGCGGCAATCGCCCAGGGGGCCCATGCCAAGAGGAAGGCGGCGCAGAGGATGAGGAACATCGGGAGGAGGCGGAAGGGCCAGGGTCCCAGGACGTCGAGGAGGGTCGGCTGTGCGGCGGCGCCCGGGCCCACGTAGCCGTAGTTGAAGCCCGTGATGATGTTGAAGGGGAGCATGACGGCGAGGTAGAGGAGCGAGGCGAGTATGGCGGTGATGACGTCGCGGAGGGTGGGAGCGAAGCCGCCGACAGCGACGTCGTAAAGCGCGCAGCCGACGTTGAAGGTGTGCGCGAGGAAGAAGCCCCAGAAGATGAAGGTTGCGGGGCCTTCGGTGATGACGGGCTGGAAGAATCCCTGGAGGCCCAGGACGAAGCCCCAGAAGTAGGCGAGGGTGCGGAGGATCCGGGCGGGGACAAGGAGGGCGAGGGGCGAGATGACGCCGGCGAGGTCGCAGAGGTGGAAGGGGAGGCTGCGCGCGGGGGTGAAATTCGCGGGGGCGAGCCAGTAGACGTTGTGGATGATGAAGAAGAGGAGGCCGAGCGAGCCGAGGGCGCGGCGGAGGCGGAGCTCGGAGGGGGTGCGGCGGCGTGCGCGGCCGATGAGGCAGAGGATGAGGATGGCGGCGGCGCAGGCGGCGGTGATGGCGAGATGCGTGGATGAGTATGGGCGGAAGTGGATGAGGCTCGCGTGCACGCGGACACGGTACGCGCGGGCGGATGCGCGGGGAGAGAGATGGAGATGAGCTTGACGCGGCGGCTACGTCTGCTACGATTTGTGGTCCATACCTGATTGCGGGGTGGAGCAGCCCGGTAGCTCGTCGGGCTCATAACCCGAAGGTCACAGGTTCAAATCCTGTCCCCGCTATTTCGATGAACCCCCGGGTCGCGAGGCCCGGGGGTTGTCGTTTCATGGTGGGCGCGACGAGGGCGCGAGTACCGACATCGATCGGATCGGCGTGAGGCGAGCGGGCGCGGCTGCGGGGACGTGGGTCGCGTTGCGTGTGAGCCGCGGCGTTCGGCGAGCTTGGCGGGGTCGACGGCGCGCGAGGGACGTGAACAGCCCGACGCAACCGCTCGATGGTCGCGCGGTAGACCCCGTCACGTGCTGGGCCGCGGGTGGTCGAGCCGCGATTCGGGAGGTGCCGTTTGAACACGTCCGCATGGCGGCCGGGGGCTGTCGTCTTTTCTGCGGTGATTGTGAGCGTCGTGGGGATGGCTCGGCCGGTCTTCGGGCAGTCCGTGCCTACAGCCGGCGCGCCCGTTGCGGGAGTATCTGAGATCGCGGCGGCGGAGCGTGTGATGGGCGCGTTCGAGATCGTCTCCGCCTCCCGTGCGCAGCGGCTCGTCTCGACGGGAAAGGTTCACGTGCTGGACGCACGCCCCGTCGGGAAGTATCTCGCGGGCCATCTTCCGGGCGCGGTGCAGGTCGATGACGAATGCCTGCGCAGGTCGGTCAGCGGCATGCCGGCGACGTATCTGCCCGAATGCGAGCTCGCCGGCGTGTTCGAGCGGGCCGGTGTGAGCGAAGCGCGCCCCGTTCTCGTGTACAGCGACGGCGAGGACCCGCTGGCCGCGACGATGACCGCGTATGCCCTGCTGAAAGCCGGGCATCCGCGCGTGATGGTTCTGGATGGCGGGTTCGAGTCCTGGCGCGGCAACGGGGAGGTGACTCAGGCCTACGCCGCGTTCGACGTTGTTCCCTGGACCGCTGCGGCGCCGACATCACCGATTGCGGCGTCGCTGGCCGACGTCCGCCGGGTGGTCGATACTGACGAGGGCACGTTGCTCGACGCGCGTCCGGCGAAGGTGTATCGGGGGGAGGGCAAGGCCTGGCCTCGCAATGGGCACATTCCGCGGGCGATCAACGTGGATTGGAAGTCGTTGATGCGCGCGGACAACGAGGCTCTGTACAAGCCGCGCAAGGAGATCGAGAAGCTGCTGAAGGACGCGGGGCTGGACGCCCAGAATCCCACCGTCGTCTACTGCGGCACGGGGCGCGAGGCGACGCTTCTCTATCTGTATCTTCGCGGAGTGCTGAACTGGCCGCGCGTCACGATGTACGAAGGATCGTGGACCGAGTGGTCGGGCGACCCCGCGCTCCCCATCGCCACGGGCGATGAGCCTTACGTCCCCGTGCATCGCGACGGCGAACTGCTGATGAGCGCGCAGCCCAGCGAGGCGCTGCTGCGCGAGCTGGCCGACGACGGCGTGACCACGATCATCAACTGCCGCACAGCCGGTGAGATGTCGAACGTCGGTTTCAGCGAGGGCGCGCTGGCGAAGTCGCTGGGCATCAAGTACGTGGAGATTCCCTTGGGCGGCAACGAGGGGTACGAGCCTTCTGACGTCGCGGCGCTGCGGGATGCTCTCGCCGCACGGCCGGCGGGCAAGGTGCTCATGCACTGCGCTAGCGGCGGACGCTCCGTGCAGCTCTGGATCGCGCACCTGACAATGAACGAGGGGCTGACGCTCGAGCAGGCTCAAGACCGGGCCAGAGCGGCGGGCATGCTTCGGCCCTCGTCCATTGAGCGACTGCTGGGCAAGTCGACGCG
>JANRJV010000038.1:0-73849 GCA_033763795.1 Planctomycetota bacterium
CCGCGTTCAGCATGTCGACGCCGGGCCCGGCCCGAAGGGGCCGCGCTTCACCGAGCTGTGCGAGCGGATGGGCGTGCCGCCCGCCGAGGTCGTGTACCTGGGGGACGACGTGAACGATCTCCCCGCCATGGCGCTCGCCGGGCTCTCGGCGTGTCCGGCGGACGCCCGGCCCGAGGTTCGGGCGCGGGTCGATCTCGTGCTCGACGCCCCGGGCGGCCGGGGCGCGTTCCGGGAGCTGGCGGACGTCGTGCTGGCCGGGCTGCCAGCGGGCGCGCCGGGCAAGCCCAGCGTCTGACCCGCCCGTTCGCGTGGGGGCGACGCCCGCAGTTCCTGCGCGAATAGGCGTTTTCGGACCGCCGTTCACCAAGGAACGGCTCTCCCGCAGCCGATAAATCTCGCCATGGAACCCTCAGCGGGCGTGCGCAGCAAGATGCTCTCGAGGCAGGAGCTGTTGAGCCTGCGGGACGCGGCCCGCGCCGACGGGCGGACGGTCGTCCAGTGCCACGGCTGCTTCGATATCGTCCACCCCGGACACGTCCGGCATCTGCAGCACGCCGCCCGGCAGGCGGACATCCTCCTGGTGACCATCACCGCCGACAGCGTGATGAGCAAGGGCGTGGGCCGACCGCTGATCCCCCAGGAGCTCCGGGCGGAGAACCTGGCGGCTCTGGACTGCGTCGACTGGGTGTACGTCAACCCGGCCGCGACCGCGCTCGAGCTGCTGGAAGAGGTGAAGCCCGATGTCTACGTCAAGGGACGCGAGTACGAGACCAACGAGGATCCGCGCTTCCGCGCCGAGCGCGAAGCCGTGGAGCGGTCGGGCGGGCGGGTCGTCTTCAGCTCGGGGGACGTGGTCTTCAGTTCGACGGCTCTCGTCGCCGCGATGGAGACGAGCGCCGACCCCGCTCACGCGCGGATCCGTCAGCTCATCGCCCAGCACGATCTCACGCTCGAGAAGCTTGAGCCCATCGTCGAAGGGTTCATCGGCCTCCCGGTGGTCGTGGTGGGAGAGACCATCGTCGATACGTACGTTCACTGCGACCGGCCCGACATCGCGGGCGAGAGCCCGGTCATGTCGCTGCGACCGCTTGAGCACCGGAGCTACGACGGCGGGGCCGCCGTGATCGCGCGGCACCTGGCGGCTCTGGGCGCGCGACCCACGCTGGTCACCGCCCTGCCCCGCACACCGGCCGCCGAAGGGCTGCGGCAGCGGCTGGCCGTCGAAGGCATCGAGGTGCGCGCGGTGGAATGCGACGGCCCGATGCTGGAGAAGCAGCGGTTCCTCGTCGGCACGCAGAAGGTGATGAAGCTCGACATGGTCCGCCCTGTGACGCTGGACGCGGGGCGGCAGCACGACCTGCTCGGTCTGGCGGGCGAGGCCGCCCGCGGAGCGCGGGCCGCGATCATCGCGGACTTCGGCAACGGCCTGCTCACGTCGGGCATGCTCTCCAAGCTGTGCCCGATCCTCCGCCAGCGTGTCGACTTCCTGGCGGGCGATGTTTCCGGACGGCGCGCCTCGCTCGCGCACATGCGGGACATGGATCTCCTGACGCCCACGGAGAACGAGCTGCGCGACGCTGTGCGTGACTATGACGACTCGCTGAACGCAGCGGTGTGGCGACTGCTGGCCGCGACGGGGTCGCAGTGCGCGTTCGTCACGATGGGCGCGGAGGGCCTGATCGCGTTCGAGCGGCTGCCGGAGCCGGCGGGTGACGCCGCCTGGTCGACCCGCGTCCGAGGCGAGCACGTGCCCGCGCTGACCCCGCACGCGCTGGACCCCCTCGGATGTGGGGATGCGCTCCTGGCCACGGCGACGCTCACGCTCGCCAGCGCACCCGCCCTCACGGATTCCCTGGCGATCGCCGGTTTTCTCGCGAGCATCGCCGCGGGCGCCCACGCCGCACGACTGGGAAACGACCCGGTTTCGGCCCGCGACTTGCGGACGGGGCTGCGGCGGCTGTGCGATTCAAAGCTTTCCGTCGTGACGTCGCGTCCGGGCGTCAGGCTGGTTGTCTGAATCGCCGATCAGATGGCTGATTCGACCAGGAAACTCCCGTACTCCCATGCTGACGTACGTCATTCCCACGCACGACCGTCCTGAGCAGCTCGCCCTGACGCTCGCCGCGCTGGCGTCCACGGACCAGGGCCCGGTCCGCGACCTGTTGGGCGGGGCCGAGGTGATCATCGTGGACAACGCGTCGCGCTTTCCGGCGACGGCGCCGCCCACGCTGCGGAACGGTCTGCCGGTTCGCGTCATCTATCGCGCGGTCAACGAAGGCGCGGCGGGCCGCAACGCCGCGGCTCTGTCGGCCGCGGGCCGCTCCAGCGATCCGAACCACTGGCTGCTGATGCTCGATGACGACTCGGCGCCGCTCGACGGCGGCTTCGCCGAGGCGCTCGCCAGCGCGTCCGAAGACGTCGCCGCGGTCGCCGCCGACATCTTCCTGAAGCCCGGCGGGCCCCGCGAGTCCGGGGGACTGCCCGAGGTGTTCGTGGGCTGCGGCGTGGCGATCCGGCGGAACGTCTTCCTGTCGCAGGGCGGGTACGACCCGTCGTTCGGCTACTACGCCGAGGAATACGATCTCGCCGCGCGCTTCCTGCTCGCGGGCTACCGCGTCGTCCACGATCCGCGCTTCCGCGTTCAGCATCGCAAGAGCGCCGAGGGACGCGACATGAACCGCGTCCTGCGCAACCTCGTCCGCAACAACGCGTGCGTCGTGCAGCGGTACGCGCCCGAGCGCGTCTGCCCGGGCGAGCTGACGCGCATCATCGACCGCTACCGCGAGATCGCCGTCCGCGAGCACGCGATGCACGGCTACGAGGAGGGCGTCGCCGACCTCTACTCGATCATTGAGCGCCAGCCCCGCCGGGAGATGAGCGACGAGCTGTACGACCGCTTCACCGGAGCCGCACACTGCCGGGCCTCGCTGCGCGAGGAGTTCACTTCGCGCGGCGTCACGGCGGTCGCTCTGGTTGACCCGCCGGGCGGCGCCGTCCCGAAGCATCGCGACCTCGTCGAGAGCATCGTCCGCGAGCTGGGCGTCAGCATCGTTCCGGCCGCCCGGGCGCAGGCGCTCGTGATCGCGACGCTCTCGCCCGGTCCCATGCTCGACGCCGCGACGGCGCTGGCGACCGGTGCCGCGGTGCCGGTGCTCAAGCCATGGAACATCGAGCCCGCGCCGCGCCGCTCGCTGGCGACCGCGGCCTGACCCTGCCCGCCGCTGCTCTACACTCGGCGCATGACCCCGCCCGACGCGCCCCGCGCCGCGACGCGCTCCGCGCACGCCAAGCTGAATCTCATCCTCGCCGTCGGACCGCCGCGGGCGGGGGACGGGTTCCATCCCATCTGCTCGTGGTTCACGCCCGTCTCGCTCGCTGATGAGCTCCGCGTGGAGCGGCTTGCCGACGGCGCTGCGACGTCGCTCGAGATCAGTTGGAGCCCGGACGCGCCGCGCCCGTCGCCGATCGACTGGCCGCTCGAAAAGGACCTGGCGCAGCGCGCTCACGCGCTGCTGGAGCGCGAGGTCGGCACGCCACTCCCCGTGCGCGCCACGCTGCGCAAGCGCGTGCCCATCGGAGGCGGGCTGGGCGGCGGGTCTTCCGACGCCGCGGCCATGCTGCTGGCGCTGCGCGACCTGTTCGGGCTGGAGATCACGACGCCACGGCTCGCCCGGCTGGGGTCGCGCCTGGGCAGCGATATCCCATTCTTCGTGCGCAACGCTCTTACGCCCGCGCTGGTCGAAGGAGTGGGGGAGGTCGTCACGCCGTTGCCCGCTCTCGAAGCCTTCGCCGTGCTGATCATCCCGCCGTTCGGAACTCCGACGGGCCCGGTCTACGCCGCGTTCGATCGTGCGGGCCCGGCCCCACTGGTGCGTCGCGAAAGGGTCGAGTCTGTCGCTTCGACGGGGACCGTCCGCGATGAGGCGCTCTTCAACGATCTCGCCGCGGCGGCGGAAGCGGTCGAGCCGCGACTGGCAGAGCTGCGCCGCCGGGCCGCGGAGCTGGGCGGGTCGCCCGTGCACATCACGGGGAGCGGGAGCACGATGTTCGCGCTCGCATCGTCTGCGGCCCAGGCCCGCGGACTCGCCGAGCGCCTGTCGGGCCGACTGCCTGAGTGCGCGTGCCTGCCCGTGGCGCTCAGCGCCGCGCCAGTTTCTTTTTGACGGGCTTGGCGGCCGCCTTCTTCGCGGCGGGCTTGGTGGCTGCCTTCTTCACGGGCTGCTTCGCGGGCTTCGGAGCGGGCTTTGCCGGAGCCTTCGCGACCTTCTTCGGAGCGGGCTTCGCGGAGTTCTTCGTGGCGGCCGCGGACTTCGACGGCGCCTTCGCGGGAAGCTCCCTCACCGCTGGCGCCTTCGCGGGCTTCGTCGCGGCTTCCTTGACGGGCGCGCTCGGCGCGGCTTCCTTCGCCGCGGGCTTGGCGGGCTTGGCGCCGGCCGCGCCCTTCCGGGCCGCGTTCATCGCCTTGAGCACACGCACCACGCCCGCGTTCCGCTGGAGCTGCTCGAGCTGCATCTTGAACCGGCGCCGCCAGTTCGGATGCTGGTCCATCGTGCCGGGGACGTTCTGCCACTTGGTCTCCAGCCACAGGTCCTCAAGCGACACGAGCACGAAGTCCGCCGGGCTCTCGCACAGGTGGGCGAGCATCGCGTCGCGCAGGGCGGCCTCGTCCGCCTTCCCGGCCGGGAGGCGCTTGTCCTTGCGCATCTGCGCGATGAGCGCGTCGCGCTGCTTGCCGCGCGTCGAACGCTCGGCGTCGCGCTTGGACTCGTCGAGCATGCCCAGACCGATCCGATCGTCGATGTCCTGCCCCGACCAGTACGCCGCGAAGGGCGCCATGTCGTGGGTGTTCACGCTGGCGACGCAGTTCGCGGGGACGGGCCGCAGCGCCGGCTGCTGGGGCTGCATCTCGTACTGCGCGACGTAGAGCCCGCACAGGTCGTGCGTGTGCAGCGCCTCGTTCACCTCGGGCGGCACGGTTCCCAGGTTCTCGCCCACCAGGCGGCAGCGGTGCCTGTGCGACTCGATGCACAGGATCGCGTACAGCTCCTCCGCGTGATACTGGACGTAGACGCCGTCCGCCGCGGACATCCCGTCCGGGATCCAGAAGAGCCGGTGGAACGCCATGACGTGGTCGAGGCGGAGATACTCCGCGTGCCGCATGTGATTGCGCAGGCAGGCGCGCAGATAGGCGTAGGCGTCCCGGCGCACCGTCTCGGGGTGCATGGGCGGGAAGCCCCAGTTCTGACCGCCAGTGAAGTAGGGGTCGGGGGGCGCGCCGGTCGAGCATCCGGCGGCGAACTGGTCGCGAAACTTCCAGGTGTCGTAGCCGAAGGGCGACACGCCGACGGGCAGATCCAGATACATGACCCCGCCCGCCGACTTGATCTCCGAGCCCAGGGCCAGCAGCTCCATCCACGCCAGATACTGGGCGTAGACGTGATAGCGCGCGACCGCGGGGTCGTAGTCGGAGGGCGTGAGCGTGCCCTTCTGGAGTTTGGCGGGCCACTGCGCCCAGTCCTTGCCCTGGCGCTCGGTCACGGCGCGGAACGCCGCGTACTCCGAAGCCAGGGGCTGCTCGATCTGGAACTGCTTGAACGACTGGCTGTTCCGCCCGCCGTCGCGCTCGAACTGCCCCGCGAGCTTCTCCAGCACGCTGCGCTTGAGGCCCGCGGCGCGCCGGTAGTCCACTAGCTCCGCGTCGCGGATCGAGCCCGCCTCGATCTGGAAGTTCGAGGAGTTCATCACCGCGCGGGCGTCCGTGCACCGCACGAACTCCGGCGACTTCGTCGGGTCGATGAACAGCTCATTCCAGAAGAGCCGGCTGACCGGCGCGTAGGGGCTGGGGTCGAAGGGCCCGGGCTTCTCGCCCAGGAAGCACGCCAGCAGCGGCAAGGTCGCGACCACCCGGCCGCCCAGCCCGCTGGTCCACGACGCCAGCTCACGAAGATCGGACAGATCGCCGCAGCCGAGGCTGCGGTCGGACGTCAGCGCATACAGCGGAGCGAAGACGCCCCAGTCGCGCCGCTGCTCTTCTTCCGGCGCGCGATAGGACCGCTCGGGAGCGACAAGAAGATGCGTCTCCAAACGATCGGAGCCGATCTCCAGCGTGAGCTTGTGGTAGCCCGCGGGGAGCTGCTTGGGCAGAGGCAGCAGCGCGGACTCGACCTTCTGGCCGTCTGGGCCGGCGGCGGGCTTGGTCTTGACTTCGCCGGGCTCGATCCGGCCCGTGAGCGACTTGCCGGACTCAAGCTTGATCGACCACTGCACCGCGGCGCCGACCCCGCCCGGGAACCGCACGGCGACGAACGCCGGCTTGGTCTCCCACACGATCGTGACGGGCTCGATTCGCCGATTGCGCAGTTGCTCCAGCTTTTCCTTCTCGGCGGAGGCGGCCTCGGCCTCGGTGCCGCAAGGGGAGCCCAGCGCGGTCAGGACGCGCTGCAGCGATTCGGCAGCCGCCTGTCGCTCGGCCCCGGACCCGTCAATGAAGGACGTTTGCACACCGTGAAGCCGGGCAAGCCGGCGCAGGATGGCGACATGCTCTCGAGAACTGGGGGCCACGGCGGTTGGTAACTCTCCGTCAGGGAGGTGGAGGGCCGCCGCCGGGGCACGAAACCGGCCCAGGGGCGGTTCTGAAGGGGTCGAGAGTATAACCGCAGATCGGGTCTCTTTAGGGCTTCGACACCCCTGTTCTTCGGGCGGGCCCCGCAGGTCCTCCGGGGACCGCTCAACGACCCGGGCCCATTCCGAAGCTGGCCCAGCTTTCCTCGGGAAGCTCCAGGCCCGGGTCCACGTCGATCCCAGGAAACTGCCCGAGCGCCCCGCCGCCGGCCAGAACCGCCTCGGGCAAGGTCACGCCGCACTGCTCACAGGCCCGCCGCAGGGCGCCGTTGCTGTTCGGCCCGAACAGCATGTACTCCGCTCGAAAGACCCGGTCCCGCCGCAGGCACTGCACCTGCTCCGCCGTCAGGAGATAGACCGCCTCCAGCCGGTTGTCGGGCGGTGGGGCGAAGCTCGGCGGGCGGACCTCGCCCCCCTTCATCTTGCCCAGCCGGGGCGCACGCGAGGCGTCCCGCCAAAACTCGTAGTCGGCCCGCAGCATGACGGTCGTGAACTCGACCCGCTCGCGCACCCCGCCGGCCTCGGGCGGACACTCGATGTCCAGGAAGAGGTGTCGTCCCCACCCCGCGACCACCCAGCTCCGCAGCTCCGCCCGGCAGAAGACGGGCGCCCGCACGGCCCGGGTCTCGGGCCGTCCCGCGAGCAGGAAAAGTGCGGTCGCTCCGCCTGCCGCCAGGAGCAGCACCACGCTCAGCACGATGTACTGGGAACGTCCGAGGGCACGCACGGATCGATCGTACGGTCCCGCCTCGCAGCGGGGCCGGCGGTCACGGCTTCACTTCGATCAGGCGCTGCGCGCCAGCGAGTTCATCGAGCTGCGCTCGAGCAGGCCCGCGGCCTCGGCGATCTTCGCCAGGTGGATGTTCTTGCGGACGCCCAGCTTGCGGCCGATGGAGGTGCGATGGGCCTCGATGGTCTTGATGCCGCGCTGCAGCCGCTCGGCGATCTCGCGCTGCGAGAGGCCCTCGCCGATCAGTTGAAGGATCTCGATCTCGCGCTTGCTGAGCGAAGCGAGCTGGCCCATGTCGCGGTGGCGGACCGTGACGATGGACGCCAGCTCGTTCTGGCGCGGGGGGCGTGCGGAGAAGCTGAGCATCGCGCAGCCGTCCCACTCGCCGCCGACGACGGGCCGCAGATTGACGACGAACTGCCGGCCGCGGATCACCTCGGCGAGCCGCATGCCCTGGCCGCCGGAGATCACGCGCTGCACATAGCCGCGACGCTCTTCGGCCACGCTGGGCTCGAACCAGTCGGCGAGATTGCTGTGCGCACCGCGGTGCATATCGCACCCCAGCAACTCTGCCGCCGCGTCATTGAGGAAGCGCACCGACCCGGAAGCGTCCACCACCAGCAGAGGGGAATCGCATTCGAGGGCCAGCACCTTCAGGGTCTCGAACACGCTGGTTTCGGGCGAGAATCGGGCCGGAGCCGGCTCGGGTCGGTTGTAGGAAGGAGCGCTCAACGTCGTCATTGGTCGTGCAAAACCCTTTTTTCCCGCGACACGGTGGAGAGTATGCGCTCGCGCCGAATCAAGCAAGCATTTCGCCCAATCCGCCACCGAGCGGACGCATTATGAAAGGTTTTTCAAAACGCCGGGATTTCCCCGAAGCGGCTCGTGTCAGTGCGTGCGGGGCTGTGCTCAGAGGCCCGCGTCGATCGCGACCTGCGCAAGCTGGACGTTCTTCCGCAATCCGAGTTTGCGCCCGAGCGCCGCGCGGTGCGCCTCGATGGTCTTGACCGTCCGGTGCAGCAGCGCCGCGATTTCGCGCTGCGAGAGTCCCTCGCCGATGTGCCGGAGCACTTCAAGCTCTCGGGGCGTGAGCGCCGCCAGCGCGCCCATGTCGGCGACCGACGCGCGCGGGAACTCGGTCCCGACGGGCTCGAGCGCGAGCGCGGCCCGCAGGGGCGACATTGTCCATGTCACGGCGGCTTCCGCCGCGCGGAGCGTCACCGCACGCAACGTGGACAGCACACGTCGGCCGCGGACGATGTCCTCGAAGCGAAGCGACCCCGTCTCCGCGGCGCGGCGGATCAGCTCGGTGTGCTCGGCCGTGTACTCCTGCGAGAATAAATCGCCGAGGCGTCCGCCCTCGGCCGCGCGCACACCGAACAGCGGGCTCGCGGCGCGGTTGAGCAGGCGGATCCTCGCGTCCAGGTCGACAACGAGAACCGGGTCCGAAATGTCCTGCGCGAGGGCGTGCCAGGATGCGTGCATGAGGAGGCTCGGGGCCTCCGAAATCACACTCCCGCTTATGCCCCCACCGGCGTCATGGGCGGTGAGGAGGTGCTTCATCTGTCAGAAGCATCCATCCCCAGGCGCCCTAGGTCAAGTCCCTAGGGACCACTCGTTCGAGGTTATTTGGGCCTTCAGGCGACGGTGATGCCCTCGTCGAGATAGACGTCCTGGATGGCGTGCAGCATGCCGACGCCTTCCTTCATGGGCCTCTGGAAGGCCTTGCGGCCCGAGATCAGGCCCATTCCGCCGGCCCGCTTGTTGATGACGGCGGTGTGCACGGCCTCGGCCATGTCGCTGGCGCCCTTGCTCTCGCCGCCGGAGTTGATGAGGGGGCTGCGGCCCATGAAGCAGTTGGCGATCTGGTAGCGGCAGAGGTCGATGGGGTGGCCGCCCACGCCGTTTTCATCGCTTCCTGAAAGCTTGGTGTACACGCGCTTGTCGAACTTGCCGTAGCTGGAGGAGCCGGTGTTCAGGGCGGCGTAGCCGCCGTTGTTGGTGGGCAGCTTCTGCTTGATGATGTCGGCCTGGATCGTGACGCCCAGATGGTTGCCCTGGCCCGTCAGGTCGGCGGCGGCGTGGTAGTCCGTGCTCTTGCCGTCGGCGCCCTTGGTCTTGAAGGCGTTGTTGCGGAGGTAGCACCAGAGCACGGTGACCATGCCCAGCGCGTGCGCCTCTTCAAACCACGCGGAGACTTCGTCGATCTGCCGGCGGCTCTCGTCGGAGCCGAAGTAGATCGTCGCACCGACCGCGACGGCGCCCATCTCGAACGCCTGGCGCACGGAGCCGTAGCGGGTCTGATCGTGCGTGTTGGGGTAGGTCAGCAGCTCGTTGTGGTTCAGCTTGACGAGGAAGGGGATCCGGTGGGCGTAGCGGCGGGCGACCGAGCCCAGGACGCCCAGCGTCGAGGCGACGGCGTTGCAGCCGCCTTCCAGCGCCAACTCGACGATCCGGGCCGGGTCGAAGTACTCGGGGTTGGGGGCGAAGCTCGCGCCCGCGGAGTGCTCGATGCCCTGATCGACGGGCAGAATGCTGACATAGCCCGTGCCGGCGAGGCGGCCGGTGTTCATCAGGAGCTGGAAGTTGCGGAGCACCGCGGGGGGCCGGTCGGACTGCGCGAGCACGCGGTCAACGAAATCCGGACCCGGAAGGTGGAGCATCTGCCGGGGAACACCCGTGCAGCTGTAGTTCAGAAGGCGATCGGCATCAGCGCCGAGAATCTCGGCGATTCGGCTCGTTGCAGAGGCGGGCATTTTCAGGTCCTCCGGAGCGCCGGAAGTATCGCTCCATGGGAGACGATAGCACGCCCGAGCGGCGCCGGGCCGGGTCGCGGGGCGTCAATCCGCAAAGCGAGATTCAGTCGCGGTCGTCGTCACCCTGGACCGCGGTTTCGACCTCGATTTCGACGCCTTCGGGGTCTTCGAGCGACTTCTGCATCAGCCGGCCAACCTTGAACTTCACGACCTTCTTGGGCGGCACGGCGACGCGCTCCAGCGTCTTGGGATTCTGAGCGGTACGGGGCTTGCGCTCGCGGATCTCGAACACGCCGAAGTCACGGAATTCCAGGCGGTTGCCCTTGCCCAGTTCGAGGATCACTTCGTTGAGGAACTTCTGCACGGTCCGCTTCACGACCACGCGTTTCTGCTTGGTCGTCTCCGCGATGCGGTCGATCAGGTCTTTTTTGGTGACTGTCGCCATCGGGTCCACGCCCCCAATGAGATCGTCTGCTTCCCGCCTGCCGGCTCTCGGGGATCGCCCCGAGGGTGAAGCCCGCTGGCCGACCAAGTATGCCTCATCCGCAACCCTAGGTCAATTCGGGACTTGTGACTTTTGGCTGCGTTCGGCCGAGACGGCCGGTCGTTGACAGCCGGGGCCCGAACGGCGCATCGCCACGCCCGATGTCACGCCTCACTGCCGCCATATGAAAAAGCGGACGCGACGCTCGGGAGGCGGGGGAACCTGGGGCCACTGGAGCGTCGCCAGCAGCGGCGCGTCGCCGGCGGGGCTGACCAGCGCATCTCGCCGCGAGAACTCGAAGCGCTCCCAGTGGGGGAGCGTGCTCCCATGCTGCTCGTACGCGGCGATCTCGGGCCCCGGGAGCGCCAGGGCCATCGGGGCGGCGTCGCTCGCGGGGTGGGGCTCCATCGCCTGAACGGGCCCGTGCGCACGCCTCGAGTCCGGGGCGGCGGAGCAGCCCGCCAGCAGCGCGGCGGCGAGCGGGGCCACCAGCGCCCGACCCAGGGGTGTTCGGACTTTCTCACGCCCGATCGGCATCATGATCAGATACGGATACAACGCCTGTGCCGATCGCACGGTCGGCCTTGCGGCGCGCGCAGGGGCGGTGCGCCGCCCGGCGGCCGTTGCGTGGGGCCGACAGATGCCGCGCCGGGGCAACGCGGGGCGGGATGAAAAAACCGGCCGGAGCCTGGGCTCCGACCGGTCTCAATGCGGGTGGGTGAGTTTCAGTTGGCCTTGGGAGCCTGGGCGGGCGGGGCCGGCGGGGTCGTGGGCGCTGGGGCGTCGCCGGTCATCGGGGGAGGCACGCGGACGATGCCGCTGAACTGGATCTCGGTGGTCTTCTCGCGCTCCAGGTCCGTGGTCAGGACGACGGCGCCGCGGAAGTTGTTGGCGGTGGCGCCGGCCTGGCCCTTGAGCTTGACCTTGTAGCCCGTGACGTCGCCTTCCTTGTAGGGCTCGGTGGTCACGGTGACGCCGGGGAGCGTGGAGTTGGCGACCTCGGCGGCGAGGATCTGGAAGGGCTTGTTGCCCGCGCGGGTGACGATGACCTCACGCTCGAAGCTCGCGCCCGCGACGACCGGGGGCACGCGGAGCAGCGGGGGATTGACGGTGAGCTCGCCCTTGACCATCGCGAAGGCGTTGGTCTGGAGATCCTTGACCTCCTTGGCGGAGCCGGGGTCCTTGGCGGCGGAGGTCTTGACGTTCAGGGTGGCGAGCACGCGGCCGGGGGCGGCGGAGTCCTTGAGGGTGACGTTTACGACGCGCACGCCGGGGAGCTCGGGCTCGACGAGGATCTCGGGCTTAGTCTCGGGCGAGGCCAGCTCGGCGACGACGTTGGGGTTGTTGCTGGTCACTTCCATGACCTGCACGTCGGGGTCGCGGCTGACGACGACGAGCTGGAGCGTGCGGCTCTCGCCCACGTTGACCTGACCGAACTGCACGGTCTGCGGGCGGGTCTCCACGATCGGGACGACCTGCGCCATGATCTGGATCGACATGCTGGGCTGGGCGGCGTCGTTCGAGGCGACCTGGATCGCGCGCTGCTGCTTGCCGGAGCCCTTGGGGCTGTAGGTGATCTCGATAGTGTCGCCCTCGCCGGGCTCGAACTCCATCTTGGCGAGCTTGGCGGCGGTGCAGCCGCAGCCCGTGTTGATGGCGCTGATGACGAGCTTCTGGGTGCCGAGGTTCTTGAAGGGGAACTTGCAGACGAGCGGGCCCGTTCCGATGACGGTGCCGAAGTCGTGCGCGTTGCTGTCGAAGACGAGCCTGGGACCCTCGCCCACGGGCGCGGCCGGAGCGGGCTTGGCCGCTTCGGGCTGCACGTCGGCGGCGGCGCCCTCGGCGAGGTTCGCGTCGACGGACGCCGGCAGCGAGATGTTGCCGTTGCCGCTGTTGATCTGCCGCGTCATCTCCTGCGCTTTCTTCTTCAGGAGGATGCGCATCTCATCCTGCTCCTTGGTTCCGGGCCCGGCCTTCGCCTGCGCGAGGGTCTGCGAAACCGGGCCGGCGAGAACGCAGGCCGCCGACAGGAGCAGCGCTCCGGCCAGCTTGAAGCGGGAAAGGGAACGGATGCCTTTATGTGCGTTCATGATGCTCGTCACCTCGCATTGGGAAGTCGCAGATCGCAGCGCCCGGCCCACCGCCGGCGCGCGCGAACGTTTCTGAGAAACTCCTACCAATAGTATCGGCGCTGGGTTGCCCGGGCTCAGCCCGGGCGTGCCCTGACGCCTGTTTTTTCGGGCCAGCCGGACATTTTCTCGCCGCTCCGCGTCCGTGCGCAAAAGAAAACGCGGGAGCTCCTCTGAGGAGCCCCCGCGTGGGATGTCATCGGACCGGCGAGCGCGGCTGTTCCGCGATCAGTTGCAGGGGTCGCCGAAGTTGCCGAGCACCGAAGTGACGTCGCCGAAGTTCACGACCTGGTTGCAGTCGGCGTCGCCCGCGCCGTTCCCGTCGGGGTAGTTATTGCCCCAGTTGCCCAGGACGGAGGTGACGTCTGAGAAGTTGACCTGTCCCGGGGCCTTGTCGGCGTTGCCGGGGCAGCAGGTGTTCACGATGACGGCGAAGGTGAAGGTGGTCGGGTTGGAGGGCGTCGAGCCGACGGAGTTGTCGGCGGTGACGCGCCAGTAGTAGCGGGTGTTGTTCTGCAGGATGCCGCTGGGCACGGGGTAGCTGGAGGCGAGCACGTTCGAGACGTCGATGACGGGGCTCGAGAAGTTGAGCTGGTCGTCGACCTCGAGCGAGTAGGAGTCGGCATTGAGCGCGTCGGCCCAGTCGAGAGTCGGGGTGAACGTGCCGATGAACGCGCCGTCGGCGGGGGTCAGCAGGTTGAAGGAGCCCGGGGGCGACAGGAGCGTCGTGAAGCTCCGGACGGCGGGGGTCGAGACGGTGGAGCCGTTGGGGTTGTTTGCGAAGACGCGCCAGTAGTAGGTCGCGCCGGGGGTCAGGGCGACGGGGACGTTGTACGAGGTGTTGACGCTGGTGTTCTCGAACTCGATGCTCGAGAAGTCGGCGTCGTTATCGATCTGGATGGTGTAGCTCTCGCCGCGTTCGGCGCTGTCCCACGTGAAGAAGGTCTGGAGGGGAACGCCCGTCGCGCCGTCGGCGGGGGTCAGCAGGTTGAAGGTGACGGGCGGCAGCGAGATGGTCGTGAAGGACGAGCTGGCGGGCGAGGAGACGGCCGATCCCAGGATGTTGGTCGCGGTGACCTTCCAGAAGTAGGTCGTGGCGGCCTGGAGCGGGGTTCCCGTCAGGGTGATGCTGGTCAGCGAGGTGGAGGCGGCGAACTCGGGGCTCGAGAAGTCGGAGTTGTTGTCGACGACAACGTCGTAGTTGGTGGCGAAGTTGGAGAGCGACCACGCGAGCGTCGGCAGACGCGGGAGCTGGGTCTGGCCGGCCGAGGGGGAGACGAGCGAGAAGGGGCCGGGGGGCGCGGGCGGCGGGCCGATGACCGTCACGTTGATCGTGTCGAAGGCGACCTGCCCGTTGCTGTCGGTCAGGCGGAGCGTGACGGGGATGACGCCGCCGAAGGGGTACTGGCGGTTGGGCTGCGGGGTGTCGAGGGTTTCGAAGGTGCCGTCGCCGTCGAGGTCCCAGTCGTAGGAGGCGGCGTTGAGCGTGCCCTCGTTGGCGACGGAGTTGACGTCGCCGATGAAGAAGCAGTTGGTGTTGGCGGCGATGCGCTTGTTGATGCCGGCGATGGCCTGCGGCGGCGCGGTGGCGCTGGCGACGCGCAGCGTCAGGTCATAGAGCTGGACGACCTGGTGGGCGTTGGGCCCGACGTCGAAGACGCGGACGAAATAGGTGCCGGCGGCCAGGGTGCCGGCGTTGATGGTTTCAGCGAAGCCGGTGTTCGCGGAGGCCGCCGTCAGCAGGACGGTGGTCCCGTTGGAGGCGATGAGCTCGACGTTGAGATTGCCGGCGCGGAGGGCCTCGACGATGATGACGTTGCCGTTGCAGTCGGTGGTCTGTTCGCCGTTGTTGTAGACGCCGCCCGTCGGGGTGACGGTGATGACCACGGGCTGGGCGGAACCCAGCGTGAACTTGAACCAGTCCTCGTCGGTGTTGTTGGCGCCGACGACGCCGTTGGTCGAGAGGTTGCGCTCGATGATCGACTTGAGGACGGGCGAGGTGAGATTGCCGAAGTCCTTGGCGGTGGCGGACGACTGGTTGCCCGAGAAGCGGTCGCCGTAGTTGCGGGCGGCGGCGCGGCGGTCGTCGATCTGCAGGAGGTCGAAGGCCGCGGAGGCGAAGGGCTCCATCAGCTTCGTCTGGTCGCAGGGGACGGGGTGGATATAGCCAAGGCCGTGGCCGTGCTCGTGGGCCACGACGTTGCGGAAGAAGCGGTAGTTGTTGGAGGAGCTGTTGAACGAGCCTCCGGTGAAGTAGCTGAGGTTGATGGTCATGTCCCCGCCGCTGGTGGGGAAGTAGTTGTAGGCGAGGACGCCGGTGGTTCCGAGCGCGATGCCGCCGATGCGGATGTCGCCGCGCGAGGAGGTGCGGGTGGTCGAGAAGTTGAAGGCGACGTTGTCGTCGGCGACTTCGTCGTAGGTCAGGCCGCCGAAGCGGCGCCAGCTGGCGAGGCCCTGACGGACGAGCTCGCGGCCGCGGTCGAGGTTCGCCGCGCCGAAGAGGGTCGTGAGGCTGTTGCCCAGCCCGTTGGGGCCCGGCGCCCCGGGGTCGCCCCAGGTCACGCCGTCGTTGGGGAAGCTGTACGTGAGGCGGGTCCGAGCGGCGCGGCCCGAGCCGCCGATGCTCAGGTCGCCCGTCCAGACGGAGCCCGAGGTGAAGTAGCGCTCGTCGTAATCCGTGAAGGTCGGCGGGCGGAGGTTGTAGCGCTCGAGCAGATCCTCGAGCTGCGATTCGGTCACGTCCTCAGAGAAGCAGTAGGGAGTGAGGCGGAGCTTCTCGAACAGGCGCGGGCGATTGTCGACTCCCGGCACATCGGTCGATTCTTCGGCGAAGGCCGGGGCCGTCACCGTCGCTCCCGCCAGGAGCGCCAGCGCGCTCCAGAGCGCCACGCCCCGCGCGGCCCGTTGTGAATCCTCGAAGCCCTTCATCCTCGGCTCTCCTTCTCTGGGGAACTCGCTCCCCCCGCGATCTGCACGCTGCATCACCAAAGAACGGGTCGTCTTTTCGAAGGCGGCCCGCACACGCTCAAAGCTCTTCATGCCAATTGAACTCCTCACATCCGGCCCTGCTGTGTCGTCCCTTCATATCGTCCGCTGAGCATTCCGATAGGGAGATGTTTGGATTTCGATAGGGGAAAATGCTGATAGCGGAATCGTCTCTAGGAACTCCTCTAGTGTTCCGCGCCGAAAGGCCGGAACAAGTCCGAACCAGTGCCTTTCCGCAGATTGACCGAAGCTGGATTCGGGATGAAGTCCCTTTCTCGAGCCTTTCATCGGGAACCAGACCGAGGCGGCCGGGATTTGTTTGGAATTGACAGCTCCGCGCACCACGAGCGGGGCTTCTTCTCTCATCGGCCGGGCCGGTGGGTCACGCGAGCGCGGGCCCACGCGCGGGGAGGGCGTAGCTGCGTGCGGGCCCGTCCGCAAAAAGACAGCGGAGCGGCCGCATTGGCGACCGCTCCGCCGGGATGTGTGTCTGCGAGGGCGCTGAGGTTACGAGCGCTTGGAGAGCTTCATCTCCATCATCTTGAACTCTTTGCCGGACTTGGGGTCCGTGCCGTGCATCTCGACGAGCATGCCGCTGGATCCGTCGAGCGTCATGACCTCGCGCATGGTCGCGGGCTTCTTGGTCATGGGGCAGTGATAGTTGTAGGTCCAGGTGAACTTCTTGCCGTCGGCGGAGACCTCGCCCGTGCCGCGCATGATCCCCGTCGTGCAGTTGTCGACCCAGTCGCTGACGTACTGCTTGGCGACGTTGTCATACCCGGCGATGCCGGAGCCCACGAAGGGCCCCATTCCGGGGATGTCGCCCGTGACGTCGGTCTTCACGAAGCGGCCGTCCATGATGCTGGTGATGGTCCACGTGGTCTGCGAGACGGTGGGCTCCATACCCGGGGCCATCCACATGGAGCTTGTTCCGCTCCAGGTGCCCACGAGCCTGGCGAGCTTCTGGTGATGCTCGCCGGGGGTGGCCGCTTCCATGCAGGACTGCATGTCTTCGGCGGTCCATCCGGGCGGGAGCTGGATGTCGGGCATGCCCTGCTTCGCATCCTTGCCGGTCTGGGCGATCGCGCCGGCGGCGATCACGAGCGCAACAGCGGTCGGACGGACGAGCCATCGAGAGGACAAACTCATGGGCGTTCTCCTGTACGCGGATCTCGCGGTGGCCAACACGGGGGCCGCAAGCCGCTGAGGTTTGCCACCAATCCCGACGTGACGCGATGTCAGGCCGGCGGCAGGAAATCCTATATCAGGAGGGGCCAAATGTGTCCGGCTGTTATCGGGATCGGGCCGCCAGACGCGAAGGCTTACGGGGAAAACCATTAATAGCGGGGGCGTTGCCTGTGCGCCCGCTCCAATGCGCCCGAGAGGACTCGAACCTCTGACCTGCGGTTTAGGAAACCGCCGCTCTATCCAGGCTGAGCTACGAGCGCGGACTCTCGGCCAGAGCCGAGCAATCTACGAGTATAGCTCTGGGGCGATTGCGCCCCGCCACGGTGATCGTGCCCGGTCAGGGCAGCGGGGCGGTCCAGTGCGGTTCCACGGCTGAGCGCGCGCGGGCCGAGCCGTCGAAGTGAACGCTCTGGAACTGGCCCGAGGGTGTGTTGCGGCCCGGGCCGTGGAATCGACCGAGGCGGGCCGGGACGTGCGCCGGATCGCGGAAGTCGATGACGCTCGTTGTGCGCGTGGGCGGCGGGGCGTTGCCGACGACGGGGGCGGCGCTGGAGTCCATGAGGAGGGGCGTGTCGCTGGGCCGAGGGACGCGGTCGAAGTTGATGTGGCCCGGGCTGGTGAGGCTGTCGAAGTCGCCCTTGTCGCCGGGCTCGCCGGCGTGTCCGGTGGCGTTCATCGCGTATGTGCGCACCATCGGGAGCGCGTAGAAGGCGGCGGCGCTGTCGCAGATGAGGCTCGAGCGCTGGGTGTAGAGAGCGGCGCCGGTCGCGCCGTCTCTTTCCGAGGCGCGCAGGACGACGAGGGCCCAGTTGGGGACGGCGTTGTAGGGCTGACCGATGGCGGGCCCGACGCCGGCGTAGTCCGTGGCGTAGGCCCGGCATGCGATGAAGGATTGTCGCAGCGAGGAGAGGCAGCCCGCGGCCCGGGCCGCCTCGCGCGAGCGCGCCAGCGCGGGCAGCAGCAGCCCGATCAGCACCGCGATCACGGCGACCACCACCAGCAGTTCGATCAGGGTGAATCCCCGGCGCGGGAGCATGCGGCGTGATCGTAGCGCGTGGGACCGGATTTCACCGGGCCAGGAGCAGTGACAGGGCCGTTTGAGTCTGTCCCCGGCTCGCGAGCACGGCGGTGATGGACGCCTGCGCGAGGATCTGGGCGCGGACGAGCTCGGCGGTTTCTCTGCCGAAGTCGGCGTCACGGATGATCGATTCGGCGGCGGCGGTGTTCTCGAGCCGAACGCCCTCGGCGCGGACGAGCGGCGTGAGCGTCCACTTCTGGAGCCCGCCGATCTTGCCGCGCGCGTCAGAGACGCGTCGGGCGGCGGCGCGCACGGCGTCGGCGACGCCCCGGGCGTTGTCCAGGTCGAGGCCGCGGAGGCCGAGCGCCTGAGAGGAAATCTCGGGCAGGGTGAGCGAGGCGTCATCGGCGGCGAGCGTGAACCGGCCGTCGAAGAGCCGCGAGCGCGAGAAGGTGGTCGTGTGCCCGATGCGGTCGATTGTGTTGAGCATCGAGCCGAGCTGCTCGGCGATGCCCTGCACCTCGGATTGGCTCGTGCCGTCCCGGCTGGCCAGTTGCACGGCGAGGGCTTCGGCCTCGACGAGCAGGTCCGAGATTTCCGCCAGCGCGCTCTCGGCGACGTTGGCGATCGAATCCGTGCGCTCAAAGGCGACGGCGCGCCCCCTCAGTCTGGCGAGGTCGGAGCGGGCGAGCTCTGAGGCGATCAGAGCGGCGGGGTCGTCCCTGGCGCGGACGACGCGGAGGCCCGTGGTGAGGCGGGTGGCGGCGTCGTTCTGGGCGCGCAGCATGTCCGAGATCCGGCGGATCCCGGCCGCTGAGCTCACATCTGCACCGATCCGCAACGTCCGATCTCCGCGCGCAGGCACAGCGCCGGCCCTTTGCCGGCCGACCCGTCAATCGGGGAGTCGTCGGCGTAGCTGTCGGCAAGAACTGCGCGGGCGGGGCCTCGGAGGCGGGTCCCGCACGCGGCGCCGTTGGCACGAGCCCGAGAAACCGCTCGCGGGTCCCAGAACGCAACCGGGGCTGCGAACGCTTGTACGCTCAGCCCGACCGGGGTAGGTTGGGGACCGCGACGGACCGGTCGGCTGTGAGCCGTCAGTTCCCGCACAAGGACCAAACGCATGGCGGAAGGCAAGCGTGAAACAGGCGCTGCTGTGATCTCCGAGCCGATGCCGCGCTCGGCGTCTTCGCCGTCTCGCGCCGGGGATCCGGCGGCGGCGATCAGCGCGATGTCGCTGACGCGCGTGTACGGCGGCTTCTACGCGGTGCGCGACGTGAGCTTCTCCATTCCCAGGGGGCAGCTGGTGGCGTTTCTGGGCCCGAACGGCGCGGGCAAGTCGACGACGATGAAGATGCTGACGGGCGTGCTGGCGCCGACGGAGGGGCGGGCGTGCATCGCGGGCGTGGATGTGCAGCAGGACCGGCTGCGCGCGGTGTCGAACCTGGGGTACCTGCCCGAGAACGGCCCGCTGTACCCCGAGATGACGCCCCGCGCGCTGCTGACGTTCTTCGGGCGGGCGCGCGGGCTCGACGGCGGGACGCTGAAGTCGCGGCTGGAGTACGTGATCGAGGCGTGCCGGCTGAGCGACGTGATCGGGAAGCCCACGGGCAAGCTGTCCAAGGGGTATCGCCAGCGTGTGGGCATGGCGCATGCGCTGCTGCACGATCCCGAGGTGCTGATCATGGACGAGCCGACGGCGGGGCTCGACCCGAACCAGGTCGAGCACGTCCGCGACCTGCTGCGAACGCTGGCGCGGTCGAAGACCATCCTGCTGTCGACGCACATTCTGCGGGAGGTGCGGGCTGTGGCCGAGCGAGTCCTGGTGGTGGCGCAGGGGCGGCTCGTGCACGACGGGCCGATCTCCTCCCTCGGTGACAGCGAAGACGCGATGGAGAAGAAGTTCCGGCAGCTCACCCAGCGTTCCTGAAGCGAGACGACCCGCGGCGGCGCGTGCCCCCTGCAATGGACCGCACACCATGAAGCCCAAGATCATTTCCGCCATTGTCCGCCGGGAGCTCGCCGGCTATTTCGCGAGCCCGACCGGCTACGTGTTCATCACGATCTTCATCTTCCTGTCCGCGATCGCGGCGTTCTGGGTCCCCGAGTTCTTCCAGCGCAACCTCGCGTCGCTGGACCAGCTCAACCGCTGGTTCCCGGCGCTGCTGCTGCTGCTGATCCCGGCGGTGACGATGGGCGCCTGGGCCGAGGAGCGGCGGCAGGGGACGGATGAGCTGCTGCTGACGCTTCCCGCGCGGGACTGGCAGCTGGTGGTGGGGAAGTATCTGGCGTGCGTGCTGATCTACGCGGCGGCGCTGGTGTTCTCGCTGAGCCACGTGCTGGTGCTGATGTACCTGGGGCGGCCCGACGTCGGGCTGATGCTGTCGACCTACCTGGGATACCTGCTGGCGGGCGCGGGGCTGATCGCGGTGGGGATGGTCGCGAGCGCGCTGACGGCGAACCTGACGGTGGCGTTCATCGTGGCGGCGGTCATGTGCGGGGCGATCGTGGGCACGGGGGCGCTGTCGCGGGTCCTGCCCGGGACGGTGGCGGGCGACATCGCGAGCAGCCTGTCGCTCCCCGAGCGCTTCGCGGACTTCGGACGGGGCGTGATCGCGGTCGAGAACGTCGCGTACTTCCTGATGCTGGCGTTCGTGGGGCTGTGGGCCAACACGCTGCTGGTCTCGCGGCGGCACTGGTCGGGGGGGAGCGCGTCGGGAACGCGGTGGGCGCTGGCGACGGTGCGCGGGGCGGCGATGGTGATCGCGGCGGCGTCGGTGGTGACGCTGCTGTCGCGCACCGGGGCGCGGGCCGACGCGACGAACGAGAGGCTGTGGAGCCTGTCGGAGGAGACGGCGAAGCTCGTCGGGACGATCCCGGCGGAGCGGCCCGTGCAGATCACGGCGTATGTGTCGCCGCGCGTGCCGGGCTCGTGGGTGCAGACGCGGGAGACGCTGCTGGGTCTGCTGCGGGAGCTGGACCAGGCGCAGGGGGGCGACCGGATCAGCGTGCGCGTCGTGGACGCGGAGCCCTTCACGGAGGCGGCGCGGGAGGCGCGGCGGAACTTCAACATCGAGCCGCGGCCCGTGCTGACGCTCCCGGAAGACGGCGACAACGCCCCGCGCGAGCTGTTCATGGGTCTGGCGTTCGTCTGCGGGGCGGAGCAGATGGTGATCCCGTTCCTTCCCAAGGGGATCCCGGTCGAGTACGAGCTGGCGCGTTCGCTGCGGACGGTGTCGCTGGCGAGCCGGAAGAAGGTGGGGATCGTCGAGACGGACGCGAATCTCTTCGGCTCGTTCGACATGCAGACGTTCACTCCGCGGGAAGACTGGCCGATCGTCGCGGAGCTGCGGAAGCAGTACGAGGTGGTGAGGGTCGCGCGGGCCGGGACTCCGCCCGAGGATCTTGATCTGCTGATCGTGCCCCAGCCCAGCTCCATGCAGCTGGGGGACCTGGAGTTCATCCTGGAATACATCCGAACGGGCAAGCCCGTGATGGTCCTGGAGGACCCGCTGCCCATGTTCAACCCGGGGCTGGCGACGAGCGAGCCCCGCAACGCGAACGTGAACCCGTTCATGCGGCAGCGTCAGCCGCCGCCGGCGCCGAAGCCCGAGCTGACGCCGCTGTGGGATCTGCTGGGCGCCGAGGTGCCCGCGCTGCGCGTGGTGTGGGACGGGTCGAACCCGCGTCCGGGCATGAACTTCGAGCGCGAGATCGTGTTCGTGACGCGCGGCTCGGGCCCGGGGGCGTTCAACGATGCGGACCCGATGACCAGCGGCCTGCAGGAAGTGGTGCTCTTGATGTCGGGCGAGGTGCAGCAGCGCGCCGACGCCGCGGAGCGCGGGCTGAGCATCACGCCGCTCATGCGCACGAGCCCGGTCAGCGGCTACGTGAACTTCTCGGAGATTCTTGAGCGGGGGTTCTTCGGCGTGCAGGGGCTGAACCGCAACCGCCGGGCGATCGCCTCGCCGGACGGGCACGTCCTGGCAGCGCGGATCAAGGGGGCCCCCGCGCCCGCGGAGGGGGAGGCGGCCGGGGGGGCGCGACCGATCGATGTCCTGCTGATTCCGGACCTCGACGTGCTTTCGCCCGAGTTCTTCCGGCTGCGCGAGGCGGGCATCTCCGACTTCAACTTCGACAACGTGACGTTCGTGCTGAACGCGGTGGACGTGATGGTGGGCGATGCTTCGCTGGTCGAGCTGCGGAAGCGTCGGCCGGCGTACCGGACGCTGGAGAAGCTCGACGCGGCGCGGCGGACGCTGGAGATGGAGAAGGACAAGGCGGTCGACGCGGCGACGGGGCGGGCGCAGGCGGAGCTGGCCGTGGCGCAGGAGGCGCTGGAGCGCAAGGTGAAGGAGATCGAGTCGCGCACCGACCTGGATGACACCACGCGTTCGATCATGATCGAGAGCGTGCGGGCGGCGGAGCAGCGGCGCGTCGACGTGCAGACGGCGGCGATCAACGACAAGAAGGACGCCGACGTCGTCGAAGCGCGGACGAAGGCGCGGCAGCAGATCGAAGAAGTGCAGACGCGCATCCGGCTCGCGGCGGTGGCGCTGCCGCCCGTTCCCGCGCTGGCGCTGGCGGGCATCGTCTTTCTGCGCAGGCGGGCGAGGGAGACCGAGGGGGTTTCCCGGGAACGCTTGAAGTAGCCCCTGTGATACGCGCGTCGCGTGGAATCTCGCACCAGCAACCCACACCACGAGCCTTCCATGAACGATCTCACGAAAACGCTTATCGCGGTCCTTGCCGCAGCCGTGCTCGCGGGCGCCGCGTATCTGACGCGTCCAGTGCCGGCTGCTGACGCCACGCTCGCCGACCAGGGACAGCCGCTGTTCCCGTCGTTCACCGATCCCGCTTCGGCGCGGAGCCTGCAGGTGCTCAGCTACGACGAGCAGAAAGCGATGATCAGGCCGTTCCGTGTGGAGTTCGACGGTCAGCGGTGGGTGATCCCCTCGCATCACGGCTATCCGGCTGACGCCGCGACCAAGATGGCGCAGGCGGCGTCGGTCTTCATCGGGCTGCAGAAGGAGCAGGTCGTCACCGACCGCGCCGCGGACCACGAAGCGATGGGGGTGCTGGCCCCGGACGATCCGGCGGCGCCGCTGCAGGGGCGGGGAACACGCGTCACGATCCAGGGCGAGGGCGGCGCGCTGCTGGTGGACGTCATCGTCGGCGCGGAGGTCCGCGAGGCCATCGGGGGAGGGTCGGCCACGCAGCGGCGGTACGTCCGCCTCCCCGACAAGAACCGCGTGTACGCGGTGAACTTCGCGGGCACTTTCTCGACCCAGTTCGCGGACTGGGTGGAGACGGATCTCCTGAAGATCGCTTCGCCCCGGATCGAGCGCTACGTGGTCAACCGGTACGAGATCGACGAGACGCAGGGCGTCCGCCGAGATATCGAAAAGCTGACGATCACCCCGAACACCGACGTCGTGACGGACCCGGCGGCGCCGCCTCCGGCCGAGTGGAAGGTCGATGCGGTTCCGGGCGGCCCGATCCGCGGCGGGGAGACCGTCAACGTCGAGCGGATCGCCGAGACTCTCTCCGCCGTGCGGCAGCTGCGGATCGCCGGCGTTCGACCCAAGCCCGCCAAGCTGGCCGAGTGGGCGGCGGGCACCGTTCCCAGCATCACGCAGATGGACGTCATCGACCTGCAGGCGCGGGGATTCTTTGTCACCAACGACGGTCAGTTCGTGGGCAACGACGGCGAGGTGACGGTCGGATGTGGGGACGGCGTGGTGTACACGCTCTACTTCGGCGAGGTGCTCTTCGGCGAGGGCGAGACTCTTTCCGCCGGGAGCGACGTGATCGCCGACGCGACGGGGCCGGCGGCGGACGCGGCTGCGGAAAAGAAGGGGCAGGAAGCGCGGTACGTGATGGTGAACGTGCGCTTCGACCCGTCGCTGATCACGCTGCCTCCGGATCCGCTGGACAGCGTGCCCCCGACGCCCGCGCCGGGCGGCGCTGAGGAGCAGCCCGAGCCCGCCACCGATGAGCAGGCCGAGCAGCCCGAGCAGCCCGATCCCGCGGCGGCGGACGCCGCGTCAGTGGAGCCATCACCGGAAGAAGCGGCCCGCGCGGCGCGGCTCGCGCGCCGCGAAGAGGAGCGCAAAGCGCTGATCGAGGCGGGTCAGAAGCGGGTGGAGATGCTGCGCAAGCGGTTCGCGAACTGGTACTACGTCATCGACGGCGAGTCCTTCGCCAAGCTTCGGCCTACGCGCGCGAACGCCATCAACCCCGCCGCAGTCCAGCCCGAGACGCCCGCGGCCCCCGCGGCTCCTGCGGCTCCCGCGGCTCCCGCCGACCCTGCGCCGGGAGCGTCCAAGGCTCCGGCGCCCGCGGGCAACTGAGAGGGACTCGAGGGCCTACTGTTCACGACCGGCGCTCCATTCCGCCGATGCACGCACCCGGGCTTTTCGGCCTGGGTGGTCCCTGGGCCGCGCGTGACGCTCTTTCTCCGACCCGCCTTTCCCGGAGCGCGGATGCCCGATTCCAGCGACCCCGACGCACCACGCAAGGAGAGCCCGAGGCGGCGCTCGCTGCTGCACCGGATCGCCGGCTGGTCGCTGCGGGGGCTGCTGGCGGTGATGATCGTCGCGGCGATCGTGACGCAGAGCGGCGTGCTGTCGTGGCTCATTCTTCCGCAGATCGAGCGTGCGGTGAACTGCCGGGCCGAGGCGGGCCGGATCTGGATCACTCCCGCGGGGCACCTGATCATCAATGACCTGGTTCTCAGGGTGGCGGGGATCGACAGCGAGGCGGCGCGTTTTCTGGAGGTCGAGCGGGTGATCGTCGAGCCGCGCTGGTCGGGCCTGTGGACGTGGTCGTTGCCGGTGGGCCGGGTGACCGCGGTGACGCCGACGCTCAGGCTGAGCCACGACGACCGGTTCCAGGCGAACATCGCGTCCCTCGGCGGCCGAGGCCGATCGACGAACGTCACGTTCATCCCGGGCATCGAGGTCACCGACGCGACGATCGAGTTCGGCCAGCACGGGCCGGGCGTCTACACCAAGCTCTTCGAGCTGAAGATGGCGGGGCAGGTGCGGGCCGCGAACGCCACGTCGACGAAGTACAGGGTCGAGCTGGACGAGATCCCCGCGACGGGAAGGGCGGACGCTTCTCCGATGGCGGCGGCCCCCGGCGCGCCGCTGCAGCTCAGGGGTGAGATCGACCTGGCACGCTCGGAGGGGTCGGTCGTGCTGGCAAACCTGGATCTGGACGACTGGCGCGGCAAATTCGTGCCCAGCACCGTCGCCGACTTCTGGGAGCGGATGGACGTGCGCGGGGGCGTTCACGATGCGTCTTTCACGTACACGCCTCAGGAGGGCCCGCTGGTCCGCCTGCGGCTGGCCGATGTGAGCATGAACATCCCTGTTCCTCCGGAGTCGGAGGACGTGCTGCGGCGCACGGAGCCCATGGCGATGGCCCGGCCGGAGGAGCAGCTCCTGGCGATGCGCTCGGTCTCGGGCGAGCTGCGCTTCGGCGCGCGGGGGGCGCGCGCGGTCGTCCGCGGGATCCTCGAGGATCTGCCCTGCGCCGTCGAGCTGGAGACCGAGGGCTACGGGCTGGCTTCCGGGCTGCGCGTGTCGATCAAGACCGAGCAGTTCCTCGTCGCCGACCGGCCCAAGCTGCTCCCGTTCGCTCCGTTCTTCGTGAAGCGCAACTTCAAGCGTTTCTCGGGCCCGACGGCGGTCATGAGCGGCGAGGTCGAGGTGAGGCGCGACGCGCCGGTGGACGGGAAACCCCAGCCCGTGCGCGCGAGCGGGCGCATCGAGTTCGCGCGCGGCGAGGCGAGCTTCGAGAAGTTTCCGTACCCGTTCTCCAACATGAGCGGCACGATCGTCTTCGACGACAAGGAAGTCCGCATTCTCAAGATCACGGGGGTCGGCCCCACGGGCGCCAGCCTGCTGGCGACGGGGCGGATCGCCCCGCCGGACGACGGCGCTGTCGTCGAGATCGACATCGTGGTGACCGACGTGCCGACGGACCGGGAGCTGCGAGCCGCGCTGCCGGAGCGGCGCCGGAGCCTGGTCGACATGCTGATGAGCCCCGACAAGATGGAAGAGCTCCGGGCCGCGGGGCTGATCGGCGCGTCCGCCGGCGGCGCGTCGGAGGCGCCGCCGTTCGCGCTGGGCGGGCCGCTGACGATCCGCGTGCGGATCCGCCGCTCGAGCGAGGCCGATGGTTTCACGAGCCAGATCGAGGTCGCGGGCTCCGACGTGGGGCTGCTGTCGCGCGTCTTCCCGTATCCCGTTGTGGCGTCCGACTTCCGCATGCAGATCGACGAGCGCAGCGCGCAGATCACGGCTTCGGGGCTGAAGGGGCTGACGGGGGCCGAGGCCGATCTCCGCGCGGACGTGGTGCTGGGCGAGCCGGGTTCGCCGCACCAGTACGACGTGCGCGTGAGCGCGGGGAATGCGCCGGTGGACGGCCTGCTGCTCACTGCGCTCCCCGCGGGCGCGGAGCCCGGCGAGCTCTCGTCGCGCTCGCTGCTCGAGCGGCTGTCGATGGCCGGCCGCTTCGGATGCGAGGCCCGGGTGTTCTCCCGCGAGGAGAGCGAGCTCGGATACGACATCTGTGTCGACCTCGCGGGGCTGGAGGCGCACCCGGGCGGCCCCGGGTGCCTGTCGCTGCCCGGGCTGAGCGGCCACCTCGTCATCACTCACGACGATGTCCACGCGGTGCGGCTGCAGGGGGGCCTGGGCGCGGGGGAGTTCGCAGCGGACCTTATCGCGGCCCGCGGTCCGGGCGGCACCTTCGCGCACATCGACACGTCGGTGGTCTTCCGCGAGGCGCCGCTGGAAGCCCCGGTGGAAGCGCTCGTGAAGATCGTGGCCCCGACGGTGGGCGACCGGCTCGCCGGCCTCCGGGCCGGGTACGTCCCGGCGGGGATCGTCACGGGCTCGCTCGAGCTGTCGACCGGCGAGGGCCTGCCCACGGACTATGCGCTGCGTATCGATCGCGTCGATGACGCGTCGCTGCGCGTGGCGGGGACGACGATCTCTCTGGGCGGCACGGATGGGGCCATCATCGTCACGCCCGCGCTCGTGAGCGTCGCCGGTGCTCGGGCCAGCCTGTGGTCGGGCGGGGTCGACAGCGGATCGCTCAGGGCGGACGGGACGTGGCCTCTCCGTCCGGGTCACGACGGGCGGCTTTCGCTCAGCGTCACCGCAGCCCGCTTCGAGTCGCCGCTGGTGAGGGGATTTGTCTCGGCCGTCGCGCCGGGTTCGGCGGCTCAGGCGGTGGGAGACATCGACCCGCGCGGGGCCTTCGATCTGCACGGCTCGTTGCGGGCCGACGTCGCGGGGACGCCCTCGTTCGAGGGCATCCTCGAGCCGCGGTCGCTCGCGATCGTGCGCAACGGCTCGCTCATCCAGTTCGACACCGTGCAGGGGCGGATCGTGTTCGCGTCGCGCGGGAACGAAGTCGAGAGTTTCCGGGCTGAGGCGCCGGGATGGGGCCTCTGGGCCAGCGGCGGTTGGACGACCCGGCCCGAGCTGTCGGTCGACCTGCGCGTCGGTCTCCGGTCCGAGGGATTGCCGGACTCGCTCACGGCGGCGCTTCCCGAGCGGGTTCGCTCGGCGCTCGCGGAGCTCGAGCTGAAGCTGACGGGCCCTGTTGTTGTCGACGAGGGACGGCTGATGACCGTGCCGGGCACGTCGGCGCGCGAAGCCGACGCCGACGACCTGGTACTGACCGCGCGGGTGGCGTTCCAGGACGCCGCACTCGAAGCCGGGCTGCCGATCCGGGCCGGGCCGGGCGAGCTGGCGCTGGACGTGCGGTGGCCCATGGCGAGCGTGGCGGAAGCGCCTCGGATCTCGTCGGTCGTGACCGCTTCTACGCTGCGCGCCGGCGGCATCAACATGCAGAGCGCTCGTGCGGACCTGCGCGCCCTCGGCAAGGGCGAGGGCGTTGAGATCGCTCAGCTCGCGGCGTCGGTTCACGGGGGCTCGCTCAGCGGCTGGGGCGTCGTCGAGCGCACGACGGCCTTGGGCTCCGCGCCGCGCAGCTACCAGGGTCAGCTCCAGCTCGCGGGGGTTGATTTCGCGGCTGTAGTGGACGATCTGCGTACGGCGCTGCCGCCCTCGAACGGTTCGGACGCGGCGGCGAGCGCCGCTTCGCCCGGACTCGCCGAGCTCCAAGCGTCGCCGGCGAGTGCGCCGACGGGGGCGCGCGGCGTGCTGGATGCCACGCTCTCGATCGAGGGTCTTGTCGGGTCCGCCGAGGGTCGCCGCGGCCGGGGCCTGATCCGCATCGCCGGGGGCGAGGTCATCTCGCTGCCCGGGCTCATGCCGCTGCTGAGGCTGAGCAACCTCCAGCCGCCGCTGAACGAGCGACTGGAGAGCGCCAGCGCCTCGTTCTTCATCGAGGGCGACCGCGTCAGCTTCGAGAGGCTCGAGGCGTCCTCGCAGTCGCTGCTGATTGTCGGGGCGGGGACGGCGCGCTGGTCCGACGGCGGGCTGGACCTCAGGTTCACCACGCAGGGACGCTCGCAGATCCCGATCATCAGCGACATGCTGCAGGGACTGCGGGACGAGCTTGCGACCGCGGCGGTCGGGGGCACGATCAGCAGGCCCGAGTATCGTGTCGAATCGCTGCAGGGCACGCAGCGCATGCTCGACACCATCTTCCGGGGCCGCGATTCCGCGCGCGACCGCGGCGTCCGGCCCGCCGCTGATCAGGACCAACCATGATGAACGACGATCTCGCACAGGCGCCGCTCGCCAAGCTGCCACGACCGGAAGTCGGACCGACCACGCCCGGCCTGCGGCGGGTCGACAAGCCGGACATGCTGCCCGTGCTCGACCGGCTGATCACCGAGTGCGGGGGGAACCCAGCCACGTTCGACGGCCGGCTCATCCGCGACATGATGCTGACGAGCCTCAAGCTCATCACCGACGGCCGGGACACCGGCGAGCTGAAGCTCATCAACGCGACGCTCAAGGAGCTGCGGCACGGGTACCGGGTGTTCGCCCAGTACGCCGAGCCCCACAAGATCAGCATCTTCGGCTCGGCGCGCACGCCGCCCGACCACCCGGACTACGTCGCCGCACGCAGGTTCTCGGAGATCATCGCGCAGCGCGGCTGGCTGGTGATCACGGGCGCGGGCGACGGCATCATGAAGGCGGGCCACGAGGGCCCGGGCCGGGACGCGTCCTTTGGCCTGGCCATCCGCCTGCCCTTCGAGACCTCCGCGAACTCGATCATCGCGGGCGACGGGAAGCTCATCACTTTCCGGTACTTCTTCACGCGGAAGCTGATGTTCCTCAGCCAGTGCGAGGCCGTCGCGGTCTTTCCCGGGGGATTCGGGACCCACGACGAGCTCTTCGAGACGCTCACGCTCGTGCAGACGGGCAAGAGCTCGCTCATCCCGATCGTGCTGATCGAGGGCCCGGACAGCACGTACTGGACCGACTGGGACCGCTACGTGCGCGAGGAGCTGCTCCGCGGCGGCTTCATCAGCCCCGAGGACACGAACCTCTATCACCTCGCCCGGGACCCGATGGACGCCGCGGACTATGTCACGCGCTTTTACACCAACTATCACTCGTCGCGCTATGTCGACGATGATCTGATCATCCGGATGAAGCGGCCGCTGCCCGAGGCGGCGCTCGTGGAGCTGAACCGCGAGTTCGCCTCGCTCGTGCGCACGGGGGCGATCGTGCAGGGCGGCCCGCACCCGGTCGAGAACGAGTACACCGACCTGCCGCGACTGCGGTTCACGCACACGCGACGGGCGTTCGGCGTGGTGCGGCGCCTGATCGACCGGATCAACGAGTATGCGCCGCAGTAAGGGCGTGCGCGCCGCCGGCGCAGTCCGGGCCCGTGTCCCCATGATGCGGCTCGCGGCGCTCGCGGTGTTCGGGTGGGCGCTCGCCTCCATCGCGGCGTGTTCCCCGGGCCCCGGCGGGAACGCCGCGGAGCGCGCGGCGGGGCTCAGCGGTGCGCCAGACCCGGCGATGCCCGTGCCGGTGGTGGGGGGGGTCGATGAGGGCGTGGAGCTTCGCTGGTGGGTGGCGCAGGACGGCGGCGGGGCTGTCGGAGCGGTGATCGCGTCGCTGGGGGAGCCCGCGCCGGCGCGCGACCGGACGGTCCTGGATCGTTGGGAGGCGAGCGGTCTGCGGCTGTGGCGGATGCCGGTCGCGAAACTGCAGCAGCTCGAGGCGTCGATGACGAGGACCGGGCCGCGCTACCGGGAGTGGCTCGGGTGGAAGACGGTGTGGGCTGAAGCGTTCAGAGGCCGGCGCGTGGGGGGGCGAGGGCCGGTCATGGTGTCGGGCGAGCGGGTGCAGGTTCCGCGGGGCGTCGCGCGCATGATCGTGCGCTGCTGGCCCGTGCCCGGCGAGGGCGGGACAGCGCGGGTCCGAACCGAGCTGGCGTTCCAGATCGAGAAGCCGCAGGCGCCGACGCCCGCGGACCCTTTCACGCTGCCGCGCTTCATTCCAATCGAGGAACAGGGGCACGTGCTGCGGGAGATCACGTTCCGCGAGACGCTCGAGCCCGGCTGGATCTATGTCATCACTTCCGAAGCGCCCGGGATGACGTGGTCATCCGCCGACGCCGCGGCTCTCGCGCCGGCGGAGGAGGGGGTGGGGTTCGCGCCGCCCGACGCTGTCGATGCCGAGGTGTGGGACGGGGGGCCCGACGCGGCAACCGAGCCCGGTGAGGCCTACGGGCCGCGCGGTGCGCCACCGATCAGTTTCGGGGAGGCGATGCTCTCGGCGCCGGCGGTGGCCGACGAGTCCGGCGCGGAGGCGGTCGCGCCGCGGAAAGCCGTGATCGTGATCATTCCCGCGACGTCGCGCGACGTCACGCTGCTGCCGTGACGGTGTGAGGTGTGCGGCGTGAGCCGGGGCGCGGGCCGCGCGAGCGTGGCGGCGGCTCAGTACGCCTTCTCGAGAACGGCTCCCGGGTAGTAGTGCGTCACGATCTGTTCGGCCGAGCTGCCGGCGCGGCTCATGCCCTCGGCGCCGAACTGGCAGAGGCCCACGCCGTGACCGAACCCGCGGCCCTCGATCAGGAACTCTTCGCCGCGTGGGGTGAACACGAGGTCGCCGGAGTAGACGCGCGTGGAGGCGTTGACGGCGGGTCGTCCGCTCGTGCCGGCCCAGTTGCATGCCGTGCGCAGCTGCTCCGCGGAGATGGGGTACCACTTCCCGTCGGCGTCGAAGATCTTGTAGGTGAGCGGGCGGCCGTCGGGCGTGGCGGTGTCCACGTCCACGCGGGCCAGTTGCTTGAGGCCGCGCACCGAGAGTCCCTGCTCGCGCCCGAACGCCGCCAGTCGTCTGGTCAGATCCTCCCTCGATCGGATGAGCGTCCAGCGGTAGCGCGGCGAGAAGTTGCACGCCGTCTCGGGACCCTGGGCGCCCTGGATGGGAGCGGCGAGATTGAACTCGAACCCCCTGCCGGTGGGCCAGACGCTCGCGGCGCGTGAAGGCCGACCGCCGCACGTGCTCGAGTAGTAGGCGCGGAGCGGCAGGCCCTCGAAGACGAGCACCATGCCGCGGGTTTCGTTCACCGCGCGGTCAGCGACGGCGTGATCGACGGACCCGCCGTAGACCTGGTCGAGCTGGGTGCTCTCGAGGTCGAAGTCCTCGCCGCTGCGCCGGCTGCGCAGCCGCTCATGCATGGCGTAGGTCCGGGCCGCGATGGCCTGGGCTTTGAAGGCGTTGAGCGACCAGTTGGGGAAGAGCTCGCGCGACACGACGCCGGGCAGATACGCCTCCATCGGTACGTGCTCGATCACGTCGAACTCGATGCGTGCGGCGGTCTGGGCGGCGGGAGAAGCGGGAGTGGCGGGAGAAGCGGGAGCTTCGGCCGCCGCGGTCGGCGTCGTCGGCGTCCTGGGCAGCCGGGGAAGCAGCGCCAGTTCGCCCGGGTACTCCGTGTTGTTGAGGGTGAGCGCGCTCTTGCCGGTCGCGGGCCGCAGCCGCAGCGCGCCGGGTTCGGCCGAGAGATCGCCGATCACTTCGGGCGGGCCGCCCGACAGGTTGCTGAGCAGCCAGCCCCTGGAGAGCCGCGTGACCCGCACCGGTCCCTGAACGGTCCGCGGCACGCCGCCCTCAGCGGAGGCGACCAGAGGGGCCCCGTTGACACCCCCGACGACGGCGTCCTTCGCCCGCTGCACCAGCCGAACGCGGAGCACGGGCTCGCCCTCGGCTCGCCACGCGGTCGCTTCGGCGTCGGCCCCGCCGGGGCGGAGAGCCGGGGAGCGTTCGGTCGGGCGAGTGGGGGCTGGGGCGCGTGCGGCCGTCGCTCCGCCCGATGTGCCCGAGGGCATGGTGCAGGAGCTGGCTCCGAGGGCGAATGCGCACGCGGCCACGAGGCCCGTGGCGGCGGCGGGTCCGTCGGCCACCTCGAACCAGCGCAGGAGCGTCGTCAGAGCGGGTCGCATCATGGTCCCTCCATGATCGGCCCTCGGCGCCGCGGTGGTGCACAAGCCGCGGGGGCGTCAGGCGTCGCTCAGAACTCCAGGCGCCTGAGCTTGAGCCCGTGCTCGGACAGCCGCTGCTTGACCTCGTCGAGCGAGGTGGCGCCGAAGTTCTTGACGCCCATGAGCTCCGCCTCGGTCCGCGAGGCGAGGTCGCCCAGCGTCATGATGCCGAGCACCTGCAGCGCCTTGCGGGCGCGGACGGAGAGCTTCAGATCGCTGACGGGCTTGTTGAGCACCGCCTCGCCGCCCGAGCCCTTGAGCGAGTCGAACACTTCCTTGCGCACGCGGCGGTGCTGGTCCTCGAGCCCCTGGCCCAGGCGCAGGCTCTTGGAGGCGAGCATGTTCTTGATCTCGAGCAGCGAGGCCTCGCCGAAGTTCTTGTAGGCCATCAGCTCCGCTTCAGTGATCCGCAGGAGATCGCCCAGCGTGCGGATGTTCATCTTCTTCAGGCAGTTGCGGGCCCGGACGGACAGCTCAAAATCCGTGACGGGCGTGTCGAGCAGGGCGTTGCGCTTGGCGACGTCGCGGTCGTGCTCCTCATCGATGAACATCTCGCGGGAGGCCTGCACGTCCTTCATGTAGAGCCGGGCCCGCTCGTGGACGGGGTCGGTGTCGAGCACCTGGCGCAGGCACTTCTCGCTGCGGGCGTAGTCCCCCGCGTCCTCGTACATGATGGCGAGATTGATCAGGGCGTTGATGGGCGCCGGGGTCGCCTCGCAGCAGCGCTCGTAGAGGCTCATCGCCTCGTTCTCTTCGCCGGCGAGGTCCAGCTCGTACGCCAGCGAGAAGGCAGCCCCCATGTTGGTCGGGTCCGCGTGCACCGCCCGGCGGAGCTCTGCCACCATCGCGACGCGGTCGCCCGCCTGCCGAGCGCGGTCCGCCGCTTCCATGTGCCGGGCGCAGGCCTGAGCGTCGCCCTGCACCGCTTCGCCCGCGCCGATGATGATGTCCATCGGATTGATCGCCATCAATATCTCCCAGTGAGTCAGGGGGGTTGTGCCCGAATCGAGCCAAGCATTCTATCACGCCTTCGGCTGGTGCTCGAAGGGGGGCCCGGACCGGTCCGCCGAGGTCTCGAAGCCCCGTCCCGGCGCTCCGGGCACGTCCAGCGCGGGGGCCATCGCCACCTCGGGCACGCCGCCGGGATCGCCCCCCAGAACCGCGGCGCCGCCCCGGGCCTCGCTGACGCCTTCCCGGCCGCCCTCCAGGACCTTCATCGACTTCCACCGCCCGACGCGGAACCGGGCCAGCAGCACGAGCGACAGCGTGATGATGTAGAGGCTCGCGGCCGCCCAGGGCCCATAGCTGGAGAGCCCCGGCAGCAGGTTCACGGTCAGCCATCCCCCTCCCACGATCAGACCCCACGAGAGGAAGATGGTGGCGACTCCCGGCCAGACCGTGTCGCCCGCGCCGCGGAGGGCCCCGCTGATGGTGATCGCCAGCCCGTCGAAGAGCTGGAAGGTGGCGGCCATCATGAGCATGACCTTGGCCAGCTCGACGATCCGGGCGGCCTGCTCGGGGGTTGCCTCGTCGGACAGGAACACCCGGACCATCGGCTCGCCCAGCACGACGAAGCACACGGCGCAGGCGCCCATGTAGACCATGGTCAGCCGCACCGCGAGCCAGGTGCGCCGCTCGGCGAGATCGTGCCTGCCCGCGCCGATGCAGCGGCCGACGATGGCGGTGGTCGCGATCGAGATCCCGACGGCCGGCATGAACGACAGCATGAGGTACTGGTGCGTGATCCAGCCGGCGGGGCCGTGGACGGCGATCTCCTGGCCGTGATCGAACGAGGCGACGAAGCCGCCCATGAAGATCCACCAGCAGACCATCTCGTTGCCGAACATCACGCCGCCGGGCCAGCCGAGCCTGAGGATGTCCCTGACGGGCCCGAGCGCGGGGCGCCAGGCGCGGCGCGTGCCGTACTGGCGCGCGTAGCGCCCGGACAGGAAGACCACGGCGGGGAGCGCACACTCCACGATCAGCCCGCAGACGGTGCCGACGGCGGCTCCGCGCAGGGCGAGCCTCTGCACGTCTTCGGTGAGCTCTGGGGAAGTCCGCTTGGCCGCGATGATGAGGGCCAGCGACACGCCGATGTTGACGATGTTGCCCACGATCGTGCTCGCCATCACGATCATGGGGCGGTGCATGCCGTAGAAGTAGTGGCCCAGCGTGCGGGCGGTGAGCGTGAAGATCATGCCCAGCAGGAGGATGCGCCCGTAGTCGGTCTCCATGGCGTGGATGTGCGCCGATACGGGCTCGAGTCCCAGAGAGGCGCGCATGGCCTCGAAGACCAGCGGGAACGCGGCTGTGTAGGGGATCAGGACGAGCAGCCACACGGCGAGGCCGATCCAGATGCCCGCCCAGGCGTACGCGGCGCCCCGCTCGGGCTTCCCCGCACCGAGGTTCTGGCTGACGTAGGTGTTGATGACGCCCAGCATGCCCATCATCACCGAGCCGGGAACCCAGGACGCGATGCCGCCGTTGCCCGCGGCCATCAGGGCCTGAGGGCCGACGAGGTTCGCGCACAGAAGCCGATCGACGAACTGCATGAGCGAGAACGACACCATCCCGATCACCGCGGGGGTGGCGATGGTGAGCATCTCGCGCAGCGCCGAGCGATCGTCGGCGGGCAGCGGTCCGGATTCGCTCAACGCCACGTCCATGCGGAACTCCGGGCCACCTCGGCGACCGACGGGGGCGGTGAGTGTACGCCCCGCGCCGGGCCCGAGCGTGAAGGGCTCGGGGGAGCTGATCGGGCGCGACGAGGCCGGCCCGTGCTCCGCGGCCGCGCCGCGTGAGGTAGCATTCGAGCATGAGCGAGGTCGCCGCCCCGGCAACATCCAAGTCAAGGCCCGCCGCGCAGCAAGCCCCCGGGAGCCCGGCGGGCACGGCGCAGCCGAGCGTCGCCCCCGAGCGGCTGGCCGCCTCGGTCGAGGCAGCGCTGCTCTCATCTTCGAGCCCGCTGTCCCTGGCCCGACTCGTGCAGGCCCTTGGTCTTTCCGACCCCGCGGCGGCGACGCAGGTGCGAGCGTCCATCGACGAGCTGAACCGCGCGTACGAAGAGACCGCCCGCAGCTACCGGATCGAACAGGTCGCCGGAGGGTGGCGCGCCGTCGCGCTCGCGGAGTTCGGCCCGGTCGTGACGGCTCTGCACGGACAGAAGGAATCGCACACGCTGTCCCGGCCCGCCGTCGAGACGCTCGCCATCATCGCCTACCGCCAGCCGATCACCCGCGCGGACCTCGAGTCGATCCGCGGCGTCGCGTGCGGCGAGGTCCTCCGGTCGCTGCTGGAGAAGAAGCTGATCGACATCGTGGGCCGGGCGGAAGAGCTGGGGCGGCCCATGCTCTACGGGACGACGCGGCGCTTCCTCGAGGTCTTCCATCTGGCGTCCATCAGGGACCTCCCGAATCATCAGGATTTCGCGCCGCCCGCGTCCTCGGCCGGACCTCGGCGGAGCGTCGGAGCTTCTCAGCCGGATGCGCCCGCAGCCACGGATCCCGGCCCGGGCGGCGACCACCGCGCCGGCGACGCCCCGCCGACTCAGTGAGACACACCACCATGCGTGCAACTCTCTCAGCTTCGCCGCGCTTTCTCCTCCACCGGGCTCGATTCGCCGCGGCGCTGGCCGTCGCGAGTCTGCCGCTCGCCTGCGGCCCGCACACCATCAAGGGCCGCGTGATCGAGGGCGACGTCAGCGCCGTCATGGTGGTCGACAAGAACGATCATCGCCTGCAGACGCCCGGCGTGCCGGGAGCTTCGCTCAAGCTGATCAAGGATCCGGCTCGTCTGGAGCCCAAGATCATCGCCGAGCACGTGTCCGGGACGGACGGTGAGTTTGAGCTCCCGGTCGACGAGTTCGGCGCGGGTGTCATCGAGATGGACGTCGGCTTGCTGGTGCGTCACCGCGGGCATCGCTCGGCCGAGAGCGCCTTCAAGGTGCCCGGCGGCGGCAAGCGCGTGCTCGTCATGCTCGAGCGGGGCCGGGACGACCCGTCGATGTCGGACGATCGCGTCACGCCGCAGGAGCTTCTCGACCGGTACCGCTGAGCGCTCGTGCGCCCGGGCGCAGCCCGCGCGGCGGGCGGAACCCGGCGGCTCGGCGGGCGTACACTCTGGCGTGCGACCGAGCTACCGCTATCACGTGACGTGGGCGCTGCTCGTCTACCTCGCTCTGACGCTTTTCCTCGCGATCGGCGCGGTCAACAGCCAGAACAACCTGCTGTTCATGGCCTTCGGGCTGGCGCTGGCGGCGGGCCTGGTTTCCGGGGTCGTGAGCGGGGCGATGATGATGAACCTGAGCGCCACGCGGCTGTCGCCCGGGGCGGTCTCCGTGGGCTCGTCGGCGGTCGTCCGGTACGAGATCAGCAACCGCAGCCGTCGCCTGCCCGCTTTCGCGCTGGTCGTCGAAGAGGAGCGGCCGCGCCGCCGGCTGGCCCGCGGCTGGACGTCCATTCTTCAGCCTGCGCGGACCGCCGTGCTTCACATCGCGCCGCGCGAGAGCGTGGAAGTCGCGCTCAGCATGACCGCGCTGCGCCGCGGGCCGGCTCACCTGACCGGCATCCGCATCACCACGGCGTTCCCGTTCGGCTTGCTGCGCAAGAGCGTGACCATCCCGGCCGAGGCTACGCTCCTCGTCATGCCGCGGGCGGCTCGCCTCAGGCGCGAGGCCTCGTCGGGGCTGCTCGTCAGATCGGACTCCGGACGCTCGTCCATGCACCTAGCGGGACGGGGCGATGAGTTCTACGGCGTGCGCGAGTACGCCCCGGGCGACAGCCCGAGGCTCATCAGCTGGCGCGCCAGCGCCCGCTCGGGCGACCTGGTCGTCCGCGAGAACGCCACGCCGACCGCCGGCAGCGTGTGGATCATCCTGAACCTTGAGCCCGGGGCGGTCGACCGCCCGCTCTCCGAGGCCGACGAGCGCGCCATCACGCTCGCCGCGAGCTTCATCACGAGCGCCATGACGCAGGGGATGGATGCTGGGCTCGCGATCGCCGCCACGGATGCGCTGCTCGCGCCGGCCCGCGGGCTGCGGGCCCGCGCCGCCGCCCTGGTTGAACTGGCGCGGATCGAGCGCGCGGTGAACCCCGACCGCGATCCTTCCTTCGACGCTCGGCTGGCGCGGCTGTCGCAACGGTCCGCCGTGATCGTCGTTCATGCCGGCGAGATCGATCCTTCCCTCGGGCCGGCGGGCGCGCGGCACCTTTCCTCCGCTGATCTGGAGCGCGTCACGCTGGCAGCCGAATCTTCGCCCGCGCCGGCGGCGGAGGGCGCGCGATGAGGCTCCTCACCGCCGGCGACATCGCTACTTATCTGCTGGTGTTCCTGGGCATCCTCGCGTACTCGGTGGCGGACGCGGACCTGACGTACGCGGTCGTGGCGCTGCCGGTGCTGATCGCGTCCTGGCTGCTCGTGGCCGGGCCCCGCGGCCGACCTTTCCCCCGCTACGTGCTGAACGGGCTGCTGCTGGTCGCCACGATCAACCTCATCCGGAACTGGGGCGCCGACGACGACACCGTTTCGCGGCTGTGCCGCTATCTGTGCTGGCTGCAGCTCATCAAGATGTTCGAGCCGCGCACGCCGCGCGACCGCAGTCAGACGCTCGTCATGAGCGTGATGCTCGTGATCGGGGCGTGCCTGACGTCGGTCTCGATCGAGCTGGGCGCGGTGCTGCTCGTGTACTGCCCCGCGCTGCTGGCCTCGACGATGCTGCATCAGGTGTTCGCGTCACAGGGGGTTCTCGACGGCGCGGACGCCGCCCCCGGACCCCCCGCGGCCTCGCGGCGGGTCGGCGCGTCGTCGCTGGCGCGACGCCTTCTCGTCTTCATCTTCGGCGAGGGCGGTGAATCGCACCCCCGGGCGCGGCACGTCGCTCCGTCCGGCAGGAACCCGATCCGGAATCTCGTCAGGGCGGCGTCCATCGCCGGGGCGCTCATTCTCGCGGGGGGTGTCGCCGTGTACGTGGTGATGCCGCGCGGCTTCGGCGAGGGATTCTTCGGCACGCTGCGGCCGCTGCCGGCCGCCGGGGCCGTCACCGGCTTCCGAGATCACGTGCAGCTCGGGGCAGAGGGCCTTCTCAGCGAGTCCCGGCGCCCGGTGATGCTCGCGCGGATCGAGAGCTTCAATGCGGGCGGCGCGCCCGGAGCGGAGTTTTACCTGCGCGGCGCGGTCCTGGATTACTACAACCCCGAGAACAGGCTCTGGGAGCGCAGCCGCGAGGCGCGCAGCTCCATGCGCGAGACGCGATGGGTCGCCGGCGAGCAGCCCGCCGACCCGCCGCCGGGCACGCCCTACTACCGGATGGAAGTGACCGTCCTCGAGCCCACGGTCGACACGATCTTCACGATCTGGCGTCCACGCTCGCTCACGTTCACAACCGCGGGCCCGCGGCGCATCCAGTACAAGCGGAGCTTCCTCGACGGCGTGCACCTGCTGAGCGGCGGCCGCGGCGGACCGCTCACGTACGAGGTCGTCGCGGCGCCCTTCGACCTTGTTCCGGAGTCGGTCGCCGCTGGAAACCGGCTCCCCGTCCGCAGCGACCCCACGCGCATCCCGCAGTTCCACGACGGCCCGATCGCCCGGCTCGCCGCCCGCCTGCTGAGCGAGGCGGGCATCGACCCCGCCGACCCGGCCCGCGAAACGCGCGAGCGCGTCGCCAAGCTCTTCACGCGGCATCTTCAGAGCAACTACGCCTACACGACCCAGATGATCGCCCCGCTCCCTGGGCAGGACCCGATCGAGATGTTCCTCTTCGACCGCGAGCGCGGCGGGCAGGGCCACTGCGAGTACTTCGCTTCCGCTCTGGCGGCGCTGTGCCTCTCGGTCGACATCCCGGCCCGCGTCGTGACGGGATACGTCGCCAGCGAGTACGACCCCGCGACCGCGCAGTACACGGTGCGCGAGAGCCACGCGCACGCGTGGGCCGAGGTCGAGATCCGGCCGCGGCGCTGGGAGACCTTCGACCCTTCGCCCGACTCGGTGGTGGCCCGCCTGCACGCGGGCGCGGACACGGGCGTCGACTGGATCCGCCGCGCCATGGACGCGATGCAGCTGGCGTGGGTCCGCAGCATCGTCACGTTCGACCAGCGCCGGCAGGCCGGCGCCATCCGCGGGCTGGGGCGGCTGATCGACGAGTTCCGCGCGGGCCCGGGCGCGAGCCTGAGCGCGCTCAACGAGTGGGTCGCCGGGCTCCTGCGCACGGAGAGCGAGCTGGCCGATCAGAACAAGGGGCTGCTGGCGGTTCGGCTCGCCGCGTGGACGCTCCTGCTTGGCACTGTGCTTTCGCTCGCGGTGTATACGGCGATCACGCGGCTGCCGCGGGCCCTGGCCGCGATCTTCGGGCCGCGGCGGTCAGCGGCGGGCACCGACGAGGCGGACGCCTCGATCGAGCCCATCGCGCGCCGCTACCGCGCTCTTCTCGAGAAGCTCCGGCGCGCGGGCATGGAGCGGCCGCCGGCCACGCCCGCGCTGGCCTTCGCCCGGTCACTTGGCCCGGGCAGGCGGGCGATCAGCGAGGCCGCCGAGCGCATCGTCGGGCTCTACTACGAGTCGCGCTACGCACGCCGACCGCTCACCGCCGAGCGGCTGGCCGACGCGGACGAGGCTCTCCGCCGGGTGGACGAGGCGCTCGACCCGCGCCGGGCCGGTACAACGCCCCGATGAACATGCCCGCTTCGGACGACTGGGCGCCGCTCGCCCCTGAAGAAGACCGCGTGCAGCGCCGCGCGCTCCGCCGCTTGCTGCCGCGGCGTGCACTCGTTCTTGACCTCGGCGCGGGCGAGGGGCGCGTCGCGTACGACCTGGCGGTCTCGGGCCGGCGGGTGCTCGCGGTCGATCGTGATGCGCGGGCCCTCCGCCGCTGCGCTGCCCGGCACGAGGGCATCACTCCCCGCCGCGGTGACTTCCTCTCTCCGCGCACGGCGCTGACGGTCGACGGGGTCGCGCCCGCCGCGGCGATGTGCCTCGGGCACACGTTCATGACGCTCCACGACGCGGACGTGACTCTGGGATTTCTTCGGCGGCTGGAGGCGGTCCTGCCGCCCGGCGCCCCGCTGTACCTCGACGATCTGCCCGCGCTGTGGTCCGATGTCGCGTCGGGCAACTGGCAGACCGGCCTGTCGGCGGACGGCGCGTGGCAGCTCGTGTGGGCGGAGGGGGACAACGTCGTCGCGCTGCGCCGGGGATCGGCGGTCGCGCCACGCTCGTGGAAGGTCCGCAAATCCGACGCTCTGCTGCGGCTCTGGTCGCTGGGCGAGTTGAGGCTGCTCGCCCGGGCGGCGGGCTGGCGCGGCCCGGTGAGGCTGCGCAAGGACTGCCTGATCCGACTGACCCGACCCTGATCCCCGCTCCCCCGGGCCCCACCCTCAAGCATCGGTCGGACCGTCCCGATCCCTCCGCGAGCGACCCGTGCGGAGCCGGCGCGCCCATATCGGGCCCGGCGGAGACATCGACATGCCCGCGACACGTTCAAGAACCGAGAACTGGCGTCAGAGTCTGTCCAGCGTGTACGAGAAGGGCGGTGCGCTTGAGATCACCCTGCCCCGGCACATCGACGCCGCGCACACCGACCACGCCGAGGGATCGCCCGCGGCGGACCTGATCTGGCGCGTCAGGCTCATCGGGCTCTCCGACACCGAGATCATCATCGAGCAGCCGGGCGCGATGGGGCACTCCGTCCCGCTGCACGACGGCATCGAGCTGATCGCGTTGCTGGCGATCGGGCAGAACCGCTGGATGTTCCGCACGCGGAACCTCGGCGCCACCACGGTGACCCTCGCGGGCGGGCGCCCCATTACGGGCTACCGCCTGATGATGCCCGAGAGCGTCGAGCGCTGCCAGCGGCGCAACTTCTATCGCATCTCGACCGTGGGCGTGGTGCTGCCCGGCGTCGAGGTTTTCCCGCTCATCGACCCGGCCTCGGCCGCCATCGCCGACGCGGCGTACCGCTGCGACCTTCTCGACGAGCTCGACCACCACATCGCGGCCTGCCCCGTCCGCAAGGGCGAGCCCGTGCTCCCCGAGGTGGGCCCGTCCTTCCAGGGCATGCTCGTCAACATCGGCGGCGGCGGCGTGGGCATCGTCTTCGACCCCGCCGAGCAGCCCAAGCTGAACTCCACCACCACGTACTGGCTGCGCATCTCGCTGCCGCCCCACCTGCCGCTCCCGCTGACGGTGAGCGCGCGGGTCCGCCACACGCACCTGGACTCTTCACAGAGGCTCTACGCGGGCATGAGCTTCGAGTTTGCGCAGAGCCCGGGCCACGAGAAGTTCATCGTCGATCAGCTGATGCGCTACGTCGCCACGGTGCAGCGCGAGCAGCTCAAGCGCCAGAAGGACGAGTGACCCCCGCGCAGATCGGGCCGGGACCGGGGGCGCGGCCGGGGCTGCGGCGCGGCCGCGGCGGCGGCGTTCGGGCTAATAGCTCCCCGAGTAATCGATGGGCGCGCGGACTTTTCGCTGCACCTCGGGGTGGCTCTCGGGAAGGTTCCGCGTGTAGCGGCGCGAGCCCTGCAGGAACCAGGTGTCGCGCGGGTCGCTGAACGCTTCCTTGACGAGCCGCGTGTTCTTGTGGGCGTCGTCGTCGATCCAGACGTTGATGTTGCCCCGGGATGTGCGCGCGACGACGGGGTTGGCCCCGTCGGCCAGCCGCGCCTGGTACATGCTGGGGGCGGCGTAGGCCCGGTCGGTCTCCGAATCGCGGTCGCGGTACCACACGCCGCCGTCGAGCGTCTCGAGGTCGAACTGCCCGGTGGAGCCCGGGGGCACCTGGTAATAGATGCTCCCGTCGACGTTGACGAGCGTGACGGGGTCGACCATGGGCTGGGTGGTGCGCAGCTCGATGACCCCCTGGCGGTTCTCGACGAGCGTGGCGCCGCCGGTGCCCACGAGGATGACGTTCCCGCCCTGGTTCTCCACCCGGACGCCCTCGCAGCGGGGCACGCGGACCTCGAGGTCGACCTCGTGGTCGCCCCTGTTTTCGAGGGGCGTGGCCGTGCGCACGACCAGCGTCGCCCGGGCGCCTTCCTCGACGAGCCGGGCCTCGACCACGGCCCGTCGGGCGGCCTCTTGGGCGTCCTTGCCCATCGACGCGTTCCCGTGCACCACGCCCACGACCTGCGCCTGCTGGACGCGGTCGTCGACGCGGATCTCGACCGAGCCGCGGTAGTTCTGGACGTCGACGGCCAGCATCCCCACGGTGGGCGGGACGTCGAAGGCGTACTCGTGCGTCTGCGACGAGCCGCACCCGCCCAGCGGGAGCGCCAACGCGACGGCGCCCAGAAGTGCGCCCGCCGTCCGACGTGTCAGAAACTTGTCCATTGCTCGCTCCCGCTGCTGGCTGAAACTCCCGGTCCGTCCCGCACAGTATCCCATCGGCTGAGCGGCGGCCCGGGCCCAGCATCACCGGCCCGTCAATCGCCCCGTTTCATGCCCCGCCGAGCAGCACGCCCGGGCGCCAGCACCCATAGGGCGTAGCCGCCTATGACGTGGCCCCGGGGCCCGAGCATCGCCGGATCGCCCATCGGGTCGCAGACCGCCACGATTCTCCAGCGCGCCCGGTCGACGAGTTCCAGCCACTGGGCGTGGCTGTAGCTCCGGAGGTCGTACGTGGAGTCCAGGTGCTCGGTGCGGGAGCGGGCGGTTCCGGAGCCGCGGAGCTGGATCGACAGGTGACTGACGACCCGCTCGCGTCGGTCGGCCCGCGTCGGCGGCTGATACTGCACGACCTGCGTCACCTTCGCACCGCCTCGGCTTCCGGTCCAGACGTCCTCGCTGGGGAACTCGAGCCCGTAGCGGCACGTCTCGAGGCCCACGGCGTAGACGCCCGCGGGGTGCAGAGCCGCGCGGACGCGCTCAAAGTGCGCGAGCATCGCCGCGTCCGAGGGGAGGTGGCGCAGGGTGTTGATGGTGCAGAAGGCGAAGGTCGCGGGGCGGCGGGGGCCGGGGAGCGCGAAATCCGTCATGTCCGCGACGAACAGGGCGCCCCTCAGGCCCCGCGAGGCGAAGCTCTGCCTTGCGTACTCGATCATGCGCTCACTCCGGTCGAAGCCGGCGACGGTGATTCCTCTTCGGGCGGCGAGCCTGAGAAGCCGGGCCGTGCCGCACGCCGGTTCGAGCCATCGTCGCCGCCGGACGGCGCCGACGTGGGCCCACTCGATGCGTTCGAGGCCCTTGAGTTCGAGCGCCGTGCCGGGCGTGTGCAGGATGTCGTACCAGCCGGGGAATTCGTACCAGTCGGCCTTCATCTGTTTCCATCTTCGCATGGCGGGCGGGCTTGTGCGCCGATCGACGGTGCGGGGGCGAGCGAGCGCACCGCAGCCGGCGGGCCCGGACGCGGTAGTCTGCAGGCGGCGGGTGGACGAGCGCCACCCTTGGCCCAGAGGATGAAAGCGCAATGATCAGGCGGACGGGTCTGCTGGCGAGCGTGCTGCTCGTGGTGGGGCTTTGGGCGGTTCCGTGCGTGCGGGGCGAGGGGCCGTCGGACGCTGCGCCGGCGCCGTCGACCGGCGGCGTGGAGGCGGTCGTCCGGTTCGATGCCCGAGTCCGTTCGTCGCCTGCGACCGGGCGCGTGCTGGTGTTTTTCCTGCGGGAGGGGGCGAACGTCTCGCCGCGCGCCCAGCCTTCGGATGCACCGTTCTACGACGATCCGCAGCCGTTGGCGGGACTGGATGTGCGGGAGCTGACGCCGGGACAGGCGGTGACGCTCGGCGCGGATGCCCAGTCGTTCCCCGGGCCGCTGTCGGCGCTCCCCGATGGAAGCTATCGCGTGCAGGCGGCGCTCGATTGCTCGCGCACCCACTCGGACTGGACGGACGAGCCGGGCAATCTCTACTCGGAGATCGCGAGCATCCAGGTTCGCGGCGGCGCGACCCAGCGCGTCGAGCTGCTGCTCGACAACGTTGTCGAGCCCCGGCCGCTGCCGGACGTGCCGGGCGTGCAGTTCTTCGACGCCCCCTCGAAGCTGCTCTCGGACTTCAGATCCGGCAGCGAGAAGGTGCGTGCGGGCGTCGTGCTCCCGGTCGGGTACGACCCCGCGAAGCGGTACCCCGCGGTGTACGTGATCGGCGGCTTCGGCTCGACTCATCGTTTCGCGGCGGCGCTGGCGCGGATGCGTAGCTATCCCGGGCCGGGCCTCCCCCAGCTCGCACGCCACGCGTTTCTGATCGTCCCCGACCCGGATTCCGCGAACGGGCACACGCTCTTTGCCGACTCTGACAACAATGGGCCTGCCGGTCGGGCGCTCGTCGAGGAGCTGATCCCCGCGCTCGAGGCGGCGTATCCGCTGATCGCCCAGCCCGGCGCGCGGCTGGTCACGGGCCACTCGTCCGGCGGCTGGAGCGCGGTGTGGCTGCTGCTCAACTATCCGGAGGTCTTCGGGAATGCGTTCTCCGGGGCGCCGGACCCCCTGGACTTCCGCGCGCTCCAGAAGACGAACATCTACGCGGACGCCAACTTCTACACCGACGCGCGCGGCGCGGACATCCCCTCCAACGTCCAGAACGGGCGGGTCCTCATGACCGTCCGTCAGGAGAACGGATGGGAGGAAGCGCGCGGCCCGGACAACACGTCGGGTCAGCAGTGGGACTCGTGGCAGGCGGTCTTCGGCCCGCGAAACGCCCGGGGGCGGCCCGCGGCGCTCTTCGACGCGTCGACGGGCGTCATCGACCGCGACATCGCCCGGGCGTACGCCCGGTTCGACATGTCCGAGCTGGTCCGCCGCGATCCGGGAAGGCTCGTTCCGCTGTGCGCGGGCCGGCTGCGGATCGTCGTCGGGGCGGAGGATGAGTGGAATCTCGACGAGGGCGTGCGGCTTTTCGCGCAGACGCTCGCGGAGCTCGGCGCTCCGATGGACGGCTCGGACGGGTGGGGGAGGATCGATATTGTCCCCGGCGCGAACCACGGCACGGTGATGCGTGCTCCCGCCTACGACGCGATGTACGCGGCGATGGTGGATCTGCTGGTCTCGCGCGGGTTCGCGAGCCGGTGAGACGAGCGGAGCGGGAGCGCGGCCGCGGCCGGACGCGTCACGGAGCGGTGCTGCAAGCGGAGGAATGAACCATGCGAGCGCAGGACGCCATTGCGGAGGCGATTCTCTCGACCAAGCCGAACCTGTCGCGGTATCTCGCGGGGTTCGACGACTCAACGCGGGCCGCGCAGGCGCCGAACCTGCCGAATCACGCGGCGTGGAACCTGGGCCACCTGTCGCTGACCATGCACCGCGCGGCCCAGAAACTGAACGATTCGCACGCGCTGCCTCCGGGCGACTTTGTCGAAGGGGCGGGCGCCGCGGGCGACAGCCGGCGTTTCGCCGCGGAGGCGGTCGCCTTCGGGTCGACGCCCTCCGGGAGCGGCGAGAAGTACCCGCCGCTGGCGCGCTGCGTCGAGATCTACGGCGGCGCCTGCGATGCGCTCGCGCACGTGGTCCGGGGGCTCACCGACGCCGATCTTCACACGGAGGTGGCCTGGGGCAGCGCATCGCTGCCGAAGCACCTGCTGGCGATGCGCATGGTCTTTCATAACGGCATGCACACGGGGCAGATCGCCGACCTTCGGCGTGCCTTCAAGTTCAGGAGCGTGTTCTCGTGATGGAGGCGCGCCCGCGGCTCCACGAGGATGCGCAGCTCGACGCCGTGCTGTTCGAGCTGTCGCGGTACCGTTCGATGGCGGAACGGGCAATGGCGCAGCTCGACGACGCGGCGCTGCGCGAGGCCCTCTCGCGCGAGACCAACTCGATCGCGGTCATTGTGAAGCACCTCTCCGGCAACTTCCGCTCCCGCTTCACCGACTTCCTGACCGCCGACGGCGAGAAACCCTGGCGTGACCGCGACGCCGAGTTCGTCGACGACTTCGCGGACCGTCGGGCCATCGAGGGGGCGTGGGAGCGGGGCTGGGCGTGCGCGCTGGGAGCGATAAAGGGGCTGACGAGCGCGGATCTGGGGAAGATGGTGACGATCCGGTCGGAGGTCCACTCGGTGCCGGCGGCCCTGGCGCGGGCGACCGCTCATGCCGCCTATCACACGGGTCAAATTGTGATGATCGCGCGAATCCTCTCCGAGCGACGGGGCGAAGAGTGGAAGACGCTCACGATCCCGCGTGGCGGCACCAAGGAATTTAACGAGCGGATGGGCCATCCTCCCGCGTGATCCGGGACCGGCACCTAGACTTCCCTTCTATGTATCGTCTCGCACTCCGCATGCTCACGCGTGATACCGGCAAGTACATCGCGCTTGTCGTTGGTCTCTCGTTCGCGACGCTGCTGATATGCCAACAGGGGGCGATCTTCCTGGGCCTGCTCAAGCGGTCGACGGGGGCGCTCCAGAACATCGCGCAGCCGGACCTGTGGGTGTGCGATCCGTACCTGAACTTCATCGAGGAGGTCAGGCCGCTGTCGGACCGCGACTGGGAGCGTGTGCGCGCGGTGCCGGGGGTCGCGTGGGCGGAGCCGTTCTTCAGCTCGCGGGCCACGGTCGAGCTCCCCGACGGCAAGTACAAGACCGCTCAGATGGTGGGCATCGACCGCTCGACGATGGTGGGCCAGCCGCCGGTCGTCACGGCGGGATCGCTCGACGATCTGCGGGCGCCGGACGCGGTGATGGTCGACGAGTCGTCGCGCGAAAAGCTCGCGAACTGCCAGATCGGCGACACGTTCCGACTGAACGACAAGCGCGCGGTGGTCGTGGGCTTCTGCCAGGTGAAGCTCGGGTTCGAGTCCAACGCGCTCATCTACACGACGTACGACAACGCGCTGCGCTTCACGCCCGTGGGGCGCGAGCGCATCACGTTCGTGTTCGTGAAGGTGCAGGAGGGGCGGGACGTGGCCGATGTCGCCAGGGAGATCCGCGAGCGGACCGGGCTCGCGGCGCTGACCCGCGGCGAGCTCGCGCTGCGCACGATCAACTTCATCCTGCGCGAGACCGGGATCGGCATCAACTTCGGCATCACCGTCCTGCTGGGCTTCGTCGTCGGGCTCGCGGTGACGGCGGCGATCTTCTACCAGTTCACCCTCGAGAACCTGCGGCACTTCGCGGTGCTCAAGGCGCTCGGCGCCCGAAACCGCAAGCTGATCTCCATGGTGCTCCTGCAGGCGATGACGGTCGGGGTCATCGGCTTCGGCATCGGAACGGGGCTGACCGGCATCTTCACCCTGACGGGCCGGCGCCCCGGCGCGGAGCTGGCGCCCTATTTCCCGTGGCAGCTCCTCGTGGTGTGCGCGGGGGGCATGTTCGTGTGCATCATGATGGGCTCTCTGCTGTCGATCCGCAGGGTCGTGACTCTGGAGCCCGGGGTGGTGTTCAAGTGAGGCGTGCGCACGGCCGCGACCGGCTGAGCGCGTCCGGCGGGCGCGACGCCGCGCTCCTAGGATTCGCCTCGGCATGAGCACGTTGCTGCACAAGCCATCGGCGGCGAGGGAAGCGGGCGGTCCGACCGCGCTGCCCGAGATGTCCGACACGCGCCACGCGGCGATCGACCTCCGGCAGGTCAGCAAGTCCTACGGGTCGGGCGACAACGTCGTGCGCGCGCTCCGTGCCGTCGACCTGGCGGTCGCGCCGTCGAAGCTGATCATGCTCGTCGGCCCCTCGGGGTGCGGCAAGACGACGCTCGTCTCCATTCTTTCGGGCGTGCTCGACGCCGACGCCGGGCAGGTCAACGTCTTCGGGGTTGACTGGTCGAAGCTGTCGGCGGATCAGAAGACGCGCCGCCGCGCGGAGCTCGTCGGCTTCGTGTTCCAGTCGTTCAACCTGATCCCCACGCTGACGGCCCTCGAGAACACCTGCGTCCCGCTGATCGTCCGCGGCATGCGCGAGCGGGACGCCTCGGAGCGCGCGGCGCAGGCCCTCAAGGACGTGGGGCTGGGCGACCGCCTGCGCTCGCTCCCCTCCATGCTCTCGGGCGGACAGCAGCAGCGCGTGGCGATCGCGCGGGCGCTGGTGGGCAAGCCCCGCCTGGTGGTCTGCGACGAGCCCACGGCGGCGCTGGACGGCAAGACCGGCCAGCAGGTCATGGAGCTGATCCAGACCGCGGCCCGGGGCAAGGACGAGCGCGGCGAGGACCGCGTCGTCATCGTCGTGACGCACGACAACCGAATCTTCCACTACGCGGACCACATCATCGAGATGGAGGACGGCCGCCTCAAGAAGACGCTTTCCCAACACGTGCGGGATGAATCGCACCATGTGCCGAGTTTCGAAGAGGATGATCGGCAGCAAGAGCGCCCGACGTCCGCGGTCTGAGTGTGGGCCGCGGGGCCGGGCGGGCGGCGTCGAGCCGAGCGCCGCGAAGGCAGAGCATGTCGGGAAGGGTTCAGCATGTTTAGACAGATCTCGATTCTGATCTCCGTCGCCGGGCTGGCTCTGGCGCTCTACGTCGTGGCGACCGCGACGGAAGCGGAGCCCGTGATCCCCCCCGCGCAGCCGCCCTCGAGCAACCCGTTCGAGCGCGGCCTCGTGGCGCTGGGGGTTGTGGAGCCTGCGAGCCGCATCATCGATGTCTCGGCCCCCGAGCCCGGGCGGGTGGTGAGCGTGTTGGTCCGCGTGAACGACCCGGTGAAGAAGGGCGAGCCGCTGTTCACGCTGGACGCCCTGCCCGTCGAGGCGGAGCTCGTCCAGGCGAAGGCGGCGCTCGAAGCCGCGGCCGCGGAGGTCCGGCGGCTTGAGAACTGGCCCCGGCCCGAGGATTTCCCGCCGGCCGAGGCGGAAGCGACGGAGGCCCGGGAGCGTCTGGCGGACGCGCAGTCGCGTCTGGAGAGCATCGAGCGCGCCGAGCAGCTGGGCGGCGTGTCGGACGACGAGTTCGCGAGGCAGCGGTTCCTGGTGTCGGTGTTGCGCGCGTCGCTGGCGAACGCCGAGGCGCGTCTGGCGCGGCTGAAGGCCGGCTCTTGGGGCGAGGATCTGGCGGTGGCCCGCGCGGTCGTCGCGGCCCGTGAGGCGGACATCCGCGCCATCGAGATGAGGCTCGACAGGCACATCGTCCGCGCTCCCATGGACGCGACGGTGCTCAAGCGGAACGTCGAGCCCGGCGAGTACACGTTGGCTTCGGGCGGCTCCGGCGCGGGCGCAAGGGGCGAGAGCGGCGCACCGCTCATCCTGGGAGATCTCTCGGAGATGCACGTGCGGGCGCAGGTCGATGAGGAGGACATGCCCCTGCTCCGCGAGGGCGCGAGTGCCGTCGCGCGGATCCGCGGACCGCTTGCGATCGAGGTGCCGCTCGCGATGGTGCGGATCGAGCCCCTGGCCGCTCCCAAGTCGCAGATCACCGGCTCGAACACTGAGCTCATCGATACGCGAGTGATCGAAGTGGTGTTCCGCGCGGCGCCGCCGCAAGACGCGCCGCGGCTGTACCCGGGGCAGGTGGTCGACGTGTACATCGATGTCCCGGCGGGGGCGCGGGTCGCCGCCGCGGGCGCCGCGCCCGTTCCGAGCGGGGCCGGCTTACGCTGAATCCTCCGTCTGGCCGCGGCATCAAAGAGGATGTCGCAAGCAAGGAGACGTACGCATGCAGCGCGGGATCTACAAAGCGGGGAGCCTCGGGGCGCTCGTGATCGCGGTCGGCATCTGCGCGTGGTCGCTCCCGCGGCTGGCGGTCGGAGGCGAGGGGGGCGGCACGCCTCGGCAGGACGCGCCGGCGCCGCAGCCCCGCGAGGAACTGGAGAAGCTCATGAACAACGCCACATTCGATCGGACCTTGATCCCCACCGGGCACTCGATCCCGCCGGGCGAGACCCGCCTGGAGAAAGCGATGTTCGGCGCGGGCTGCTTCTGGAGCGTCGAGGCGCGATTCCGCGAGACGCCGGGCGTGGTTGCCACGGCGGTCGGATACGCCGGCGGATCGAAGCTGGACCCGACCTACAGGGAAGTGTGCACCGACGCGACCGGGCACGCGGAAGTGGTCCTGGTGCAGTTCGATCCCGCGAAGGTGACCTTCGACGACCTGCTGAAGGTCTTCTGGGAGAATCACAACCCGACGACGCTCAACAGGCAGGGGCCCGACGTCGGAAGCCAGTACCGCTCGGTGATCTTCGCGATGGACGACGCGCAGCGCCAGTCCGCCGAGAAGAGCAAGGCGGCGCTCGCGGCTTCGGGGCGGTGGGGGGCTAGGCCCATCGTGACGTTCATCGAGCCCGCCCCGTCCTTCTACAAGGCCGAGGACTACCACCAGCAGTACCTCGAGAAGCGGGGCCTTTCGACGTGCCACGGCCCGGGCTGAGCATGCCCCCCGGTTGGGGGATGTACGCCGACGCGGGAGACACCGGGACCGGTGGGTCGGCTGGAAAACCCGCATGAAATGACCTGAGAATGCGCGATCTCCTATCTCAGGGGAGAACTCGCGATCGATTGCATCCGATGAGGCACCCCGGTCGGCGCCGCGCTCGCGGGCCGGATCGTGATACCTCGCCGGAGCAAAGATATGTCCGTCGCGCCCAAGACGTCGTTCGGCATTTCGATGAAGCTCGTCGTCGTGTTCGTCACGGTGATGCTGGTGGTGGTGGTTGCGAACTACCTGCTCTTCTTCCGCGGATTCCGCAAGAGCACCGAGACGGTGATGATGGAGAAGGCGGCCGCCTTCACCGCCGTCGCCGACGAGACCAAGGCGCAGATGTCCGCGCTGCACGCGGCGGGCGCGATCGACACAAAGCGGCTGATCGAGGAAGCGCGGGCCCAGGTCGAAAAGGGAATCTCGTACCGCGACACCGAGTTCTTCCGGACAGTTCCCGTCGTCGCCGGCTGGACAGCCGCGGGCGAAGCGGCCAAGCGTGAAGGGCTCACGTTCTACGTCCCCGCGTTCGACGCGCGGAACAAGGCGAACGCTCCCCCGCCCGGCTCGTTCCGCGAGCAGATGCTCAAGGATCTGACGGCGCAGGTCGAGGCGAACGGGCCCGACTCGCTGGGGCGGATCAACCGCGAGGAGAACTCGCTCCACTACATGCGCGCCATCAAGCTCGATGAGAGCTGCATGATGTGCCACGGCGATCCCGAGCGGTACGACGTCCGGAACGAGAAGGGCGAGTTTGACGGCAAGGACGCGCTGGGGTTCACCATGGAGGGCTGGGAGCCCGGCGATATGCACGGCGCGTACGAGCTGGTCATGCCGCTGACGGTCGTGGACAACCAGGTGTCCAGCTTCGTGCAGCAGGGCGCGCTCGCGACGGTGCCGATCGTGCTGATGGGGGCGGGCGGGGCCGCACTATTGGTGAGGATCCTCGTGACGAGGCCGCTGGGCGGGCTCATCTCGCTGCTGAAGGACATCGCGACGGGCGAGGGCGACCTCACGCGGCGCACGGCGATCCGCCGGAGCGACGAGTTCGGTCAGGTCTCGCACTGGTTCGATGAGTTCATCGCCCGCCTGCAGGGGCTGATCACCGAAGTGTCGCGGGTGACGCGCGAGGTCGCCTCCGCCGCGACCGAGATCGCGGCTTCCAGCGAGCAGATGGCCGCGGGCATGCGCAGCCAGGAGGAGCAGGCGCTCCAGGTCTCCAGCGCGGTGGGCCAGATGGCGATGTCGGTCGAGGAAGTGGCCCGCAAGGGGACGGAGGCCTCGGCGTCCGCGACCAGCTCTGGGCGCGAGGCAACCGAGGGCGTCCAGATCGTCGAGCAGACCGTATCGCAGATGCGCGGCATCTCGTCGGAGGTGAACGAGAGCGCCACGGCGGTCGAAGCCCTGGGCAAGAAGGGCGAGCAGATCGGCGAGATCATCACGGTCATCAACGACATCGCCGACCAGACCAACCTCCTGGCGCTGAACGCCGCCATCGAGGCCGCCCGGGCGGGCGAGCACGGTCGCGGGTTCGCCGTCGTCGCGGACGAGGTCCGCAAGCTCGCCGAGCGCACGACCAAGGCGACCGAGGAAGTCTCCAAGAGCATCCGCGAGATCCAGGAAGACACCACCAAGGCGGTCCAGCGCATGGAGGCGGGCACCTCCAGCGTGGACAAGGGAGTCAAGCTGGCCGTCTCGGCCGGCGAAGCGCTGACGCGGATCCGCCAGAGCTCCAGCGCCCTCGAGGGGCTAGTGCAGTCGATCGCCGCGGCGACCGAGGAGCAGTCGGCGGCGAGCCAGGAGATCTCCCGGAGCATCGAGTCGATGAAGCGCGTGACCAGCGAGTCGTCGGACGGGGCGAACCAGGCCGCCCAGGCCGCCGCCAACCTGTCGATGCAGGCCGAGAAGCTGCAGGGGCTGGTCGGGCGCTTCAAGGTCTGAAGTCCGGGCGGGTGAGGGGGCTCGGGCCGCGCCGGAGGCGCTGGTACTCTGCCCCGCATGCTTCAGAAACGATTCCCCACGCCGGCAGCGGCGCTCGACGCCGCACGCTCGAAAGGTCTGCTCAAGGACGGGATCTCCGTCATGGTGGGCGGCTTCGGGCTGTGCGGGATCCCCGAAGGGCTCATCCTCGCGCTCCGCGATAGCGGCGTGAAGGGGCTGACGTGCATCTCGAACAACGCCGGGGTCGACGACTGGGGCCTGGGTCTGCTCCTCAAGACGCGTCAGATCCGCAAGATGGTCTCCAGCTACGTGGGCGAGAACGCGGAGTTTGAGAGGCAGTTTCTCGCCGGGGAGCTGGAGGTCGAGTTCAACCCGCAGGGTACGCTCGCCGAGCGCATCCGCGCGGGTGGCGCGGGCATTCCCGCGTTCTACACGGCGACCGGCGTGGGCACGATCGTCGCGCAGGGCAAGCCCGTGCAGGCGATGAAGTTCAAGGGGCGCGAGCGTGAGTACGTGATGGAGACCGGGCTCTGGGCCGAGCTCGCCCTCGTGAAGGCCTGGCGGGCCGACGGCTTCGGCAACCTGCAGTACCGCAAGACGGCGCGGAACTTCAACCCGGAGATGGCGACCGCGGCGGCGTTCGTCATCGCCGAAGTGGAAGAGGTGGTGGAGAAGGGCGCCATCGACCCCGATCAGGTCCACACGCCGGGGAACTACGTCGACGCCGTCGTGGTCACCAAGCCCGAGAAGCGCATCGAGCAGCGTACGGTTCGCCCCTAGGTTCGCGGCGGCGCTCAGCCCGCCCGGGCGGCGGCCGCCAGCGCGTCGAAGATCCGCTGACCCAGGAGCGGATCGGGCGTCCGCTCGGGGTGCCACTGCACTCCCAGATAGAACGGGCGCCGCGGGTCGTCGACCGCCTCGATGACGCCGTCGTGACTGAGCGCGACCACGCGGAGGTTGCCGGGGTCGTTCACCGCCTGGCGGTGCCGACTGGCGGCGGGGCCCGACTGGATCACAGCGTGAGACACCACCGGGCGGATGTCATGCAGGCGGTCGGGGGGGAGGTCGGAGCCGACCGCGGGCCCGGAGTGGTGATCAGCGTGCGTACCCAGCGTGTCGGGCAGGTGCTGATTTAGTCGGCCGCCCGCGTGCAGGGCCATCTGCTGCATCCCAAGGCAGATGCCCAGCGCCGGGAGTGAACGGCGCTCATCGATCTGGCGGAGCAGCTCGGCTTCATAGTCCTGGCGCGCGGGGTCCATCAGACGTGCGGCGGGGTGGACGGGCACGCCGAAACGACTGGTGTCGGGATCCGGGCCCCCCGTGAGGACTACGGCGTCGCAAAGGTCCAGTTGACGACGGACGATCGCCTCCAGGGCCCGCGGAGAGGCGGGATCGGCGAGCGACGGGGGCAGCAGCAGCGGAACCGCGCCGGCGGCGGTGACGGCGGAGACGTACGAGCGCCGCACCTTCACATCGCGGTCATCGAGGCCGCAGGTGATGCCGATGACTGGTGTCTGGGGCATAGGTCATATCATCGGAGTGACGTGGCGTTCGGGTCGAGCGGGAGGCGTACAGCGGTATGGATGCGTCGGCGCAGCTTCGCTGCATCAATCCTGACTGCCGATCGGAGTTCCCGGTCACGCGCGCCGTCTTCGCGTGCGGCCGATGCGGGGAGCTCCTGGACGTCGAGTATCCGGGTCTCGAGCCCGTCGCGGACCCCGCGGGCCTCCAGCGGCTCTTCGCGCAGAGGCTGGCGAGCGGCGCGTGGGCCGCGTCCGGGAGCGGAGAGCAACGAGCGATAGATGCGTCGGGCGTCTGGCGGTTCCGGGAGCTGATTGGTTTCTGTCCGGATGAGTCGAGACTGGTCACGATCGGCGAAGGCCGGACGATTCTGCAACGGGCCGACGCGCTGGCGGAGCGCGTCGGGTTCGGGGCGGGCGAGCTCTTCCTGCAGTACGAGGGGTTCAACCCGTCCGGATCGTTCAAGGACAACGGTATGGCGGGCGCGTTCACCCACGCGCGGATGATCGGCGCATCACGCGTTTTGTGCGCATCAACCGGCAACACGTCGGCGAGTCTCGCGCTCTTCGCGGCCCTGGCGGGGTTCGCGGCGTATGTGCTCATAGGCTCAGGCAAGATCGCGTACGGGAAGCTGTCGCAGGCGCTGGATTTCGGGGCGCGGACGGTGCAGCTCGCGGGCGACTTTGACGCGTGCCTCCGGCGGGTGCAGCAGCTCGGCGTCGAGAGGCCCGAACTGGGCATCTATGTCATGAACTCGATCAACCCCTTCCGGATCGAGGGCCAGAAGGCCATTATGTTCCGCGTGATGGAGGGGCTGGCCTGGGAACCCCCCGACTGGATCGTCGTGCCCGGCGGGAACCTGGGCAACTGCAGCGCCTTCGCCAAGGCGTTCGTGGAGATGGAGCGGGCGGGGCTGATCGCTCCCGGGCGGCGGCCCCGGCTGGCGGTGATCAATGCCGCGGGGGCCCGGACCTTCGACCGGATGGTCAACGAGCTGGGGCTGCGCTGGCAAGGGGGGCGGTACGACCGCGCCCGCGTGCGCACGGAGCTGGAGCGCATGGATCACGCCGGGGAGCGGGCGCGGACGGTGGCGAGCGCTATCGAGATCGGGCGGCCGGTGAACCTGCCCAAGGCGCTGCGCGCTCTTGAGTGGATGGACGGCGTCGTGCGGTCGGTGGACGACGAGACGATCCTCGAGCACAAGGCGCTGATCGGGCGGCACGGCTATTCGTGCGAGCCGGCGTGCGCCGCCGCCCTCGCGGGGGCGCGGATGCTCAGGAAAGCAGGCGTGATCGGGCGCGGGCAGCGCACGGTGTGCATCATCACCGGGCACGGCCTGAAGGATCCGGACGCGACCGTCAAGTATCACACGGGGCTGGATATGAAGAGCGCGCAGGAGTCGGCGTCGCGCACGACCCCGGGGGGCGCCCTTGCCAACCCGCCCGTGCTTTGCGCCGACGACCTCGACGCGCTGCGGAGGCTCTTCGCCGGGGCCTGACGGCCCAGCCCGCCGCCGGAGTGCGACCTCGCCGTCTCCGGCCGGTAGGATCGGCTCGTGACGAGCGGACAGGGCGTCGGGCCGCGCACAAATGCGGTTATCGCCCGTCGAGGGAGCCAAACGAATGAAGCGGAAGAAGAGCGCGTGGTTGGGTCGGCTGCTGGCGGCGGGGGCGGCGGCCGGGCTGGTGATGCTGTCGGGCTGCGCGGGCAGCGGCGCGAAGCGCGAGGCGGCGGCCCCGCTGACCGCCGAGACCCGGGAGAAAGCGCTCGAGTCGTACGACTACGTCTACAACACCATCAAGCAGACGCACTGGGACACGGAGCTCGTCGGCGCCAAGTGGGACGAGGCCCATGCCCGGCTCAGGCCCAAGGTGCAGGACGCGACGACGATGGTCGAGGCGCGGGGCGCCACGGAAGAGATGATCGCCTCGCTCGGACAGTCGCACTTCGGGCTGATTCCCGCGGATGCGTACGCGGACGTGGTGGGCGAGGATTCTGAGACGGACGCCGAAGCCGGCACGGGCGACGCGGGCCTGCAGGTCCGGGTGGTGGACGGGCGGGCGTACGTCGTGAGCGTGGTCCCCGATTCGACGGGGGCCCGGGCGGGCGTGAAGCCCGGCTGGGAGCTCGAGCAGGTCCGCGGGAAGGACCTCGCCGAGCGGCTCCGCGTGGTCGCTGAGGAATTCGAAGGGCAGATCAAGCAGGGTGCGATGCTCTCGCTGGCGGCTGAGGGGGCGCTCAGCGGGCCCGTGGGCTCGACCGTGCAGGTGCGCTTCCGGGACGAGAACGGAAAGCGTGCGACACGCAAGCTCGAGCTCGCCGAGCCTGCGGGCACGCCCGCGAAGTTCGGCAACCTTCCGACCATGTACGTGCGCAGGGATGCGCGGCGACTGGAGAGCGGCGTGGGCTACATGAGCCTCAGCCTGTTCTTCGATCCCGCGGCCGTCATGCCCTGGTATCAGGAGCAGATCGCGTCCATGCAAAACGCTCCCGGGATCATCCTGGACCTGCGCGGCAATCGCGGCGGGATCGGCGGCATGGCCATGGGGATGGGCGCCCGGCTTGTCACGCAGGCGAACCAGAAGCTGGGCGACATGATCACCCGGCAGACGACCATCAAGTTCGTCCTGAACCCGCAGGCCGGGTCCTACGCGGGCCGGGTGGCGGTGCTCGTCGATGAACTGTCGATGTCGACCTCGGAGATTCTCGCGGGGGGCCTGCAGGCGATCGGGCGGGCACGCGTCTTCGGGACCAGAACCCCCGGTATGGCGCTGCCTTCCCGGATCGAGCGGCTGGCGTCGGGCGACGGCTTCCAATACGCGACCGCCAACTACATCAGCGCCGACGGGCAGGTCCTGGAGGGTCACGGGGTGGTGCCGGATGAAACGGTTCCGCCCGACCCGGCGCTCCTGTCGCAGGGGCGGGACCCGGTGATCGAGGCGGCCGAACAGTGGATCCTCGGGCAGAACCGGCCGGGGACCTGACGGTAGACTTTCTGGCCCTTGGAAACCGGGGCGCGGCGCGAGCGCCTTGCCCGTAGCCGAGGCTGATCCATCTCCCTTTGACGAGGAAAAGCTCCCATGAATTCGAAGTTTGGCGCGACGGGGTTGGCGGCGGCGGGCGTGTTGGGCATGGCGCTGCTGGGCTCTCCAGCGCTCGTCTGGGCTCAGGCCGACGCCCCGGCTCCCGCGGCGACCGCCGATGAGAAACTGCCGTCGGCGAAAGAGGTGATGGACAAGTTCATCCAGGCGACGGGCGGCCGCGCCGCCTACGAGAAGCACACCTCCCGGGTGATCACGAGCACGATCGAGATCCCGGCGCAGAACCTCAAGGGCACGTCGACGCTCACGCAGGTCGCGCCCAACAAGATGGAGATGAAGGCCGAGTTCCCCGGCATGGGCAGCCAGACCATCGTCTCGGACGGCGAGAACGTCTGGGAGAGCAACTCCATGATGGGCGAGCGGCTGTACGACGGGGACGAGCGCATGGCCCAGCTCCGTCAGGCGACGTTCAACTCCGAGCTCCAGTGGGAGAAGCTGTACAAGGACGTGAAGGTCGTCGGCAGCGAGGACGTGAACGGGAAGCCGGCGTGGAAGGTCGAGTTCACGACCGGCGAGGGCCAGACCAGCACGCAGTTCTATGACAAGGAAACCGGGCTGCTCACGAAGATGACCAGCACGCTCAAGACCCAGATGGGCGAGGTTCCCATGGAGTCGTCGATCGAGGGTTGGCAGGAGTTCGACGGCCTGAAGATGCCGACGAAGACCGTGCAGTCCGTCATGGGCATGCAGATGATCATGACCATCAGCGACGTGAAGCACGGGGCGGAGGTCCCGGCCGACAAGTTCGCGATGCCCGACAGCGTCAAGCAGCTGAAGAAGGACCCGGCCGCTCCGGCCGCTCCCGCTGAGGCCCCCAAGAACTGATCGACCGAGCATCCGACATCGCGAGCCCGGCGGGGCCGACCCCGCCGGCGTGAAGATTGACCCGCCCGGGGCGACCCTCGTCCCGGGCGTTTGTCTGTTCGGCCCGCGGGATCGACCGGGCGCGGCTGATTGACGCGGGGCGGGGGCTCTGGCATCATTGCTCCATGGAGCCCCAACCGGTTCACCCGCTCAACGAGAAGTTCGTCCTGGACGCCATCACCTTCGATGACGTGCTGCTGATCCCGCGCCGCAGCGCCGTCGTCCCCGGGGACGCCGATCTGACGACGCGGCTGACGCGCTCGATCACGCTGGGGATCCCGCTGCTCTCGGCGCCGATGGACACGGTCACCGAGTCCCGACTGGCGATCGCGCTGGCGCAGGAGGGCGGCATCGGCATCATCCACAAGAACATGACGCCCGAGGCGCAGGCGCGCGAGGTCACGAAGGTGAAGCGCTCGGAGCACGGCGTGATCACCGATCCGCTGACGCTGGGGCCCGAGGACACCGTGGGGCAGGCGCGGCGCACGTTCTTTGAGAACAACATCTCGGGCATGCCGGTGGTCGAGGGAGGAGTCTGCGGACAGCGGCGAAAGGGACGCGTGCTGGGGATCATCACGGGCCGGGATCTCAAGTTCAATCCGAATTCGGATCAGCGCCCGGTTCGCGAGGTGATGACGGCCCGGAACCTCGTGACGGCGCCCCCCGACACCAAGCTCGCCGACGCGATCAAGGTGATGCACGCGGGGAAGGTGAAGAAGCTGCTGCTTGTGGACGATCGGCAGCACCTCACGGGCCTGATCACCATCCGCGACATCGAGCAGCAGCGGCGGTTTCCCAAGGCGGCCAAGGACTCCCGCGGGCGGCTGCGGTGCGGAGCGGCGGTGGGGGTCAAGCAGATCGAGCGCGTCGAGGCCCTGATCGCGGCGGACGTCGACGTCATCATCGTCGACACGGCCCACGGGCACTCGGAGAACGTTCTGGCGACGGTGCGCGAGGTGAAGAAGCGGTTCTCGATCGAGGTCATCGCGGGGAACGTCGCGACGGCGGAGGGGGCGCACGATCTGATCGACGCGGGGGCCGACGCGGTGAAGGTCGGCATCGGCCCGGGCTCGATCTGCACGACGCGGATCGTGACCGGCGTGGGCATGCCGCAGGTCTCGGCGGTGATGAACGCCGTGAGCGTGTGCGAGAGGGCGGGCGTGCCCGTGATCGCCGACGGCGGCGTGCGCCAGTCGGGCGACATCGTCAAGGCGCTGGCGGCGGGCGCGCACACGGTGATGATGGGCGGGCTTTTCGCGGGGCTCGATGAATCGCCGGGAGAGGTGGTCATCTCCGAAGGGCGGCGCTACAAGACGTATCGCGGCATGGGCTCGGAGGGGGCGATGTTTGCCGGGTCCGCCGACCGGTACATGCAGGGCGACAAGTACGAGGCGTCGCGCGCGGGGTCCGGCGGGCCGGGCGAGCTGGCGCGGATCAAGTTCGTCCCCGAGGGCGTAGAAGGCCTGGTGCCCTACCGCGGAGGGTTGGCCGAGTTCGTGTACCAGATGGTCGGCGGGCTGCGGAGCGCCATGGGCTACCTGGGGTGCAGCACGATCGAGGAACTGCGGCGGGACGCGCGGTTCTGCCGGGTGAGTCGGGCCGGCGTGATCGAGAGCCATCCTCACGACATCAAGATCACCAAGGAAGCGCCGAACTACACGCACGAGATGCGCAAAGGGTGAACCGGGGGGGGCCGCCCCTCAGCATGAGGAGCGGCGCGACCGGCCGGTGCGGTCCCACCGGCGCGGTCCGTGCGCGGGCGTGCGGCCTCCCGCGCGGCGCGGCTATTCCTGCTTGCCCTCGATGCTCGCCAGCAGGCAGGCGCAAGCCAGCACGATCAGGTCGTCGATCAGCGCGTGCTCTTCCAGGATCTCGATATCCAGCACGTAGGCCAGCAGCGAGCGCCTGCTGGTAAGGCGTGCGATGCAGCGGTCCGAGCCGGCTTCGCGCAGCTCGTACCCCTGGTTCATCAGCAGCGACGCCAGAGGCAGCACACGGCGGAGGAAGGCCGCGGCTCCGCTGTCTTCACGGAGGCCCGCGATGACCGAGCCGTCGGGCCCCAGCACCGTCCAGGAATCGCGGACGAGCGAAGTCAGGGCGCCGCGCCGGAGGCCCCCGAGCACGGCTCCGTCGGGCAGCATGACGTCGTACGTCGCGCCGAAGTCGAGCACGGACCGGGCCCGGATGCGGAACAGCTCGCGCTCCTGCCCGCGGTCGGCGTAGAAGCGGAAGTCCTCGCGGAGCTTGAAGGCTTTCTGCCGGCACCAGCCGGTGAGCTCCCCGCGGCCGTCGGTGATCTCGAAGGAAGCGCCCATCAGCACCAGCAGCTTCCGCCGGAGGCGGTAACGTCGGGGCGGAGAAGTGGCGGGGTCGTCGGGCACGGGACGTCCCTTATAGTTCTGGCCCGCGCCGCCCGAGGCGGCGCACGGAAGGCTCGGCGCTCGTTGAACATCATCGTACAGAAGTTCGGCGGTTCCTCGGTCGCGGACGCGGCCAAGCTGCGACGCTGCGCCGAGAGAGTGATCGCCGAGCGCCGCGCGGGGGCGAGCGTGGTCGTGGTCGTGTCGGCGATGGGGAAATCGACGGACGCGCTGATCGCGCTGGCCCATGAAGTGACCGATGCGCCCAGCAAGCGCGAGCTGGACATGCTGCTGGCCACGGGCGAGCAGGTGTCGATCGCGCTGATGGCGATGACGCTCGAATCGATGGGATGCCCGGCGGTCAGCTTCACGGGCGGCCAGATCGGGATGACCACCGACGATGTCTTCACGAAGGCGGCGATCCTGGAGGTCTCGGCGGATCGGATCCGGCGCGCGCTCCGCGAGGGGCGCGTGGCGGTCGTCGCGGGCTTCCAGGGCGTCACGCCCGACGGGGAGATCACGACGCTGGGCCGCGGCGGGAGCGACACGACCGCCGTCGCTGTGGCGGCGGCGCTCGGCGCCGCGCGCTGCGACATCTTCACGGACGTCGACGGGGTCTACACGGCGGACCCGCGGCTCGTGCCGACGGCGCGGAAGCTGCGGACCATCAGCTACGAGGCGATGCTCGAGATGGCCTCGCTGGGGGCGAAGGTCATGCACGACCGGAGCGTCAAGTTCGGCGCGATGTACCGCGTGCCTATCCACGTCCGCCACAGCCAGAAGGACGAGCAGGGGACCGTGATCTGCGCGGAGGAGCAACAGGTGGAGAAGAAGGAGCTGACGGGCGTAGCGCTGCGCCAGAACCTCGGACGCGTCACGCTGACGGGCGTGCCCGACTCGCCGGGGGTCGCGGCCCGGATCTTCGCGGGGCTGGCGGAGGCGAACATCAGCGTCGACGACATCATCCAGACGGTGACGAGCGTCGGCGGGCGCGCGGGCAAGGGCGAAGCCACCATCTCGTTCACGGTCGATCACGGGGATCTGGCCGACATCCGTCCGCTGGTCGACGCGATGCTGGACGACATCGGCGGCGGGGCCGCACGCATCGACGTCGGGTTCGCGAAGGTCTCAGCGGTGGGGGTGGGCATCCGCAGCCACGCCGAGACCGCGGCGGTGATGTTCCGGGCGCTCGCCGACGCGGGCATCAACATCGCGAACATCACGACCAGCGAGATCAAGATCAGCGCCATCGTTGAGAAGGCCGACGGCGAGCGGGCCCTGCGGACGGTGCACGACGCGTTCGGGCTGGGCGGGCAGCCGGCCGGCTGACGGGCGGGGCGGCGCGCGGGCCCCTGTGGCATACTGAGGGGGAATGCTCGGGCTCTTCGCGTCATCGATCTTTCTCGGGGCGTTCCTGCTCTTTCTGGTGCAGCCCATGGTGGGCAAGCTGATCCTGCCGTTGCTGGGCGGAAGCCCGAACGTCTGGACCACGGTGATGCTCTACTTCCAGGCGATGCTGCTGGCGGGGTACGGCTATGCCCACGCGCTGTCGAAGCTCAAGCTGGGCACACGCGTCGCGGTGCACATCGTCGTGGCGCTGGCGCCGCTGGCGCTGCTGCCCATCGGCTTGCCCGGGGCGGCCGGCGCGGGCGGCGCGTGGATGCCTGATCCGGAGGGCTTCCAGGCGGGGAGCGTGCTCCTTTTGCTCGCGGCGGCGACGGCGGGGCCCGTGTTCGTCCTCTGCAGCGTTTCGTCGACGCTGCAAAGCTGGTTCAGCGCGACGGGGCATCGGGCCGCACGCGACCCGTACTTCCTGTACGGCGCGAGCAACGCCGGGAGCATGGCCGCGCTGCTGGCGTATCCGGTGCTCGTGGAGCCCTGGTTCCCGCTGACGCAGCAGCGCTGGGCGTGGTCGATCGCGTACGCCGGGCTGGCGGTGATGCTCGCGGCGTGCGGCATCTCGGCGTGGCGTGCGATGCGCCGGGCCGGGCCGGAAAGTCGGCAGGTCGCCCGCGGGGGGCCCGCGGTCTCGGCGACGCCGGTGGATGAACGGGCGCGGACGCGCGAGCGCTTGATGTGGCTGGCGCTGTCGCTGGTTCCGGCCGGGTTGATGATGGGCGCGACGCAGCACATCACGACGGACATCGCCGCCGTGCCGCTGCTCTGGATCCTGCCGCTGACGCTCTACCTGCTGACGTACATCGTTGCGTTCTCGCAGTTCGGCCCCCGGGCGGGCCGGATCGCGGCGTGGCTCGTGCCGGTCGCGGTCGTCGCCGTGGGGGTAATGGCGATCGTCCGGCTGCGGTCGCCGACGTGGCTGCCCGTCTCCGCGCACCTGGTGCTGCTGGCGGCGGGCGCGATGGCGTGCCACGGCCGGCTGGCGAGCTTGCGGCCTTCGCCCACGCGGCTCACCGAGTTCTATCTCATGCTCTCGGTGGGCGGCGTGCTCGCGGGGATCATCTGCGGCATCACCGCCCCCGCGGTGTTCAACGGCGTGGTCGAGTATCCGCTGTTCATCGTCGCGGCATGCCTGCTGAGGCCGACGACGAAACGGGCCGACGCCCCGCGCCGCCAGCAGTGGAGCGTCGTGCGCCTGACGCTTCGGACCGTGGCGTGGATGATGGTGGTTGGCATCGTGCCCGCCTACGTGTTCATGATGGCGTGGCTGCTGGGGCCCTCGGCGCCGAGCGATGCGCTCAGGTACCCGCTCTTTCAGCTGTGCTGGATCGTGCCGGCGGCGCTGACGCTGGCGGTGCTGTCACGCCGGTGGCTCTATGCGGCGGCCGTCGTCGGGCTCCTGGCGATTCCCTGGTTCGATCGGCAGCTATTGGAGCGCGAGATCCTGCAGATCCGGACGTTCTTCGGCGTGCACCGCGTGGTCGCCCAGGACGGCGCCGCCGGCGTCGCGCACCTGCTGTTCCACGGGACGACGGAGCACGGCAGGCAGTGGCGCTCGTCCCCGTTCGACCGCCAGCCGATGGCGTACTTCACGCGGACCGGGCCCGTGGGCGATGTGTTCGCGGAGCTGGACCGCCGGGCGCGGGAAGAGCCGTCGGCGGGGCAGCGCGTCGCCGTCATCGGGCTTGGGGCGGGGACCCTGGCCGCGTACGGGCGTGCCGAGCGCGCGTTCACCTTCTACGAGATTGATCCGGTCGTGAAGGACATCGCGACGGATCCGGACCTGTTCTCGTACCTGGCGCAGAGCGATTCGCCCATCGATTTCGTGCTGGGAGACGCCCGGCTCACCATCGCGCGCGCGGAGGAGGCGGCCTACGACCTGATCGCCATGGACGCGTTCAGTTCCGATGCGGTGCCGATCCACCTGATCTCGCGCGAGGCGGTCGCGGCGTACCTGCGGGCGCTCCGGCCGGGCGGCCTGCTGATGTTCAACGTCAGCAACCGGCACATCCGGTTCGAGCCCGTGCTGTCGCGGCTGGCGGAGGACGCGGGCCTCGTAGGCATGATGCGCGACGAGCCGCGGATCTCGATGGAGGAGCGGCGCGGGGGAAAGCAGCCCTCGGCGTTCATCGTCCTGGCGCGCCGCGCCGAAGACCTCGGGCTCCTCGCGGCCGACACCCGGTGGCGCCGGCTCGAGCCCGCGCCGGCGGCCGTGCGGCTCTGGACGGACGACTATTCGGACCTCCTGAGCGTGGTCAAGTGGCGCTGACGGCGGGGCGGTTACACTCGCCCTCCTTATGCAGAACCAAGGCACGCAGGGCTCATCGCAGCCCGCCATTTCGACCGTCAACCGGGGCACAATTCAAAGGTGGTCCCGGACGCTGATCCCCACGTCCAAGGAAGCGCCGTCGGACGCGGAATCCCCCAGCCATCGCCTGCTGGCGCGCGGCGGCTACATCCGCCGGGTCGCCGCGGGCGTCTACGACTACCTGCCGCTGGCCTGGCGCGTGCTCAAGAAGGTGGAGCGGATCGTCCGGCAGGAGATGGACGCGGCGGGCTCCTCCGAGCTGTTCATGCCCGTCATCGTGCCGCACGAGTTCTACGCGGGCACGAAGCGCGACGAGGCGTACGGCCCGCTGCTCTTCTCGCTGCAGGACCGCAAGGGCAATCCGCTGCACCTGGGCCCGACCCACGAAGAGACCATCACGGAGCTCGCCGCGGGCTCGGTCTCCTCGTACAAGCAGCTCCCGCTGATCCTCTACCAGATCCAGACGAAGTTCCGCGATGAAGCCCGGCCGCGCGCGGGCCTGCTGCGCTGCCGCGAGTTCATCATGAAGGACGCCTACTCGTTCCACATGGAGCTGGAGGGGGCGGGCGGCCTGAACGACGCGTACGACGCGATGTACCGCGCGTACGTGAACATCTTCACGCGCTGCGGGCTCGACTTCACGGTGGTGGAGGCCGAGAGCGGGCCGATCGGGGGGAGCGCCTCCCACGAGTTCATGGTGAACTGCGACAGCGGCGAGGACACGATCCTGAAGTGCCCGGCTTCGGGCTACGCCGCCAACGTCGAGAAGTGCGAGATCGGGGAGCGGGCCGCGCCCTCACGCGGGTACTTCGTGGGCGAGCCCAGCGGCGCGCTCGAAGAGGTCCACACGCCCGGCTGCCCGGGCATCGAGGACGTCGTCGCGTTCATGAAGGTCAAGCCCCAGAACATGCTCAAGAGCGTGCTCTTCAAGGTCCAGAGCACCCCCGAGCAGCAGGCCAAGTACGGCGACGAGTACATCCTCGCGGTCGTCCGCGGGGATCACGACGTGAACGAGGGCAAGGTCCGCGCACTCTCCGAGTGCGCCGAGATCGTGCTTGCCGACCCGGCGGAGGCGAACGCCAAGGGCTTCGCCATCGGGTTCGTCAGTCCGCGCGCCGCCGTCGGGAAGAAGGGCGTCCTCGTCCTCGTCGACCGCGACGCCGCGATCGGGTTCGACGACGCGACCGGCAAGCCCAGGTTCTGGGTCACCGGCGGCGACCGCAAGGACCATCACGTCAAGCACTTCAACTGGCAGCGCGACCTGGGCAAGGACCCGCTCGCCGCCCACCATCAGGGCCCCGGCTCGGGCGGGCTCCGCGGGGAGGACTGCTTCCTCATGGTCGGAGACGTCCGCAACGCGCTCGCGGGCGATCCCTCGCCGCGCGCTGCGGGCGCGAAGCTCGTCGCTCAGCGCGGCATCGAGGTCGGGCACATCTTCAAGCTCGGCACCAAGTACTCCGACGCCATGGGTTTCGCCATCCTCGACGAGCACCAGCAGCGCCGGTCGGTCATCATGGGGTGCTACGGCATAGGCGTGTCGCGGACCATGGCGGCCTGCGTCGAGATGAGCCACGACGAGAACGGCATCGTCTGGCCCCTGCCCATCGCGCCCTTCCACGTGATCATCGTGCCCATGAAGGGCGAGCCAGACTCACCCGCCGTGCGCATCGCGACCGACCTCGCGGAGAAGCTCAGCGCCGCAGGGTTCGACGTGCTCATCGACGACCGCGACGAGAGGCCCGGCGTGAAGTTCAAGGACGCGGACCTGATCGGCGTTCCCATCAGGCTGACGCTGGGGGACAAGGCACTCGCCGAGGGCAGCGCGGAGTTCAAGCTCCGCAGCGACACGCAGAGCAAGGGCGAGCTTGTGAAGCTGGAGTCGGTGGTCGAGCGGTGCCTGGCGGCGGCGCGGTGATGAGTTCGTCGAGGGCAACGGGAGCACGAGCGATGATGAGCTGCGTGAAGACGGTGGCGGGCGCCCTGATGCTCGCGGTCGCGGCGTGCTGGCCGGCGGGATGCTCGTCCGGCGGGAACGTCGATCCCGGGCGGGATCACGCCGTGCTCTCCCCCGTGGACGCGGTGCTCAACGAGCTGCACGACGCGGCCAGTCGCGCCGACGGGGAGCGCTACTTCGCGCTGTTCACGCCGGACGCCATCTTCTACGGCACGGACGATTCGGAGCGCTGGACCGTCGATCAGTTCCGTGACTACGCCCGGCCGTACTTCGAAAAGGGTCAGGGCTGGACCTACCGCCGGGTCGACCGGCAGATCTTCTTCTCGGAGGACCGGCGCACGGCGTGGTTCGACGAACGCCTCGACAACGACAAGTGGGGCCGGGCCCGCGGCACGGGCGTCCTGGTCAGAACTTCGAGCGGATGGAAGATCGCGCAGTACAACCTGACCGTGCCCGTGCCCAACGATCTGCTGCCCGAAGTGGCGCAGCGCATCCGGGAGCACGGCGGGAGGTAGCGAGGGCGCCACGAACCGCCCGGCTGTCTTGGAAGCACGCCGCGCCGCTGCATGGCATACTGAAGCGCGATGAGTCTCCTCGCGATGATGCTGGCCGTGGCGGTGTGCCTCGTCGCGGGGTACTTCCTGTACGGCTCTTTCATCGCGCGGCAGTACCGGATCGACGACACGCGTGCGACCCCCGCGGCGCTGCAAAACGACGGGGTGGACTTCATCCCCACGAACCCGTTCTACCTGCTTTCGCAGCACTTTTCGGCGATCGCCGCGGCCGGGCCCATCGCGGGCCCGATCCTCGCGTGCATGTCGTTCGGCTGGCTGCCGTGCCTCCTGTGGATCGTGGTGGGGGTCGTCTTCATCGGGGCGGTGCACGACTTCTCGGCGCTCGTCGCGTCGGTTCGGCACGGGGCGCACTCGATCGCCGAGATCGCCCGGCGGAACCTGGGTCGCCGCGCCGCCCTGGCGCTCGTCGCGTTCATCTGGATCGCGCTGGTCTACGTGATCATTGCCTTTACGCAGATCACCGCCGGGACGTTCGTGGGAGTCTCGGAGGAGATCGCGGGCATCGATGCGCCCTTCAACAAGGGTGGCGCTGTCGCGATGGCGAGCACGCTCTACCTGCTGCTCGCGCTGGTGCTGGGCGTCGTGCAGCGGGTTCTTCGGCCGCCGCTGTGGCTCGTCACGGCGATCTTCGTCCCCGCCTCGCTGGTTTGCGTCTGGGCGGGGACGCGCCTCGACGACGTGCTGGTCTTCGGCGCGCGGACCTGGTTCGTGGTCATCCTGGCGTACTGCTTCGTGTCGTCGATGCTGCCGATGTGGCTGCTGCAGCAGCCGCGCGGGTACCTCGGCGGCTTCATCCTTTACCTGGCGATCGCGGTCGGGCTCTTCGGCGTGCTGCTGGGCGGGTTCGACGTGAAGCAGCCCATGCTCACCGAGCGGGCGCTCGAGACGCTGAACCCGCTGAGCGCGCTCGCGCTGCTCGACCGGGAGCAAGCCGGCGGATCGATGACGGGGTACATCCTGCCGTTCCTCTTCGTGACCATCGCCTGCGGCGCGTGCTCGGGGTTCCACGGGCTTATCTGCGGCGGGACCACCAGCAAGCAGATCGCGCGCGAATCGCACTGTCATCCGGTGGGGTACGGCGCGATGCTGCTGGAGGGACTGGTCGCTGTCATCGCGCTGTCGACCGTGATGGTCCTCACGCCGGCGGAAGCGAAGGGCCTGACCCCGGCCCGCGTCTACGGCGACGGACTGGCGGCGTATCTCACCCTCGCCCTCGGGAAGGAAGCCTTCGTCTTCTGCGCGACGTTCGGCGCAATGGCGTTCAGCACGTTCGTGTTCGACACGCTCGATGTCTCGACGCGCCTGGGCCGATACCTGCTGAGCGAGCTCGTCTTCAGCCGGGGCGAGAACCGGGTGGACGAGGCGCCGGCTCAGCCTGAGCCCGGCGCGAGCCCCCAGGACCGCCGGGCCCGGCAACTCGTGGGCGTCCTCGCAGCGGGCGCGACGGCGGGAGTGCCGCTGGTCATGCTGCTCACCGCCGACCCCTCGGCGTACGTGCTCTTCTGGACGCTCTTCGGAACGTCGAATCAGCTCCTGGCGGCGCTCACGCTGCTGGGCGTGGCGGTCTGGCTGAAGCGGAGCGGTCGGCGGGCCTGGTACGTGCTCGGGCCCGCGGCGTTCATGTCCGTCATCACGCTCTGGGCGCTGCTCATCCAGCTGGCGGTCGGTCTCCGCGACCTCGCGGCAGGCAGCGCCCGGACCAGCGCGGGCGACCTCAACCCCACGGTGCTCAACGGCCTTGCCGCGGGCGCGCTGCTCGTGCTTGCAGCCATCGTCTATTGGAGCGCGATCGCCACGCTGCTCCGGGCTCGGCGGACCGATGCGCCTTCGGACGCCCGGCGAGAAGTGTTGTCAGATCCGTCCAGACGCGACGAGGCCTGACGCTCAAAGGGCGCTGGAAATGGCCTGCGCGAGCGCCGCGCCCTCGTCGTTCTCCAGCTTGCTGGAGGGCCAGCTCAGGCCCAGCCCGGCGCCCGTCGAGGGCTTGGGGATGATGTGAAAGTGAACGTGGAAGACCGCCTGATGGGCCTCGGCGCCGTTGTTCTGAAGCACGTTGTAGGCATTGCACCCGGTCGCCTGCATGACCGCCCGGCAGATGCGCGGCAGCACGCGGCCCAGCGCCGCAGCAGACTCGTCCGAGAGGGCGTCCAGCGTTGCGGCGGATTCCTTAGGAATGACGAGCGTGTGGCCGCGCGACAGCGGAAAGATGTCGAGAAACGCCAGCACGCGGTCGCTCTCGTACACCTTGTGGCACGGGATCTCGCCCCGCAAAATGCGGCTAAAAATGGTGTCGCTCATCGCCGGGAGCATACCGCGACGGATCAGTGAGACTCGTACCAGCGGTTGAGAAGAGCCGCGGCCGCATCGTGGTACACCGTGCGCAAAAGGTCCGGATCCAGGCGGTGTCCGCGGAGCGTGGGGGCTGACATCGCGTCGAAGCGCGTCGGCTCAACAAGGGACAAATCCGGGTCGGCGATAGGAGATGGAACATCGCCTTCCCGCTCGTACTGGAAGCGCAGGGCCCAGTAGCGGCTGGCGTACAGGTCGAATGCCTCTTCCGGAGAACGGGCCTCGCCCGGAGGTGGGCCGCCCGTGTTGGGACCGCCCACGTGGACCTCACTCGTGACGATGTCGGAGCCGAAGAGGATTCTGCCCTTCCAGCGGCGGTGGAAGGCGAGCATGCGTTCGCGCGGGTGCTTGCTGAGCTCTCTGACCATCCATTTGGTCGCGGAAGTGTCGAGATAGAAGTTGTCGTGACGCTCGAGCAGGTCGTCGAGGAAGTCGAGATCCTCGGGCCAGCCGCCCATGTGCGCAAGAATCCAGGGGATGCTGCGGTACTCGCGGCCCAGAATCTCCAGATGCGTGTACTGGTCCGGCTTTGAGCCGTAGAGCGCGGCGTCGGCGTACTTCGTCTTGAACCACGTGTCCGGGTCGGCGATGTGCGCCATGAACATCATGCCCTTGGACGCGGCGTGGTCCATGTGGCCCCGGCGGTGGGGGCTCTCGAGCGTGAGCAGACGCCAGTCGCCCACCTCGCGGCCCATGTCCCGGCCCCGCGGGGCGCACCACCACTTGACCATCCGCGCCCCGAGCGCGTGCCACCGGTCGATGGCTTCAAGAAACCCTTCCGCGAGCGCGTGCGCACGGTTCGGACCGCTGAAGTCCGGCACGGCGATGAAGCGGACGGTGTCGCCAAGAACCCGGCGGACGCTCTCGGCGTGCTGCAGTTGCGACATCGAGTACGTGAGCGTCACGCCGAAGAGCTCGCGCGCCGTCTTGTAGATGGCGACGGCCCGATCGCCGTTGATGTGCGAGTGCACGTCGATGATCGGGACCGGTGGCGCGGCAAAGCCGAGGGCTTCGGCCCGATAGTCGAGGCCGGTGAGATTCGACGAGTTGGCCGGGGGCATGCGAGCGGATCGTAGTGCGGATGGTCGTTCGCTCCACGCCTTGAAACGCGCGGTCGCCGCACGTCTACAGGTTGGTGCAGAACCGGCGGAGGCCCTAGGCGTGGGACGACGGGGCCGCTCCCGTAGTGGGCAGCCCAAAAGCACAACGGGCAGGGCAAAGCGACAACACCAGCCAGCGCAGCAGACCGCCCGGCCGCTGGGTCCTCCCCTGACCGGCCGGGCGTCAGACTGCCCGCTCAACCAACCCTCAACGGCCCATTGACGGGCCGTCGAAGCTGCCTCAAGCCCCGGGTCGGGGCGGGCGGCACGCGGCTCGCGCCCGGGTCATCGCCGCCTGGTCAACCACTCGGCCCGCGTCGTCGGGCCCGCCAGCCCGGGGCTGCCCGCCTCCGCACCCAACCATCTCCAGCCGAGACCCGACGTACAGCACCCCCCAGCTCGCGCAGGCAGCCAGCACCACCGCCGAGACGGAGACGATCCCTTGCGTCAGGACCAGTCCCGCGGCCGCCCACGGGGCCGCACAAGGACCGCACACGGCCAGCGGTGCGAGGCCCACGCGAGCCAGCAGCGGCACTACCCGCTGACGCACGTGGGCGACCGGGCCGCACTGGGCCCGGACCCACACCGCCGCCGCGCCCGCCCCTCCGACCGCCGCCAGGAAGATCTCACCGGTCATGGGCACGCTCCTCTCTTGTTGACGCTGGCCTCAATCTCGATCTTGGCGATCAGCGGGTGGTACTGCGTCCCGCCGCAGGTCAGGACGATCCCCGCCGCCACAAACGTCCCCGACAGGAAGTTGCACGAGGTGCCCGTCATCTGCCCGTTGGCCCCGAGCGCGTCCCCCTCGTAGTCCACGTAGGCGCTGGCCCGCACGAACCCCGCCGCGTCGAACACCAGGTCGACGCCGACCCCGTAAATGTCCAGGTCCTGAGCCGGGCTCGACACCACGCTGGGGATCGTCCAGCCGGTGTCATCGCCCACGGTGAGCGTGATGTCGTTGCACCCGGTGCCCGGCGCGGAAGCGGACCCGCTCAGGGTGATGACCTGCGTGCCGCCTGCGACAATGACGGGCGAGCCGCCGGAAGAGTTGCACTCGTAGCGCTGCAGGGTGATGGTGATGACATAGTCAACGGTGTGCGGGCTCCCAGTGTTGAAGCACTGAGCCCCGTCCTCGCCGCAGCACGCGGCCGGACTTGAGAACAGCCCGCCGTCGCACGGCACGCCGCAGACCTCGTTCTCCGCGCCCGAGAGCCCGCCGAGAGATGCGCACTCGGCGGGTGTGAGATTGGCGCAGCTCCCATCGCTGAAGCAGCACCTGCGGGCGCACGCGTTGCCCTCGCCACCCAGACACGTCCTGCCGTGGGGCTGCTCGATCGTGACGTCGATGTCGCCGGTGACCGTGATGGTGTCGCCGCCCGCCAGCAAGTGGGTCGTCGCCCCGCTGGCGCGGATGCGCACGGATTGGATGCACCGACCCTCCCGCTCGACGTCGACGCGCAGGTTGGACAGCACGACGGCGGACTCGGTTGAGTCCGGGCCGTTGACGATGCCAAACAGCGACACCGATGCGATCGCGACCACGACGCAGTACCGGTCGTCACTCACCTCGAGCTCGACGAGCCATTGCACCGTGCCGCCGTTGATCGTCGGCAATCCCTTTTGCAGCGAGGCTCTGCCCGAAAGGACTATGCGGCTCGGGCCCCACGATGTCTCGATGAAGCCCTGCCGGTCCCACGGCGTGCCGGTGATGAGCTGGCTCTGGTCTGAGTCGAGGATCGGGCAGTCGCCCACAGCCTGAGGTACCTGGTCAGCAGCAACGGCGGTGTAGGTGTACGTCTCGAGCGACTCTCCGGTCTTGGCACGAGTCACGGTCATCGAGCCCGAGCAGGCGATGTCCTCGAACGGTGCCGCACGCTTGAGCGAGCACACGCGCCCGTCGCAGCACTCGCGCCCGCAGCGGCAACGGCAGGGGGATGAGGCGCTCATGATCCCACCCCGTTGGGCGCGTGGAAGAGAGCCCGAGTCGAGCCCAGCGGCCCCACAATCGCCGCGTGCACCACAACACCCGCCGTGATCGGCTGCATCAGGCAGTCGCCCGTGAGATCGGTGGCGAGCACGCCGTTGCCCTGACGTCCAGATCCGGAGTTGGCGGCCTCGCATCCGTTGAGCCCGACGCCCGAGGTCGTGTGCGTCCGCCCGTTGGCGACGGCGGCCCAGGCAGAGCCGGTCCACCTGACCTCCTCCCACTGGTAGGTCCACTTGTTGGTGCCGGCGGATGTCGATCCGGTGATGCGGATCATGAGCTGCGCGCCGCGATCGCCCGCCAGGTCCTCTACGCCAGGAGCCGCAGCTCCGCCGCCGCGCGGTGTCACTGTGCGCTCCGCCCCCCGTGCGGCGCTGCCCTGGGCGATCGTCGCCGTGCCCTGCGCTCCGCCCGCCTGGACATCATCGAGCGCCGCCGCCGTCCCCGGCCGCGCATACCGCGAGAGGCCCGTCGCGACGGAGCGCGAAGCGGCCCTCTCCAGAGACTCGTACGCGGACCGGGGGACGTCGTGTTGATTGATCGTCAGCACAGTCACGCCGCGCCGCACGTCCCACGCCACCTGGCTGATCGCCTCGGGGGAGAAGCCCGGCAGCGCGTTGACCATGCCGCGCAGCTCGACCTGGCCCGAGCGGATCAATCCCCCCGCGGCCTTGTACGTCGCGATCTGCTCGGCGATCTGATCGAGCACGCTGTCGTTGACAGGAGTGCCGACGTCGCCGGTCGCCACGCGCTCGACCACACGGCGCAGGAACGGGGCCTGCACCTTGAGGGTCAGCGGGTCGTTGATCGCGGCGGTGAGGTCCGCGCCCGTCAGCCTGGTTAGGACCACCTCGTCGGAGACGATCGAGGCCGACCACGCCGCGCAGTAGTAGTCGCGCTCGACGTTGCCCTCGTTGCTCTCGTACGCGAACGTGGCGACCAGGTCACCGGCGGCGTACGCCGTCGCGTCCCCGTAGCCGCCCGTCTCCGCCGGCAGCTTGATCCACGCGACATCCCTCGGCAGCACGATGACGCCGTCCTGAGGCACGATCGAAGCCCCGTCAAAGCGGACCAGCGTGGAGCCAGACGCGGGCGATCGCACCCACTCGCCCGGAGCGCCGGGAAGCGCCGCGATGGCGTGGATGACGGCGTCGACGCGCTCGCCCTGATCCGTCTCGCCGTCGCGGGCGCGGACCGTCATGCTGGTCAGCCGTCCGATGCGCAGCCGCTCCTCGGCGGGCGTGATGCGCAGCGCGCGGTAGACCCTGTTGAACTGTGAGCGGCCATCGGAGTCCTTGGGAGGTCCGCCCCGCCAGGCGGTCAGCGAGTTGGGCGCGACCGTGCCCGGATACGCCGATGCGGTCTCCGTGCCGTTGAGCCAGCGTCCGGTCTTGGGATCGCGCCACACCCACTCGAGGTTGTTGCCGTCGCGCGAGCAGACGCAGACGGTCCGCGTCTCGCCGCTGGTCACCACGATCGTCCGCGCCCGCTGACCCTGATGCGTGCCCAGCTCGTACGGCTCGGCGATCGAGGCGTAGCCCGCGATGCTCACGGGCTCTCCCCCCTGGGGCAGACGCTGCACGTGGAGCGTCGAGCCGCTGGCGGCGAGGATCGGCGTGTGCCCGATGCGGGCGCAGAGCGCGAGGAGCTCCTGCGCCGCGCTGGCGTTGCCCCACTCGAGCGGGCCGGGAGGTGCGAGGTCGTCGATGTCGGGCGGCACGTAGCCGACCGTCAGCCCGAGAGCGTCGGCGCACAGGTCGATCAGCGCGCTGTGCGGTGTGTACGAGTCATCAGCGG
>JANRJV010000039.1:0-10867 GCA_033763795.1 Planctomycetota bacterium
GCCTTCTTGCTCTTGAACGCCGGGATCGCGTCCACGGTGTCCTTGAGGTTGGGCAGCCCGCGGCGCTCGGCCTCGGCGTGCCATTCCGCCGTGTACCCGTCGCCGTTGAAGATGACCCGCTTGTGCTCCTTGATCACGTCCTTGAGCACGGACTTGACCGCGACGAGAAGCTTGGCCTCGGTGACATTCGCGCCGACGGCCTTCTCGAGGCGAGTCGCCACCACGTCCAGGCTCTCGGCGACAATGGTGTTGAGCACGGTGTTGGGCCACGCGGACGACTGTGAAGAGCCGACGGCGCGGAACTCGAACTTGTTGCCGGTGAAGGCGAAGGGGGAGGTGCGGTTGCGGTCGCCGGCGTCGCGCGGGAGCTGCGGGAGCGAGCGGGCCCCGAGGTCCAGCGTGCCGCCGCGGAGCGTCCGCTTGGGCGTGCCGGTCTCGAGCTGCTCGATGATGTCGGTGAGCATGTCGCCCAGGAAGATGGAGATGATGGCCGGCGGGGCTTCGTTGGCGCCCAGGCGGTGGTCGTTGGAGGCGCTGGCGATGGAGGCGCGGAGCAGGTCGGCGTGCAGGTCGACGGCGCGGATGACGGCGCACAGGAACACCAGGAACTGCATGTTCGTGTGGGTTTCGTCGCGCGGGTCGAGCAGGTTGACGCCGGTGTCGGTGCTCATCGACCAGTTGTTGTGCTTGCCCGAGCCGTTGATGCCCGCGAAGGGCTTCTCGTGCAGGATGCACTGCAGCCCGTAGCGCGGCGCGACGCGCTTGAGGACTTCCATCAGCAGCATCTGGTGGTCGCAGGCGACGTTGGCGTTTTCGAAGATCGGGGCGATCTCGTACTGCCCCGGCGCGACTTCGTTGTGGCGCGTCTTGACGGGGACGCCCAGGCGGTAGAGCTCGCGCTCGACCTCGTGCATGTACGACAGCACGCGCGGGGCGATGGCGCCGAAGTAGTGGTCCTCGAGCTGCTGCCCCTTGGGCGGCTTGGTGCCGAACAGTGTGCGGTCGCAGGTGAGCAGGTCCGGGCGGGCGTAGTAGAACCCGCGGTCGACCAGGAAGTACTCCTGCTCGGGCCCGAGGGTGGTGGTCACGCGGCTGACGGAGCCGTTCGGGCCCTTGTCCGTGCCGAACAGGCGGAGGATGCGCATGGCCTGCTCGCTGATGGCTTCCTGCGAGCGGAGCAGGGGGGTCTTCTTGTCGAGGGCCTCGCCGTTCCAGGAGACGAAGGCGGTGGGGATGCAGAGGGTGACGACGCCGCCGTCGGAGCGGGTGAGGAAGGCGGGGCTGGTGGGGTCCCAGGCGGTGTAGCCGCGGGCCTCGAAGGTGGCGCGAAGACCGCCGGAGGGGAAGCTGGAGGCGTCGGGCTCGCCCTGGACGAGCGCGGAGCCGGAGAACTCGAAGAGCATCCCGCCGTGCCCGTCGGGCACGACCATGGAGTCATGCTTCTCGGCGGTGAGCCCGGTGAGGGGCTGGAACCAGTGGGTGTAGTGGGTGGCGCCGTGCTCGATGGCCCAGTCCTTCATGGCGGCGGCGACGACGTCGGCGAGGTGCGGGTCGAGTCGGTGGCCCTGCTTGATGGTCTGCATGAGGCGCTTGAAGACGTCCTTGGGGAGGCGCTGGCGCATGACGCGCTCGCTGAAGACGTCGACGCCGTAGATGTTCTCGATGCGCTGGGCGCCGCGGGGGCTTTGCTGGGGGAAGGGGTCCGTCGCGCCGGCCGACTGCTTCCACGCCGTCGTCGCCGCCACTGCGCCCTCGCGTGCGGTGTGCACGCTTCCACCCAGCGAACCATTCCCGTTAGTGCTGCCCATGAGCGTCCTTTCGACGCTCGCCCTCGCCGGCGAAGTACGTTGAGGAGCGCTGGAAGCCGCCGCGCGTGTCCCAACACGCCGGCCCGGCCCATCCGTGATACACGCTCCCCGCTCGGCGGCGGAGACGAACAGAGCATTGTTGCCCCTTTGGGGGGCCAGACAAGTATCGGACCCGGGATGACCTTGGCGCTGGCCGCGTGCGACGGGAGCCGCTTCTGACCGCCTATTTGATCCCCAAGATGGTGGATTGCTCGGGGGGAGCCCGTAACGCCCTGCACCGGGGGCGTCGGCCCTCCGATCACAGGGGCGCGTGGACCACGACGTCTTGCATGATCTGCCCCAACTCCCCCCCGGCGAAGCCCGGCGACTTCGCGCCGTGCAGGAGACCGGCCTCTTGGACACCGACGCGCTCCCGCTGCACGAGGCGGTGGTGCGGATGGCGGCCAAGATCTGCCGGGCCCCGATCGCGGCGATCAGCCTGATCGACGCGGAGCGGCAGTGGTTCGTGGCTTCGACGGGCTTTGCCTGCCGGCAGACGCCGCGGCAGATCGCGTTCTGCGCCCACACGATTCAGCAGCGGGAGCCGCTGGTGGTGCCCGACGCGACCCTCGACGCGCGGTTCGTGAACAACGAACTGGTGGTGTCGGGCCCGAAGGTGCGGTTCTACGCGGGCGTGCCGCTGCGGACGTCGGACGATCTGCCGCTGGGCTCGCTGTGCGTGCTGGACACCGTGCCGCGTGAGCTCTCGGCGGAGCAGATCGACGACCTGAAGACGCTGGCGGACTGCGTGGCGGCCCACATGGACCTTTCGCGCCGGACGCGCGAGGCGCTGGCGCACCGCGCGTTCACGCAGATGCTCGTCGATCACGCGACCGACTACATCCTCGTCACGATGTCCGAGGATGGGCTGTACCAATCGTGGAACGCGGGAGCGCGCCGGCTGACGGGGTACTCGGCGAGCGAGGCCATCGGGCGGCACTATTCGTTCCTGTTCCCGCAGCACCAGCGGGACTCCGGCGTGCCGCAGTCGCTCTTGCGCACGGCCCGGGAGGACGGGCACGTGCAGACGCACGGGTGGCGCGTGCGCAAGGACGGCAGCCAGTTCCTTGCCGAGGGCGTGATCCGCTACGTGGACGATCCGGATTCGGGTTGGCGGGGCTACGTGAAGATTGGTCGGGACGTGACGCTCCAGCACGGTGCCGAGCGGCGCCTGTCGGACGCGAAGGACACCGCCGAGCGGGCCCTGCGCGAGGTGATGGCCCTGCGCAATGCGTTGGACCAGCACTCGATCCTGTCGGTGGCGGACCGGCGCGGGCGGATCATCGACATCAACACCGGCTTTGCACGGATCAGCGGGTACACGCGCGAGGAGCTGCTCGGGCAGGACCACCGGATTTTGAACTCGGGCCTGCACCCGCGCTCGTTCTGGGTGGAGATGTGGCGCACGATCGCGACCGGGCGGCCGTGGCGCGGCGAGGTGTGCAACCGCGCCAAGGACGGCTCGCTCTACTGGGTCGACAGCACGATCGTGCCGTTCGTCGGGGCTGACGGGGTGATCGAGCGGTACGTCTCGATCCGCTTCGACATCACCGAGAAGAAGCGGGCCCAGAGCGACCTGGAAGCCGCGCGGGCCCAGGCGGAGAACGCCAACCGGGCCAAGAGCGAGTTCCTGGCCAACATGAGCCACGAGATCCGCACCCCGATGACGGCGATCCTCGGGTACGCGGACCTGCTCGCGGAGAGCGACGACCGACCGCTGGACCCGGCGGAGCGGCGCCAGCACGTCGAGACGATCAAGCGCAACGGCGAGCACCTGCTGGCGATCATCAACGACATCCTGGACCTCTCGAAGATCGAGGCGGGCAAGGTGACCGTCGAGGCGCTCGAGACGCGTCCGTGCGACATCGTGCGCGACGTGATGCGGCTGATGGACGTCAAGTCCCGCGCCAAGCACATCACGCTCGACGCCGAGTATCTCACCCCCGTGCCCGAGCGGATCGTGACCGACCCGATCCGCGTGCGCCAGGTGTTGGTGAACCTGATCGGCAACGCGATCAAGTTCACGGAGACGGGGGGCGTGCGCGTCGCCGTCGCGCACGAGCCGGGCATGCGCCGGCTGCGTATCGACGTGCACGATACCGGCATCGGCATGTTGCCCGACCAGGTCGCCAAGCTCTTCGGCGCGTTCGAGCAGGCCGACTCCAGCACGACGCGCCGCTTCGGCGGCACGGGGCTGGGGCTGCGAATCAGCAAGCGGCTGGCGAAACTGCTGGGCGGGGACATCGGCGTCGACAGCCGTCCGGGCGCGGGCAGCGTGTTCACCTTCACCTTCGACACGGGGGCCGTCGACCAGGTGCGGCTGGTCGAGCCGTCGGCGATCCACGGGGACAACGAGCCCGCCACGGCGCGCTCCGCGCCGAACACTCTCGCCGGCGCGCTGAAGGGCTCGCGCGTGCTGCTGGCGGAAGACGGGCCGGACAATCAGCGGCTGATCGCGCACCACCTGCGGCGTGCGGGGGCCGAGGTGCAGGTGTGCGACAACGGGCGGGCCGCGCTGCAGATCCTCGGGCTTGAGCCCGCATCAGCGGAGAGCGCACCGAAGGGCGGGACGTTCGACCTGATCATCACCGACGTGCAGATGCCGGAAGTTGACGGGTACGAACTAGCGCGGACGCTGCGGGCCCGCGGGTGGACGGTCCCGATCATCGCGCTCACGGCGCACGCCATGCCGGAAGACGAGCAGCGGTGCCGCCAGGCCGGGTGCGACGCGTACGTCTCCAAGCCTGTCGATCGCGAGACGCTGATCGCTCACTGCGCCGCGGTGCTCTGGGTTGGGGCGCGGGCGGGCTGATCGGCGCCGGCACCGTTGCCGTTGACACCGTTGGCGGGCACGCCGTTCTTGAGCGCCGGCGCGGCTGACGGCGTGCCGGCGGGCGGCGGCGTGTGCCCGGTGTGCGATGAAGCGGGGCCCGACGTGCCGGCGGGCGCCTTTACGCCGTGCTTGTGCGACGCCGCCAGCAGCATGTAGATCGACGGGACGACGAACAGCGTGAACAGCGTGCTGATGGTCATGCCCGCGACCAGGATGATGCCGATGCTGTTGCGGGCCTCGGCCCCGGCGCCCGTCACCAGCACCAGCGGGAAGTGCCCGAGCACCGTCGCGGCGCTGGTCATGAGGATCGGGCGAAGACGCGCGGCGGAGGCCTCGCGTACGGCTTCAAACTTGCTGTGCCCCTGCTCCTGCAGGTGGTTGGCGAACTCCACGATCAGGATCCCGTTCTTGGCGACCAGCCCGACGAGCGTGATCAGCCCGACCTGCGAGTAGATGTTGATCGTCGTCAGACCCAGGAAGGGGAAGATGAGCGCGCCGGAGATGGCCAGCGGCACAGAACCGAGAAGGACGATCAGCGGGTCGCGGAAACTGCCGAACTGGGCGGCGAGCACGAGGTAGATCAGCCCGATCGCGAACCCGAGCGTGGAGACCAGGCTCGAGCCCTCGTTGCGGACCTGGCGGCTCTCGCCGGCGTAGTCGACGGCGTATCCGGGCGGCAGGACGCGTGCCGCGGCGTCTTCCAGCACGCGCAGGGCCTCGTCGTTGGTCACGCCCTCGGCGACGACGCCAATGATGCGGGCGCTGTTGCGTTGCTGGAAGCGTGTCAGCGCGCGGGGCGCGGTGATGGTCTCGATACTGACGACGCTGGAGAGCGAGACCAGCCCGCCGGTGGGCGTGCGGACCTTGAACTGCAGGAGCTGTTCGGGGGTGACGCGGTCCTTGTCGGCGACCTGCGGGATGACCTTGTAGCTGCGCCCGTAGTAGTTGAACCGGTTGACGTACCCGCCCGAGAGCAGCACGGACAGGTCGCGACCGATGTCCGCCAGGTCCAGCCCGAGGTCGGCGATCTTCTGCTTGTCGATGTTGATGCGGGCCTGCGGGAGGTCGATCTTCAGCTCGGAGTCGGCGTACAGGAACTTGCCGCTCTCGAACGCGGCCCCGACGAGCTGGAACACGAACGGGAGCATCGCCTCGGCCTGGTCGGTCGAGGTGACGATGAACTCGACGTCGAACTGCCCGGCGCCGGGGAGGGGCTTGGGACGCGTGGCGATGGCGCGGACGTCCGTCGCCTGGGCCAGCTTGCCGAAGAGGTCGAACTGGATTTGCTCGGTGGTGCGTTCGCGCTTGTTCCAGTCGACGGTCTGGATGCCGGCGAAGCCGCCGGTCGTGCTCGCGACCTGGAACGAGAAGTTCTTCTCGGGAATGCTGTTGAAGGCCGACGCGACACGTTCGAACCCGCGCACGGTGTATTCCAGCGACGCGTCGGGGGCCGACTGCACGACGCAGAACAGGATGCCCTCGTCCTCGATCGGGGCGAGTTCCTTCTTGGACATGGTGTACAGCGGGACGGCGGCGATGGCGATCAGGATCGCGGCCAGGGCCATCGTCCAGCGCAGGTCGAGCGTCAGGCCCAGGGCGCCGTGGTAGCGGTTGCGCAGCCAGGTCATGTGCCGGTTGATCAGCCGCACCAGCCGGCTTTCCTTGCCGGCGGGGGGGACCATGGCGGCGCTCATGATGGGCGAGAGCGTGACGGCGACGATGCCGGAGACAATGACCGCCGCGGCGAGCGTGAAGGCAAACTCGCGGAACAGCACGCCCGTCAGCCCGCCCTGGAAGCCGATCGGCGCGTACACCGCGGCGAGCGTGATCGTCATCGCGACGACCGGCCCGAACAGCTCGCGGGCGCCGATCAGGGCGGCGTCGAGCTTCGACTTGCCCTCGCGGATGTGCCTCTCGACGTTCTCGACCATGACGATCGCGTCGTCGACCACCAGCCCGACGGCGAGCACGATCGCGAGGATCGAGAGCAGGTTGAGCGAGAAATCCAGCAGAGCCATCGCCAGCACCGCGCCGATGAGCGAGATCGGCATCGCCACCAGCGGGACCAGCACGGTTCGGAGCGAGCCCATGAACAGGAAGACGATCACGGCGACGATGGCGATGGTCTCGGCCAGCGTCTTGCCGATCTCGTTGAGCGCGTTGCGCATGTAGTACGTGCCGTCGTACGCCAGCACCATGTCCATCCCGACGGGCAGCTTGGTCCGGATGTCGTCCAGGCGCTTCTTCAAGGCGTCGGCGACTTCCAGTTCGTTGGCCTTGGGCAGGGGCCACACGGAGAGCCAGATGGCCGGCTTGCCGTTGAACCCGGCCTGCCCGGTCGGCTCCTCGCTGGCGAGGGCGACCTTGGCGACGTCGCGCAGGCGCACGGTGGTCCCGTCGCGCTGGCGCACGATGAGCTGCTCGAACTCCTCGGCGGTGCGGAGGTCGGTGTTGGTGAGCAGGTCGATCTGAACGTCCGGACCCTTGGTCCGGCCGACGGCGGCGAGGAAGTTGTTGCGGCTCAGCGCGTCGTACACGTCGCGCGGGGTGAGGTCGAGGGCGTCCAGGCGGCCGGCGTCGAGCCAGATCCGCATCGCCAGCTCGCGCGGGCCTTCCACGCTGACGCGCTGCACGTCCTTGATGCCCTGCAGCTCCGGCTGGATCTCACGCACCATGAAGTCGTTGAGCTGCGGGAGCGTCAGGCTCGTGCTGGTGAAACTGATGTAGAAAGTGGCGTAGGGCTTGTCCGTCCGCTGGATGTCGACGGCGGGCGACTCGGCCTGGGCCGGCAGCTCGCTGCGCACCTGGTTCAGGCGGGCGCTGATCTCCGCCAGGGCGGCGTTGGAGTTGTGGTTCAGGCGCAGCCGCACCGTGATCACGCTCACGCCCGCGGTGGAACTGCTCTCGATGTAGTCGATCCCGTCGATGGCGGAAACGGCTTTTTCGATGGGCGTGGTGATGAACCCGCGGACGGTTTCGGCGCTGGCGCCGATGTACGCGGTGGTGATGACGATGGAGCTGGACTCGATCCGGGGGTACTGCCGCACGGGCAAGCCGCCGAGCGCGCGGAGCCCGATCGCGATGATGATGAGGTTCACCACGATCGCGAGCACCGGGCGCTTGATGAAAATGTCGGTGATCGATCCCATACAGCCCCTGTCGACAACCCGTCCCCGGAACGTCCGAACTCAGAACGCGTGTGTGATGAACGCGGGTTACGCCGCGGGGGCCTTCTGGGGCTCCTGCCCGCCCGGCCCGCCGGGTCCGCCTGGGCCGCCGGGTCCGCCGGGTCCGCCCGGGCCGTCCGGCTGGCCGCGGAGCACGGCCCCGCCCTCGCGGAGCTTGTGCGAGCCGTTGCCGGCGAGCTCTTCGTTCGCGTCGAGGCCCTTCTCGACAACGATGCGATCGCCGAGCGTGGGGCCCAGCGTGATGAAGCGCTGGTGGCTGCGCAGCGTGCCGGGGTTCTTCTCGTCGGGCAGGATGATGAAGACGTGGTCGCCGAAGGACGCGCGGCGGACGGCGGTGGTCGGGATCGTCAGCCGCGACTGTTCGGAGCCGATGGGCACCCGCACGTCGACGAACATGCCGGGACGGAGGCGCTCCCCTGGGTTGTCGACCACGGCGCGGACGCGGAGGTTGCGGGTGGTGGCGTTGGCGCTGGCGTCCATCGCGACGACCTCGATCTGCGTCGACTCGGTGCCCAGCGCGGTCGAGGCGGCCGTCACACGCATGCCATTCTGCACCAGCCCGGCGTATTCCTGCGGGATGGCGAAGTCGACGAAGATGCGGTCGCCGACGGACTGCAAGCTGACGACCGACGCACCCTCGGCGAGATAGGCCCCGGGGTGGACGTTGCGCAGGCCGGCCCGGGCCTTGAACGGGGCCTTGAGGACTTTCTTGGCGATGACGGTGCGGATCTGATCGGCGCGGGCCCGGTCGGCGACGACCTCGGCCTTGGCCCGTTCGATGGCGGCGTTGTACGCGTCGATGTCGGCGCGGGCGCGGTCGAGTTCGGTGCGGACGCGGTCGAGTTCGGACTCGGCCGCCGCCCGCGCCTGCACCGCCGGCTCCCACCGGCGCATGTTCGCCTGGGCCAGGTCGAGCTGCGCCTGCGCGGTCCGCATCGCGGCTTCCGCCGAGCGGACGCCCGCCTCGCTGACGAGGACGGCGGCCTCGGCGGCGTTGAGGTCGGCCTGCTCAGACGCGTCGTCCAGGCGGACGAGCACCTGCCCGGGCTCGACGATCGCGCCCGACTCGAACAGCACCTCGCTCACCTTGCCCGAGACCTCATTACTGAGCGTCACGGACTGGATCGCGATCACCGTGCCGACCAGATCGGACGTCGGGGTCCACTTGATCGGCGTCGGGCGGATGATCTCGACCGCCTCCGCAGGCTCAGGCGGTGGTGGGGCGGCCATCGCCGTCCGAACCGAGTTCCACTTCCACAGACCGAGCGCCCCGAAGACCGCGAGCACGCCCGCGATGATCGCCACAGCGGCTATCCCGGATCGCACCTTCATCCGCTTCTGCCTTTCCATGCCGACCCCGCCCTGCCCCGGGTCCCGCCACCCGCTTAAGCCGCTGTCCCGCCCCCAGCACCGACACCGCGGCGTGTCCGTCGATCAGACGTGTCCATTCACCAACAGACACGATGGTAGCGTCCTGTATTCGGTCACCGTCAGGTGACACGGGGCAAAGACCACAAGATGATGGCCCGTTCACGCGTGGCTGAAGTCCACTCCATCGGGTTGCCAACCGGCGGCAGGTTCGGCCCTACCATGGCGGCCTTATTCCCCAACGGGTGGGGAGCGGACCGCCCGCCGCGTCCATGTGGACCGGCTCGGCGTACCCGCTCTGGACCCCGGAGATGACCCATGGCCACGCAGCAGAACGAATCCCCGAACCGCGTTGAAATCTCTGACGCCGGCCCGAGCCGCAAGAAACTGAAGATCGAGATTCCCGCCCAGACGGTGGCGGAGCACCTGGGCACGTCGCTCGATACGGCCCTGGTCGAGGCCGAGTTGCCGGGCTTCCGTAAGGGGCGCGTGCCGCGTCGACTGGTGGAGAAGAAGTTCGGGACCGCGATCCGCCGCGAGGCGAAGAACGCGCTGGTCGCAGAGGCGTTCAACAAGGCGATCGAGGATCACAAGCTCCGCGTCGTTGGCGACGCGACCAGCGAGATGCTCGACAAGGTCGACATCCGCGAGGGCGAAGCCCTGACGTTCGAGATCGAGGTGGAAGTCCGGCCGGAGTTCGATCTGCCCAGCCTCGACGGCATCGAGGTCAAGAAGCCGCTGATCGAGATCACCGACGAAATGGTGAAGACGGAAGTCGATCGCCTGCTGCTCAACGAGGGCGAACTGAAGAGCAAGGAGAAGCCGGAAGCGGGGGACTATCTGACGGGGCACGCCGTCATGACCGGCGAGGGCGGGAAGGTGCACCTGGACATCCAGGACGCGGTGATTCAGATCCCGACGCCGGACAAGAACGGCAAGGGGATGATCCTGGGCGTGGTGGTGGACGACTTCTCGAAGCAGATCGGCCTGCCGGCGATCGGCTCGACGGCGACGGTGAAGACCACGGGCCCGCAGAACCACGAGAACGAAGAGATCCGCGGCAAGCCGCTGTCGATCACGTTCACCGTCAAGCGGGCCGACGAGATCGTGCCGGCGCCGATCGAGACGCTGGCGGAGCGGTACGGGATGGCGTCGGCGGACGAGCTGCGCCAGGCCGTCAAGACGCGGATCGAGCAGCGCATCCAGGTCGACCAGCAGTCGGCGATGCGTCAGCAGGTCGCCAAGCACCTGCTCGAGAAGACGACCTTCGACCTGCCGCAACGGCTCACGGCCCAGCAGGCGATGCGCAACCTGGAGCGGGCCCGGTACGAACTGATGTACCGCGGCGTGGACGCGGCCCGCATCGAGGAGAACCTAGCGAACCTCCGGGCCCAGGCGGGCGCGCAGGCCGTCGGCGAGCTCAAGCTGTTCTTCATCCTCGACAAGGCCGCCGAGCAGTTTGACGTCAAGGTCTCCGAGGCGGAGATCAACGGCCGGATCGCGCAGATCGCGGCCTCACGCGGGGAGCGCCCGGAGAAGCTGCGTCAGGAGATCATCGCCCGCAACCAGGTCGGGATGATCTTCACGCAGATCCGCGAGCACAAGACGATGGACGTCATCCTCAGCAAGGC
>JANRJV010000040.1:0-78955 GCA_033763795.1 Planctomycetota bacterium
GGGAACAGCGGAACGGCGCGGGTGCATCCCCATCGGTGTCTCTCCTCTCGGCGCGGCGACGGGCGGGTCGTCCGGCGGAAAAGTGTAGCCCCGGGCGGGGGGCTCCCCGGAAAGTGGTAGGCGCAACGATGGCAGGCGGTATTCTGAGTTCCGAGCGGCCACAGGGTTCAGGGAATCTGCCCGGGTACCCAGATTGTCTGAACCTCCCAAACACGACCCGACGTCGAGCGGCTTCACGAAATCGCAATGCACGACCAGCGTCCCGACATCCCTGAGCGAGTGGACAGCTCGCCACGGGCGCAGGGAGCCGGACTGGGGTCCGGTAGCGCCGGCGGTCAACGTCGACCGCTGACGGCGGCAGAGTTCGGCGCGCGATTCGAGGCCGCTTCGAGGGCCCTGTGGTGCATCGCCGTGGGTGTCACGGGCGATCGTGTTCGCGCCGACGATCTGGTGCAGGAAGCCGCGATGATCGCCCTGACAAAGCTGCACGAGTTCGATCCTGAGAGCAGTTTTCTGGCGTGGATGGGCCAGATCGTCCGGTACCTGGCGCTGAACGAGCGGCGCCGGGCGGCGCGCGAGCGCGGGATGAGCCAGGATCACGCCTTCGAGAAGGCGACCCGCCCGTCGCCCCCCATGCGCAAGACCGGGACGTTCCCGGTGACTTCCGACGGCACGCTGACGCCCGACCAGAAGATGTTCGACGACACGCTCGCGGCGGCGGTGGCGACGCTGGACGAGACGCCGCGTTCCTGCCTGCTGCTGAAGGTCGTGTCGGGGCTGAGCTACCGCGAGATCTCCCGGGCGCTCAGCATCCCCGAGGGGACCGCGATGAGCCATGTGCATCGCGCACGTCAATCGCTCCGAAAGCATCTCACCGGGAGCCCGCTCGATCCAAGCTGACACATTTCTCCGATGACCGATCAACCCCACCAGCCCGACTTCAACCCCGTCGACCTGTACGTCGACGGCGTGATGACCCCCGACTCCCGGGCGCGCTTCGAGGCGCTCCTGGAGCGGGACGCGGCGCTGCGCGCGGAGGTGGAGGCGGCCCGGGCCGTGGACGCGGGGCTGAGGCGGGCTTTCGCCGCGCCCCGGCTGACGGCGCCGGAGATGCCGGCGAGCGAGGCGCCCGCGCCGCTCGCCGCGGGCCGACCCGATGCCGGGCCCGCCGAGGGCCGGCGCCCAAGGACGCTGCGGCTGACGGGCAGGGGGATCGGGTATGCCGCGGCGGCGCTGCTGGGATTGTCGTCCCTTGCCGGGCTGTACATCTACAACCGGCAGTTCAATTTCCCGCAGGGCGGGTCGACGACCGTAGCGCGGATCACTCCGGCCGAGCTGTACGGCCGGCTGGTCGACAAGGGGTTCAAGCCCGAGTTCGTGTGCAAGGACGACGCGGAGTTCGCCGCCGCGACGCGGGACCGGCTGGGCCAGCCCCTGCTGCTGGCGCAGTCTGCGGATGTGAAGGTGCTGGGATGGGCGTACGCGGGGAGCTACCGGGATCTGACGGTGAGCTTCAACACGCTGATCCTGATGACCGAGGTGAAGGGCAAGCCGGTGATCGTGCTGATGGATCACGTGCGGAACGACCGTGTGCTGCCGCTGCCCGAGCCGGAGTCCGGTCTGTCGATGCACCGGCGGAACGTGGGCGACATGATGCTGGTCGAGATCAATCCCTTCGGGCGGGCGAAGGTTCTGCCGCTGGCGTACAACCCGGATGTGGAGGGCCCGCCGCCGGTGCCTACGAAGAAGAAGCACGGGGATCAGTCGAAGTGATGCGGGGCGTGACGCGCCACGTGCCGTCGTCGTTGTGACGGAGAGTGATCTCGTCCGCGCCCTCGGCGATGTAGGACTCCACGACGCGGATGAGCCTTCCGGGGGGGACGCGGTCGAGCGGCGGCTCGTGTGGGCCCTGGTGTTCGTCGCGCGAGCGGCTCACTGGCTCACCTCCGCGTCGGCGGACGGGATGTTGAGGTCGGCGACGGCGCGGGCCCGCTCCGGCTCGCTGGCGGAGTAGAGCCAGGTGGTCACGGAGGATTTCCAGCCGGCGCCGCGGAGCCAGCCGGAGAGTCGCTCTGCGCGGCGGGCGCGCTCGTCGTCGGGGAGCGCGGGATTATCGAGCCAGTTCTCCATGGCGCGGAGATGGGCGCCCTCTTCGGCGAAGCCGGCGGCGGCGCGGGGATGGTCGAGGTCCATGCGGCGGAGCATGGCGGCCCGGACGTCGCGCTCGATGGCGAGGGCGGTGGCGGCGCGACCGGTGGCGAAGTACTGCATGTGATCGACGGCGGTGGCGCCGGGCAGTCCGCTGGAGACGCCCTCGTCGACAGTGGCGAGCAGGGACGGTGCTTTAACGACGTGGGCCTCGGAGCCGTCGGGGCGCTGGACGCGGCGGTAGGTGACGGGCGCGAGGGCGAAATCGCGGCGTCCGAAGCCGACGCGCAGGCCCGAGGGTGCGGGGGCGGCGGGCGTGGCCCAGGAGAGGCGCACGCCCAGCGTGGTGTCGCTGCCGAAGACCACGGGGCGGACCTCGCCCGGGCGGGCGAGGGTCTGGCCGCCGCCGGCGACGGGCTCGGCGGAGAGTTCGAGGGCGCTATCGAAGCGCTGGGGGTCGATGTTCTGCGGCGTGTCGTTGCGGTAGAGCTCGCTCATGGCGAGTGCGGCATCTCCTGCGGCGAAGGTCGAGCCGGCGGAGGGGGCGATCATGCCGCGCTGATCGAAGCGGAAGCTGGCGAGGACGGGCGGGGTCTTGCCTTCTTCGAAGGTGGGTGCGGCGACGGCTTCGAGGCGGGAGAGGCCCAGGTTCAGAGTGGGCGGGTCGATGGCGGCTTCGATGCCGACGTGCGAAGCGCTGGTGAAGGCGAGGCCGCTGGTGCCCACGCCGCAGCCGGCGGGCGCGGCGAGGGCGAGGAGGATCATCAGGCCGAGTCGTTCAGGGCGGTGTGTTTGGATGGTGCGCTGCATTTGGGGGCTCCGGTTCTCCTCCCGGTGCGCCCGAGGTGTCTTCTGGTGCAAGCGTGATGAGGGCGTGGGGCGCCCGCAGTTCGAGTCGTCGGCGCTCGATGGCACCGATGGTCAGCGAGGCTTCGGCTTCGTCCAGCGCCAGGATGAGGCCCAGGGCTCTGAGCGTGTGGAAGGTGGCAGGCGGGTCGGCGGGCCCGGAAGGCGCGGGCGGAGGTGGCTCGGTCAGGTGCATGAATCCCAGGAGGTGCCGGGCGCCGGTGGCGCGGTCGCGCCAGGTGATGGCGCAGCCCGCGGCGGCACAAAGACAGGCGAGGAGCAGAAGGCGGGCAACCGCGGCGCGGGGAGGGATGTAGAAGCGGACTGGCCGTGTCGAAGGGCACACGCCGATTCTGCCCCTCGGCGACGGTCGGGCAAGCCGCGGCGTCGCGGAAGGCCGGAGATAGGGAGCGACGGGCGCGGATGTGCGCGCGCGGCGTGTACACGGAATCGGCTAGGCTTTGTCCCATGAAGATCACTCACCCCAGGACCCTGCGGACGCTTATGGCATCACTCATGCTCGCTGCCTTTGCCGGCGCCGGTTCGCCCGCGCACGCGGACGAGGGCATGTGGCTTCTGACGAAGCCCCCGGTCGACATCCTGTCCAGCCGATTCGGCTTCACCCCCTCCAGCGACTGGCTGGAGCACATGCAGAAGAGCGCGGTGCGCTTCAACACGGGCGGGTCGGGGTCGCTCGTGTCGGCGGACGGGCTGGTGATGACGAATCATCACGTGGGCTCGGACATGATCGCGAAGCTGAGCTCGCCCGGGAACGATCTGCTGACCAAGGGGTTCCACGCGCGGACGCGCGGCGAGGAGCTGCGGTGCCCGGATCTGGAGATCAACATCCTTTGGCAGGTTGAGGACGTGACGCAGCGCGTGAAGGACGCCGGGGCGAACATGACGCCCGCCGAGGCGAACACCGCGCGGCGGAAGATGATGGCGACGATCGAGCAGGAAGCCAAGGAGAAGACGGGCGGGCTCGACTGCCAGGTCGTGACGCTGTACGCGGGCGGGCAGTATCACCTGTACTGCTACAAGCGGTACACGGACGTGCGGCTGGTCTTCGCGCCCGAGCAGCAGATCGCGTTCTTCGGCGGCGACACGGACAATTTCGAGTTCCCGCGGTTCAACCTGGACGTCTGTTTTTTTCGCATTTATGAGGACAACGGGCAGCCGCTGAAACCTCAGCACTTCCTGAAGTGGTCGGACGGTGCGAAAGAGGGCGACCTGGCGCTGGTGTTCGGGCATCCGGGTCGGACGAGCCGTCAGTTCACGACGGATCACCTGCGGTTCGTGCGTGACGTGGGCCTGCCGCAGCGCCTGATGGGGCTCACTCTGCGGGAGATCCAGCTTCAGACATTCATGGGCCGGAGCGAGGAGTTCGAGCGGATCGCCAAGGACGAGAACTTCGGCGTGGCGAACTCGCGCAAGGCGCTGACGGGGCAGATCGGCGGTCTGCAGGACCCGGAGCTGATGGCCCGCAAGGCGGGCGAGGAGAAGAAGCTCAAGGAGTTCGCCAAGGACAAGATGAGCGGCGGGAAGGACCCGTGGGCTTCGATCGCCGCGGCGCAGGAGATTCACCGGTCGATCGCCGTGCGCCGGAGCGCGATCGGGGCCGCGCTGGCGGGCGAGCTGTCGGGGCCCGCCCTGACGCTGGTCCGGCTGGCGGAGGAGCTGCCCAAGCCCAGCACGGAGCGGCTGCGCGAGTACCGCGATACGGCTCTTCCGACGGTGTACCTGGGGCTCTACAGCGAGGCGCCGATCTACGAGGCGCTCGAGATCGACCGCATGGCGGCGGGCCTGCAGTACATGGCGATGATGCTGGGCGGCGATGATCCGCTGGTGCAGGTGGCGCTGGCGGGCAAGTCGCCGCGCGACCGTGCGGCCGAGCTGGTGTCGGGGACGAAGCTCAAGAGCGTCGAGGAGCGGAAGCGGCTCGCCGAGGGCGGGAAGGACGCCGTCGCCTCGAGCACGGACCCGATGATCGCGTTCGCGAAGTCGCTGGACGCCGAGTCGCGCCGGCTGCGGAAGATCTTCGAGGACGAGGTCGAGGCCAAGGAGCGCGAGGGCTACGCGCAGATCGCCGACTGGAAGTTCCAGTCGCTGGGCGACAGCGTGTATCCGGACGCGACGTTCACGCTGCGGATGAGCTTCGGGCCCATCACGGGCTGGGAGGAGTCCGGGCAGAAGGTGCCGGCGTTCACGACGTTCGCGGGGCTGTACGAGCGTGCGCAGGAGCGGAACTTCCGTCCGCCGTTCGATCTGCCGCAGCGCTGGGCCGAGGCGAAGTCGAAGCTCGATCTTTCGGTGCCGTTCAACTTCGTGTGCACGGCGGACATCATCGGCGGTAACTCGGGCTCGCCCGTGGTGAACACCGAGGGCGAGGTGATCGGGCTGATCTTCGACGGGAACATCCACAGCCTGGTCGGGAACTTCGTGTTCGACGAGCGCGTGAACCGGGCGGTGGCGGTGGATTCGCGCGGGATCATCGAGGGCCTGCGGAAGGTGTACGCGGCGGATGAGCTGGTGAGCGAGATCCTGGGCGGGGCGCGCTGAGTCGCTCGGGGCGGCGGTTCAGCCCGCCTCAGCGATGACGGGCCTCTCGGCGGGCTCGGGCTCGATGAACCAGCGGTTGCGGCCGGCGGCCTTGGCGGTGTAGAGCATGCGGTCGGCCGCGGCGATGAACTCCATCGCGCTGCGGCCCGGGCGATCGCCCCTGGTGACGGCGCCGCCGATGCTGACGGTGACGCGGAGCGACTGGCCGCGCCATTCGACGATGGTTTCCTCGACGGCGCGGCGGACGCGTTCGGCGAGTGAGCGTGCGCCGTCGTGGCCGCAGTGCGGCGCGATGATGGCGAACTCTTCCCCGCCGTAGCGGGCGACGAGGTCTATGCGGCGGGCGGCGTGGGCCATCGCCTGGGCGGCGGTGCGGAGCATCTGGTCGCCGGCGAGGTGGCCGAAACGGTCGTTGAAGGGCTTGAAGCCGTCGAGGTCGCACAGGAGCAACGCCATGGGCTTGCCCGCGCGGTGGGCGCGCTCGAACTCTTCCTCGAGACGCTCGTCGAAGGCGAGGCGGTTCTTGACGCCCGTGAGCGCATCGGTCGTCACGCGGCGGAGGAGCTCTTCCTGGCGGGTCTTGAGCAGACGATTCTCGAGCTGGGTGGCCAGGGAGAGGTCCGTGAGATTCTGGCGGGCGCGGCTGAGCGTGTCGCGGTGGAGGTCGGGGGTGCAGTCCTCCTCGTGGAGGCGCGTCCAGAGGGCGTCGAACTCCGCGCGGGCTCTTGAGAAGACGGCGCCCCACCCTTCGGAGGCGTTCGCCGGGAACTCGACCGGTGGGTCCGGTATGGAGAGGTCGCGCCCCAGCATGGACGGGAGGGCGGACTCGGCGGAGGAGACGAAGGAGGCGAGGCCGTTGCCCTCGACGTTCGCGCCGCCGGCGGCGGCGAGTGCGGCCCAGAGGCGCCGGGGCGCCTTCCATGCGCGGAGCAGGGCGCCGCTGAGTTTGAGGACCGGGGCGTTGAGGATGCCGCGTTCGCCGCGACGCCGTTCGTCACAGGGCAGCGCGTCGAGGGAGGCGAGCTTGCGGGCGGCGTCGGGATCGACGCGCCAGAGCGCGACGCGGGCGCACTCGGCGAGGGCGCCGGCGGCGTAGGCCTCGGTGGCGCGGCGGGGCTCGGTTGCCTGCGCGATCCGCCGGGCGAGCACGGCGCGGGCGACGGCGCGGCGCCAGACGCCCGCGAGCGGCGGGGCCTGGCCGGGCTCGGCGTGCTCATCCGCGACGAGCAGCGCGGAGAGCGCGACGACGCGGGCGGCGCGGGGACCGATGCGCATGACGGCTTCGCGCGTGGTCGCGGCGCCGACCGAGCGCTCGGCCTTGCGGGCGGCGTCAAAGCGGAGAAGGGCGCAGGCGATGGCCGGGTCGAGCGCGGTCCAGTCGCAGAATTCGAGGATGGCGGCCTCGTCGGAGTCGGCGCAGGTCACAGCCTTGCGAGCCACCGGCGGGAAGCTCGGGAGGGCCGCGGCGCTGGACAGCCGCTCGACAAATGCCTCCACCGGATGAACCTCCTCCAACTCAGGCGGCCGCACGCCGCCCCATGCCACCACACTCTGAACGATCCAAAATAAACCGGGCCAGTGCGCCCAGAACCTCGCGCGAATCCGCCACTCCCGAAAGTTGGACGACCTCGACGATGCGCAGCCGGACGCGCTGTTGCTGCACGTCGAGGAGCCGCCTCAGGACGGGTTCCGTTAGCATCCCGAGGCGTACGGCGGCCTCGCCGAACATGCCGCCGTGGGTCTGCTGGTAGAGCAGAATTTCATCGATCTGGCGCCCGAGGATCAGGCCGTGCTCGACAGCGATGATCCCGACGGGGTCGCGCTGGCGGAGCGACCAGGCGGCGATGCGGTCCGCGTCGGCCGGGGCGAGGATGCCCTGCTCGGTCAGGTATTTGAGGAATGAGTCGGCCATGTGTTCCCTGGGGTGGCGGCGGCGTGAGGTTCGCCACTGATATCGCCTATCGACCGGGCGAGGTCGGGGCGTCGTTCGTGCCGCGACGATAACCGCGCACGGACCGTGCGACGTCGCGCCAGATGTACAGTTCGCGCATGGCCCCCGCCGCCGACTTCGGCGCTTTGATGGAACGTGCGCTCGAGGCCCGCCGGAAGCTGCTGGAGCGGACCGATCTGGAGCTGCTCCGGGTTTTCCACGGCGAGACCGAGGGCATGCCCGGCGTGTTCGTGGAGCGCCTGGGGGTCGCGGCGACGCTGATCGTTCACGAGGGCGTCGCGGATGAAGGTCTGAACGCACAAGACCTGGCGGAAGCGGCGCTCCGAGCGCTGGCGCCGCGGGGGGTCCGGGGTGTGTATCACAAGCCTTTTCTTCGGCACCGGCCGGGACTCAAGGGCGCGGCGCCGGCGGTGCTGAGCGATGCTCTCCCGCTGGCGGGCGAGAGCGTGCCGGAGGCGATCCACGCTCGAGAACACGAGCGCCGGTTCGAGATCCGGCCCTACGACGGCTTCTCGACGGGCCTGTTCCTGGATCAGCGGGAGACGCGCGACATGCTGGCGCGGTGGGTGCGCGCACGGAGGGGCGGGCGCGTCCTGAACACCTTCGCGTACACCTGCGGCTTCTCCGTGGCGACGGCGCTGGGAGGCGCGCGCACGACGTCGGTCGATGTGTCGGGACGGTATCTCGACTGGGGCAAGCGGAACTTCGCGCTCAACGGTCTGGACGCCGGGGCTCACGCGTTCGCGCGCATGGATACGTTCGAATATCTGGCGTATGCGGAGCGGAAGGGTCTCTCGTTCGATCTGATCGTGCTCGATCCGCCCACGTTCTCGACGGGCGATGCGCGGCGGGGCCGGAAGGCCTGGAGCGCGGCGCGCGATTACCCGGCGCTGCTGGCGGCGGCGTGCGAGCGGCTGGCGCGCGGGGGCGCGATCTTCGCGTCAACCAACGCGACGGAGCTGTGCCGACCGGGGGCGCTGCGCGGGATGATCCGCCGCGGGCTGGGGAAGGAGCCTCGTTGGCTCGACACGCCGGGCGAACCGGCGGACTTTCCCGGCCCGTCGGGGCGTTCGCACTGGGCGATGTTCGAGCCGGTGTGATCGGGGCTGGGGTGAGGGGACTTTTCAGGGGGCGGCTCCGCCGAGCCGGGTGCACGAACGCAGTCCGTCGGTGCGCGGGGAGCGGGTCAAATCCTCATGAAACGCTGGCGAACGCTTGCCCGGTTGCCGATCCAGTGGTAGGGTTTCGTGTGGATCGGCGGGGGTCCGATCCGTGCGTACGCCGAATTCTGGAGACGATCGTCTGAGCTCGACCCTTGTCACCGCTTCTGCCGCGTCATCGCCTGTGCGCGAGCGCGGTGTGCTCGTCGGAGCGGCGGCGGGTTCGCACGGTCGCACCGCCTCATGATTCGGGCGTTCCTGATCAGATCGTTTCGCGCTGGCGCTGCGGGTCCTGTGTGGGGACTGCGGGCGTCGGTTCAGGCTTAGCAAGGAGAGGTTCCTATCGGCCGCTTCCCTTCCCGCGACACCGGCCCGTTCCGGAAGACTCGCGTCAACTACGAGATCCGCCTGTCGCCGATCCGTCTGATCGATCAGGACAACAACCAGATCGGTGTCATCGAGACGCCGCAGGCGTTGCGCATGGCGCAGGAGGCGGGGCTGGATCTGGTGGAGATCCAGCCGGACGTTCGCCCGCCCGTGTGCAAGATCATGGACTACGGGAAGTACAAGTTCGAGCTCTCGAAGAAGGAGCGGTCGAACCGGGCGGCGAGCAAGCAGCAGGAGATGAAGGAAGTCCGGCTGGGCCGCTCGCTGAAGATCGACGATCATGACGTCGAGATCCGGGTGAGCCAGGCGCGGCGGTTCCTGATGGAAGGGCACAAGGTGCAGCTCGTGCAGCAGTTCCGCGGGCGCGAGATGCAGCACCGGGACATCGGCGACGCGCGGTTCAAAGGCATCATCGAGACCCTCTCGGATATTGCCAAGGTCGAGGTCGGCGCGAAAATGCTGGGCAAGCGCATGAGCCTGATCCTGGCGCCGGACAAGACCAAGGTCGAGGCGCTCAAGCGCAAGCTCGAGAAGGAGATGACGGCGGCGCAGCGCGAGGCGGAGCTGAAGCGTCAGCTCGAGCAGGAGGCGCGTCTGGCGGCGAAGGAGAAGGCCGAGGTCGACGAGCCGGACGACGACGGCGACGGCGCCGTCGAGGGTTCGGAGGCGCCGTCGGCGGCTCCGGCGCGCGACGGCCGTGCCGGCTGAGCGGGGCGGGCCCGGTTCATGACGATCCGCAGAACGCCCGGCGACTTTCTCGTCCAGGAGCGGCTGGGGCCCGAGTTCGAGCGCTCGCTGACGGCGGAGCCCGACGCGGCGGCGGGGCGTGTGCACGCGGTGTATCTGCTGCGCAAGACGTCGCTGACGACGCCCGAGGCAGTGCAGCAGCTTGCGAAGGCGGCGGGGGTTCGCGGCGGGCTTGGTGAGTACGCGGGGCTGAAGGACAAGCATGCCGAGACGGAGCAGCACGTTTCGCTGCGGGCCGGGCGGGCCGCGTCGTCGGGCGGCCTGGGCGGGGCCGGGGGCGTGGCGGAAGTGGCGCCCGCGCTCGAGGGGCGGGGCTGGAGCGCGCGGCTCGTCGGCTGGTCGGACCTGGCGCTGACCGCCGAGGCAATCCGGGCCAATCGATTCACCATCGTCGTGCGGGACCTGGCGCGGGAGACGAGCGGCGAGATCGAACGCCGGGCGGGGCTGCTGCGGGACGGCGCGGGCGGGCTGACGGTCGTCAATTACTTCGGCGATCAGCGGTTCGGCTCGGCGCGGCACGGCGAGGGGTTCGTCGCCCGCAGGATCATCGCGGACGACTACGACGGCGCTCTGAAGCTGGCGATCGGCACGCCCGCGCGGAAGGACACGGGCAAGACCCGGGTGTTCACGCGGCTGTGCGCGTCGCACTGGGGGGACTGGAAGAAGCTCGCCGCCGAGCTGCCCCGCTGCCCCGAGCGGCGCGCGATTGAGGCGCTCGATCGCGGGGCCGGGGCGCGTGAGGCGTTCGCGGCGCTTCCGCCGTTCCTGCAGTCGATGTACGTCGAGGCGTTCCAGTCGCACCTGTGGAACGCGACGGCCCGCGGGACGATCGCGGCGCTGGCGCACGAGTCGGGGGCGAAGCCCCTGCGGAGCGACGACGCGTTCGGCGAGATGCTGTTCCTGCCGGCCTCGGCGGTGAGCGAGGCGAGCCGGACGCTCCAGATCCCGCTCCTGGCGCGCTCGACGGAGCTGCGCGAGCCCTGGGCGGGCCCCGCGCGGGCGGCGCTCGCGGAGGAGGGCGTGAGCCTTGAGATGTTGCGCGTGCCGGGGCTGAGGCGGCCCTTCTTCGGCGAGGCGCCGCGCACGCTGTTCGTGCGCGCGGCGGAGTTCACGCTGTCGAGCGCGGAGCGCGACGAGATGGACGCCTCCGGCAAGCGTTTCAAGCGGACGGCGAGCTTCGAGTTGCCGCGCGGCGCCTACGCGACGGTCGTGCTGCGCGCGCTAGGCCACTGAGCGAGAAGGGCGCATGAAAAAGCCGAGGGGAAGGCCCCTCGGCTTGTCGTGCGCCGGGCGAACCGGTCGGGCCGGATCAGCCGCTCGTCAGTTGGTGGAGTGGACCTTGAAGTCCGCGTTGTCGTTCATACGGAGCGTCTTGACGAGGAAGGCGATCTGGTCGGCGGTCTCTTCGATCAGCTTGCTGGTGGGCTTGCCCGCGCCGTGGCCGGCCTTGGTCTCGATGCGGATGAGCACGGGGTTTTCGCCGCGGTGCTTCTCCTGGAGAGCGGCGGCGAACTTGAAGGAGTGACCGGGGACAACGCGGTCGTCCGTGTCGGCGGTGGTGATGAGCGTAGAGGGGAAGCGGGTTCCCTCCTTGCCGCGGAGGAGCGAGTGATAGGGCGAGTAGCCCAGCAGATAGGGGAACATCTCCGGATCGTCGGAGGAGCCGTACTCGTCGACCCAGAAGCGGCCGGCGGAGAAGGAGTGGAAGCGGAGCATGTCCATGACGCCGACGGCGGGGAGGGCCGCGCCGAAGAGATCGGGGCGCTGCACCATGACGGCGCCGACGAGCAGGCCGCCGTTGGACCCGCCCTGGATGGCGAGCTTGTCGGGGCGGGTGTACTTGTTCTGGACGAGCCACTCGCCCGCGGCGATGAAGTCATCGAAGACGTTCTGCTTGCGGAGGCGCTTGCCGGCCTCGTGCCACTCGCGGCCGTACTCCCCGCCGCCGCGCAGGTTGGCGAGGACGTAGACGCCGCCCATCTCAAGCCAGGCGAGGCGTGAGATGCTGAAGGTTGGCGTCAGGGGGATGTCGAAGCCGCCGTAGGCGTAGAGGAGGGTGGGGTTGGAGCCGTCGAGCTTGAGCCCCTTCTTGTGCGTGATGAACATCGGGACCTTGGTCCCGTCCTTGGAGGGATAGAAGACCTGCTTGGTCTCGTAGGCCTCCGGGTCGAGATCGACGGCGGCGCGGCGCATGAGCTCGCTCTTGCCGGTCTCGATGTCGTAGCGGTAGATGGAGGGGGGATAGGCGAAGGAGGAGAAGCTGTAGAAGGTTTCCTTGTGGTCGCGCTTGCCGCCGAAGCCGCCGGCCGAGCCGATGGCGGGGAACTCGACGTCGCGGAGGTGCGAGCCGTCCATGGCGTGGACGCGGACGCGGGTGGAGGCGTCCTTGAGGTAGCTGGCGAAGAAGCGGTCGCCGACGAGGCCCGCGCCCAGGAGCACTTCCTTGGCTTCGGGGATGATCGTCTTCCAGTTTTCCTTGGCGGGGTTCTTGAGGTCGATGGCGATGACGCGGCCCTTGGGGGCGTCGAGGTCCGTGCGGAAGAAGAGGACGCTGCCGTCGTTTCCGATCAGCGAGTAGTCGTTCTCCATCCGGTCGATGAGCGGGGTGAACTTGTCCGGGCCGGCGGGGACGCCGTTCTCGAGCGAGGCCCAGTGGACGAGGTTTTTGTTGTCGGTGCCCTTGAAGGTGCTGACGACGACGTACTTGCCGTCCTCGGTGACTCCCGCGCCGAAGCCGTGCTCGGGCTCGCTGGGGTTCTCGTAGACGAGGATGTCCTCGGTCTGGGGGGTGCCGATGCGGTGGTAGTAGACCTTCATGAAGTGGTTGAGCGCCTGGAACTCCTTGCCCTTCTCGGGCTCGGGGTAGCGGCTGTAGAAGAAGCCCTTGTTGTCTGTGGTCCAGCTGGCGCCGCTGAACTTGATCCACTTGAGGTGGTCCGTGAGGTCCTGTCCGGTGCGGACGTCGCGGACGTGCCACTGGTTCCAGTCTGAGCCGGCGGAGGCGAGCCCGTACGCGAGCAGGTTGCCGTCATCGCTGAAGGAGACGCCGCTGAGGGCGACGGTGCCGTCGGCCGAGAGCTTGTTGGGGTCGAGCAGGACGCGGGGCTCGCCGTTGAGCGAGTCCATGACGTAGAGGACGGACTGGTTCTGCAGGCCGTCGTTCTTGGAGAAGACGTAGCGGTCGCCCTGGCGGGACGGGGGCGAGTACCGCTCGTAGTTCCAGAGCTTGGTGAGTCGGTCCTCGATGGCCTTCCGCTCGGGGATCGATTCGAGGAAGGCGAAGGTGACCTTGTTCTGAGCGTCGACCCACTCGCGGACGTCGGAGGAGTTGCGCACGTCGTCCTCGAGCCAGCGGTACGGGTCCTCGACGACGGTGCCGTGGTACGTGTCCTTCTGATCGACCTTTTTCGTCACGGGGTACTGGATGGATGATCCGGCGAGAGCCGGGGCCGCGGCCGCGACGAGGAGCGCGGCGGCGCGTGCGAACGGGGACAACTGCGGCATGGCGGGGCTCCGTACAGGTTGCGAACGGTTCATTCCAGCGAAGATCGTTGTACCGGATGACCCGTCGGGCGGTCGCGGCGGGTCCGGGGGAACCCACCGATTACTGAACGAGCCCCTTGGTCAGGCGCATGAACGCCGTCTCGAGGTTCACCCGCTCCTCGTGGAACTGCACGAGGCGGAACCCGGCGTTGATGAGCCTGCTGGGGATGTCGCTGACGGCCTGCATGGCCGACTCTTCGAAGACGACGTGTATGACCGGGCGGCGCGTCATGCCGGCGGAGACGGTGGGGATGTCCTCCTCCTCGATCCCGACCCGCTTGACTCCCGGGACCTGCGCGAGGAAGCGCGAGGCTTCCTCGGCGCGTTCGGCGACCCCGATGTGGATGACGTGCTCGAGCCGGGCGCGGGCCATGATGTCCTTGACGGTTCCGGAGAAGAGGAGCTGGCCGCGCTCGATGATGCCCACGACGTTGCAGAGCTCGGCGAGCTCGTGCAGGATGTGGCTGGAGATCAGGATGGTCTTGCCCATGCGCTTGAGCTCCTTGAGGAGCTCGCGCATCTCGATGCGGGCGCGGGGGTCGAGGCCCGAGGCGGGCTCGTCCATCAGCAGCACCTTGGGGTCGTGCAGGAGCACCCGCGCGACGGAGAGCCGCTGCTGCATGCCCCGCGAGAGCGAGTTGACCTCGGCGGTCGCCTTGTACCCCAGGTCCGTCAGCTCGAGGACGTCGGAGACGACGCGGCGGCGCTGCGAGCCGTGGATGTTGTAGGCGGCGGCGAAGAACTCGAGGTACTCGGTGACGACCATGTCCTCGTAGGCGCCCATGAAGTCCGGGACGTAGCCGATGATGGGCCTGATGAGCCGGTTCTCGAAGCCGACGGTCTTGCCGTCGATGAGCGCCTGGCCCCTCGTGGGCTTGAGGAGTGTGGCGAGGATCTTGATGGTGGTGGTCTTGCCGGCGCCGTTGGGCCCGATGAACCCGAAACAGTCGCCCTCGTTGATCACGAGGTTAAGGTTGTTGAGGGCGGTGAGCTCGCCGTACTCCTTGGAGAGGTTGATGGTCTCGATCATCGGCATGGGTCAGTCCGCGCGCGGCTCCTGGCTGGAGGCTCCCGGTCCGCCGCCCAGGACGAGCGGCTCGGGCGCCAGAGGATAGACCCAGCGGATGACGGTCCGTCCGGAGGAGGGTCGCTCGCGGCCGTTGAGGGCGGCGCCGTCGACGCTCATGGGGACGGGCGAGGGCTGGTCCGCGACGTGCCCGATGATGATCAGGCAGGGCTGCGTGAACCACTTGGCCAGGTCGAGCCCCTGCACGGACCGACGGCGCATGTGCGCGGGGACGCTGGCCAGGCCCATGTTGGCGCGGGTCGCGTCGGGCTGGTTCAGCACGCCGAAGAGGGCGGCGGCCTCCTCGAGCATCTCCGTGGTCACGGAGCGGGGCAGCGAGGGATCGAGCGCTACCATCCGCGGGACGAGCGCCTCCAGCACGGGCACGACGCTCGCGCCGTCGTTGATCGTGAAGCGCGAGAGGTCGAGCGGGGTGTGGGGCTCCCAGCGGTCGATCTTCCAGGCGAAGGCCTCCGCGACGAGGGGCGGGGGCGTGGGCATCTCTCGGCGGCGGAGGATCGTCTCGACGACCTGCCGGCGCACGAGCACGAGCGTCGCAGACTGCAGCGGCGCGGGGAGCCCGTGGGTCAGCGCGCCCTCCAGCCGGTCGCCCGCCGCGCCGCCCCGGCGGAGAAGGGGGGCGCGGTCCTCGGAAACGGGGCGGGGCATGCTCCAGCGCGGCCCGCCCAGCCAATCGCCCTGGAAGGTCTTGATGGTGGCGCGGGCGGGCGCGTCGATGGACGTCATCTGGCGGACGTTGATGGTGTAGCCGCGCGCATCGGGGAAGCTGTTGAGCGGCTCGGCGTCCGGGGTCGACCAGGGGGTGATCGCCTGGCGCCACGACTGGTCGGCGCCGTCCTCACCGATCGCGACGCGCTGCTGGCCGTAGGTCGGGAGCAGGACGCTCGCGAAGACGCGGGCCCGCTGCACCGGCTCCCCGAAGACATGATCGAGCACGGTGTAGTGCCACGACTGCGCCTGCTTGGGGCGGAGGGCCTGAGCGCCGGCCCAGGCGATCCCCGTGAACGCGGCGGCGACGACGACGAACAGGGCCCACGAGTGGCGCTCCAGCGAGCGCGTCTTGAGCAGCGTGTAGCCCAGCGGCCCGGCGACCAGCCAGTACGTGATGAAGACGCTGAGCCCCAGCAGCACGCCCACGCCCGCTTCGCGGCTCTTGGAGATCAGCTCGCCTATGCGCGCATCGACCCACGCGGGCGGCGCGTTGGGCCTCACCATGCCGCGGGAAGCGTGCACCTCGCTCTCGGCGAGGCTGGGGGCGGCGGCGCGGCGGCCGATGATCCGCGGCCAGAGCGCATCAGCCCTCAGGGGCTCGCGCTGCTGCAGCGCTCGGGCGTTGAGGTCGACGCCCAGGTGGGTCACCATGCCCGCGCCGACGATGCGCCGGGCAGCCACGCATCCGTGCGGACCGACGATCAGAGGCGTCATCTCGCTGGTCGTCGCGTCCGGCCGCCTGACGAAGCGATGGATGGGCGTGCGGAAGCGCTCGTCGTTCCACAGCCCGCCGGTCAGCCAGAAGCGATACCCGCCGAGCGTCGCTTCGCTGACGCGTTCGATGGTGGCGGCGGGGAGCAGGTCCGCCAGCGGGTTGGAGGCGGAGGTCCAGGCGTTGCCGACGGGGGGGATGATGACGATGAGGTGGCCGCCGCGGTTGATCCACTCGCGGAGTGCCTCGACCTGCAGACCGCCGGGGATGGTGGACGGGTCGCCCTCGGACCAGAGGATCGTCTCGAAGGAGCTCAGGCCCATCCACTGGTCGGGGAGCAGATCGGGCCTCAGCCCTGAAACGAGGCGGACGATCTCGTGCGCCCCCGGCGCGAGGTCGGTACCCCGGGATGTGACGCCGTATTGCTCGAGGGCGGCGGTGCCGGCCCCGATGACCGCGGCGAGCGCATCGCCCTGTGGCGCGACCTGCCGCGCGACGATGGGCGACCAGCCGAGCTGCCGGCCGATGTCGAAGGAGCCGTCCTCACGCGCCGACGCTTCGCTGATGCTGACCCGCAGTACGGAGCCCTGCGCCAGGTCCCACGGCATGCGCGCGTAGAGCCACACGCCGACCTCCCGCCCCGGGCTGAGCGTGACGAAGCGCGTGTACAGGGCGGTGTCTCCGTCGGCGTCGCGGAGATGCAGGCGCACGGCGGCATCGACTGCGGGGCGATCGCCCCGGTAGAGCACGGCGAGCCGCAGCCCGGCCCAGTCGCCCGCGCGGACGAGGTCTCCGACTCCGAATGTCTCGACGCGAACGGCCACCTCGCCGGCGTCCGCCGGTACGGGCGGGGCGACGGCGCCGGGGATTGCGGGCGTGGGGGCCGGCATGGCGTGAGCGGCCGAGAGCAGCGCGCCCAACCAGATTGCCCAGGCCGCCACGATGAACTGGAAAACCCCGCGGGGACTCACGGGCGGAGTATATCGGGCTCAACCGGGGATCTCGCCCAGCCGATGGGGCTGGGCGTGGTCCTCAACCCCACATCGATGATGCTGACCGGGCTGATCGCCGGAATCACGGTCCTGGCGATCCTCAACGCGATGGCGGCGGTCGCAGACCGCGAAATGGCGGTGCTCCTGCTCAAGCGCGAGACCAAGCGCCTGCGCGAGGAGTATGAGCGCCGGATCCAGGAGATGCGCCGCGGGCGCATCGAGACCGTCGAGATCGTGACCGAAGAGAAGAACGCTGCGTGAACGAGTGGCGGGCGCCGGCGGGCGGATGAGCCCCGGCCCCCCCTACTTCTTCATTGAGCCGAACTCGCCCAGCAGCCGGGCGTGCGTCTGCATGCCCATGCGGAAGCAGGAGAGCTCGAACTTCTCGTTGGGCGAGTGCACGCGGTCGTCTTCGAGGCCGAAGCCGACGAGGAGGGTGTCGAGTCCCAGGCGTCCCTTGAGCATGCCGACGACCGGGATGGACCCGCCGCTCTTGATGAGGTGAGGCTTGGAGCCCTTGATGCGTTCCATGGCGCGGGCCGCGGCCTGCAGGTAGGGCGAGTCGATCGAGACGTTTCCCGCGAAGCCGCCGCTGTGCTTCTTGAACTCCCAGCGGCATCCCGGCGGCGTGCGCGCATCGAGCCAGGCTTTGAACTGGCGCTCGACGAACGCGGGGTCCTGGTTCGCGACCAGGCGGAAGCTGACCTTGGCGCCGGCGAAGCTCGGGATGACCGTCTTGGAGCCGGGGCCCATGTAGCCGCCGTAGATCCCGTTGATCTCCGCGGTGGGGCGGGCCCATTCGCGCTCGGTGGCGGTCCAGCCTTTTTCGCCGATGTCGGCCTGCGGTGACAGACCGATTTTGCCGAGTGCGGCGTTGGAGTCGATGGGCAGCGCCTTCCACGCGGCGCGCTCCTGCGCGGCGGGCTCCAGCACGGCGTCGTAGAAGCCCGGCACGGTTACGCGGCGGTTCTCGTCCCACAACTGCGCCAGGACGCGGACCAGCTCGTTCGCCGGGTTCGGGACGCGGCCTCCCCAGAGGCCCGAGTGCAGGTCCTGATCGGGGCCGTGGAGAATGACCTCTGTGTAGCACAGGCCGCGCACGCCGTAGGTGATCGCGGGATGGCCGCGGACGAGCATGTTGGTGTCGCTGATCACGCAGACGTCCGCGGCCCGCAGCTCCTCCGCGTGCGCGTCGACGTAGGCGTAGAGGTTCTTGCTGCCCGACTCTTCCTCGCCTTCCAGCAGCACGGAGAGCTTGACGGGGCAGCCACCCCCCTCCTCCTTCCACGCGAGCAGCGCTTCGAGGAAGGTCATGACCTGGCCCTTGTCATCGACCGCGCCGCGGGCGACGACGCGCTCGCCGGTTTCGCCTTGCGACTGCTTGATGACCGGCTCGAACGGAGGGCTCTCCCAGAGCTCAAGCGGCTCGGGCGGCTGGACGTCGTAGTGCCCGTAGAAGAGGACGTGCGGCCCGGAGTATCCCGCGGGCCCGGGGTGATGGGCCCAGACGATCGGGTGCCCGCGCTTTTCCGGGGTGCCCGTCTCGCGGATCTCGACGCTGAGCCCCGCCGCGCGGAGACGCTCCGCGGCCCACTCGCCGGCGCGGCGAACGTCCGCGGCCCACTTCGGATCGGTGCTGATGCTGGGGATCCTGAGCCACGCGACGAGGCGATCGAGCGACTCCTTTTCGCGAGACGTCAGACGAGCGAGGACGCGATCGAGCGACATGCGGAAGCTCCGGGTGCGGCGGGAGCCGCGGCTGGTGGAGCATTTGTAGCGGATCCCACGCGCGAGGATGCGGCGGCCCGCGCCCGGCGGTCACATGGACGCGGCGACCAGCAGCGTCACGGTCAGCACACCCAGTCCCAGCGCGATCGCGCCGCTGAGGACCGCGAGGCGCGACCCGATGGTCCGCCGCGGCGCACGGCTTACGGTCGGCGCGGTGCGGCAGAGGATGGAGGTGCTGCGGCGGGCGGGAGCCGCGGTGACGCGCGCGTCGCCCGAAGGCTCGAATCCCTCCATCTCGGCGTAGGAGCGCGGCGGCCTTGCGTAGAGGTCCGCCCCGCAGCGCGGGCAGACCCAGGAGGGCTGGTCTGAAGTGGGCTGGAGCGCCCCGCCGTCGAACCCGCACCCGCGACACATGCGTCGGCTGAGGCGGACGGGGATGACGGAACCGGCGCGTGCCATCCAGATCGGAATATAACGCGCTTTTCTACCCCGTCATTCCCGGCGCGTGCTAAAACTGACGCGATGCTTCGTCCCGTGCGCACGGTCGCGGACTGGGCCGCCCTACTCCGATCCGCGGCGGCGGAGTCCGGGGTTTTCGCGGGTCAGGCCCCGTCGATTGAAGGATTTCGAGACGAGCTGGGCCAGCACCGCCCGACGGACGAGCCGTTCCTGCGGTGGCGGGCGCATCGGGCCGGGGCCGCGCCGCGGCGGCTGGCGGTGATCCCCGGAGCGCTGGACGCCGCGTTGTGGGCGTCGCTGCTCGGCGACGGTGCGGATGCTGAATCGCTGCTGGGCGGCGTGGCGGGAGCGGAGCGGTCGGAGATGGACCGCGGGTCGCTGCTGCCGCGGTCGATGCACCGGACGATCGAAGTGTGGACGGAGACCGAGCTGGCGGCGCTGCACGCGCTGTCGTGGCTGGGCCGAACCAGCGGGCGGTCGCATCTGAGCGCACGGTGCCGTGACGCGGTGGTGTGGCACGTGGAACATCTGCAGCCGGACAACGCGACCAATCGCCCGTGGAGCGTGCATCTGTTCGCGGAGGCGGGGGTTGCGGGCGACCTGGACGCGCAGATGTACGCGGAGACGCTGCTGCACAACTGCCGGGTGGGGCTGGGGCGGCCCGACCGGCTGAGTGCGCACATCTGCCTCGATGCGGCGGAGTGGCTTTCGGGAGCCTGAGGGGCGCCGGGCGCGCCGGGGGTGCGGGGCGCCGGCGGGGACGTCAGGAGATCTGTTCCTCGACGCGGTCGTTCACGCTGACGCGGCGCTGATCTCCCGAGGCGATGGCGGGGCGGGCGGGCTCGCTGGCGCGGGGGGTGGAGGGCTGGCTCGAGGCGGACTCGATCTCTTCCTCGACGCCCTTGATGCCCTTCTTGAACTCGACGATGGAGCGGCCCAGGCTGCGGCCGACCTCGGGGAGACGGCTTCCGAACAGCAGGAGCCCCAGCGCCAGAACGATCAGCCACTCCGCGCCGCTGGGCATACCGAGGAATGCGAGGGGCATGGAACGATGTCCTTTCGGGTGAGCGGGGGAGGGCGAGCGGCGTCCCGTGAAAACGGCGAACGTCGGGGTATTCAACCCCGGCCGGGCCTCCCAGTCAACGCCCGACCGGGGGCGTCCTTGCGGCCGGGTTCACGCGGGGGCTGTTTCCCACGCGGCGACCACGTTGTCCAGGAGCATGGCGACCGTGACGGGCCCGACCCCGCCGGGGACGGGGCTGATCCAGCCCGCGACGTCCCGCACTTCGTCGAAAGCGACGTCGCCGACCGTTTTCGTCTTGCCGTCGGCGGCGGCGACGCGGTTGATGCCCACGTCGATGACGACTGCGCCGGGCCTGACCCACGAGGCGCGGACCAGCCCTGGCGAGCCCGCGGCGGCGACGAGGATGTCTGCTTGGCGCGTGAGCTCGGTGATCTTGTCGGTGTGCTTGGTGCAGGAGACGACGGTCGCTTCGCGGCGCATCAGCATGACGGCGACGGGCTTGCCCACGATGTCCGAAGCGCCGACGCAGACGGCGAAGCGGCCCCGCAGCTCGACGCCCGTGGACTCGATCATCCTGAGGACGGCGAGGGCGGTGCAGGGGGCGAGCGAGGAGCGGCCGTAGACGATGTTCCCGATGTTGGCGGGGTTGACTCCCTCGACGTCCTTGGCGGGGGCGATGCGGCTCTGGACGCGGTAGGCGTCGACGCTCTGCGGCAGGGGCATGTGCACCATGATGGCGCGGACGCGCGGATCGGCGTTCAGGCGGTCGACCAGCGCGCCGATGTCGTCCTCGGAGGAATGGGCCGGGAGCTCGTGCAGCGCATAGTCGATGCCCAGCTCGGCGCACATCTTTGCCTGGTTCTCGGCGTAGACGCGGGCGGCGGCGTCGGAGGCGCCCGTGACGAGCACGGCGTCGAGCCTGACGGCGGCTCCGGCGGCGCGGAGCTCCCTTGCGCGGCGCGCGACGCGGGCGCGTTCCTGCTCTGCGAGCAGCTTGCCGTCGATCAACCGGGCCGACATCTGGGCTCCTTCCGCACGGGAGGATGACTATATCGGTTGCGGGGCGGGCTCTGATGGGGGCGGAATCGTCCGGAAAAGAAAGGAGCCCGAGGACGCTGGAAGCGTCCCCGGGCCCGCGATCACACAACCGGCGTGGTGTCTGATCCCTGTGCTCGCTCGCTATGCGGCGGACATCTCCGCGGGTTTCAGTTGCAGTCGGTGTTGAAGTTCTGGAGGACGCTGGTGATGTCGGAGAAGTTCACCGAGCCGTCGCAGTTGGCGTCGCCGGGGCCGGAGGCGGCGCCATAGGCAGCGTTGAAGCTCTGGAGGACGGCGGTGATGTCCGAGAAGTCGACGTTGCCCGGGATGTTCTTGTTGGCGTTGCCGGGGCAGCAGGGGATGCAGCTGCTGACGTTGAACTGGTAGAAGCCCGAGTCGAGGTTGAAGCCGCTGAGGCGGATGATGACGGTCTGGCCCTGGGTGAGGAAGAGGGTGATGCTGGAGTTGCGGTTGGCGGCGCCGTTGATGTCGTCGTTGCAGGTGATGATGTTGGCGGTGGTCCCGGGGCAGGCGGTGTGTGCGGAGAGGACGGTGTCGAAGGAGGAGCCGTTGGTGTCGAAGGTGACCTGTCCGTCGCAGACGGCGGTGTAGGTGAACCAGGAGTCGGGGCTGTCGCTGGAGGTTCCGCAGGTGGCGTCGCCCTCGTTGCCGGCGGTGTAGGTGTCGCCGAAGTAGACGCCGATATTGACGACGGACTGGATGGTGGAGCAGGTGTCGTTGGTGTCGTTGCGGAGGGCTCGGACGAAGACGTCGGGCGAGTTGCCGGTCTGATCGCCGTTGATGAGGTTGGTGGCGTTGCTCTGGTAGGCGACGAAGCGGCCGTCGGCGGAGATGGCGGCGGAGAAGGAGCTGCCGTTGCCCTGGGCGCCGGCGGCGAAGGGGTTGGAGGAGACGGGGACGAGGGTTGTCACATCGAAGTCGCGGTCGTGGACGAAGACGTCGAGGAAGCCGTTTTCATCGGTGCATCCGAAGAGTCCGCAGGAGTTGTTGGTGGCGTTGGACTGGAAGGCGACGTAGCGCCCGTCGTCGGAGATGGAGGGGGCGAAGCTGTCGTCGTTCAGGGGGTTGATGGAGCCTCCGGGGAGTGGCAGGGCGCTGCGGCCCTTGGAGACGCGCTCGATGGCCTGCTGGCCGGGTTCGTCGAAGGTGTTGTCGTTGTCGGCGTCGCGGTCGTAGACGAAGACGTCGACGAGGTTCTGGTTGTCGGCGGGGTCGAGGTCGTCGTTGCGCGAGTCGAAGGCGACGTAGCGACCGGTGCCCGAGATGGAGGGGTTGAAGGAGTTGGCGCTGGGCTCGCCCTCGCCGCCGTCGGCGCGCTGGCTGACGCGGTAGGTGTCGCCCTGCATGTCGCGGACGAAGATGTCGATGGAGTTGTTGAAATCGGAGAAGACGTGTCGCGACGAGCCGCTCTCGAAGGCGATGTGGCGGCCGTCGGCGGAGATCGCGGGGTTGTCGGTGTACCCGTTGTGATCGCAGTTGGCGCAGGAGATGCTGGGGGTGACGAGCTCGGTGATGGCGGCGTTGGGGGCCCCGCCGGCCTCGTCGAAGACGCCGTCGTTGTCGGCGTCGCGGTCGCGGCGGTAGACGTTGGTAAAGGCCTCGCTGCCGGCGAAGTCGAAGTCCGAGACGAAGGCGACGTAGCGCCCGTCGGCGGAGATGGTGCCCGAGTAGGCGCCGTGGGTGCAGGTCTGGTTGGGGCAGGACCCGAAGGACTGGCTCTCGGTGGAGGTGAGCGAGACGCGGACGGTCCGGGTCTTGCCGGCGCCGGGCTCGTCGAAGATGCCGTTCTGGTCGAGGTCGCGGTCGCGGACGAAGACGTCCTCGACGTCGTTGGTGTCGCCCGAGACGAGGTTGCTGGCGAAGCTGGAGAAGACGACGAATCGGCCGTCGTCGGACATGACGCGTGCGCCGGGGTGGGCGACGGCGCTGCCCGAGTTTGCGAGTACCTGGGGCATGGAGGGGTCGGGGACGCTGATCTTGGCGGTGGTGTTGAGGTAGCGGTCGCGGACCCAGACGTCGGCGAAGTTCGTTTCGCCCGGGGCGACGTTGGTCGCGCCGGTGACGAAGAGGACGAACCGTCCGTCGGGCGAGACGCGGCCGCCGGTGCTGGAGGCGTTTGCCTGAGCGTTGCCCGTTGTGAGGGCGGCGAGCTCATTGTCGCTGGCGAGGGCCGGTGCGGCGCAGGCAAGCGCGGCCAGAACGAGGACGGGGGTGCGGCGAGTGTGTGTGATCGCGCGGACCATGTGAATCGGTCTCCTTCTCCCTCTGTGAGGAGGGCGTGGGTGATTGGCGGAAGTGCCGGCCTGGAGCGGAGTGCGCCGGGCGGACCTCATTCCCTTCCGAGACACAGTGCGACGGGAGGGGCCCGGGTCCGCAAGCGATTTCAGAGAATCTCCGCCGGAGGTTCGGGCCGATGAAAGCTGCGTGCCCGCGTTCTCGGTCGCTCCTGACGCTCCGCCCGGCGGGCCTGCTCGTGCGAGCGGGCCCGGTGGGCTGGTGATCCCGGCGGAGGTCGGCGGCTGCCTGAAACGGGCGCTGCGGCTGATTCAGGAGGGAAAGGGGCTGGAGGCGGCAGATTGGGTAGCCGCGGCGGCGGTGGCGGATATTCAGAAGCACAACCTGGCGTTCCTGGCGACGGCTGTCGGCGCGGGGTTCATTGCGGATGTGTACGGGAGGTGTTTGACCGCCGAGGGGCTGGGCGTGGCGCCGTGGCGGGCTCCGGAGGGTGCGCGGGGGCGACCTTCGGACGGTGGGCACGCGCTGTATGTGCTGCCGGCGCTCGCGCCGGGGATGGCGGCGGCGCAGCGGCTGCTGAGGCTCCTGGAGTCGCGGCCGGCGGGAGGGGGGCGGGTGAGCGTGCTCGTGGCGGAGGAGTTCACGCGGCGGAAGCCGGAGTGCCGGGCGGTCGGGTGGCCCGAGGCGCCGTCGAGCGAGATCGGGGCGGCGCTCGTGGCGCGACTGCGCGCGGCGGGGATCGATCCGGTGATCCTGCCGACGGAGGGAAGCTACGCGGACGGCGCTCGGGCGGGCGTGCGGGTGGCGCGGGAACTGGCGGCGGACGCGGCGATGTTCATCGCGAGCCCTGCGTGCCCCGTGCAAGCGGGGATGGCGATGGCGCGCGTGGCGCCGCTGCAGGTGGTGCAGAACATCGGGGCGCCGCTGCTGACGCGGGGCGTCGATCGGGTCGTGTACCACAACCCGCGCACGTTCGAGGTCGATCAGCCGGAGCTTGCGCGGCGGGGCATAGGCGGGGTGCTCGCCCCGAGCGTGGGGACAGACGCGCGGGCGGGGCTTGAAGCTGTGGCGCTGCCGCGGCGGGCGCTGGGCTTGCCGGAGCGGCCGAGCCGGGTGGTCGTGTGCGCGGGCAACAAGCTGCCCGAGCGGATGCTGGCGGGGACGTTCGCGGCGGATCTCGGGAAGTTCCTCGGGAGACACCCGGACGTGTGGTGGCTGGGGATCGGTCGCGGCGATCTGGGCCCCGCGCTCGCGATCGTGGAGCGCGAGGGCGGCGCGGACGCGCGGCGGCGCTGCGTGCTGACCGGCGCGCTCGAGGACATCCGGCCGGCGGTGAAGGCGTGCGACGTGTTTCTCAGCGAGTACCCGGAGGGCGGGTGCAACACCGTTCTGGAATCGATGGCGTGCGGCGTGCCGGCGGTGGCGCTCAGGCCGAGCGGAGTCGCCGGGCACACGGCGAGCGTCGCGGCGACGCTGCTGGATGACGGCGAGGGGTCCGGCTGCGCGACGGTCGGGGCGTATTGGGGGCGTGTGGCGCTGCTCGTCAGCGACGGCGCGGCGCACGCGGCGGAGTCCCGGCGGCAGCTTGAGCGCGTCCGCGAAAAGTTCAGCGATGAGGCGACGCGGACGGTGTATGAGCGCAGCATGACGCCGGGCGGCTTCGCGGCGTGAAGAGCCGAGGGAAGGGACGGGGCTCCGGCGGGCTCAGGAATCTTCGGCTGGGGGCTGCGGGGCGGGGGCGGCGGGCCCTGCGGCGGGGGGCGCGGGGGTGAAGGCGGCGGCGCTCTTCATCCCGCGCGTGGTCTTGACTCTGCCTCCAAGTCGCTTGGGAGGGAGCATGCTGGGCACGATGCCCCCCGGGAACTTCGTGGCGTCGACGACGGTCGGCGCGGGCACCGGGGGCGGGGCGGCGCGGCTGACCGACTTCTTCGCCTCGGTGCGGACGTCGTCGGCCTCGCGGCGTGCGCGGATGTCCGAGGGGACGGGGCCGGGCTTGAAGTCGGGGTAGGTCTTCTCGGGGATATGGATGTTGGCGAGCTTCTCGATGGCGGTGAGCAGGTCGCCCTGCTCGGGGGTGACGAGCGACCATGCGACGCCGCGGCGGCCGGCGCGGGCGGTGCGGCCGATGCGGTGGATGTAGACCTCGGGATCTTCCGGGAGGTCGTAGTTGACGACGTGGCTGATGCCCTCGACGTCGAGGCCCCGTGCGGCGAGGTCGGACGCGACGAGGACGCCCAGCTCGCCCGCGCGGAGGCGGCGCATGACGCTGTTGCGCTTGCCCTGGTACATGTCGCCGTGGATGGCGTGGGCGTCGATGTTCTTGCCCTGCAGGTACTTCGCGAGGTCGTCGACGGTGCGCTTCATCCGGCAGAAGACGACGGTGAGGTCGGGTTCTTCGTGGCGGAGGATGTGGGCGAGCATGGCGCGCTTGTCCCACGGCTGGACGGCGATGTAGTGCTGCTCGACGAGCGAGACTGTGAGCGAGCCGCCGGTCGTCACGAGCTTGACCGGATCCTTCATGAAGGTGCGGGCCAGCTTCTCGATTTCGTCCGAGATAGTGGCGGAGACGAAGACGGTCTGGTGGGCCTGCTTGATGCTGGAGAGGATGCGCTTGATGTCGTCGCGGAAGCCGATGTCGAGCATGCGGTCGACCTCGTCGAGGATGGCGACGCGGACGTTGCGGAGGTGGACGTGTCCCCGCTCGACCATGTCCATGAGGCGGCCCGGGGTGGCCACGATGATCTCCGGGCCCTTGTCGAGCTGGCGGGCCTGGGCGCCGACGTTCTGCCCGCCGTAGACCGCCGAGATGCGCACGGGGGTGAACTTGCCGAGGTCGGCGAGCTCGGCGGCGATCTGGATGGCCAGCTCGCGGGTCGGAGCGAGGATGAGCGACTGGAAGGGCATCTCGCGCTGGGCGATGTGGTAGAGCGGGAGGCCGAAGGCGGCCGTCTTGCCGGTGCCCGTGCGCGACTGGCCCAGCACGTCCTTGCCAGCGATGACGAGGGGGATCAGCTCGCTCTGGATCTTGGTGGGGTTCGTGAAACCGGCGGCCTCGATGCCCTTGAGCACGCTGTTGCGCAGGCCCAGCTCGGCGAAGGAGCTGCCCTCGAAGATCTCCTCCCAGTGCTCGTTGGACCGCTCGAGCTTGGCCCGCTCGCGGCGGGGGCGGGGCTCGGGCTGGTCCGGGTCTGTCGAATCTTCATCGTGAGCGGACGGGGAGTGGTCGCGTCCGGGGCCCGAGGCGGGCGAGCCCTCGGCCTGCGGATTCTCTGAGCCCTGGCCCCGGCCCTTGCCGCGGCGGCGACGGCGGCGGCGCTGGCCATCCTCTCCCGGCGCGCCCTGGGGCTGGGCCGGGCGGGCGGGTCCGGGAGCGTCACCGGCGTCATCGGAGTTTTCGTCGCTAGACGATTCTCCGCCTTCGTGGGGCGAGTCTTGGGCGGAGTCGCTGAGGTCCGGGTTGGACGGGTCCTGCCCGGGGGCCTGGGCGGCGTCGCCGGCTGAGCGGCCTCGCCTGCCCCGACCGCCGCGGCGGCGCCGGCGCTTCCGCGGGGCGTCCTCGCCTCCGGGAGCGGGGTCGCCCTGGCCGGGTTCACCGGCGGGCGGGCCGTCCTGGGCCGACCCCTGGCGGGGCGCGCCGGGCTCGCGGTCGGGGCCGTCGGGAGTGGACTGGGGCTCGGGCGGAATCGAAGCGTCGTTGTGTGGATCGTTCATGAGTGCGGCGGCGAAGGGCGGGGAGGTGGGTTGGCGAAGCTCAGGGCGGGCGCGACGGTGCGTGGGCCCAATGGGATGGCCGGCCTTGAGCCCCGGCGGACGGGGATCGGACGCCGCATGGTGAGGGGCAGCGCGAGTCCGAGGACTGTTGAGCCCCCGGGGCCCGGCCCGCGACCCGCGTCCGCGGCGTCGCCGGCTGCGCGGTCTATCCTGATCGTAGAGAACCAAGGCGGTCGATACAAGTTGGACGGTCGGGCTTCCGGCCGCTTGTCACGCGCCCGAACCCGCCTCGGAGCCGACCTGTGCCCCCCACCAGCCGCCTCGAAGTCGACCTGACGGCGATCTCCGCGAATGTGCGCGTGATGCGGGGGATGCTGGAGTCGCGCATCGCGGGGGCGGCGGCGGGCGGTCGGGCGGTGCCGGCGACAACTCCGGGCATCTGCGCGGTTCTGAAGGCCGACGCGTACAGCCTGGGGGCGGCGCGGATCGCCAAGCGGCTGTCGATCGCGGGCGTCGAGATGCTGGCGGTGTACACGCCCGAGCAGGCGCGGGCGCTGATCGACGCGGCGATCACGGCTCCGATCCTGATGCTGATGCCGGTGCACGAGATGGAGCGAGGCGACCCCTTGTACCGGGCCGCGTCGCGCGGGCAGCTTCACTTCACGGTGCACGACCGGTCAACGCTGGACGCCCTGGCGACGATGGTCGAGAAGCTGGGGCTGCATCTCTCGGCCCATCTGGAACTGGACACGGGGATGAGCCGGGGCGGGGCGAACCTTGACGAAGCGGGCCAGTTGTTCGAGCGGATGGTGCGCATGCCGCGGATCCGCATCGCGGGGATCTTCAATCACTTCGCGTCCGCCGACACCGACGACGCGATGACGCGTCGGCAGGCGGACGATTTTTCGCGCTGGCTGGAGGAGCGGAAGGACCGCATCCCCCCCGACTGCGTGATCCACGAGGCGAATACGTTCGGCGCGTTCCGCTCGGGCGTGTATCACCGCTCGATGGTGCGCGTGGGGCTGGCGCTGCTGGGGTACGCGTCGGAAGATTTCCACGATCGGGACGGCTTTGAGTTCGCGCCCGAGGCCGAGCGGCTGACGCCCGCGCTGCGGTGGGTGAGCCAGCTCGTGCACGTCAAGACGATCGAGGCGGGGACGAGCGTCGGGTATCAGGCGACGTGGCGCGCGGCGCGGCGGACGCGGCTGGGGCTCGTGCCGGTCGGGTATGCGGACGGGTATCCGCTGTCGCTGTCGAACGCGGCGCGGGTCGGGGTCGTGCTTTCCAGCGGGATAAAGGCCTTTGCGCCGCTGGTCGGGCGCGTGAGCATGGACCAGTTCACGGTCGATCTCACGGACGTTCCCGAGGAGCAGGTCGGGGTGGGCAGTGTGGTTGAGGTGGTGGGGAACGACCGGACGGCGCCGAACCATCTTCCCGAGCTGGCGCGCCGGGGCGGGACGATCGTGCACGAGCTGCTGTGCCGGCTGAGCGCGCGACTGCCGCGGCAGTACATCGCGGTCGAGCAGCCGGCGGCGACTCCCGTGACGGGCGCTGTCGCGGTCTGAGGTTCAGGCGGGGCGCGGCGACGCCGAGAGATCCACGCGCAGCCTTGGCTCGGCGTCGGACCCGGCGACGATGTGCTCGAGGACTTCCTCGACGGCGCGGCGGGAGCCGGGCCACATGAACAAGGCGGGATCGGTCGTCCAGCGCGCGCGGGAATGCTCGGGGTTCAGCGTGGGCTCCCAGGTCGGGGCGACCTCGACGCAGAAGCGCGGGGAGAGGACGATCGCGTCCAGAGCGGCGATGTAGTACGGGTGGACCTGCTCGAGCGCCCACATGGAGATGAAGTCGGCGTCGCGGGGCAGCAGCCCCACTTCTTCCGCGGCTTCGCGCAGCGCGGTCTGGAGCGCGGTTTCGCCGGCTTCGACGTGGCCCATGACGGGCTGCCAGGTTCCTCCCAGCGGGTCCGACGCGCGGAGGAGCTGGAGGAACTGGGCCCGGGCGCCGGTCCCGGCAGCGTCGGCGCGGCGGCGGAAGATGTAGACGTCGATGATGTCGGTGCGGAGGCGCGGCCCGCCGCGCGGCGTCGGGCGATATCCGTCGTCGGGGGCGGCGTCGGTGGGAGTCATCCAGCGACCTCGCGCCCGAGCGCGTGGGCGAGCACGCCGGCTTTATGCAGTGTTTCGAGCCACTCGGAGGCGGGGTCGGAATCCGCGACGATGCCGGCGCCCACCGGGAAGACGAGGTCGAAGAGGTTCGCGTCGCCCGAAGCCGCACGCCGGAGCATGGCGGTGCGGATCGCCACGTTCCACGCGGACCTGCCGCAATCGCTGATGTAGCCGATGGCGCCGCAGTATGCGGCACGGCGTCGCGGCTCGAGCATGTCGATGACCTGCATGGCGCGGATCTTGGGCGCGCCGGTGACCGAGCCCGGCGGGAACGAGGCCCGGAGCAGGTCGGCGATGTCGCGGTCCGGGCGGAGCACTCCCGAGACGGTCGCCACGCCGTGGTACACGCCGGCGGCGTCCTGCGGGTGCGGCGCGGGGGGATCGACGGAGGACCGGCCGTGCAGCTCGATCGCTCTGGGGTCGTCGACGGCCATTGAGCCGAAGGCACAGACGCGGCCCAGGTCGTTGCGCATCAGGTCTACGATCATGGCGAGCTCGGCGCGGTCTTTGGTGCTCTCTTTGAGCTGGCGGCGCGCGTCGTGAGCGGCCGCGGGGCGGGTGCCCTTGATAGGGCGCGTGACGACGCGGCGCGAGCGCGGGTCGAACTCGACGAAGAGCTCGGGGCTCGCGGAGACAACCGAGCGGCCGTCGCCCAGCTCGAGATAGGCGCCGAACCATGCGCCGCTGGAGGCGAGCAGCCGAGCTGCCAGGGCGCGGGGCGAGCCGGCGATTTGGGCGTGCAGGTGGTGAGAGAGGTTCGCCTGGAAGATGTCGCCCGCGCGGATCAGCTCGACGGCGCGGCGGACGTCTGATTCGAAGCGCGGCCGACCGGTCAGCGAGCGCGGCGGGTCGACGCACGTGACGCCGGACGGCGGACCGGCCGAGGCGTCGGGGGAGAACTGCGGGAGCCGGTCGGCGTTGCCCACGACGAACCATGCGCCCGAGCGCGCATCGTGCACATAGGCGCCGGGGCAGTGCTGCATCTCGAGGTCGGGCCAGTCGCTCCAGAGCTGGGCGGCGGGCTCGCCCGCGCGGGCCGAGGCGCACGGTTCGAGCCTGCGACCCAGGTCGTAGGAGAGGGAGGCGATCCAGCCGCCGACGAACGGGAGATCCTCCGGGATCCGGGACGCCGGCGCAGCGGTCCTGATGAGAGCGAGGGGATCGGCCGACGCGTCGTGGGGGGAGAGCCGCGTTGAGCCGACGGGCCTGGCGAAAATCGACCAGCGATTGCGGGGTCCGGCGGGCGTTCCGCCGCTGACGAGGGCGGCCAGCGGCTCGGTTTCGGGCCACTGCGCCAGCAGGTCCAAGGGCCCGAGGCGCCAGCCGAGCTGGCGGACGATCGAGCGCGGCGCAGCGACGGCGACGGTCATTGGGCGGATGATAGGAACGCGCTCGGGTGGGGCGCGGCGCGGGGGGGGTGAATGATCCTGAGGCGCGTCCGCCGCTGGTGGAGGCGCGATACACTCGCTTCCCCGCCCGGCGGCCCAGCGCCGCGGGCGCCTCTGCCATCATGGCGTCGTCGGCGGCGCGAGGGAACGCGTCGGACGAACGCTGAAACACCCGCACGCCCGGGCTCGGGCCCGGTGCTGGAGACCTTTCTTCCATGCCCCCCGTTGCTTCCGCCCGCAAGCCGATCAAGAAGTCCAAGCCCGCTCCGAAGGCCGCCAAGTCGTCGAGCAAGGCGTCGTCGAAGGCGCCCGCGAAGAAGCTGTCGAAGATGGTGTACTACTTCGGCAAGACGCGCACCGAAGGCCGCGCCGACATGAAGCTTCTGCTGGGCGGCAAGGGGGCGAACCTGGCGGACATGACGTCGATCGGGCTGCCCGTCCCCCCCGGGTTCACGATCACGACGGACACGTGCGCCGCGTACTACGCCTCGGGGAAGAAGCTGCCGGCCGGGCTGATGGACGAGGTGGTGCGGAACATCCGCACGCTGGAGAAGGAGCTGGGCAAGAAGTTCGGCGACGCGGAGGACCCGCTGCTGGTTAGCGTGCGGTCGGGGGCCGCGGTGTCGATGCCCGGCATGATGGACACGATCCTGAACCTGGGGCTGACCGACGCCGTGACCGAGGGTCTGGCGGCGGCGACCGGCAACCGACGCTTCGCGTACGACGCGTACCGCCGCCTGATCAACATGTTCGGCGACGTGGTGATGGGGGTCGAGCACGAGCACTTCGAGAACGCGTTCAGCGAGATCAAGTCCAAGTACAACGTGCAGCTCGACACCGATGTGCCGACGGAAGGGCTCGTCGAGCTGTGCGAGGCGTACAAGCAGATCTACCGGCATCATGTCGGCGAGTTCTTCCCGCAGAACCCGCTGCGCCAGCTTGAGCTGGCGATCGAGGCCGTGTTCCGGAGCTGGAACGCCGACAAGGCGATCTCGTACCGCAGGCTCGAGAACATCACCGGTCTCAACGGCACGGCGGTGAACGTCCAGACGATGGTGTACGGGAACATGGGCGAGGACTCGGGGACGGGCGTCGCGTTCACGCGCAACCCCTCCACGGGCGAGAACATCTTCTACGGCGAGTTCCTCGTGAACGCGCAGGGCGAGGACGTGGTCGCGGGCATCCGGACGCCCAAGCCGGTCGCGGAGATGCCCGCGTGGAACCGCAAGGTCTACGAGCAGCTGCTGAAGATCAAGACCAAGCTCGAGAAGCACTACCGCGAGATGCAGGACATCGAGTTCACCATCGAGCGGAACAAGCTCTACATGCTGCAGACGCGCACGGGCAAGCGGACGGGCTTCGCCGCGGTGCAGATCGCCTGCGACATGGTGAAGGAGAAGCTGATCGATGAGAAGCGGGCTCTGCTGCGGATCCCGGCGGGCGACCTGACGCAGCTGCTGCTGCCCTCGTTCGACCCGTCGCGGCGCAAGCTGGCGGACGTGCTGACGCGGGGCCTGCCCGCGTCGCCCGGCGCGGCGGTGGGCAAGCCGGCGTTCACCGCCGAGGAAGCGGTGGAGCGGAAGGTGCAGGGCGAGTCGGTCATCCTCGTGCGCAAGGAGACGAGCCCCGAGGACGTCGACGGCATGCACTCGGCGGCGGGCATCCTGACCTCGACCGGCGGCATGACCAGCCACGCGGCGGTCGTGGCCCGCGGCTGGGGCAAGTGCTGCGTGGCGGGCGCGGGCGAGATCCACATCGACGCCAAGGCGGGGACGTTCACCGTCCGCGGGCGGACCTTCGGCCGCGATGATGTCATCTCGATCGACGGCTCGACGGGCGACGTGATGGTCGGGGCGGTGCAGACCGTGATCCCCACGCTGTCGGGCGGCTTCGCGCAGATCATGAAGTGGGCGGACAAGTACCGCCGCCTGGCGGTCCGGACGAACGCGGACACTCCCGCCGACGCGCGGCGGGCGCGCGAGTTCGGCGCGGTGGGCATCGGCCTGTGCCGGACGGAGCACATGTTCTTCGAGGGCGAGCGCATCGTGGCGATGCGCGAGATGATCCTCGCGGAGACCAAGGAGTACCGCGAGGCGGCCCTCGAGAAACTCCTCCCTTACCAGCGGGCGGACTTCGTGGGGATCTTCACGGCGATGGACGGGCTGCCCGTCACGATCCGCCTGATCGACCCGCCGCTGCACGAGTTCCTTCCGCACGACGACAAGAGCCAGCAGGAGATGGCGCGGCGTCTGAGCGTTTCCGTCGAGAAGGTGCGGCAGCGCGTCTCGCAGCTCCATGAGATGAACCCCATGCTGGGGCACCGCGGCTGCCGCCTGTGCATCACGTATCCCGAGATCCTCGACATGCAGGTCCGCGCGATCGTCGAGGCGGCGATCGAGTGCGGGAAGAACGGGGTCAAGGCGGTTCCGGAGATCATGCACCCCCTCGTCGGCACGCGCAAGGAGCTGGCTCTTCTTCGGGCGGAGACCGAGCGGGTCATCGCTGAGGTCAAGGCGCAGCACGGGTTCAAGGGCAAGCTGGACATCTCGATCGGCACGATGATCGAAGTGCCCCGGGCCGCGCTGATGGCGGGCGAGATCGCCGAGGTCGCCGACTTCTTCTCCTACGGCACGAACGATCTGACGCAGATGACCTTCGGCTACTCGCGCGACGACTCGAGCAACTTCCTGGGCGACTATGTCGCGAAGGAGATCCTGCCGCAGGACCCGTTCCAGTCGCTGGACACGACGGGCGTCGGGCAGCTTGTCCGGATGGCGACGGAGCGGGGCCGGTCGACCCGCAAGAATCTCAAGGTCGGGATCTGCGGCGAGCACGGCGGCGACCCCAAGAGCGTCTGGTTCTTCCACGAGGCGGGGCTGGACTACGTCTCGTGCTCGCCCTTCCGCGTGCCGATCGCCCGTCTGGCGGCGGCCCAGGCCGTGCTCCGGCAGGAAGCCTCGAAGAAGAACTGAGACGCGTCGCTCGTCCCCGGATTGATCCTTCAACCCCGCCCGACGGCGGGGTTTTTTCTTTGGCGGAGCGAGTGCGGGGATTTGAAACCCCGGTCGGGTGTTCCCGGATAATCTGCCGCGGAACCCGCAGGAGAGTTGCACGATGAGCGGCAGGAAGCGAGAGGCGACGGCGGCGGCGTGGATGCTTGTTGCGTTGAGCGCCGCCTTGCACGCGGGGGACACGGGGGCTCCCGGCGCGGATCCCGCGTCGGTCCCGGCGCCCGCGCAGGCCGAAGCGCCGGCGCTCTCGGCGGACGAGGTGTACGCCCGGCTGCTCGACAACCACTCGTACAGCGGGGCGGAGCTGGAGCGGGCCCGGGCGGCGATCGACGCCGCGCTCCAGGCCGAGCCGAGCAAGTTCGAGTGGCGCTTCGCGCGGGCGATCCTGAAGCGCTCGGAGCGCGACGCGGCGGGGAGCCTGGCGGACCTGGAGGGGCTCGCGAAGCAGCAGCCGCGCAACGCCGACGTCTACTTCCAGATCGGGCAGTCGACGATGGCGACGATCACGCGCGACATGGGGTTCATGACCATGGCGGGCGTGGCGGGCGACGCGAAGGACGCGTGGGAGCGGGCGGTCGAGATCGACCCGGGCCACGTGTCGTCGCTCTATGCGCTGGCGCAGTACCAGATCCAGGCGCGGCAGCAGGGCGGCATGCTCTTCGGGAGCTACGGAGCGGCGAAGAAGCACGCCGACACGCTCATGAAGTCGCCGGACCCGCAGGGGCGATTCTGGGGGACGGTCGTGCTTGGGAGCATCGCGGCCGCGAAGGAGGACTGGAAGGAGATGGAGCGGCAGTTCCGCGCGGCGCTCCCGCTCGCCCCGCGGGATGAGCTCAAGCGGATGGTGCTGTTTCAGCACGCCGGCGCGCTGAGCCGCGGCAAGAAGGACCCCAAGGCGGCGCTGGCGGTGCTCGATGAAGCGGAGGCGCTGGCGGACCCCACCGATTCGTCGATGTACTTCATGAAGGCGGAGGCGCTGCGCGAGCTGGGCGACTGCCGGAAGGCGGTGGAGCAGTACGAGCGCGTGCTGGCGATCAACGCCGACGCGACCAATACGCGGTTCCACATCGCCGCGTGCTACGAGTCGCTGGGGGACAAGCAGGCGGCGATCCTGCACTACGACGAGTTCGTCCGGCGGTTCCCCAAGGACGAGCGCGTGAAGCAGGCCCGGGCTTCGCTGCAGAAGCTGCGCGGATGAGATCGACCGCCGGGCTCAGCGCCGCTCGAGCGTGCGCGTGAGCGCGTCCAGGACGTCGCGCATGGCCTCCTCATCGCCCAGGGGACCGACGAAGATCTCTGTCCGCGTGACCTTGTCGCCCGAGCGGTAGGTCTCCACGCGGACGATGTCGCCCTTGGCCGTCAGGGCCTCGACGAAGCCTTCGCGGGCGTCCTTGCCGGTCCTGGTGATGCGGTAGCTGAGGTCGTCGCGGACGGTGTCTTCCGCGGCTTTGTGCACCTTGTCGAGGTCGCCCGGCAGGAAGGCCTCGATCTCCCGGTCGGGCTTGAGGGTGTACGAGGTTCCCGAGCGAGTGGCGCCCGAGCATGCGCTCAGGAGCGCGGCCGAGCACAGGCTCAGGGCGAGCGTTGCCTTGCGAAGAACTTGCCGCGTCGTCATTGCGATCCTCCTTGATCGCCGCCGGCCCCCCCACCGGGCGGACGGCTTGTGCGCGGACTGTAGCGGGGCGGGCCGGGGAAGCAAGGGGTGCCCGGAGCGCGGCGGGCGGCGCACGGCGCCGACTTGACGCGGCGCACGCTCCCGTGTGATACAAACATGTCCGGTATGCCGCTTTCCATGGACATTTTCGGCGCGCCCAAGGCTCTGGTCGGCATGATCCATGTCGGCGCGCTGCCCGGGACGCCTCGCCACTCCGACCCGGTAAACGTGATCGCCGGCCGCGCGGTGGAAGAGGCGTGGATGCTCGCCGAGGCGGGCTTCGACGCCCTGATCCTCGAGAACATGCACGACGTGCCCTACCTGCGGCGCGAGGTGGGGCCCGAGATCATCAGCGCGATGACGGTGGTGGCGGACGCGGTGCGCGAGGCGGTGGACGTGCCGCTGGGCGTGCAGGTGCTCGCGGGGGCGAACCGGGCGGCGGTCGCGATCGCGCACAGCGTGGGGCTGCAGTTCGTGCGGGCGGAGGGGTTCGTGTTCGCCGCGGTCGCGGACGAGGGGCTGATGGACGAGGCGGACGCAGGGCCGCTGCTGCGGTACCGGCGGCACATCGGCGCGGAGAAGGTCCGCGTGATCGTCGACGTCAAGAAGAAGCACAACGCGCACGCCATCACGAGCGACGTGGACGTGGCGGAGGCGGCCCGCAACGCGGAATTTTTCGGGGCCGACGGCGTGATCGTCACCGGGGCCGCGACGGCGCGGCCGGCGAGCATCGAGGACATCCGCCGCGTGCGCACGGCGACGAAGCTGCCGCTGGCTGTGGGCAGCGGGGCGACTCCCGACACGCTGCGCGAGTTGTTCGGGTACGCCGACGCCGTGATCATCGGCAGCTGGTACAAGGTCCGGGGCGACTGGCATAACCCGCCCGATCCTGCGCGGGTGCGGGAGCTGGTCGCCGAGGCGAATCGGGTTCGGCTGTAGAAGCCGCGAGATGCCGCCGGGTTTCAGGCGGCTTGCCTGGGCCGGGGCGCGACGCGAGCGCACAGCGCGATGAGGTCGGCGAGCGCGGAGATCTTGTCCGGCGCGCCGGTGGTTCCGGCGACCGCGGCGGCGGCGAGCGAGGCGGCGCGGGCCAGCCGGTCGAAGCCGCAGCCCGGCGCGTTGCGCGCCAGCGTGGCGCACGTTTCGAGGATCCTGGGCCTGTCGTTGACCTTGGCCGCGGCGTCGAGTTCTTCCGCGCAGCCCTGCACGCGGCGCACGAAGCTGTTGACCACGCGTTCCACGGCGGTCGTGGTCTCGAGCGTGGTGTAGATCGGGCCCTGGTCGTCGGGCTCGGGGGTCTCGGGAGGCGGGCTCGGCGGGGCGGTTCGTTCCGGCTTCTGCGCCTGGGGGGCGGTCGCCGCGACGGCCGGTGTGCTCGTTGTGCGCTGCAGAAAGACGGCCGGGTCGACCTGCTGGTCGAACAGGAGCGTGACGCAGTGAATACTGCGCTCAACGTGCACGCACGACCCGACCTTGGCGCTGACGCTCCGGCCTTTCTCGCCGGGCCGGGCATCGAGAGCGACGCGCGTGCCCGGGTGGAGGTAGCCCGAGTGCACGAAGCTCAGGCCCGTGGGGGCGACCTGGCGTGTGCACAGGTGGAAGTGCGCGGCGCCGCCGCCGGGCTGGATGATGATGGCCCGGAGGTCCGTCACGCGGAACTGGGAGCAGGGCGAGAGGTCCCGGAGCGCGTCGCGCGTGCCTGCTTCGTCGAGGCGGTCGAGGAGGTCGGTGAGCCGCTCCGGGGTCAGGCGAACCGAGGGTATATACTGAGAGATCTTCACGCCTGTGTCGGCTCACCTTTGCTGAATGGGGCAGCAGCGTGGAAATCGGCCACCCATATAGGCGGCTTGGCCCGCGGCACGCCTGGGAAAGGGAAAATCCTCCCCCGATGCGGGCAGGACTCGCTTATCCGGCACGGGCGGCATACTTACCGCCCTCTTCCCCCGGCGGGCCGGGGTCGAAGCTGCTATGTAGATGAGCCATGCGAACCGGCATGATGTGGAAGGCGGCGGCGGCGGCGTCCCTCTCTGTGGCCTTTCAGGGGGCGGCTCCGGGCCGGCAGGCGGACGTGCCGGACGCCCGGGCGGGCGGCGAGGCGGCCCGGTCCGAGGCGGAGCAACTGGTCCTGGACCTGATGCGGCAGGATTTCCAGGCACAGATGAAGGCCAGTCCGCTGGAGGCGAGCCGTCGCGGCTTGCCGGAGTTTGAGGGACTGCTGCCGGACGTCTCGGAGGCGGCCCGGACCGAGTGGCTGGCGGGGGCGCGCGAGAGGCTTGCGCGACTGGAAGCGATCGAGCTGTCCGAGCTGAGCCCTGCGATGCAGTTGAACGCTCGTCTGCTGGCGTACGAGCAGCGCGTGCGGCTTGAGGCCGAGCGCTTCGCGATGTGGCAGATGCCCGTGACGCAGCAGGCGGGGCCGCAGCGTGAGCTGCCCCAGTTGCCCGACACCCTGAGCTTCACGACGGCGGCGCAGCTCGAGGGGTACGTGCGGCGACTGGAAGCGGTCGACACGTACATCGAGGGCGTGATCGCGAACATGCGGGCGGGGCTCGCGGCGGGGAGGACGCCGCCCCGGGTCGTGATGGGCACGACGGTGGACCAGGCGCTGTCGCAGGCCGAGGAGAGATTCGCGGCCGACCCGTCGGCGCACCCGATGTTCCGCCCCCTGGCCGGCGCGCCGGCGGAGCTGCGCGAGCGGGGGGAGCGTGCGATCCGCGGGTCGGTGGTGCCGGCGTTCGCGAAGCTGGGCGCGTTTCTGCGGGACGAGTACCTGCCGGGATGCCGGGAGTCCATCGCGGCGACGTCGCTGCCCGACGGCGCGGCGTTCTATCAGTTCCTGATCCGCGTGATGACGACGACGGCGCTGACAGCGCAGCAGATCCACGACATGGGGCTCCGCGAAGTGGCGCGGATCCGCGCGGAGATGATGGAGGTGATCGGGCGCTCGGACTTCTCGCAGAAAGCGGAGCTGGAGGACGAGGAGCTGTTCCGCGCGTTCATCGCGCATCTGCGGACGGACGCGCGGTTCTATCACGCCAGCGGCGAGGAGCTGCTGGCTGGCTATCGGGAGATCGCCAAACGTGTGGACCCGGAGCTGCCCCGGTTTTTCCGCACGCTGCCGCGGCTGCCGTACGGCGTGCGCGAGATGCCGCGGTTCATCGCGCCGAGCGCGCCGACCGCGTACTACTACCCCGGCTCGCTGGAGACGGGGCTGGGGGGATACTTCGTCGCGAACACGTACCGGCTGGACCAGCGTCCCAAGTACGAGATGATCGCGTTGACGCTGCACGAGGCGGCGCCGGGGCATCATCTGCAGATCGCGCTGGCTCAGGAACTCACGAGCGCGGGGCTGCCCGAGTGGCGGACGACGGTCGATTACACGGTGTTTGTCGAGGGGTGGGCGCTGTACGCCGAGCGCCTGGGGCTCGAGATGGGGGACGACGCCCGCAGCGCGGGCAACCCCGATGGTCGGGGGCTGTACGCGGATCCGTACGACGACTTCGGGCGGCTGACGTACGAGATGTGGCGCGCGATGAGGCTGGTGGTGGACACGGGCATGCACGCGCTGGGGTGGACGCGGCAGCAGGCGATCGACTACATGCTCGCCAACAGCGCGCTCACGCCGACGAACATCGAGCGCGAGGTCGACCGGTACATCGCCTGGCCGGGGCAGGCGCTGGCGTACAAGATCGGCGAGCTGCGGATCCGGGCGCTGCGCGCCGACGCCGAGGCGGAGCTTGGCGAGCGCTTCGACATCCGCTCGTTCCACGACGCGGTGCTGATGCAGGGGGCGGTGCCCCTGGAGATCCTGGAAGCGCAGGTGCGGGCGTGGATCGCCGAGCGGGCGCGCACGGAGCCGGCGCTCGAGCCCGCGCGCTGAGCGGCGCTCGCCGGCGTCCGGCCGCTCGATGTCCCGGCGGGATCAGGCCTGCTGCGGCGGGGGCGCCGACGGGGCGGCGGGGGCGGGGGCGGGACGGGGCATGTCGAACCCGGGGCCGGCGAACATCGAGGGCCCCATGCGCACCGCGGCGGGCGCAGCGGCGGGAGCCGCGGCCGGCGCTCCCGACGCGAGGGCCGCGGGCTGAGCCGGTCCGGAGAGCGGGCGCGGCGTCTGCGGGCGCGGCTGTCCCGGCTGCTGGGGCGGCGGGGCGACCTGCGGCATGAGCCGGAGCTTGAAGACGTACTCCGCCACGCGGTTCTGCACGCGCGTCATCATGTCGCGGTAGATGCGCGAACCCTCGCGCTTGAACTCGATGCGCGGGTCCTGCTGGCTGTAGGCCCGGTAGTTGATCGTGTCGCGCAGCTTGTCCATCTCGTAGAGGTGGTCCTTCCACGAGGGGTCGAGCACCTCGAGCATGACGAGCCGCTCCAGCTGGAGGAGCTCGGAGCGCATGACGGTCTCGACGCGGGCGCGGATGATCTGGGCGCGGTCCTCCCCCTGGAGCCTGAGGATCCAGGGCGGGAGCGCCGCGTTGTAGCGCTCGCGGAAGTGAGCTTCAAGCCCGCCGGGCGACCGGTCGGCGGCGAGCGCCTCATCGATGGCGGCAGCCAGGCGGTTGTCGCGGACGAACTTCTCGGAAGCCTTGAGAAGATCCTCGCGGATCTGCTGGGGAGTGCGCGTGCGGATGATGGTCTCGTCCCAGCCCAGGCTGTAGCGGCTGTTGGCCCACGCGATGAGCCCGCCGACGGCCGCGGGGCCTTGCTGGCGGACCATGGACATGGTCATTTCCATCATGAAGTCGACGGGATACTCGACCTCGCGCTTGTTGTAGATCTCGCGGACCTTGCCCAGCACCATCTCGACGACTTCCTGGGGCGTCTCCTTCGCGGTGATCTGCTCGACGGGGACGTCGATGTCCATCGTGGAGCGCAGCCACTTGGAGAGTTCGCGCGCGCCGTAGTCGGGCACCAGGTACTTCTCGAGGTCGGAGAGGTCGGCGGAGGCAATATGCTCGCGTGATGCCTCGAGCAGGCGGTCGCGGATCTGCGCCGGTTTGGCGACGGCGAGCTCCGACTCCGGGATCTCGACGCGGAAGCGCGACGAGGCCCACGTGTGGAGGCCCTTGATGTCCCTGTCGGTGGACTCGGCGCCCTGGATGCCCATCTCGGGGAGGTACTCGCCCAGGGTGAGGTCGATTTCGTGGCGCGCGTCGTCCATCGCCTCCTTGCGGAGCATCTGCTCGGCGTCCTGGCGATCCTTGCCGCGCATGCGCGCGGGCTCGATCGAGCAGCCCATGCGATCTCGCGCGTACTCGGCAACGCACTCGGCGAAGTAGTCCTTGTCGAGGTAGCGACCGACGGCGGCGGCGGCGGCCTCCTCGATGAATTCGAAGATGAGGCCCTTGACGTCGCGCCCGTCGAGGACGCGCTGGCGGATGCCGTAGAAGTCGCGGCGCTGATGCTCCATGACCTCGTCGTACTCGAGGATGGTCTTGCGGACCTGGAAGTTGCGCTCCTCGACCTTGCGCTGGGCGCGGACGATGCTCTTGGAGAGCATCGGGTGCTCGATGGCGTCGCCCTCCTTCATGCCCAGCTTGGAGAGGATGGAGAGGGTGGCGTTGCCCGCGAACATCTTCATCAGGTCGTCGTCGAGCCCGACGAAGAAGCGCGAGGAGCCCTGGTCGCCCTGGCGGCCCGAGCGGCCCCGGAGCTGGTTGTCGATGCGGCGGCTCTCGTGTCTCTCCGTTCCGATGACGTGCAGACCGCCCATCTCCTCGATGGTCTCGAACCAGCGGATCCTGTGGAGCGCGAAGCGGCCCTGCCGGTCGAGGGCGTCGCGGAGGTCGTCGGCGTTCATGCGCTCGAGCCGCTTGGGCTCGACCCAGGTGTACTTCTCGGCCCAGTGCCGCAGCAGCTGCATCTCCAGTTCGGCGAAGGGCATGGCGTCCGCGTCGCGCTTCTGGATATCCAGCTCCTTGGGAGCGATCTTGCGGTAGACGAGCTCGCGGAGCTTCTCGTCGGGGGCGTCGACGGTCAGTTCGCGCGGGGCGATGCCGCGGCGGAGCCAGTGCTCGAGGAGCATCTGCCGCGTGAGGCGCGCGAGCTTGATGTCGGTGCCGCGGCCGGCCATGTTGGTGGCGATCATGACGGCGCCGAGCTGGCCCGCATTTTCGACGATGTGGGCCTCGCGCTCGTGCTGCTTGGCGTTGAGCACCTCGTGCTGGATCGAGTGCTTGCCCATCAGCATGCGCGAGAGCATCTCGCTCTTCTCGACGCTGGTGGTGCCCACGAGCACGGGGCGGCCCACGTCGTTGAACGCCTTGATCTCGTCTACGACCGCCTGCCACTTGTCCTTGGCGGCGAGATAGACGACATCGTCGAAGTCCCGGCGGCGGACGGGCAGGTTCGTCGGGATCGTGACAACGTCGAGCTTGTAGATGTCGTGGAATTCCTGGGCCTCGGTGTCGGCGGTGCCGGTCATGCCCGCCAGGCGCTTGTACATCTTGAAGAAGTTCTGGATCGTGATCGAGGCGACCGTCTGCGACTCCTGGCGGATGCGGACGTTCTCCTTGGCCTCGACCGCCTGGTGCAGGCCGTCGGACCACTGGCGCCCGACCATGGGTCGGCCCGTGTTGACGTCGACGATGACGATGCCGGGCTCCGTGCGCCCCGAGTACTGGTCGGGCACGGGCGCGACGATGTAATCGCGGTCGAGCTCGTAGACGACGTGGGCGCGGAGGGCCTGCTCCAGCAGGTGGGGCACGTCGATGTTCTGCCCGACGTAGAAGGACCCGATGTTGGCGCGGCGCTGGGCCTCGACGACGCCGTGGTGGGTCAGGTGGGCCTGCTTGCGCTCGCGTTCGACCTCGAAGTAGCGGGTGTGCTTGCCGCGCTCGGCCTCGAGGCGGGGGAGGTCATCCTTGAGGCGCTTGAGCTTCTCCTGGAGCGGGGCGACGGCGGCCTTGTCGCGGGCGTTGCGGATGTCGCCCTCAGTTCCCTTTATAAGCTTGCGGCATTCCTCGACGGCCTCGTCCGCCGCGGCCCACGGGGCCTGCAGCTTCACGAGATGCCGCGCCAGTTCGTCGGCGAGCTGGTAGCGCGGCGCGTCCTCGTGGGCCGGGCCCGAGATGATGAGGGGCGTGCGGGCCTCGTCGATCAGGATGGAGTCCACCTCGTCGACGATGGCGAACTCGCGGACGCGCTGGACCTGCTGCTCGACGGAGCGCTTCATGTTGTCGCGGAGGTAGTCGAAGCCGAACTCCGCCGTCGTGCCGTAGACGACGTCGCAGCGGTACATGTCGCGCTTCTCGTCCTCGTCCTGCATGTGCATGGGGTGGATGGCGCCGACGGTGAGGCCCAGGGCGCGGAAGTACGGGAAGGTCCAGTCGCGGTCGCGCTGGACGAGGTAGTCGTTGACGGTGACGACGTGGACGCGCCAGCCTTCGATCGACGCGAGGTAGCAGGCGAGCGGGGCGACGATGGTCTTGCCCTCGCCGGTCTTCATTTCCGAGATCTTGCCGCCGTAGATCACCATGCCGCCGATGAGCTGGACGTCGAAGGGGCGGGCGCGGAAGGGCGGCTTGCTGTCGGGCAGGATCTCCCGGACGGCGCTGTAGAACTCGAGCGGGATGTCGGTCCACACCCAGCCGGGCTGGGGCTCGGTGCAGCCCAGCAGCGCGCCTTCGGGGCGGCGCGGCTCCTGGGCGTCCATCTGCTGGATGAGGCTGTCGTAGAGCGCGCGGGCGGGCTGGGGCAGCAGGTCCTTGGGAAAGCGGTCGCGGAACCGCGGGTTGAAGGCATTGCGGATGCCCACGCCGCGGTCCATGGCTTCGCGTGCGACGGCGAAGGCCTCGACGAGGATGTCATCGCCCGTCTCGCCTTTCTGGAGGCGGTCGCGGAACTCCTGCGCCTTGCCGGCGATCTGCGCGTCGGTGAGCGCGCGGGTCGCGGGCTCGAGCTGGTTGATCTCCGCGACCTTGCTGAGATATCGACGCACGAAGCGGTCGTTGCGCGTGCCGAAGATGCGGTTGATGATGGGACCGACAAGGGGGATGTCGTGGGCCATGGATGCTGCCTTCTTCCGAGGTGGGCCCTGCGGGCGCGGGGGCCGGCGAATCAGGTGCCGGCGGGCGCAACGGCTCACGCACTGTGAGCGGCGGGGCTGTTTGGTGTCTGCGAACGCTGAACGCTGGATGGGGACCTGAGCGCGGACATGCCGACCCTGAGGGGTCGATCAGCACGCGGGCGGAGGAAGCGCCAGCAGCGACTCTCGGAGCAGACAGATCCGGGTGACGGCGACGTTCTCAATCCCGCGCGCGGGAACGGACTCGCGGATGAGAGAGCAGGGGGCGAGCGCCTGCGGCTGTGCGGAGCGCTGGGTCAAGGCCCGCGCGAGCTGAGCAGCCGCGGCGAGACCTCGGGCGAGCGTCCGCGGCTCGCGCGGCGGCAGGGGCCGGAGCGGATCATGGGCAGACTGATTGCTGACCGGTTCGAGTGCGTCGAGGCCGCTGGCGAGCACCAGCGCGGGCATGGCGGAGAGCGCCAGCACCATGACCAGCAGCGTGCCCGCGCCGAGCGGCGTCCGCCGCGGACATGCGCGGGACCGGGGCAAGGTGTTTGTACGGGTGAGTGACGCCACGGGAAAGGTCTATCAGTATCGACGACCCACTGTTGCGAAGCAAGGCGGCTGCCACGCGGAGGTCGGAATCGTTCGAGAGGGTGGGCGGTTTGGACGGCGGGAGGGGCCGAGCACACAATCTGGGCATGGTCGCTGGACGCCGGGATCAGTCGCCGCTGGCTGACGGTCTGCCAATTGAGCAGGCCGAGCGGGTGTCGTCCACGATGGAGGTGGCTCGGGAGCGGATCGCTACGGGCGTCTGGACGGGTCCGACGGCGGTGCTCGCCCGCGTGCAGACGGGCGGGTACGGCCGCCACGGGCGAGCCTGGCACAGCCCTGAGGGCGGCGTGTGGCTGACGGCGGGCTGGCCCGAGGATTCGCTGGGTCAGGCTGGGCCTCTGCCCGACGCGGGGCTGCGGGTTGGTGCGGCCTGTCTGCGTGTGGTGCGTGGCGAGCTGGGAGACGCGGCAGAGCGGGCGCGGCTGAAGTGGCCCAATGACATCCTCATTGACGGGAGAAAGGTCTGCGGCTCGATCTGCGAGCGATTCGAGTCGGCGGGGCGTGCGTGGCTGCTGGCGGGGGTGGGGATCAACGTCAACAACGCGACGGCGGAGCTGCCGGAAGGGCTGCGCCGTCCGGCGCTGGCGCTGCGGGAAGTCACGGGACGTGCGCACGACGTGCGGCCGCTCGCTGCGGCGTTGACGGCGCAGTTGGACGCGGTGCTGCGCGCATCGGGGGGCCGATCGCTGGCGCCGGAGGTCGCGGCTCGGCTGTGGAAGCTGGATGAGGTCGTGGAGCTGGTTGCGGGAACGGAGCGGATGTCCGGTGTGCTGCGCGGCCTGTCTGACGACGGGCGTCTGGTGATCGACTCGAATGAAGGGCGGCGCGTCGCCCCTCCCGGCGCGGAGCTGGTGTGATGCGCGTCCTGCTGACAAGCATCGGGTCTTCCGGCGACATCAACCCCTTCATCGCGCTGGCACGCGAGCTGATCGCGCGCGGGCACGGGGCGACGCTCCTGACGAATCCCTACTTCGAGCCGACGATCCGGGCGGCGGGAGTGGGCTTTGAGCCGCTGGGCGAAGCGATGGCGCCCGAGCAGGTTGCGCGCGATATGCCGCTGTGCTTCAACCGGGCGCTGGGAGCGTGGATGCTCATCAGGCGCTGGTTTGCGCCGCAAGTGCCGATGTTTGTCGAGCGGCTCGGGGCGGTGATCGACGCGTCCGCGCCCGATCTGCTGGTGGGGCATCAGATCAGCTTCGGGCTGCCCTGGGTCGCGGCGGCGCGCGGCGTGCCCTGGGCGACGTGCGTTCTCTCCCCGGCAACGATGCTGAGCGCCGCCGACCCGAGTCTCTTCCCTATCGGGTCGGACCTGACGCGCGCGCCGATGTGGTACCGCCGGTTTGCGCACGCGATGGCGCGGCGGTCGATGTCGTTCATGCTGGACCGCCCGCTGAACGTGCACAGGCGGTCCCTGGGACTGCCGCCGGGGTACGACACGTTCTGGACCGAGATGTTCTCGGGCGACGCGACGGTGGGGATGTGGTCCCCGGTGCTGCGCGGCCGGGCGGCGGATGATCCGGAGAATTTCGCCGTGTGCGGGTTCCCGTGGCACGACCGCTCAGCGCGGTACGGCTTGCGCGGGTCGGCGCTGGACGAGCGTCTTGAACGATTCCTCGATGAGGGCGAGCCGCCCGTGGTGTTCACGCTGGGAAGCGTGCTGTCGCACGGGGGACGGCGCGAGTTCGAGATGGCGGCGGAGGCGTGCCGGCGCGTGGGCTGCCGGGGCGTGCTCGTGACGGGCAGCGCGGAAGCGGCGCCGGCGGCGCTCCCGGCGGGGGTGCTGGCGGTTGACTACGCGCCGTACGGGCTGCTCATGGGCCGGGGCGCGGCGACGGTGCACCATGGCGGCGTGGGAACGACGGCGCAGGCGCTGCGCGCGGGCAGGCCCATGGTGATCACCCCTTTTGCGCACGATCAGTTCGATCATGCGGCCCGGCTGTCCCGGGCCGGGGTCGCGACGTGGCTGCCCCGGCGGGCGTTGTCGGCGCGGAGTCTCGCGGCGAGCGTGTCAGCCGTGCTGGGGAGCGGTGCGATGCGGGACGCCGCGGCGCGGGCCGGCGAGCGGGTGCGAGCGGAGAACGGCGTTGGCCGGGCGGTGGACATCTTCGAGCGGATCGCAGCGGCGGGCGGTCGGACGCGGCCGTCGCGATAACCGGGGGCTGCGCCGGCCGGGGCTCGCGGAAGGGCAATAGGCGCCGGGCTGCGACGTTGAGCGTCCCGCCGGACTAGGCTTTCATCGTTCACGGAGGACCGGTATGCCGGGCGAGCGCAGGAGGATCAGCGATTCACTGGCGCCCGTGAAGCCCCGGGACTGGACCGCCGGCCACGCGCGACATCTCCTGTGGCGGGCGGGCTTCGGCGGCCCGCCTTCGCAGGTTGCGTATCTGGCGCGGCTGTCTCCCGAGGAGGCCGTCGCGGCGCTGGTCGACTTCGACGCGACCCCCGAGCATGAACCGGTACGGGCGACGACGTTCGAGGAGTGGATCATGCGGGAGCCGACGGCGGAGGAGCGCCGGGAGCTCATGCAGGCGCGGCGGGCGGGGAACGAGGACGTGCTGGCGCGGGCCCGGCTCAACCGGGAGGAGCGCGAGCGCGCCGACCGCGCCCAGATCAAGCGCATGCAGCGCTGGTGGCTGGAACGGATGATCGAGACGCCCCGGCCGCTGGAGGAGAAGCTCACGCTCTTCTGGCACGGGCACTTCGCGACCAGCTATCGCACGATCGAGAACAGCTACCACATGTTCCTGCAGAACCAGCTGCTGCGGAGGCACGCGGCGGGGAACTTCGGGGATCTCTTGTTCGGGATCATCCGCGATCCGGCCATGCTGGCGTACCTGGACAACAACGACAGCCGGGCGGAGCGCCCCAACGAGAACCTCGCGCGGGAGCTGATGGAACTCTTCTCGCTGGGGCAGGGTCACTACGCCGAGCGCGATATCAAGGAAGGGGCGCGGGCGCTCACGGGGTACACGTTCGAGGGCAACGCGTTCGTCTTCCGCCGCGATTGGCACGACGGCGGAATGAAGAACCTGCTCGGGGCCGCGGGGCCTCTGGACGGCGACGGCTTCGTGCGCGCCATCCTCGAGAAGAAGCGCACGGCGGAGTTCATCGCGGGCAAGCTGTACCGGTTCTTCGTCTCCGACGCCGGCGATGCGGACCCGGAGCGCGGGCCCGCCGCCCGAGCGGTGATCCGGGGGCTGGCGAGCACGCTGCTGGCCGGGCGGTATGAGCTGAAGCCCGTGCTGCGCCGGCTGTTCCTGAGCGAGCACTTCTACGACGCCTCCAATCGCTTCGCGCACATCAAGAGCCCCGCGGAGCTCATCGTGGGCGCCGCGCGCTCGCTGGGCGCCCCGGTGCGCGACCTGGGCATCGTCTGCGACGCGATGGACCTGATGGGCCAGAACATCTTCTTCCCGCCTTCGGTCAAGGGGTGGGACGGAGGGCGCTCGTGGATCAACACCTCGACGCTGTACATCCGCGCGAACATCATGAACTTCCTTCTGACCGGGCGCATGCCGCACGGCCACGATGCCCTGGCGGAGACGCAGCGGCTCGACCCGCTGCCGCTCGTCATCGGCGCCAGCGAGGAGGAAGCGCACGCGGAGAAGGATCCCCAGAAGCTGGCGGCGTTCCTGATGCGGTTCTGCTTCGGTTTCGAGCCCGGGAAGGACAAGCTCGCCGCGGTGGCCGAGCTGATGCGGGCCCGGGGGGGAACGACTCCCGAGGCGATCACCGCGGCGCTTTCGGTCATCGCGGCGGCCCCCGAGTACCAGTTGTGCTGATCACGTGAGGCGCGAGGCGCGAGGACGATCCCATGGACCTGACAGGCAGCAAGGCGTTCACTCGGCGCGCGTTCCTCAATCGGGGGCTGACGCTCGCGTCGGCGACGGTCACGATCCCCGCGTTTCTGCAGAGCTCCGCCTCGGTCTTCGCGCAGCAGCACGCGGCGCCGGGCGGCGGCGGGACCGTCGACCGCATCCTCGTCGTCGTGCAGCTCTCGGGAGGGAACGACGGTCTCAACACGGTCGTGCCCTTCGGCGACCCGGCGTACTACGCCGCGCGTCCAAGCATCGGCATCGCGGAGCGGGACGTCCTCAAGCTCGCGAAGAACGGAAAAGGTGACGGCCTGGGGCTGCATCCGCGCCTCACGGGGCTCAAGGAGCTCTACGACGACGGGCGGCTGACCGTCGTGCAGGGGGTCGGGTATCCGAACCCCAACCGCTCGCACTTCAAGAGCATGGACATCTGGCACACCGGCGACACGACCGGAACGGGCGATGGCTGGCTGGGTCGATACTTCGACAATCAGTGCTCCGGCGCGCCGCGCGGTGCTTCGACGCGGGGCGCGGGGGGATGCTCGGGGCACGACGGCGTGGCGCTGGGCCGGACGGCGCCGCTGGCGATGCAGGGACGCGGCTTTAGGCCCATCGCCTTCGAGTCCGCGGACCTTTTCCGCTGGACGGGCGAGGACGCCGGCGACGCCGAGGCCCGCGCGTACGAGGTGATGACGGGCGGCGGGCTCCGTCCCGGTGCGGACCCCGACAGCGCCGAGGGCTTCCTGCTGCGTACGACGCTCGATGCGCAGGTGGCGAGCGAGAAGATCCGCGAGGCCGTGCGTCGGACACCGCTCGTTGAGTATCCCAGGACGGGCCTGGGGCGCGAGCTGGCGATGGTCGCGTCGATGATCCGGGCGGGGCTGCTTACGCGCGTGTACTACGTGTCGCACGGCGGGTTCGACACGCACGCGGGGCAGGGCGGCCCGCAGGGTTCGCACGCAAACCTGCTCGATCAGTTCGCGGCGGCGGTGCGCGCGTTCTATCGCGACCTCGACGCCTCGGGCGACTCGCAGCGCGTGCTCACGGTCAGCTTCAGCGAGTTCGGCCGGCGGGTCGGCCAGAACGGCTCGGGCGGCACGGACCACGGCACGGCGGCGCCGATGTTCCTGATGGGACCGATGGTCCGGCCCGGCGTGATCGGGAATCATCCGTCGCTCACCGATCTCGACCAGGGGGATCTCAAGTTCAGCGTGGACTTCCGCTCGGTGTACGCGGGCGTGCTGGAAGACTGGATGCGGACCGACGCGGCGGCCGTGCTGGGAAGGAAGTTCCCCGCGGCGAAGGTGGTCCGCGGCGCGTGACCGGTCGACGGGCGATTACCGGGGGTCGCCGGGGGCCGGCGCGGAACGGGGCCTGGCGGCGGGTTTGCGCATGATGAAGAGATAGTTGAAGCCGCGCAGGAAGAAGTTGCCCTCTTCCGCCGCACGCTTCCAGTTGCCCTTGTGCAGCTTGGCGTTGTGCCGAGCGACGCAGACGATGTCGACGGGCCGGAGCCCCGCGTCGCGCATGATGCCGAAGAGCTCGAAGCCGATGGGCATGAAGCCGGTCGAGTCTTCGCGGCGCGGCTTCCGGAACGAATCGGAGACGTACAGGCCCATATAGCGACCCGGGCGGAGCACGCGGACGATCTCGCGCGTGACGAGGGTCATGGCGTCGTAGTAGGCCTTCCCCGCGTCGTCTCCACCGGCGTCCAGCTTGCCGATGCAGCGCGGATCTTCGGAATATTCGACGTGCGTCGAGTACGGCGGGTCGACGAAGACGAAGTCGGCCTTCGCGTCCTCGAGGGGGAGCCTGCGCGCGTCGGCGCGGAAGATGTCGGGGCGCGAGGGCCGCGGCGCGACGTCGTAGCCCAGGGCACGGCGCTTGAGATCGCGCGCGACGTCGATGGTGGTGCCCGAGCCGCACATCGGATCGACGACGAGGTCGTTCTCGCGGGTGTAGCGCTGCAGGAGCTGCCAGATGATCCATGAGGGCGTGGCGCCGACGTAGTTCTGGTCGCCCTGGGTGCCGTCGCCGTACTGCTGGCTGGGGTACTCCCAGAGGGTGGTGGTCTGGAGGGTGAGCGGCGGGCGGGAGTGAGTGGTCCGCTTGCGCGCGGCGACGCTCGCGGGGACAGGGCGCGGGAGAGGCGGCGCGTCATCCGGGCCCTGCCGTTCGCTGCGCGGAGGCGGCTTGGGCTTCACTTGGGGACTCCCGCGAGGGCGCGCTCGACGGCCTTGCGGGCCTGTTCGAGCGGCATTGCGATCTTGGCGCCGGCGGCGTGACGATGCCCGCCCCCGCCGAAGGTCTGCGCGAGCGCGTTGACGTCGATGACGGGGGCGCCGGGCTCCGCCGCCTTGCTGCGGAAGCTCGCCTTGGTGATGCCGCCTTCCAGTTCGTTCAGCACGGCGACGACGCGCACGGACGCGAGGGTCTGCGGCAGGTCCGTCAGCCCTCCCACTTCGTCCTGCGAGGCGCCCGTCTCGGCGACATCCCTTAGCGAGATCGACATGACGGCCGCTCGTCCGTCATCGATCAGCTCCAGGCTTGCCAGAGCGCGCTCGATGATCCGCAGGCGGCTGATGGTGTCCGCCTGCTCGATGCGCCGGTACAGACGGTTGTGATCGACCCCCGCGTCGACCAGGTCGGCGGCGAGGCGCAGCGTGGCCGAGGTCATGCTTGAATAGCGGAACCAGCCCGTATCGGTCGCGACTCCCAGGTAGAGAGGCTCTGCGATGTCCGGCGGGAAGCGGGCCGCGGAAGGGACGTTCAGAAGAAGGCCGCACAGTCGGGCCATCAGCTCGCACGTGGAGGCGGCGCGCGGCTCGACGTGGCGGAGCGCGGCGATCTCCGCGTCGCCGTGGGCGTGGTGATCGATGATCATGGTGCGCTCGCGGCGCGGCTGGAGAAACTCCCGTGCGGCGGCGAGCTGGCTCCATGATCCGGTGTCACAGATCACGACCGCGTCGGCGCTCGCGACTTCCGGCCGCTCGAAGCAGCCCTTGCCTTCGTGCAGGACGTGCGTCGGGGCTACGACGATCTCGATCCGAGGCTGCCGCGGCGCGAGATACAGCGGGGTGGCGCGGGCGCCGAGCGTGTGCAGGGTCCGGGCCAGGGCGAGGGTGGAGCCGAAGGCGTCGCCGTCGGGCTTTGAATGCGTCAGGATGACGGCCGATTGGACGGACTTCAGGCGGGCCGCGAGCTCCTCGAGCGTGCAGTTCGAGGCGTACTTTTCGGGGTCGCTCACGCGGGCACCGCCTTGGTTTGATGCGCAGAGTGCGGGGAGGTCCGGTCGGGCTGCTCGCAGTTGCTGAGCGCTCGCGTCCGCTCGACGTCTCGACGGATCTGCTCGACGAGCAGCCCCACGCCGTCGAACTTCGCCTGATCGCGCAGCCACGACGTGAGGGTCAGGCGGAGCGACCAGCCGTACTCTTCCGCGCCGCTCCAGCCGTCTTCGAGCGGGCCCCGCCAGTCGAGGAGGTACGCCTCCACTGTGCGCGCGGGCGCGTCGAAGGTCGCGCGGGGGCCGACGTGAATGGCCGCGGGGAAGCCTCGGCCGTCGGGCAGATGCGCACGCCCTGCGTAGACGCCGTCGGCGGGGAGGAGCACCGCGGTGCGGAGGTTCGCGGTCGGGAAGCCGATGGTCCGGCCGAGCCGGTCGCCGCGCACGACGACGCCGCTGAGCTCGTGCGGTCGTCCCAGCAGTCGGGCCGCGTCGCGCACCCGGCCGTGCTGCACCAGCCAGCGCGTCATCGTGCTCGATGCCGTCACGAGCGACTGGTCCGTCAGCTCCACAGTGACCGGATCGAGCACTGATACGTCGAAGCCGCGGGCGCGGCCCAGTTCGCGGAGAAGGTGGTTATCGCCGGCCCGGCCCTTCCCGAAGCGAAAATCCGCGCCCTCAACGATCGCCCGCGGCGCATGCTCGCTGACCACGCGTTCGATGAACGCGTCGGCGCTGAGACCCAGCAGCGCCGGAGAAGGCTCCAGGCGCACGACGCGATCCGCCCCGGCGGCGCGCAGCAACTGCTCGCGCCGGTCGAACTCGGTGAGCGTCGGGGGCGCGTGCTGCGGGGCGAGCGTCGCGATCGGGTTGGGGTGAAAGGCGAGCGCGACCACACGGCCGCCGCCCTCGACGGATCCCGCGAGCCGCCGCGCCTCGGCGAGCAACGCCTGATGCCCGCGATGCACGCCGTCGAATGTTCCGATGGTGATGACCGTCGATCGAGCCATTTTGCAGGGGAAGAGTATCCGGGAGAAGCCCGGGGCGCGCGGTCCGCCTCGACGGGTCCGTGGAATCGGCGGGCCGTAGAGTATGGGCTCATGACCGGCGCATCCGAAGGCAACGGGGGGTCGCGCACGCTGCTGGCTGTGGCAGCGCCGAAAGAGGTCGATGCTGTGCTGGCAGGCTTGGGAAAGCCGCGCGGCGAGGGCAACAGCGTCCAGGACTGGCGGCCCCGCCGACTCGACGCGCGGTTCGATCTGCTCATCACGGGCGTGGGAAAAGCCAACGCGGCGGCGGCGATGGCCCGGGCGTGCTCGCTCGGCGGGCCTTGGTCGCGCGTCATCAACATCGGGATCGTCGGAGCGCTGCCCGGTTCGGAGCTGGAGGTCGGAGCCGTCGTTGACGCAGACGTCGCGGCGTACGCGGACGAGGGATCGCTGGACCCGGCGGGGTTCACGGACCTTGCGAGCATGGGGTTCGGTCCGCTGGCGGACATCTGCGGCCCCGGAAGCGGGGCGGATCGCATGCGGATCGAGCTCGCGCCCCTGGCGAGAATCCCTGGCGCCGTGCGCGGCGGCGTGGCGACGGTTTCGACCTGTTCCGGGGTGGATGCGCTGGCGAGCGAGGTCGCCCGGCGGACCGGATGCATCGTTGAGGACATGGAGCTCGCCGCGCTGGCGTTCACGCTGAAGCGACTGAGCCCGGCGACGCCATGCTCCGCGATCAAGGTGGTGAGTAACCAGACCGGCGATGAGGCGCGCCGTTCGTGGGATCTGCCCCGGTCATTGAAAGCGCTGACTCTCGCAGCGGCGCCTCTCCGGGCTTCATGACCCGATAGGTCCGGGAAACGTCTTCGCTCCTCGGATCAGGACGCCCAACCGTCCCGATCGTGCGGCGGGGGCCGACCTGCTCGGGCCGCGTGCTGAAGGGCTGCGCGGCTTGCTCCGATGACGGATCGGGGAGCAATTCGGGCCGAGACGGCGGGCGGCCCGCACTGGAGCACTACCGATGCTGTTCTCGGCGAGGAAGTCTGGGGCCGGGCCGATCGCCGTTGATTTCGGCGTTGCACAGTTGAAGGTGCTGCAGTTGTCGTCCCCGGCGGACGGCTCGAAGCCGCAGGTTATCGCGGCTTTCGCGCGCCCGACGCCCCCCGAGCTGGCGAACTCGCCCTCGCAGCGCCTCGACCATCAGTCGCAGCAGCTCACGGAGATCCTCAAGTCGGGTTCGTTCAAGGGCCGGCGGGCGGTGTGCTCAGTTTCGTCGGCGTACACCTTTGTGCAGCATGTGCAGGTCGTCCGCGGCGACGCCCGATCGCTGGAGCCGGCGGTCGCGGGGGAAGTCCGGACTCTCACGGGCCGCGAACCAACGCAGTTCATCGTGCGCCATGCGGAGGTGTGCGACGTCGCCCGCGGCGGCGCCAAGAAAACAGAAGTGATCTGCTTCGCCATGCCGCGCGAAGCGGTTCTGGCGCACCTGCACGCCCTGCGACGCTGCAAGCTGGACGCGGTCGGGGTTCACTGCGAGCACCTGGCGATGGTCAGGGGAGTTGAGCGCTTCGCCAAGACGGGCGAAGCGCCGACGCTGATCGTGGACCTCGGGTACGCGACCACGAAGATCGCCGTGACGCACGGAACCGCGCTCCGGCTCGCCAAGACGCTGCCCGTGGGGGGACGCGATCTGCTCCGCAAGGAATCGGGAGCGGGCGACGAGGGGGCCTCCGCGTCGGCGTCCGAGCGACGCGGCCTGCGCGCCCAGCTGCAGGCGATCGAGAGCGCCATGTCCGACACGGGCACCGCGCTCGCCGTCGCGGCTCCGCCTGTCGCCGCGGCCTCGATCGACCCGGCGGCGCTCGAGGCGCTGGCGGACGAGATCGCTCAGTGCGTGCGTTACCACGGCGCTCTCTTCCCCGACAAGAAGCTCGAGCGGGCGCTGTTCGTGGGCGGCGAGGCGGCGCGCCTGGACGTCTGCAAGCGGCTGGCGCGGGCCGCCGGTGCGCCGGCGCAGGTGGCCGACCCGCTGGCGGCGCTGGGCCGCGAGGCCGGCGCACGGACCGACGGGATCGCGCCGGGCAAACCGTCACCCGGCTGGGCGGTCGCGCTCGGGCTGGGATTTCTCCCGGTCGAGAGCTGAGTCGAGATTTTTGCGACGCAAGGGAGCCACCACTCATGCTGGGAATGGGCCGCGAGCACAAGGCGATCGACCGCAGCTTCCTCCCCGAGGACTATCTGGAGCGTCGCGCTGATCGCCGCACGAATCTGCTCGCGCTCACGCTGTTCTGCGTGGTGAGCGCGGGGGTCGTCGGCGCGTTCCTGGTGACGAACCGTCAGTGGCGCGACGTCAAGCGGTATCAGGAAGCGATAAACGTCCGCTATGCGCAGGCCGCCAAGGACATCGAGCAGCTCAAGCAGCTCGAGAAGCAGAAGGAGGAGCTGCTTCAGAAAGCCGAGCTCACCACGGCGCTGATCGAGCGGGTGCCCCGGACGATCCTGCTGGCGGACCTGGTGAACCGCATGCCGCTGGACGTGACGCTCCTGGAGCTGGAGCTCAAGAGCACGAAGGTGGTGGAGACGCCGCCCGCGCCCGATCCGCGGGCCGCCAAGAAGGACGAGAAGAAGGGCAAGGCTTCCCGGGCCGCGCCGGCCGAGAAGCAGGCCGCCGACGCGCCGGTGGCGCCGCCGCGGTACCAGACGAAGGTCGTGATGGTCGGCGTCACGCGGACGCACAACTCCGTCGCGCGGTACGTCGCGTCGCTCCAGCAGTCGGGCCTGCTGGCGGGCGTCGAGCTGAAGTTCAGCGAGAAGACGATCATCGAGGAGAACGAGATGAACCGCTTCCGGATCGAAGCCGAGATCCGCCCCGACACCGACGCCCGGCGCGTCGAGCCCGCGCGGGCGGCGCGGATCGCGCTCGACGCCTTCGGCTCGCAGGCTCACCCGACGGTCGCCGCACCGACCGAGGAGAAGGGAGATGATCAATGAACGTCGGTCTCCGTGAGCTGCTCTTTCTTGCGGTGCTGCTGGCGATGCCGATCTGCTCGTACGTCTTCGTGTTCAGGCCTCAGAACGCCGACATCAGGACGGCGCGGGGTGAGATCGAGCACAAGCAGCAGGTGCTCGAGAAGCTCGCCGTCGCGACGGCCCGCAACTCGGACCTGCGCGAGATCAACCAGCAGATCGCCGAGGGCATCTCCAAGGTCGAGCAGCGGCTGCCCGACAACAAGGAAGTGGAGGTCATCCTGGAGCAGGTCGCCACGCTCGCGCGCGACGAGAGCCTCGCGCTGCCCAAGGTTCGCTCGGCCTCGCCTGTCGCCGCGACGCGCTACATGGAGCAGCCCCTGGAGATGACGATCTCTGGCGACTTCGACCGCTTCTACGAGTTCCTCCTCAAGGTCGAGGAACTCGACCGCATCACGCGGATGCCCGAGCTGAAGATCCGCAAGCTCAACGAGGTCGACGGGGCCATCGAGGCCTCGTTCACGCTGAGCATCTACTTCCAGCCCGGCGCTCAGCCTTCGGAGGGCACCAAGCAATGAGCCTGCGCATCCCGCCGCCACCCGCTCTCGACGGCGCTTCGCCCGCGGAGGGCGCACCCGAGGAGAATTCCCCGCTGGCGACGCCGTTCGCCGCCGGTCCGGGCGGCTTCGTGCTCTCGGACGAGATGGAGCCCAAGGCCAGCCGCTTCTCGTGGCACGCCGTGCTGCTGGGCGTGCTGGTCGTCGGGGCCGCGCTGCTCCTGGGCATGCGCAAGCTGGGCATGGGGCCCAAGCTCGATCTGCTGGCGGTGCAGATCGACTACCCGCTCGACGCGCAGGGCGCGCCCGTGACGCAGGATCACTCTCGCGTGCTGGAAGACCTGCGGACGGGCGGGACGGTCGAGCGCGTTCCCTTGGAGAACGTGCAGACGAATCCGTTCGCCTGGCGCTCGCTGATTCAGGACACCAAGCCCAAGGCTGCCGAGGTCGATCCCGCGGAGCTGACGCGCCGCGAGCGTGAGAACCGCCGACGGATGATCGCGGAAGAGGCGGGCAAGCTGACGCTCAACGGCGTGATGGCGGGGCGCGTGCCGATCGCGCGCATCTCCGGGCAGACCGTGCGCGTGGGCGACATGGTGGGCGAGTTCTTCCGCGTGAAGTCGATCACGGGCCGCGAGGTTCAGCTGGAGTCCGAGGGAGAGGTGTTCGTGCTCGGCCTGTCGGTGCCCGAGCCGGGAAGTGCAGGAGGACCGAATGGCCAAGGTGGATCTCGACGCCCTGCTCAATGAGCTCGGGCTGCGGAAGAACGACCGGGCGGCGGCGGCTCCTCCCGAGGCGCCGACCCCGTCGCCCGGCCGCGGTGCGCTCCCCGCGATGCCGGGCTCGACTCCGCCCATTGAGAACATGCCGGCGGGCGAGCCCGGTCTGATCTCGCTGGACGACCTCGACGAGCTCGCCCGCACCGGCGCGACCATCAGCCCGCGCAGCGACGAGGAAGCGAATGCGCCGAGCACACCCGCCGCCGACCCGAGCACGCCGAGCGCTCCCGACGCGTCCGCATTTGAGCAGGACACCGATCGATTCCAGACAGAGGCGCTCGCGACGGCCGACATCGCGGGCGCCGCGGGCTTCTCGGCCGACGACCAGGACTGCGAGGAACAGGCGAAGGATCTCCGCACGCTCGTCCTTGAGTCGGGCCTGCTGACCGCCAAGCAGCTCAGCGCCGCTGAGACCATCATCAAGCAGTCCCCCGGCACACGCCTGATGGACATCCTGCTGGAGCAGGGAGCGGACGAGGCGAAGCTCTTCGAGGCGCTCGCGCGTTCGCTGCGCATGCCGTTCACGCGGTTGCCGGGCGGGCCCGGTTCCGATCAGGCGTACGACGACCGGCTCGTGCAGCGCCTGACGCCCGAGTTCTGCAAGACGAACCTGCTTCTGCCGCTGGTCGGCGACGCGGGGCGCACCGCCATCGCCACGGCGCGCCCGGACGACGTCTTCCTCATCGACGAGGTGAAGCTGCGTCTGGGCGGCAAGCCCGTGCGCGTCGTCGTGACGCCCACGTCGGACCTGCTGGCGATCCTCACGCCGCTGACGGCCCCCGCGGAGGAGGACGTCAACGTCGACGAGATCCTCAGCGACGTCGAGGAGGACGACGTCCGCGTCGAGAAGACCGAGACCGCCGACATCGACCTGGAGAAGGAGGCGCAGGGCTCGCCGGTCATCCGCTACGTCAACTACATCATCCAGAACGCGTCCAAGGAGGGCGCCAGCGACATCCACATCGAGCCCGGCGACAAGACTCTGAAGGTGCGCTTCCGCATCGACGGAGAGCTGTTCGAGTCGCTTCACCCGCCGGCCAAGATGGCCGCCGCGATCATCTCGCGCCTCAAGATCATGGCGAACCTCGACATCTCGGAGCGCCGGCTCCCGCAGGACGGCCGGATCCGCTGCACCGTCCAGAACCGCAAGCTCGACCTCCGCATGTCGACGATCCCCACGACGTACGGCGAGAAGGTCGTGCTCCGCATTTTGGACACACGGTCGATCAACGTGGACCTCGACCACCTGGGCTTCGACGAGAACACGCTGACCATCTGGAAGAACCAGATCGAGCAGCCGCACGGCATCGTGCTCGTCACCGGGCCCACGGGCTCGGGAAAGACGACCACGCTCTACGCGTCCCTCCGGGCGATGGACAAGAAGAGCCAGAACATCTCCACCGTCGAGGACCCCGTCGAGTACCACCTCGACGGCATCACGCAGACGCAGACGCACGAGAAGATCGGCATGACCTTCGCGCGGGCGCTCAAGGCGCTCCTCCGCCAGGACCCCGACGTCATCCTGCTGGGCGAGATCCGCGATCAGGAAACGGCTCACACGGCGGTGCAGGCGGCACTGACGGGCCACCTCGTGCTCTCGACGCTGCACACCAACGACGCGCCCAGCTCGATCACGCGCCTGGTCAACATCGGGCTCGAGCCGTTCCTGCTGGGGGCCGCGGTGAACGCCTGCCTCGCCCAGCGACTGGTCCGCAGGATCTGCTCGCAGTGCAAGCGGCCCGCGGTTTTCACCGAGGAAATGCGCGAGTTCATCGAGACGCAGGGCATGAACCCCGACGAGCTGCTCGAAGGCGAGGGCTGCCCCAAGTGCAGATCGACCGGGCATCAGGGCCGGCTCGGCATCTATGAACTGCTCGTCGTCGACGACCACCTGCGCGACGTCATTGCGCGTAACCCGAACGTGTCGGAGTTCCGGCGCATGTGCGTGGAGCGCGGCATGGTCTCGCTCCGCCAGGACGGGTTCGTGAAGGTCGCGCGCGGCGCTACGACGGTGCAGGAGATCATCAGGGCGACCGAGTCCGCGGCGTGAGGCCGCGCGTCGTCACCCGCCTAATTCAGCGAGGATCAGCCCGGGACGGCGCCTGGTCCGTCGAAGGAGTTGTCGGCGGCGCCGGCGGCGCGGCGGTCGGCGCTTCCTGTCCATCGCCCGGCGTCTCGCGCAGCATGCGGGCGATCGCCTCCAGCCCGGGCGGCGGCGGACGCTTCTTGCGATTCTTCGGGTCCGTGGCCGCCTTCACACGCGCGGCGTCGGCCGCCGCGTTCGCAGACGCCTGCTCGATCGCCTCGAGTTCCTTGAACGCCCGGACTTCCTCGGGCGGCATCGACGCGAGCCGCAGCAGTCGCCGGACAAGATCTTCGGCGACGCCGGCGGTGCGGAGATCCGCAGCCGCCTCGTCAGCGGTGCGCGAAACAATCTGCGGCAGCGCTTCGTCCCCCTGCGCCGCCACTGCCGGACTCGACGCGGAAGACGCGAAAGTCGCCGCGCCGCCCGCCGGGTACATCTGCAGCGCCGCGTTCACACCCCCGCGACCAAGAATCACCGAGCCGCCGGGAACGTCGATTTCAACAACCTTCCACTCGGCCTGCGGATACTTGTCATCCGTGAAGGAGTCTCCGATTCGGAACGGCTCGGACTTCAGCGGATTCGGGCCCGAATGCACACGGCTGATCATCGCGACCGCTTCACGCCGCGGCGAGACGTACACGCCGCGGAGCGCCAGCCCGGCCAGCGCTTCCTTCACATCGTTCGGCAGCGCGTCGCGATGCGTGACAACGATCGACGTCCCGGGCACCGGGATCGGCGGCGCGGTCGAGCCCGCGGCGCCCGTCGAGCCCGCGCCGGCGGAGGATGGCCCGTCCGGCGCTGTCGGCACCGTCCAGTTCTCACGCCGCGCGTCGAAAGCATTGTCCGTCCCCAGCAGCGCGAGGCGTTCGCGCCGGGCCTGCATGTCGACCGCGTCGGCCCGGATCTCACGGGGCTCGGGGATCTCAACAGCGGACGGGGGCGCGCCCCCCGGCAGAGGGCGCACAAGCGTGAACACGAACAGGCCTGCGGCCACGATCAGCAGCGCTGTTGCCGCGCGCATCCCCCACGTGGCCGCGTCCGCCCCGCGCACGCCCGCGGGCGCTCGCCGGGCGCGGGGGATCGTCTGCCAGGATTGATCGTGCGGCGTGCTCATGAACCACCCTCCCCCACCACAGCCGCCGCCGCGATCGTCACCGACACGCTCACCTGTTTGGGAAGCTGAACGCGGCCCGGCCCCTCGATGCGCAGCGAGCGGATCTCGGTCCCGCCGCGCAGGTTCTCCAGGCGGTCGAGGATCGCGAACACGTCCCGTGTCGACACGCTGTCGAAATCCACGCGGAGCAGGATCCTGCGCACGGCGCCCGTCGCGGCGGGAACGTTCTCGCGGGCTGCGCTGAACGTGGGAGTCGACGTCAGCCCCACATCCTTCATCGCTTCCAGCACCAGTTCGCGGAAGCGCGCCTCGGCGAGCTCGGGCGTCGGCCCTGAAATGAGCCCCGGCTGCGTCCGCGCCCACGCGTCGCGGGCCCGGGCCGCCGCGTCGCGCCACCGGTCGGCGCTGTCGAGAAGGGCCTGATCCTCGTTCGACGCCGCCAGGGCGTCGAGATACTCGGCCCGCGCGCCCTGGTCGAGCGCTGCTTCCGAACCCGCGCCCTGCCCGCCGAGGAGCCCGGCCATGTCCGCAACAACGAACACGCCGAGCAGGCCGGTGATCACCGCGAGCAGACCTGTCGTCCGGGAACGGGCGTTCATGGTGATATCTCCGCGCTGATGCCCGACCGCAGGGCCCGGATATGGAAGGTTTCGAGCGACCGCTCGGAGACGGGGCGCGGCGGGTCGACTTCGCGAGCCTGCTCGAACGCGGGCGAGTCCTCGAACGCCCGAAGCACGTCCCCCGATCTGCGCGCTTCGCCGCGAACGGTGATGCTCGTCTCGTCGAGATCGACCCGGTAGAAGAACGCGTCGGCGGGCAGCGCTTCCCGCGCGGCGCTCAGCACGCGGACCGTCTGCCCCTTCGTCTCGAAGCGCGGCAGGAGGCTCTGCGCTTCGTTCAGCAGATCGGAGTACCGCCGAGCTTCATCGCGATCGGTGATCACATCGCGGATCACATCGCGCCGGGCGGCGGACTGCGCATCGAGCGCCTCGGTCGCCCGCGCGTAGCGGGCATCCGCAACGAAGGGTGACGCGACGAGAAGCACCGCCGCCGCGGTCGCCACGGCCCCCGGCAAGGCCCAGCCGCTTCGCGGCCCGCTCATCGCTCCCGACAGCGGAGCAAACCCGCGGACAACTTCCGGCGCCAGCACGGCCGCGATGGCGAGGTCTTCGCCGCTGACCGTGGAGTTCTCCGCGCCGGGGAGAGTCACGCGCTGGTCAGTGGGGCCGCTTTCGGGTGTGGCCGCGAGCTCTTCCACTTCGCCGTATACGAGCCGGTGCGCGACGCGCCCGCCACCGGGCAACGTGTCCACCACTTCCGCCCGCGGTCGCTTCTGAAGGCCCAGCCCGAGCGCCGCCATCGACGCCGACAGCACGCGGTCGGGGTCCCGACCGATCGCGCCGCGCACGGCGTCGAACCAGGGCTGCAGCCGGCGACGGTCGGCAACGACGAGATACCCTCCCGCGTCGCTCGGGTCCGCGGTGGCGTCCCCGCTCTCAAGCCGCGGAGCACGATCGATCAGCCCGACGAGCGCATCGCCCGCGGCGAGGGGGACGAAGCTGTGGATGTTCCGGACGATCTCTTCGCGTGCGGACCGCCAGACGGCGGTGGTCGCTCCGACCGGTCGGACCGCGCACATGGCGCTCGGACACGTGAGCACCACCCGCGCGGCGCCGCGGGCTGCGCTCAGGCGCGCCCGCGCCTCGTCGTGCGGCATGCGCAGAAACTCGCGGAGGACGCCCAGCCGACGGGCCGTCGTGCCCATCACCGACTCCCGCACCAGTGCCGCGTGAAGATCCGCGCCGACGATGACCAGACTCAACGTTGAGCTCGGAGCGAGCCGCATCAGAACACCCGCCTCAGGCCCACGGCCTCGACCCCCGAGACATCACTTACGACCGCCATCCCCTCGAACTCCGCGCGCACGTCGTCGATCACTTCGACGTGGATCCGGAGCACGCGACCCGGCTCCACTCGCAGGAACGGGACCGCGTCGCGCGCCCCCGCGGGCAACAGCCGCGCAACGTCCTCCACCGTCAGCGGACGCTGCCGCCGCGCTTCTTCGATGCGAGCCACGGTCGGCGCGTCGAGCCCGGGAACGCTGAGCAGGACCGCGGACGACGCGGTGTTGATGTGCACGCGCCCGTCGCCCGTGACGCCCAGGTCGCCCCGCAGAAGATCGAATCGCTCGCGCGTCATCGAGGGAAGATAGCGCAGTTCGTCGATGGTTTCGAACGGGGCGTTGCGGCAGACGACCCCGCGGCGCCGATGATCGTCGCGCTCGGCCCCGAAGGGCTCACGGAAGTCGTCCGCGTCGCGCCAATCGATGATCTCCGAGGTCAGCCGGCTGGCTTCCTCGGGGGTCAGCGCTTTGGCCCGCAGATAGGCTTCGAGCTGCTCACGCTTCGCGACGTTCACGTTGAGCATCGAGCCCGCGTCGGTCGCCTTCACGCGGTACAGGGGGCCGTTCTCCCGAAGCCGCAGCTCGAGAACTTCGCTGGGGATCTCGGTCACGCGCAGCGCCCCCACCGCCTGCTTCGGGTCGAACTTGCCTGAGATGCCCCCGCCCTGAGTCGAACGTCGGACGCTCGCGCTGTTGTCGGCGGCGTTGCGCTCCAGCTCCTCGGCGAGCTGCGGCATCATCTGCCGAAAGAACTCGGGCAAGGGGAACTCTTCGCCTTGATCGCCGCCACCCCCGGACGACCCGCCCGGGTCGGAGCGCCGGCCCTCGGCCCCCTGCGCCTCCATCTGCTGCGCGAACTTGTCCTCCGTGGTCGACAGACCCGTAAGCAATAGAGCCACCGCCGACCGCGCTTCGCGCTCGACCTCCGCGCGGCGGACGAGCACGCGCGACTCAACGCTGGCCGAGCGCATGAGCACCGCCGCGTGGGTCGCCAGCGCGAAGACCGCCGCCGAAGCGAGCAGAACTAGAATGAGCGCAAAGCCTTGACGACCAGGACGCACGTGAACTCCTGTTCTTGGAAGATGCCGACCAGCCGCATCGCGTCGGGCTCGCGGGGCAGCTTGTCGATGACGGGCCACCAGCTCTCGCGCGACGCCTGCAGGGCGCGCGGATCATCGCGCGGGTCGCGCGAGATGCCCTCGAAGGGATCGTCCCGACGGGGAGCGTCCGCCCGCTGTCCCTTGTTCTTGGACTGCTCGGCTTTCTGACGCTTGAGCAGTTCGTCGCCGGGCTCCTCTTCGCGCTCGCGCGCGACGCCGTTCTCAACGATCGTGGGCGCGTACCGCTCGAAGACGAGCAGCGGGCACCGCTCCAGCAGCACATGCCTCGACATCGGCGGCGTCTGCAGACCGCCCGAGCCGTTCTGTTCGGCGTCGATCGCGGAGCCCGCGCCCCCCGCGGCGCTCAGGTCCGCAAGGGGCCGCTCCTCGTACACCAGCCGAAAAAGCGGACCCGCGCCCGGCGTGGACCGGTCCCGCTCGATCCGGTACCGCACCGTGGCGAGCGGCCACTCCGGATGCAGCAGAGGCGTCGCGGTCAGAAACTCCACCGAATCGGCGGCCAGCGCGACACCGGGATCGCCATCGCGGAGCTGTCGCCGGTCGCTCCACTGTTGCCTCATGATGTCCAGCACGCGCGGCAGGTGAAGGCCCCGCTGCTGCGTGCCCGCGTCCCGGGCCCATGTCAGTGTCTGAGCCCACAGCGCCGCCAGGAGCGTCGTCATCGACGCCAGCACCGTCACCGCGAGCACGAGCTCGAGGAGCGTGAACCCTGATCGTGCTCGTCCGCTCAGCGCGGCCATATGAACTCCAGCTTCGACCCGCGATACTCCAGCTCGTACCGCCAGACCAGTACACGGTCGCTCAGCTTCACGACTGATTCGGGCAGCGCCGAAGCCGCCGGGTTCTCGCGCACGACGCGCCGGCCGACCAGCACGTAGGGCTTGCCCAGGTGCTCGCCCTTCCAGCGGCGCTCCAGGGTCTCCCCCTGGGTCACTTCGGGTCGGCCCAGCAGGCCGGACGTGAACATCTCGAAGATCGCTTCACCCTCGCGGAGGAGCGCGTGCCGCGCCCGGGCCCGCTCCTGCTGCGCGAGCGCCTGCCCGCGCAGGCCCAGGCACGCCATCATCACGCCCGCGAGCAGCGCCATTGCGAGCACCGCCTCAATCAGCGTGAAGCCCCGCCCTTGTGCGCGTCGTGCAGGAGTCATCAGGAAGGGGCTCCCTCCGACAGCGGCTGGTCCTCCCGCTCCTCTTCCTGCACCGGCGCGGGCGGAGCGGGTTCTTCCGACTCGGGCGCCCGCAGTTCGTGCAGCGATCCCCAGGGCAGCTCGTTCGAGCGGTCCAGCAGCTCGGCGCGGACCGCGTTCACGCAGCGAAGGAAGTCGCTCGCGATGTCGGCCCCTTCCGAGGGCTGGTTGAGGATCGTGGGCGTGATCGCCAGCAGCAGCTCCGTGCGCGTCGAGCGGTTGCTCTTGTTGCTGAACGCTTCGCCCAGCACGGGGATGCGCCCCAGCACGGGGATCCGGTCGGCGTCGTCGCGCGTGTCCTGGATGATGATCCCGCCCAGCAGCACCGTCTTGCCGGAGGGAACGATCACCGTCGTGTCAACGATGCGCGTCGTGAACTCCGGCTGGTTCACGACCTGCGTCGGCAGCGCGTCCGTCACCTCCTGCTTGAGCTTCAGCGTGACGTTGCCCATCTCGTTGATCTGGGCTTCGACGTCGAGAATCACGCCCGTCTCGCGGTACTCGATCTCTTCGCGGATGTCGCTGGAGCCGTCCTGCTGCGTCGACGCGCCCTGCGTCGCGCGCAGCACAGGCACCTCGCCGCCAACCTGCACCTGGCCCTTCGCCCGGTCGGCCAGGACGATTTTGGGCTGACTCAGGATCCGAGTGCGGCTCTCGCGGTCGAGCGCCTGGATCACCACCAGCGCGTCGGCCCCGGTGATGAACGCGCCGCCGGTCGCCTGCTCGGGATCGTTGATGGGTGCGGCCCCGCTGAACTCGAAGTCCGCGAATCCGGTCTGGGTCCGCAGGAAGTACTCCACGCCGTACTCCAGGTTGTTCGCGAGCCGGACCTCCGCGATGATCGACTGGATGACCACCTGCTGCGGCGGACGATCGATCGCACGCAGGACGCTCAGCACTTCCGCGTAATCCGACGCGGTCGCCTGCACGAGAATGACGTCGGTCTGCTGATCCTCGACCAGGCGGATGCCCCGGCCCATCGAGCCCGCTCCGGCCGCCGAAGCGGAGCCCACGGCGGTCTGCTCGATCTTGTCGGAGAAGAACTGGCGGATCAGGTTGACGAGCGACGCCATCTGCATGTGCTGCACGCGGTAGGCGTACCGCTGCCGGCGCTCGCCGTCCGGCGGCGCATCGACGTCGCGCAGCAGCGAGCCGATGATCGGTTGCAGGCTTCCGTCGCGCGAGACCACGATCAGGCGTTGCGTGCCGGGCATCGGGATGAAGGCAACCTGCGGGTCGGTGCTGGCGCTGATCCCCGTGCCCGTCGCGAGCTCATCGAGGATCTTTTTGGCGTCCTCGGGCGTGCGGTGCGCGAGGCGGTACGTCCAGATCTCCGAGCCACTGAACGCCGGGACGTCCAGCGCCGCCAGCAGACGCGAGACGCGCCCGATCTGTCTCGTCGATTCCGCAACGACGACCGATCGGCCCACGACCAGCGCCCGCCCGTTCTCCGAGATGAGCTCGCGCACCAGCGTCGCCGTCTGATCCGCGGCGATGTGCCGCATGCGCCGCACGCGCAGCGCGGGCGCATCGGTCTCCAGGCCGGGCGCTCCGTCAAGAATCGGCGCCGAAGCCGCCCGGGGCATCCGGTCGCCGGGCCGGATGAACAGCGTCCCGCCCCGTTCCTCCGTGATGTAGCCCAGCATCCCCAGCACGCCCGAAACGATCTCGCCCAGCTCCGCGCGCGTGAACTCCCCGTCGATTGACAGCGTCACCTGCCCGCTCACCTTGGGATCCAGCGCGTAATCCCGCTGCAGATGCTCGCCCAGCATCACGCGCAGCACGTCGGCGATGTCCGCGGCCCGGAGGTCCATCTCCAGCGGGATCAGCCCCCCCGGCTGGCCGTCGACCGTCGTGGGCTCCACCGGGTCGAGCTGCGGCGGCATCGTCAGCGCATGCCGCGAGACCAGCTCGGGCCCGCCGGGCCCCGCGCCGTCGGCCAGTACATCGCTCAATGACTCGCTCACGGGCATCGGCACGTACGCGGGCGCCGGACGCAGCGCGCGGTTCGGCGGCTCGGCGATCGTCGTGGGCGAACTCGCTCGCTCCGCGCCGCATCCCGCCAGCGCCGCGCACATCCCCGCGGCGCTGAGCGCCCGCGCCGCGATCCGCGACCACGCTCCGCGATTGTCAGTCCGTCCCATCGCACCGCCTCCGTTTCGCGCTTCAGAGTCCGCCCAGGTCGTTCATCGCGAGCATACCCATCACCAGTGAATACACGACCCATCCCACCGCCCCGGCCATCACGACGATCACCGCGGGCTCCAGCAGCACCAGCAGCTTCTCCGTCACGCGCTCCTGGTGCGATACGCACATGTCGCTCGCACGCCGCAGCCCGCCCGTCAGATCGCCGCCCTTGATCCCCACGCGCAGCACCGCCGAAACCATCGGAGGAAGCACCCGCGCATCGGCGAACGCTTCGCCCAGATCCGTTCCTTCCCGGATGCGCCGCCTGGCCGCCGTCAGCCGCTCCCCGATCGCGGGCGACCCCACCACCTGCTCCGCCTGCTCCAGCCCCGCCAGCACGTCGGCCCCGCCTTCAATCATCGTCGCGATGACATCGCTGATGACGGCCCCCTCGCGATGCCACACAAGCCCGCCCACCAGGGGCGTCCGCAGCGCCAGCCGCGACAGCCTCGCCCGCGTCGCCCGACCGATCAGCCGCCCCCGCAGCGCCCACAGCACGACGCCCGTCACGAGCACCGCCGGCGCGACCCACACCGCGGCCCGGGCCGCACCGAGCGTCACCCGCGTGCTCAGCGGAAGGTCGCCGCCCAGCGCCTCGAGCGTCGCGGCGAACTTCGGCACGACGAAGGTCGCCAGAAACCACACCGCCCCCACCGCCGCGACCAGCAGGATCGCCGGATAGATCAGCCGCCCCGTCACCGTCGAGCGGATCCGCCGCGCCGTCGCGAGCCCCGAATCGATCAGCGCGACCGCGTGCGCCAGTTGGCCCGACTCGTGCCCGGCGCGCAGCAACGCTAAATGGCGCGGCTGCGCCAGCCCCGCCCGCGAAGCGACGGCGTCCGCCAGGGACGACCCGCCCCGCAGCTTCGACCGCACGTCGCCGCACACGCTCCGCATGCGCTCGCTCGGCGCCAGTTCCTGCATCGTCGCCAGCGCCGATTCGATGGGCACCGCGCTCGCCAGCAGCGTCCGCAGCGTGCCGAAGAACCACTCGACGTCCCGCGACTTCAGCCCCCCGCTGCCGCCCAGCGAGGCGCGCAGCGCATCCCGGAGCCGCACCGGCCGCGCCTCCAGGACAAGCAATCCCCGCTGACGCAGCTCGGACCGGAGCCGGCGCTCGTCGGGCGCTTCCTCGCGTCCGCGCACGATCGCGCCGGGAGCGCCCCCGCTGCCCGCGACCGCGATGGCGGTGTACGCGAACTGCGTCAAGGCTCAACCTCCTCCGCCGCGGCGCCCAGCGCCCGGACAACCTCCGCCTCGTCCGTCACGCCCGCCGCGACCAGTTCTTCCGCAACGCGCCGCAGCGGGATGTATCCCGACTCCAGCAGCGCGCCCCGGATCCGGTGCTCCTCCGCGCCGTCGAGGATGCAGCGCTTCACATCGCGGGACAGCCCGCTGAATTCCATCACCGCGATGCGCCCGCGATACCCGATGCCGCCGCAGTTCTTGCACGCCTCCCGCCCGCCCGGCTCGTTCCCGCACGCCGTGCAGATCCGTCTCATCAGCCGCTGGGCGCTGACCCCCTCCACCGCCGCGTTGACAAGGTAAGGCTCCACGCCCATGTCGACCAGACGGACGAACGTCCCGGGCACGTTGTTGGTGTGCAGCGTCGACAGCACCATGTGGCCCGTCAGCGACGCTTGGAACGCGATCTCCGCGGTCTCGCGATCGCGGATCTCACCGATCAAGATGACGTCCGGGTCATGCCGCAGCACATGCCGCAGCGTGTTGCCGAACGTGAGATTGATCGCGGGGTTCACCTGGATCTGGTTGACGCCGTCCATCGCGTACTCGACCGGGTCCTCGACCGTGACGAACTTGAGCTCGGGCGTGTACACCCGCCGCAGCAGCGCGTACAGCGTCGTCGTCTTGCCCGAGCCCGTAGGGCCAGTGATCAGCAGGATCCCGTGGCTCTTCTCCGAGGCGGAAACGAGGAATTTCACGTCGCGGGGCCTGAACCCCAGGTCGTTCAGATCGATGTCCGCCAGCTTCTGCCGGTCCTGCAGGCGGATGGCGGAGTCCTGCCCGTACATCGTCGGGACGATGCTGATGCGCATGTCCACCATGCGCCCGCGCAGGCGCATGGGGACCCGCCCGTCCTGCGCGCGCCGACGCTCCGCGATGTCCAGGTTCGCCATGATCTTGATGCGGCAGAGGATCGCTTCGTACAGCCTCAGCGGGGGCGCCGGCTGGTCGATCAGGATGCCGTCCACACGGAAGCGGAGCGAGACCCGCTTATCGAACCGTTCAAGGTGGATGTCCGACGCGCCCAGGTGCATCGCGCGCTCGACCATCTGGTTGCAGAAGCGCACCACCGGCGCCTCGCTCGCCATGTCGCGCAGCGCCGACAGCTCGCCCGAAACGTCGATCTGCTCGTGCCCCTCTTCGCCCGCGTCGGACTCCGGGCCCGCGTCCAGTTCCTCGAGAAACGCCCGCACTTCCCGCAGCGAGCCGATCATCGCCGGCACGTCCGCGCCGTACCTCGACAGCAGCGACTGCATCAGGAACCGGTCCGAGAGATCCGTGACGACCAGCCGCGGCGCCACCGCCTCCGCCGGCGCGTCGCCGACGTCGGACGCCGCGTCCTCCAGCACGAGAACCCCCGACGCCCGCATGAACTCCAGCGGCGCCGAGGCGCTCAGCGCCCCACGCTCCTCGCCGGGCTTCCACCGGGGCAGTCCCGACCACGCCGAGAGCCGCTCCGCCAGCACCGCCTCGCTCACGAGCCCGAGGTCAAGCAGCGCGTGCAGTTCGCTGGTTCCCTGACGCCGGGCGATCTCCTGGGCCGTACGCCACTGCCCTTCGGACACTTCTCCCGACCCGAGCAGCACCCGCGCGAACGAACCGCTCTCATACAACAGCCCGGGGCCCCGGCCCCCGGGGCCGTCGCCGAACACCGAGCCGGAGTTGAGCGGTGCCGACTGCGTCATGAACGGTTGTCGAGGTCCGCGTTGTCGCCCTCTCCGCCTTCTTTCCCGTCGGCTCCCAGCGACTTGATCAGGAAGCCGAACGTGTCGTCCAGCCGGTAGTGAAAGTCATGATTCCAGCCGTCCTTGGGCACGACGCGCCGGTCCAGGTACGGGCCCTTCCACGCGTCCACGCCCTGCGGCTTCTCCACCAGCGCCTTCAGCCCCTCCTGTTCGGTCGGGTACCGCATCACGTCGGCCTTGAACTCCTCCACCGCCGCGCTCAGCCGCGCCATCTGCGCGACCGTCGTCTTCACCTGACCCTTCCCGAAAGCCTTGCCCAGTCGCGGCACGGCGATCGCCGCGATCAGCCCGATGATGATCACCACGAACAGAACTTCAACCAGCGTGAAGCCGCCCGCTCGCGTCCCCGCCGTCCGCGCCGCCTGCACTCTCATCGCCGCGCCTCCTGCTCGTTCCGGATGGATACCGATCCCGACACCGGGTCCAGCTCGATCCAGACGATCGTACGAGCGCCCGCGCCGCCCGCCGATCCGCCCCGACCCTCTCCGCTGATCCCCACGAGCCGCGCCGGCGTCCGCCCCGAAGCGTCGAACCACGAGCTCGACGCCAGCGGCTCCGCCGACAGGCCGGGCCCGCTCGGCGGACGCCACACCGCCGCCCCGTCGAGCGGGAACGACGCACGCAGCTCCTCCGACACCATCAGCACGACCTCGTCCTTCTCCGCTTGGACACGCCACGGCACCGCCCTCCCCGATTTCATCGCTTCCAGCCGGGCGCCGACGAGCCCGGTCATCACGCCCAGCGCCGCCCGCCGAACCCGGGCCCCTTCGCTCGGACGAAGGGCCCACGACGCCATCGCCCCCGCCACCGCGCCCACGATCACCAGCACCACCACGAGCTCGATCAGCGTGAAGCCGCGCCCGCTCGCGGTTGCCATTCGAGCCGCCCGCCCCGCAACCCGCTCAGTTGGTCGTGGTTGTTCGCGTGCCACGGTTCCGCATGATCTCGATGGCGTCCTGGGTGCTCACTCGCCCGTCATCATTCACGTCGGCCCGGCGGACCTCGTCGGCGCTCAGACGCCCGCCGATCACCGCCCGCAGCACCGTCGAAACATCGTCCTCGTCGACCTTCCCGTCCCCGTTGACGTCGTACTCCCCGGCCGAGCCGCCGTCCCCGTCGCCATCGCCGTCTCCGTCCCCATCTCCGTCACCGTCGCCATCGCCGTCTCCGTCCCCGTCCCCCGAGCTCGCGGCCAGCCGAAGATTCAGCTCGCGCGTCGGGGTCGGGTCGAACGGAAAGCCCGGGATCTCCGGCACTTCCTGCCCGTCGTACTCGTAGTTCAGCGGCTCGCCCGCCAGGTTTTCCGTCTGGACATTGTCCGACGTCGTGTTCGTGCTGGAGTCGAAAAAGCGGAACTCCACGCTATCGCCGACGCTCGGCCCCTCGACCTCGGTCGTCGACTCCACATCGCCGTACACCACGATCGAGAACGACTCCAGATCGGTCCCGAAGGTGTGCACCCCGACCAACTGGTCCTGATAGAAGACGCCGATCTGATCCGCCGCGGCGACCGGCGGCAAACCACTGTCGACCAGCAGCTCACCAACCAGTCGAACACGCACCGGCGTCGAACCGGGCGTTCCGAACTGAGCCGCCGCCTGGCTGGCACAGCCCGCCAGCGTCGCCGCTATCGCGAACATGGCGCTCAGCACGCGTCCGGTCACGCCGCAACCTCCTTGCCCGACGAGAATCCCCCGACGCAGGAAGCCATTCTACCGGCCGATAAGCGAAAGGCGGCACAAAAACGAAAAAGGGGGCCCGCCGAAGCGGACCCCCTCTAAGTGCTTCACACCGTCGGGCCCGTGCCCGACGTTTCGAACCGCTTAGTTACCGACCGAAGTGAACGAAGATGGCCTGGCCGTCAGAGATGGCGCCCGTGTCCTGGGGATCCTCTTCGGGCGACTCGGCGCTCAGGTCAAAGCTGGAGACCTCGGTGGTCTGGCGGCCGGCAGCCGCGGCGTTGGGGCCGTTGTTGCGGAAGCTGATGATGTAGTCGACCTCGCCGTTGCCATCGATGTCAGCAACGGCGGCCGGGGTCGCGAACGCCTGCTTGGCGGTCACGAACGCCCAGCCCTGGGTCGTGGCGTTGTTGGGGAACGCGGAGGGGAAGAACTCGCCGGAGTCCAGAGCGGTGCCGAACTGGAACATGCCGAAGGTCGAGCCGCCGCCGGCGGTGCCCGAGTTGTTGAAGAAGCCGATGCCGTAGCCACCGACGATGCTGGAGACGCCGCTGCCGACGCTCAGGCCGCGGCTGGTCAGCGTCCAGATGAAGTGACGCAGGCAGCTCACGTCGACCACGATGCCCGACAGGTCGGTCCCGTCAGCGATCGTCCAGAAGCCGTCGGAGTTGGTGTCGCGGAACAGGGCGAACTGCTCGAAGGGGCCGGCGAAGGGCATCCGGCTCGCGGCGGGAACGCCGCCGGCGCCGAACGTCCGCACGTCAGCCGCAACCACGCCCGTGGGGAGCAGCGGGTTGCTGGAAGCGCTGGTCGAGAAGCCGAACTTCCGCTGGTTGCCGATGGCGTTCCAGCCCTGGAAGATCGACTCGCGACCCACGTCGGCCACGTCGAAGTCGAAGCTGAACGCGTCAGACGCCTCGCCGCTGGACTGCTGCGTGCGGTTCTGAGCGCGGAACACGATCGGAGCGCCGTTGGCATCGGTCAGAGCGCTGTCAGCGGCGATGGCCGAAGCCAGGACGCTGGAGACGACCGTGCGAGTGCCATCGGGCTCCTGAGCAACGATGATCACGATCGGGTCAACCCCGGCGAGGCGGTTGAGGCCGTCGAAGATGCCGAAGGGCAGCGAAACGTGCAGCTCGTAAGAGCCGTCGTTCGAGGTGATGACGGCGGTGGAAGCGATCGGGACGCCGCCCCAGACCGGGCCGTTGGCGAAGAGGTTCTCGATCCGGCCGCCCGAGGCGCGGATCACATCCCAGCAGAAGTCGAAGGTGCCGTTGGTGAAGCGGTCGCCGGGGGTCTGCGTGAAGTTGCTGGCCTCGCCGTTGCCGGTGAAGGTGACGTTGGTGAGGTTGTTGAAGTTGATGTTCATCGCCACGACGTCGCCGGTGACGAAAGTGCCGTCATCCTGCTCGGTGCGGAAGGCGATCGTGTTGCCGCCGGCGTGGCCGCCGTAGAGAGTCCGGCGGAGGCCGAAGAAGACGTTGTTGGCGGCGTTAAGGCTCGCCAGATCGGCGCCGCCGCTGAGCGAGTCGTTGACGCCGACCGCATCGAGAACGAACGGGACGTTATCCCGGGTGCCGCTGATGCGGTGGATGTGCGGAACGGCGATCAGAGCCGAGATCTGCGTGCCGCGGGCCAGGCCCGTGCCGCCACGCAGCGCGCGACCGGTGATGTCCATGATGGCCATCGCCTGCGTCGGGAAGGTGGGGTTCGGGATGCCGCCGACGTTGAACACGTTGATGAAGGCGCCGGCGTTGGGAGCGACCGACGAAGTCGTCGGGCCGCCGCTGGCCGAGCCGATCACCTGCGTCGAGCCGTTGAAGGTCACCTGAACCGTGCTCGTCGTCGAGACGGTGTCGCCGGTCAGGCCGAGCGTGACGGTGCTGCCGGAGGCGGTCACCGTCCCGAGCGTGCCGGGGGAGATCGCGAAGTCCGCGGCGGTCACGGTCGCCGGATCAAGGGCGCGATTGAAGGTGAGGATGATCTCCTCGGCGAAGGGATCAGCGTCGGTGCTCACGAGGAAGCCGCTGAAGATCGGCTGGCCGTTCGCAGCGCTGGGCTGCAGAGCGACGTAGGGGCCGGTAATGTTGACGGTCGCGGTCTCGGCGAGAGTGGTCTCGTTGCCCGCGGCATCGGCCAGGCCGCTGCCCGCGCCGATCGACACCGGCACGCCCGCCACGACCGCCGCGTTGGCGGTGCGGTTGACGAACGCCGTGATGTTGTTGGTGGTGAAGGCCTCATCGGCCGCCGCGAAGCCGGTCGCGCCGCCCGACCCGAACCGGACCTGGCCCTGGTTCGTCACGCCGCCGCCGGCGAAGTTCTCGCTGCCGACGAACACGATCAGGTTGTTGTAGATCGCGTCGCCCAGGTCGCGAGTCTCGTAGCTGGTGCTGTCGCCGTCGTCCGACTGCTCGTTGAGCAGCGAGTTGACGTCGTCGATCGCGATCGCGTCACCGTCGCTCGGGCCGCCCGTGAAGGCGGGGCCGGCGGGCAGGAAGTCGTTGTTGGTGTTGTCGCCCGTGTGGAAGCGGGGCAGAACCACGGGAGCCGCGAAGTCCAGCGTGACGTTCGTCGCCGTCAGCGCCGAGGCGCTGAGCAGGTTGCCGTTCACGTCGGTGAAGGGGACGCCCGTCGTCGACTCGATGGTCGCGAAGGGAGTGCCGCCCACGCCGCCGCCCGTCCCGGGGATCGCCTCGGCGTCGCCGGTCGTCGCCGGGATGTTGTCCCAGTTGAACTCCTCCTGGATGTTCCACACCACGGCGTTGTTGACGCTGAGGCGGGCGGGAGTGTTGACGTTGTTGTCGTTGACGGACGAGACTTCCTGCACCGTGCCGGTGGTGACGTAGGGGATCACGTTGTTGGCAGGAGCCGCGTCGGCAACGACCATGTCGTTGACGAGCGTGCCGTCCGAGCGGATCTGGCCGATCGGCTGCACCGTCGCGTTGATCTTGCGGAAGGTGACGTTGGCCTGGGTCACCGTCGAGGTGCCGGGCTCGTTGAAGATGGCGCCAAACGCGTCGATCCGGCCGTCGCGATCGCGGTCCAGGAAGCCGTAGCCGACGAGGACGGGGGCGATGTCATCGCCCAGCGCCAGCTGCTGTGCCGTGGCGTAGTCGTTGGTCGCGAAGATCGACGAAGGAACGTTCGCGCCGGTCGCGGTGGTGTCGAGGCGGTAGCCGGCCCCGTCGAGCGACAGGCCGTCGGCGAACACCGCGTCATCCGGGTCCGCGTCGGTGCGGTCGATGGTCAGCAGCACCGAGTTGGGGTCATTGGGGTCGATCGCAGCGCCGGTGATCTCGAGGTCGCTCGCCGTGCCGTCCGCCTTGCGGAGGAACTGCCCGAAGAACGTGGTGCCCGCGCCGAAGTCGCCCAGGTCGCCCGTGTTCACGGGGAGGCTGAACGTCACGCGGACCGCGTTGGCGACCGCTGCGTCGGCGGTGATCTGCTGGATGAAGTTGGCGGAAGTGATGGTGAAGGTGGGCAGAGCGGTGATCTGCACGCCGTTCGTGTCGAGCTCGGCGAAGTTGCCGATCACGTCGGCGAGGATGCCGTCGAAGTTGCCCACGGCGTCGTTCGCGTCGCCGTCGACCGCGTCGCCGTCGTTCACGCGTACGAACTGGCCGGCGGCCACGTTCGTGGGAGGCGTGATCGCGATCTGGACGGTCGTGCCGTTGCTGCCGACGACGAACGCCGGAGCGGGAACCAGCGTGCCGGTCAGCGCCAGGGGCGTGCCGAAGGTCGCGTCAGCGGCGAGCTGGAAGTCCGTGAGAACCAGGTTGCCGACGACGCTGGTCTGGTTGCCGGTCGTGCCGCCCGCCTCGGGGTTGTCGTTCGCAGCGACGGTGTTGTCGAGGCTGCGGTTGAACACGAGGTTCAGAACGGTGTTGCCGCCCGAGGTCGAAACGTAGGCGTTGGAGATCGCGATCGGAGTGTTGAGGACTTCGAGCGCTTCGCCCGCGGCGGTCAGAACGCCCGCGCCGGTCTGCGTGATCTCGGTGGTCGCCGAGTTCGCGCCCGCGTTGACACGGAGCTGGACGACGAGGCTGATCAGAGCCGGATCGGCGTCGACCTGCGCCTGGAAGGTGTTCAGCAGCGTCGTCAGACCGGCGATGCGGCCGAAGTGGATACGCGAGGTGAACGTCGCGCCGGCGCCGGTCGCGCCGGCGTCGCCGTACGTCCCGTCCTTGTTGGAGTCGATCGCCGCATCCGGGATCGCGGCGAACGCCTGCAGAACCGTCACGCCGCCCGCGGAGGTCGTCGCGGCGATCTGGTACTGGTAGCTCGCCGTCAGCGCGACTGCGTTGCCGATCGCGGCCGGGGTGCCCTCAGCCTTGGTCACGGTGATGTCGACCACCGCGTTGGGACCGACGACCTCGAAGGTCGCGCCAGCGTCACGCGTCGGCTGATCGACGTCGATGCCCTGCGCCCAAGCGCAGGGGGCGATGGCCATACCGGCCAACATCGCCAAGATCCTTGCATTGCTGCGATTCATTCCTCTTCCTTTCTTCAAGGCCACGTGGGTGAAGACTGCGACGAAATCAACCCTGAACTGCGCCGCCCGCGAAGCACAGCCGGGGCGACCTCGATTCCCTTGCTCTCAGATCGCGGACCACCCGTGTGATCCGCCGTGGTCGCATGCCGGGAGTCAGACTCGCTACCCCAGGCCGCGTGCCACACACCGTCCGATTCGAAACGCCTCTCTGCAAACATTTCCGGACGAGGCTTCAGAATACCCCTTGCGGTTAGTCCGTGCAAAACCGCTGATCAATGTGGATGAACAACCCGCTGCACGCGCCGGGCCCCGAGCCCGAACGCCATCCACCCGGTTCGTTCATCGACCATGAGACTACCAACACCCTCTGATTTTGTTGGGTAACCACAAACCTTTAGGATTTGCGCGAGTTTGACCAAAGTCGCTCCCCTGCCCGCCCCCGCGTTGCGGGGAACATCGCCGAGAAGCTACTAGGTCGCTATCTGCCTGTCAAATCACGACTTATCCGAGATGACCCCCAACTGACCCGACCGGTACCCTTCCAACAGCGTCGCCGCGACAAAGCGGACGACGTCGCTCTTACCGGACGTGCCAAGCTTCTGGTTCAGCCGCATCAAGTGGGTGCGCAGCGTCGGAAGCGCGATGCACAGACGCTCGGCCATGGCCTCGTTCGTCCCCCCGGAGCAGATCGTCAGAAGCACTTCCCGCTCCCGGGACGTCAGCCCGGCCAAGGCTCGATCAAGAAACGCCACCTCCACCGGCATCAGCCGAAGCGATGGCACATCGGCCGTCGGCTCGCCCGCCTGCTGCTGGATCAGCCCCGGTCGTGGTGCAAACTTGGGCTCTGCGATCCCCGCCCGCATCGGTGCCTGCGCTTCGCCCCCGGGCAGCGGCAAAGCCGGCGGGACAGGCTCGCCGTTGCCCGAAGGACGGCCCGAACCCGAAGAGCCTGCTGCATATGGGGACCGCTCGGACGGAGGAACATCGTGGCGCTCGAACGCGCTCATGGGGTACTTCTTTCTCCCCGCCGAGGAGGGCTCCGCGGCGTTTCCTGCGACCTCCCCTCTACAGGGTGATCGCTTTCTTTCCCCTTCAACGTGCTAGAAGGTAGCGGCGCGGCGGGGCCGAGGAAAGACCATCTCGCCAAACTCCTTGACGTGAAGGAGTTATCGCGCAGGACCCTCCCGCGGACCCGGACGGCTGTGCGGAGTCTGCCGATCAGACCCTCCCCAACCCCCGCGGCCCGCCCCGGACCCATTCACCCCCCTCCCGCCATCCACCGATTCCTCCAGTCCCTGGCGGAGCGCAGTCACCTCTGCGCATGCACTCGGCCGCCCACCGGAGGATGTCCGTGACGCTCGACACCATTCTCAAGCACGCCGCCCAGTCCGACGCCTCGGACATTCACATCGTGGCCGGCCACCCCCCCGTCTGCCGCATCCACACCGTCATGACCCCGATGGACTGCCCGGCCCTCTCGCCCGAGATGGTGCGGGGCTACCTGGAGCAGATGGCCTCGGGCAACACGCTCGAGCTTTTCGCCAAGAACCGCGACGCGGACTTCTCCTACGAACAGCCGGGCATCGGCCGCTACCGCGTCAACGCGCACAGCCAGCGCGGCGTCGTCGGCATCGCCATGCGTCTGATCAAGACCAAGGTCCCGCCGCTGGCCAAGCTGAATCTCCCGGAAGTGATCAGCCGGCTCACCTACCTGCCCCGCGGCCTCGTGCTCGTGACCGGAGATACGGGCTCGGGCAAGAGCACCACGCTGGCCGCCATGATCCAGGCGATGAACGAGCGCTACCAGGCGCACATCATCACGCTGGAAGACCCCGTCGAGTACGTGCTGCAGTCGAGCCGCTGCCTCATCGAGCAGCGCGAGCTGGGGCAGGACATGCCCAGCTTCGCCAGCGCGCTCAAGCACGCCCTGCGACAGGACCCCGACATCATCCTCGTCGGCGAAATGCGCGACCTCGACACCACCGCCCTGGCGATGACCGCCGCCGAGACGGGCCACCTCGTGCTCTCCACCCTGCACACCTGCAGCGCGGCCCAGACCGTCGAACGCATCATCGACATGTACCCCGCGAACCAGCAGAACCAGATCCGCGCCATGCTCGCCAACACGCTTCAGGCCGTCATCAGCCAGACGCTCTTCAGCCGAGTCGACGCCAAGGGCATGGTCCCGGGCGTCGAGGTGCTGCTGTGCACGCCGGCCGTCCGCAACCTCATCCGCGAGGGCCGCACCTTCGAGATCCCCAACGTCATCGAGACCAGCCGCGCCATGGGCATGCAGAGCCTCGACACCTCGATCGCCCAGCTCTATTTCAACGGCATGATCAGCCGCGACGACGCCATCGCCCAGGCGGCCCACCCCGACAAGCTCGAACGACAGCTCGCCGCCTGAACGTTCCCCCTCGACCGACGCGATTCGTGAGGTAACCGATGCCCTCCTACCGCTACCAGGTGCGCTCCGGCTCGGGGCAGACAGTCGTGGGCGTGCTGAGCGCCGCGTCCGCCTCCGACGCCGCCGTCACGCTCCGCCAGCAGGGCAACCACGTCCTGGCGATCAATCAGGTCGGCTCCGATCTCGCCGGGTCAAGGTTCGCACGCACTCTTCGCGACCTCAACAGCGGCAAGCCCTCGCTCAAGCACGTCCTCGACTTCACCACGCAGCTCGCCGTCATGGTCCGCGCCGGCATCGGTATCCGCTCCGCCCTCGAGGGCATCGCCGAACAGACCGAGCACGCCCGCTTCCGACAGGTGATCAACGGCCTCAAGTCCGACGTCGAGTCGGGCAAGCAGTTCTCTGAAGCCCTCTCGCGGCATCCCAAGCTCTTCAACGCCCTCTACGTCAACATGGTCCGCGCGTCGGAGATGTCGGGCTCCTTCGGCAAGATGCTCGACCGCATCGCCTCCTACACCTCCCAGCAGATCGAGACCAAGAAGATGGTCATCGGCGCCATGATCTACCCCGGCGTGATCGGGACCATGGCCGTCGCCGTCACCGCCTTCCTGCTGACCTTCGTCCTGCCCCGCTTCGGGAAGGTCTTCGAGGGCAAGGAAGACGTCCTCCCCTGGGCGACAACCTTCCTGATGGCCCTGAGCGCGTGGATGGTCGCCTACTGGCCCTACCTCATCGCCGCCGTCGTCCTCGCGGGCGCCGGGCTGATCGTCTTCGTCAAGACCGAGGTCGGCGGGCTCTGGCTCGACATCTTCAAGCTCCGTGCCCCCATCTTCAAGCGGATGTTCCGCGCCCTCTACATCAGCCGATCGCTCCAGACCATGGGCGAGCTCATCAACGCGGGCGTCCCCATGCTCGACACCCTCGCCATCACCGGGGACATCGCCGGCAACCGCATCTACAAGAAGATGTGGCGCGGCGTGTACGCCGCCGTCAAGCAGGGCCGCAAGATCGCCCCGTCGCTCGCCCAGGACAAGCTGCTCCCCCACGCCGTCGTCCAGATGATCGGCGCGGGCGAAGAGTCCGGAAAGCTGGGCGAGGTGCTCTCGGAAGTCGCCGCCTACTACAGCAAGCAGTTACGGGACGCCATCAAGGCCGTTACCAGCATGATCGAGCCCATCATGATCATCCTAATGGGTTCAGTCGTCGGCTTCATCGCGATGGCGATCATTCTCCCCATCTTCAAGATGAGTCAGATCGTGCGCTAGCCGATGCAGGGCCTGTTGCGAGGCCATTCGGAGTACGCATGAACGGCTCAGGTATTCGGACCATGCTGAACCAGGGCGAGTCGGTGCGACGTGATCGCCGGCGGGCGCGGTCCGCGTTCACGCTGCTGGAAACGGCGCTGGCGACGGTGATCATCGCCGTGGGGGTGCTGGCGCTGATCGAGGCGCAGGCCGCGTTCAGTTCAAACAACGACTGGTCGACGTCGTCGGCGACGGGAACGTATCTGGCGAACGAGCTGCGCGAGCGGATGCGGGTATTGCCGCGGCACGACCCGGTGAC
>JANRJV010000041.1:0-44513 GCA_033763795.1 Planctomycetota bacterium
GAGGTGCCAAACCGCGCCGCCGCTATGGACGCTCGGGCGCGATCAGCCTGTTATCCCCGGGGTACCTTTTATCCGATGAGCTACGACCCTTCCACACGGGATCGCAGGATCACTAGAGCCCTCTTTCGAGACTGCTCGACCTGTCGGTCTTGCAGTAAAGCCGGCTTGTGCTCTTGCACTCGACACACGGTTTCCATCCGTGCTGAGCCGACCTTTGCACTCCTCCGTTACTCTTTAGGAGGAGACCGCCCCAGTCAAACTGCCCGTCATGCACTGTTCCTCGCCCGGATTCACGGGAATCGAGGTTAGGCCACAAACCAATCCAGGGTGGTATTTCACCTGTGGCTCTTCCCGGGCCGGAACCCGGGCGTCAAAGCCTCCCACCTATGCTACGCAGTATAAGCTCGTGGCCAATACAAGACTGCAGTGAAGGTCCACGGGGTCTTTCCGTCTTGCTGCGGGAAGGCGGTATCTTCACCGCCACTTCTATTTCACCGAGTCGGTCGTGGAGACAGGAGTCCAGTGATTACGCTATTCATGCGCGTCGGAACTTACCCGACAAGGAACTTCGCTACCTTAGGACCGTCATAGTTACGGCCGCCATTCACCGGTGCTTCGGTCGCGAGCTTCGGTTTCCCTGACCCGCTCCCTTGACATTCCGGCATCGGGCAAGCGTCACTCTGTATACGTCGACTTGCGTCTTAGCACAGAGCTGTGTTTTTGATAAACAGTTCCCAGACCCTTTTCTCTGCGGCCTGCCTTACGGCGAGGCCCCCCTTCTTGCGAACTTACGGGGTTAACTTGCCTAGTTCCTTCACGACCGTTCTCTCGCGCGCCTGAGGCTATTCGCCCCACCCACCTGTGTCAGTTTTGGTACGGGCTTGTCGTCGGCTTTTCTAGGAACCCTCGCCCCCCGCATCGGCCACAAGGGCCTGGACATCTAGCAGTCCCGCGGAGCTTGAAGATCCGTTCCCGACGACGGCGCAGGAATTTTGACCTGCTGTCCATCGACTACGCCTTTCGGCCTCGCCTTAGGTCCCGGCTCACCCTGGGCGGAATGACCTTCCCCAGGAAACCTTGGGTATGCGGCGACAGGGATTCTCACCCTGTTAATCGTTACTCAAGCCGGCATATTCACTTCCGGGCGCTCCACCTACCCTTCCGGGACGGCTTCACCGCGCCTGGAACGCTCTCCTACCGCTCTTTCGAGCCCGCAGCTTCGGCTCCCTGCTTATTCCCGATCATTATCGGCGCTGAGTTCCTCGTCCAGTGAGCTGTTACGCACTCTTTAAATGATGGCTGCTTCTAAGCCAACATCCTGGATGTCACAGCAACCCAACTTCCTTTCGAACTGAGCAGAGATTTGGGGCCTTAGCTGGCGATCAGGATTGTTCTCCTTTTGACGATGGATATTGTCACTCACCGTCTATCTCCCAGGTCTCGGGCGTCGGTATTCGGAGTTTGGTTGAAGCGGGTAGTCGGGTAGACCCCCGACTTCATCCAGTAGCTCTACCCCCAACGCTTGCAGCCTGAGGCTAACCCTAGAGTTATTTCGGAGAGAACGAGCTATCTCCCAGTTTGATTGTACTTTGAACCCTCCCGTCAGTTCATCGGAGACCTTTTCAACGGTCACCCGTTCGGCCCTCCAGGCGGTGTTACCCGCCCTTCAGCCTGACCAACGGTAGATCACAAGGTTTCGCGTCTGGCCCGTACGACTGCACGCCCTTCTCAGACTCGCTTTCGCTCCGCCTCCGGTCCGGTAGACCTTAGGCTCGCCGTACAGACCAACTCGCCGGCTCATTATGCAAAAAGCACGCCGTCATCCTTGCGGACTCCGACCGCTTGTAAGCGCATGGTTTCAGGTGCTCTTTCACTCCGCTCATCGCGGTGCTTTTCATCGTTCAGTCGCCTTACTGATTCACTATCGGTCGTCGAGGAGTATTTAGCCTTGGAGGGTGGACCCCCCATCTTCAACCCGGGTTTCCCGAGCCCGAGTTTACTCTATGAGCTCACCAGCTTCCGGCTACAGGGCTTTCACCTTCTCCGGCGCGTCATTCAAACGCTTCGCTCTTCTGCTGGCTTATCCGCTTTCGCTCGCCGCTACTCACGGAATCGCGGTTGCTTTCTTTTCCTGTGCCTACTGAGATGTTTCACTTCAGCACGTTCGCTCTTCACCCCTATGCATTCAGAGTGAAGTACCCTTGCGGGTGGGTTGCCCCATTCAGAAATCCACGGATCGCAGCCTGGTTACCGGCTCCCCGTGGCTTATCGCAGGTTCCCACGTCTTTCATCGCCTCTCGACGCCAAGACATCCACCATGCGCCCTTATTCGGTCACACCAACCGGACGCCGCGAACTGCCTTCGTCTGGCATTCGCCCTTCGCCCGTCGTGTGATTCTCGCCTTCGCGCGCTATCCACTTACCTTCCGGCACATCCTTCACGATGTGCCGGGCACTTCCTCCCCGTTGCTCGACGCCGCGGCCTAGGCAGCCACGTCGCCCTCTCTTCGGGGAGTGAGATTCTTCCGTATCCGGTTCTCAAAGACCTGTCGAACGGCGTTTCCGCCTTTCGGTCCCCGTCATGCCCCACTGGCTTGTCGCCCGTGTGGAATGGGGGGAGGGGAGTCTAGACCTCGTCTCCGCGTTGTCAAGCGGCTCGCTCGAACCCGAGGCGACGATTCTTTAAGTTTCCGTCTTCCTTCGATTTGCGCGAGACGATCCCTCACGCGCATCCCACTTAACCGCCGCCCCCGCCGCCGCCGCCCGGCGCACGCCCTCGGTCCTCCTCGCGCCGCCGCGGCGGGATGATCGGGGACGGGCCCGGTGCTTCCAGGCGATCCGGCTCCTGCCCCTGCGTCTGGCCGGCCTTCTCCGAGGCCTCCAGCCGCTTCAGCAGGTCGCTAGCGCGTTCCAGGTCCGGCACCCGGGTCGCCAGCGTCCCGTCCGAGCGACGCAGCACCACGTGCGTCCGTTGGCGGTTGTCCAGGGGCACGCTCAAGACGTCGAGCAACTGGGCATCCACCTGGAACTCCAGGGTGTTCGGCAGGACCTGCGTCATCCACGCGGGCCACACGATCTCCGGCGTCGAGGTTCCGGTGGCGCCGGGCTGGCCGGTGTTCGGCTGGCGTCCGGGCGTTGGCATGCCATCCGGCCCGCGCGGCGCCCGCACGCCGGGGTCGAGGCCGCGGCGGCCGGGAGGAGGAGGCGGAGGAGCGCCGGCGCCGGGGGGCATGCCGGGCTGGCCGGCGGTCATCGATTCCTGGAGTTTGGTCATGTCGGCCGCCCGCAGCTCGGGAAGCTTGGCCGTGCCCGCGACGATGTCGCCCGGCTCGAGCCCGACGGTGGCCTTGCGGTAGAAGCCGTAGTAGAACTCGTACACCTCGGCGGTAGCCCGCGGACGGGGCGAGATCGCGCTGCGGTCTTCGGCGGAGACCATGAAGAGCACGCGCTTGGGGTCGGCGGTGACGGGCTCGGACCATTCGGACCAGGCACCCCGCAGGGTGGACGCGGCCCCGAGCTGCTTCTGCTCTTCCTGCAGGTTGCGATCAAAGAGCGGGTTGTTCACGACCACGCGGGCGCGGTAGCGGTACGTGGCGCCGACCTGCGGGTTCACGTCGTGCGCCCACAGCTTGAGTTCGGCGTTCTCCAGCAGCGGGGTGGGCTCCTCGGGCAGCGCGCCCGACTCGTCCTGGGGCGCGAGCGCGTCGTAGCCGTCGACGGGCTCCCCGAGCGCGATGAGCTGGCGTGCGACGTCGTCGAGCCGCCGGCGGAGCGACTCGATGGTGCGTTCGAGCTGCTGGCGTTCGGCGTTGGCACGATCGGGGCTGGGTGTGGGCGCGGTGTTGCGCGGGCCGCCCGAGCCGCCCTTGCCGCCGCCCCCGCCGCCCTCGCGCGGACGGGTTTCGCGCCGGCTGTCATCGCCCCCGCCGCCGGCCTGCTGGAGGCGGGCCTCGGCGTTCGCGATCCGGCGGCGGACGTCGGCCTCGGTCTGGCGGATGCGACGGACCTGGGCCTGCTTCTCGAGCGGGTCGCCCGCGGCGATCACGGTGCTCGGCGGGCGCCACTCGGGGCCCGCGATGGTGGTGTAGAACTTCGGACGCTCGATGTCGGGCGCATTGAACCGGGCAAGATCCAGCGCGGAGGGAACATCGCCCACCGAGCGGACGCCCTCGGTCCAGGCCTTGAGGCCCTGGAACCGCCCGGGCATCGGGGGCACGGGCTCGGGCGGCGTGGTCTCGGGCACGCTGCGCCCGTCGGCGTCGCGGACCATCTGGCGTTCGACATCCACCCCCAGCACGACGACCTGGTCGCCCGCGCCCGCGGAATCTCGCCACCACGAGAGCGGCACGGGCTCCTTGGGCCCCGTCTCGTCGGGGTCGGCCTCCAGCGCGGCGCGCAGGGCCGAGCCGTCGAACGTGAACTCGATGCTCACCGCGGAAAGATCGAACGGCTGCTTCTCCGGCAGCACCGTCGCGAGTTCCGGCGTGAGCAGCCGCTCCGCCGGGTGAACGGTGGCGCTGTACGCGACGGCCTGGGGCTTCGCGGGCGCGGGGACGGCGGGCACCTCGTAGAGCCCGGAGGCAAGCGCCCCCGAGAGCGAGCCGGCGCCGATCCGCGGCGCGATGCCCAGCGCGACCTGCGGGGCCGGCGGGAGCGACGCCCCGGCCAGGTTCAGCTTGTCGGCGAGCGTGAACGACGGGGCCTGCGGGAGCGCGGGCGCGTCGCTGTTCACGCGGGCCTGCAGGGTCTGGGCTTCGCGCGCCACGGGCGCGAAGGCCTGCCCGGGCGTCACCTGCTCGTTGCCCACCTTGATGAGGTTGCCCCCGGGCAGGAACTGCAGGACGAGCGCACCCACGCCGGCGAGGGCGACGACGCCCAGGACCATCTTCTCCGCGTGCTGCTCGAACGGGCTGATTCCCTTGAGTCTCATGGGTCGTTTCCTCTCGCGTGCGACGGCATCACTGGGGCTGGGTCGTCGCGGGATCCTCGATCTGGAGCAGGGCCCGCACCTCGGCGGGGAAGTACGGCGCGAGCCACTCGCGCAGGTAGACGAGTTCGAGCCCGATGGTCGCCTGCACCACGTGCTCTTCGCCGTAGTAGTACCCGTCGCGCAGGTCGTCCCAGACGTCCACCGGGGCGATGTCCAGATCCGTGACGGTGATGAAGTTGGCGCGCTCGATGGCGCGGAGAACGTCCCCCAGGCGCGCGGAGGAGACGATGAGCGTCAGCGTGCCCCGGCGCACGTCGAACACCTTGTTCCAGGTCCCCGTGGCACGCCCCGTCACGGACACGCGCGGATCCAGCGGCACCATGCCCGGGATGGCGGCGGTGGGCTCGGTCGAGCCGAAGACCTGCTGGTTGATGTCGTCCTGCGTGCCCGAGAACAGGCCCTCGAGGGGCTGGAGCCCGACGCTCATGATGCGCTTCACCGGCGCATCGGCCACCTTCCGCAGGCGCCCGTCGGGCCCGGCGTTCGCGAGACGCACGCCCGCGAACATGTCGGAGAACGTCCACAGGTCCCACTGGTACAGGAACATGTACGTCGGGTTCAGTTCCCGCGCGTTCAGCGGGTCGGTGGCGATCGAGACGCCCGTGCGCGTGTCGGTCGGCAGCACGCTCTTGCTCGCGTACAGCGAGATCTCGCGGGCGCGGCTCTGGTACTCGCCCAGGCGACGCTCCTTCAAGGCCGCCCGGAGCTTCTCGCCCTCCTCCGCCGTCAGGTCGCGCCGGCCCAGCGTGATCTTCTCACGCTCGCGCGCCTCCAGGTCGGTGATGGTCTGCGCGAGGCGGACGGCGTCGGCCGGCTCCCCGGCGTTCAGGCCGTCGAGCAGGCGCCGGTACGGATCCGGGTTCCCGCGCTTCGCCAGCAGCTTGTCTTCCATCTCGTAGATGCGGGGCTTCACCAGCTCGGCGAAGGCGGTCGCGACCAACGCCGCCTTGGCCTGCGGCTCGAGCGCGTCGAACGCCTCGGCGCCCTTGGCCTGGCGGGCGGCCTCGGTAGCGGCGGCCAGGATGTCCGGCCCGAACAGCCCGTCCACCAGCGGGCGGTGCTCGGAACGCAGCACCTGGCGCGCGTCCTCGCCCACGCCCTTGTTGAAGTCCACCGCACGCCGCACGATCTCCCCGGCCTGCTGCGCCAGCGTCTCGCGGTTCTGGCGGAACCAGTCGGTGATGCGCGAGTTGGGCTCGGCCTTGAACGTCACCGGCTGCACGCCCGGCTCGAACGACGGCAGCGCGTAGTCGACGGTCGCGCTCTTGACGGCGGTCAGTTCCTTGTTGGCCCGGGCCGCCTGCTCGGTGCGGATCTTCGTGCCCCACCATGAACTGGTGACGTACGCCGCCGGGAGCATGATGACGACCAGCAGCACGAACACGACGATGAGCGGGTTCGCCTTGATCCACGCGAGAACGTTCTTCACGGGGTGCCTCCCTCGCCGGCTTGCTCGGCGGGCACGAACACGACCCACCACGTCACGTTCACCGTGCCCGTCACGGGCTCGGTGGACGCGACTTCCTCGATCGGGGCGGCGGTGTTCAGTTCTTCGAGCGCGGCGGCGGCGTTCTGGCCGGCCTGCTGATCGGCGGGGGCGATGGGCCCTTCACCGACCGCCGGGCCGGTGTTCCGACGGCTGATCTGCCGGCGCTGACGCTCGTCGAGTTCGCGCAGGTCCATCTCGGTGCCGGGCATCACCCCGCGCCCCGGGCGCCCGTACTCGGCGCCGGTCTGCTGGGTGCCCCGGCCGGGCGTGCCGGGCGCCGCGACTTCCGCCGTGGCGCTGGCCGTGGCGCGCGCCTCGGCGACCGACGCCGGGAACGCGTTCACGCGGATCTCGTACGGACGCGTCGCCCGCTTCGCGTTCGACACCAGCCACCGCCCGATGGTCTCGTCCACGAAGCGCCGGGCCTCGGGCTGGTTCGTGGACATCTGCAGCGTGCACTTGATGCGCGGGAACTTGGCGATGCCCAGTTCGTCGTTGGACGGGATGCCCGCGCCCGCCCCGCCGAAGGCGTCGGGGTTCTCCACTTCGGGCGGGTGGTACTCGGTCTCGAAGCGGCGCACGGCGTAGGCCGGGCCGGGCGGCGGGGTCGGCGCCGCGCCGCCGTCGGCGGGGGCCAGCGACGCCGCCCACGACTTGGCCCGGTCGTTGCCCAGCGCCACGATCTCCGCGAGGTCGGCGTGGATGAGCGGGTAGATGCCCCGGTTGTCGAGCAGCGCGATCATGTTCGCCGCCCGCATGTCCGGCTCGCCCGCGCTCGTCACCCCCGCCTCGGTGGCGGCCTGCTTCTGGGCTTGGGCATCGCTGACGGCCTTGGCGATGATCGGCGGCGGGAGCGCCCCGGGGCTCGTGACTTCCATGTAGTCGCGCACCGGGCCGATGAACATGACCCCGCTGGCAAGGGCCGCCACGCCCGCCGCCAGGCCGAACCACGGGACCTTCTCCCGCCACATCGCCTTGCGCAGCACCGACACGGGCATGAGGTTCCCGCCCACGGCGTTGAGCTCGAGCCCGTGCAGGGCAAGCCCGTACGCGGTGCACAGCGAGACCGACGCGGTGTTCAGCGCCTGGCTCTTCGCGTCGCCTGCCTGCGATCCTTCCATCTGGGCCCGGCGGAACTCCTCGATGCGGTACACGTCCATCGAGAGCTGCTGCTTCAGGTACTTGCGCAGCCCCGGGAGGGCGAACGTGCTCCCCACGCCGATCAGCCGCGTGAGGTTCGCGTCGCGGTTCAGCGACTGGTAGTACCCGATCGACCGCTGGATGTCCTGCGCGAGGTCCGTGAACACCGGACGCATCGCCTGGAACACCTGGCGCGCGTGCTTGCTGTCCTCGGCCTCGCGCTTGAGCTTCTCGGCCTTGGGGTACGACAACTGGAACTGGCTCACCAGCGCCTCGGTGAACTGGTGCCCGCCCAGCGGGAACGTCCGCACCCACATGCGCCCGGGCGTCGCGATCACCAGGTCTGTCGAGGTGGTGCCGACGTCCACGATGATCGTGCCCGGCGTGGTCGGGCCGAACTGCAGGTCGTACGCCAGCGCGTTGTACACCGCGATCGGGCTCAGCACCACCGAGCTGGGCGCGATCCCGAAGTCCGCGAGCATCGACAGCCGCTCCGTCACCCGGTCCTTGGTGATCGCGAAGATGCCCACCTCGATCTCGGGCGAGTCGGGGCTCACGAACGTCTGGTAGTCCCATTCCACCTGCTCGAGCGGGAACGGGATCTGCTGCATCGCCTCGAACTTCACGATGTCCGGGACCTTCTTGGGTTCCACCGGGGGCAGCTTCGCGAAGCGCGCGAACCCCGCGTGCCCGGGCACCGACACCGCGACCTTCCCCTTCGTCAGGTCGTGCTGGCTCGTGAGCGCCCCCAGCGACACGCGCAGCACGTCGTTCGCATCGACCCCGGGCGTCGACAGCGGCTTGGGGTGCTGCACCACGGCGTACTCGAGGACCCGCACGCCCTCCTCGCCGCGACCTTCGAGCTTGATCGCCTTGATCGCCGAGGCGCCGATCTCCAGGCCCCAGCACGCGGAAGAACTGGCCATGTCTACCTCGTCTCAGGAGTTCCGGGAACGCCGGCGGCAAGCCCGCGGAGCGGCCCGGCAAAAATGGACGCGGAGTCTACCCGATCGCGAACGCTTCCGCCCGGATCGCCTTCAGGATACGTGAGAGCGGACCGCACAGTTCCTGAACGGGCGTCACGCCTCTGTAACACGCGCTCCGCGCAGCGACCCGGACGCACCCTCGCCGCCCGGCACGCCGCCCCCGCCGGATCGTGCTCACTTCGGGCGGATCAGGTCCAGCAGCCGGCGCGGGTCGAAGCTGTTCTTGATCTGCTCGCCGAACAGGTCCGCCGCCGGGCCGGTCTCGGGGTTGTCCATGGGTCCGCGCGTCCGGAACGGGATCGTCGTGAATGGATCGAGCAGGCCCGGGGTGAGCTTGGAGATCACCGTGCCCGCGCCGACGTTGAACAGCCCGAGCGCCTGGTCGGTGAGCGCTCCGGCGGGGATCCACGTGATGACGTCGAGGCTGCGGGGGGCGAGCTGCACCTCGCGCCCGTCCGCGCTCCGGGCCGTCACCGGCGCGTCTGTCAGATTCACCACGCCCGACGTCTCCACGCTGAACTCGCCGAGGGGGAGTTTCCACTTCGGGTAGGTCGCGACGCCCTGGCGGATGGAGATGGAGAGCGGGGGCAGGCGTTGCCCCAACGTGCCGCTGGTGCGCTGATCGACGACCTTGAGCAGCGACGCGAACCCGCGGCTGGTGTCGAAGCGACACTCGCCCGGCGTGATGTTGATCGAGGCGTTGAGGCGCGAGAGGTTGCCGTCCAGAGGCACCGTCATGTCCGTCGCCGTGAACATCGCCGGCACGTCCTGGCTGGTCTTCTCGACCGAGCCCAGCAGCGGGAGCAGGCGGACGTGCTCGCGCAGCAGCTCTTTGGTGATCTCGGTCACGGAGATCTCGAGCGGACGCTCCGACACGTACAGCCCGTCCTTGACCGTCCCCCGCATCGTCGCGCGGGCGCGGTTCGACGTGGCTTCCAGGTCGATCACCGGCACGCTCGCGGTCGAGGGGTACTTGCCGTCCGGGCCCGGCTTGGGCGGGATCAGCGGCATGCCCGAGACGTTCACCCGCAGGCTCACCACCGGCCCGAGTGCCTCGGTCATGGTCCCGTCCTGGTCCATGAGTGCATCGACGATCGCCGTGGGCGCGGCGGGCACGTCGCCCCGCATCGTGAGCGTCGCGGCGGCGAGATCGATCATCGCGTCGGGCGCGAAGAGCGAATCCACGCGCCCGGCGAGGTTCGCGCCCTTGGCCGTCGGCGTGTCGCCCACGCCGGCCTCGTCGATGTCGAGGCGGAACGCGACCGCCTGCCCGGCGTTGCCCTCGCGGACGGGCTCTTCGGTGACGATGTTGAGGCGCGTGCCCGACAGGCGGGTGAACTGCGCGTCGGGCGTGAGCATCACGATGCGCGGGGCCGAGAGCGACGCGCCGATCTCGGCCGGGGCCGCCCCGCCGGGCGCGGGGGCCGCCGGGCCGGTCATCGCCACGCTCCGCACGCCCCGCGGGATCGACAGCGTGCGGATCTCCAGCGACACCGTCTGCATCTCGGCGATGGACGCGGCGGCCTGCTCCGGGGGCTTGCCCGCGCGCAGCATCTCGTTGAGCGCCGCCACGTCCGGCGTCAGGCGCAGCCCCGCCGGCTGCGTGAGTTCGATCCGATCCGGCCCCACGCGGAACGCGATCGGACGCTCGCTCACCAGGCGTTCAGACTTGAGCCCCAGTTCGCCCGTGATCAGCGCGGCCGCGAACGGGTCTGTCGCGGGGTAGCCCCCGGCGGGCGGGGCGATGTTCACCGTCGCCGCGAGATCGGCGAATGGGCCCAGCAGGCCCGTCAGCATCCCCGGCTGACCCATCAGGCGTTCCACGTCCCACGTGTTCATCCCGCTCAGCCCGACGCGGGCGGCGATCGCCCCGTCGGGCTTGCCTTCGGCCACCTCCGCGCTCAGGTCGGCGTCCAGCCGGATCATCGGCGTCGCGTTGGCGCTCAGCACGACGCCCGACGCGTTCACCTGCAGCGTGCGCTGGCCCGAGAGGGGCGGGGCGACCATCGCCGCCACCGGCACGCGCGCGGTCACGACGAAGTCCTCCAGGCCCAGGCGGCCCAGGTCGCGCGTCGTGCCGTCCGCGTTCGCGACCCCCAGCCCGTCCACCAGCGTCTGGCCCGCGAGGCTGATGCGCACACCCGCGGTGGGCGTGCGGCTGAGATCCGGGGCGCCCGCGGGCGTCAAGGGCAGTTCGAGCGGGTCGACCTTCAGGCTGAGCCGGGCGGGGCCGGCGAGCGACGGATTGCCGCCGACGCCGGGCGCGAACTGCTGCAGCAGGGTGGTGACGATGCCGGGCGAAACGGTCGCGCCGAGGGTCCCGGCGCGCAGGGCCGCCCGCGAGTTATCGACCACGCCCCCGAACTCGGCGCTCAATCGCGGAGACTTGGCGGTGAGCGTGGCATCCACGGCCCGGGCGTTGTCCGGGACGTTGGTGAAGGCAACGGTGACATCGGCGGGCCCGCCGAGCAGCTCGCGCACCAGGGCGCGCACGTCCAGGCCGCCCTCCGCCGGCGGGGGCGCCAGGCGCGCCAGCGACGCGGGCAGCCCCGTGATCTCGATCTTGCCCGTGGGACGGATCGTCATCGGGGGCGTCGGCACGATCGCGCCCGACGCGTCCACCGTGTACAGGTTCTTCGCGTCCAGCGTCCCGACGATGCGGAAGGGCGCGCCCGAGTCCGCGGCCTGGGCGTCGAGCGTCACCTTCGCGCTCGCCCCCGGACGCAACGCCACGCCCACCTTCGTGCTGCTCAGTTGCACCGCGGCGGACGGTTCGTCGATGGTGCGTCGTGCCGCGAGCGCGCCCAACTCCACCGTTGCGTCCGCCGTCACCTGGTCCTTCTTGAACGCGCCCGTCTGCAGGTCTCGCGGCACTGAAAGCCCCGTGACGCGCACCGTCGCGCCCCCGCCCTCGGGCGCTGCCAGCGCCCACCCGGTGTCGGCCCCGACCATCCGCGCCGCCACCGCGCCCGCGCGGGCGGCCCGGATCGTCACGCCCTCGCCGGTCGTCGTGAGCCCCGCGTTGGTGAGCTGCACGTCTCCGGTCATCGTGAGGTGCTGCCCGCTGACGCGCAGGGCCAGCGTGGCCGGGGGCACGTCCGCGGCCGCGGCGCCGGCGGGCTTGGCGCCCGCGCCGGCGACGACCTCGATGTCGAGCGTCGGTCCCACGTCCTGCGTGAGTTCGATGCCCGTGGATTGCACGAACGGCTGCGCGATCGGCGTCGCGACGCCGGTGATGCGCACGCGCCCGTCGAGCACGGGGGGCAGGCCCGCGATGGGACGCCCCGTCGCGTCGAGCAGGCCCGAGGCGCGGAGGTCCGCGTCGATCTCGCCGGCGGGCTGGTCGTCGAGCGTCGCTTGCGTCTTCGCGGTGAGGCGGACGCCCGCGCCCAGGTCGTCGGTGGTGACGCGCACGCTCAGGGGCGCGACGCGGAAGGGCTTTGGCCCCGCGCCCTTCTCGATCTCGACCCCGCCGCGGAACTCCGTGATCTCTACCGACGCGTCGAGCGCGAGGCCCTTGAGGCTCGGAAGCCCGGGGCCCGAGGGGAGCGGCATCGCGAGCTTTTCGAGCACGAGCGCGATGTTCGGCAGCGCCTCCACACTGCTGCCCCCGGCGCGCAGGCTCGCGTCGATCGCCGGCACGAGCGTGCGTACGGCGGCGCCCTGCGCCGCGACGCGGATGGGCTTCACGACGCGGACGATCCCGTTCTCGATGGCGATGTCGCCGCCCGCGCTCGCGCCCTGCGTACTCACGCGGAAGGTGCCCGTGCCGGTGCCGCCCTTGTCGGCGTCGAGTTGCGCCTGCGCCTCGACGTCCGCGCGGGGCCCCAGCGCCGACGCCAGCGCGATCGGCGCCCCCTGCTCGTCGAACACCAGCGGGGGGACGAGCGCGTCGACGATCGCCAGCGGAACGCCGGTCAGCGAGACATCGCCCTTGCCGCTCGCGCGGTCGAGCGTCACGCGCCCGTCGGGGCGCGACCAGTCGGCGATGCGCGCGGAGATGGCCAGCGCGCCGCCCTCGCCCTTGCGGGCGGTGGCCGCGTCGCCTTCGAAGGCCTCGCCCGTCGCCTCGATCACGAGCGCCTCGCCGGGGGCGACGGTCGCCTTGACGTCGAGGTCGCGCACGGCCGCGGTCCGCGGCGCGCCCGACGCCGACCGGTCGGTGAACGTCGCGTCCAGGCCCTGCACCAGCACGCGCACGCGCAGCCCCTCGGGCAGCGACGCGGGCTGAGCGGGCGAGCCCTTGGCGGGCGTGCGGGGCTTCGCGGGGGCGGCCTTGCCGGGCGGCGCGATCGCACGCTCGAGGTTCGTCGTGCCGTCGGCCTCGCGCACGACCGCGAGCTTTCCGGCGCTGAGCGTCACGGTGCCCAGGTCAAGCGATCCGAACGCCAGGCCCAGCAATCCCGCGGAAGACTCGACGTTCCCGCGGAAGACTTCCTTGCCGTCGGTGCCCGTCAGGCGCACGCCCCGGATCTGCTGCGGCCCGCCCCAGGAGAGGTCCACCTCGCCGATGTCGACCGAGCCGGCGATGGCCTTGCCCGCCTCGTCGCGGATGATGCCCGGCGCGAGCGACGAGCCGATCTGCGGCGCGAAGACCACCAGCCCGATGACCAGCACGACCACCGCGACGCCGCCCCCGATGAGCACGCGCCGCAGCGTGCGCCGACGGCGGCGCTTGAACACGCCGGGGTCCTTCAGGAGCGCCTCGCGCTCGGCGCGTTCGCGCTCGCGGGCCTTCTCGGCCTTGCCCCAGAAGTCAGGCTCCTGCGCGGGCGCGGGCTCGCTGGACGTCTGCTTGGCGTAGAAGCCGGCGCCGGGCTCCTGGGGCCCCTGCGGGCGCAGGCCCGAACCTTCCGCGCCGTCCGACGGCTTGCCCGCACCGGATCCGCGCCCCCAGAAATCGTTCGGGTCGGTCATCGCGCACGCCTCCGCGTGGCTCGTCGGTGGAGAGGCGCCCGCGCGCCGCGCGGACGCGGGGGCTCAGGTGCCCTCGGCCTTCCCGATCTGCCACTCCTCCAAATCTACGGGAGCCTGACGCCCGAAGATCGTCACCAGCACGCGAACGACGCCCTTTTCAGGGAAGAGTTCGTCCACCGTGCCCTCGTACCCCTGGAACGGGCCTTCCTTGATGACGACGTGCTCACCCTTGGAGAACACGAGCTTCACGGAGGGCTCGTCCTCGGGCTTGCGCGAGTCGCGGAGCATCTTCTCGATCTCGTGCTCCTTCATCGGCGTGGGGCGCCCGGCGGTGCCGACGAAGTCGCCCACGCCGGTCGTCTCCTTGATGAGGAAGAACACGTCCTGCGGGATGCGCCCGTCCTCCTCGAGCTTCATCTCGACGAAGACGTACCCCGGGTAGAGCTTGGTCTCGGTGATCTTCTGCTTGCCGGCCTTGATGGTCTTGGTCTTCTCGGTGGGCACCAGGATGCGCCCGACGAGGTGGCGCATGCTCTCGATCTGCACCTTGCGGAGCAGCGTCGTCTGCACCGAACTCTCCTTGTTCGAGGCGACGCGCAGCACGAACCAGTTCATGCCCTCCTGGCGGATGGGCTCGTCGGGCGCCATGATGTCGGTGCGCTCGTTGGGCCGACCGTCCAGCGTGCTCCCGCCTTTGCTGTCACTCATGTGCCGCCTCCCAATCTTGCGTGCGCCGCGTCCGGCGTCGGCCCTCGAGGGCCGCGCACGAGCATTCCAACTCCCCCACGGCCCCGCACAGAAGGAGCCGCCACGTCAGACGTTCAGCAGGCCGGTCGCCTTCGCCAACCCGTGCAGCGCGAGGTCGAACACGAAGATGAGCCCCGCGATCAGGAACGTCGCGCCGACCACGACCATCGTGGAATCCCAGATGATCTTCTTGGTCGACCAGTTCACCTTCTTCATCTCGCCGTCGGTGGCGATCAGGAAGTCGACCGTCTCGTGCTTCAGCCCCACGTAGCGGTACGTAAAGACGATCCCCACCAGCAGGATCAGCCCGGCGATCCCCGACTGCAGGTAGATCCGGTCGAACACCGTGTTCGCCTCCGCCCGGACCACCTCGGCCGTCACCCCCGACGCGCTCGACACCTCGCGCGCGTCCGCGACGCTCATCACCGGGTCGGCGATCGTCGGCTCCCGCAGCGTCAGCCGCGCCGCCGAACGTCCCGACGTCGTGAACTCCTCCACCACCGCGGTGCCGATCGCGGGGTCGGCCCCGGCCTGGCGACGCAGCGTCACCGTGTCGCCGGGCGCGAGCTGCCCTTCCACGCTCTCGAGCTGCAGCGTCCAGTTCCTGATCGGCAGCGAGATCGCCGCCGACTCTCCGGCGGCCCACAGCGCGCCCGCCAGGAACAAAATCCCCAGCATCGACGCCGTCATCATCCGGACCCAGTACCCCTGCCCGAACTTGTACATCCCGAACGTGACCTTCGCGCGTTCATCGCGGATGTCCTCGGGCGGACGCATGCTCAGGGATCGAGGTTCGGTGCTCTGCGTGCTCATTCGAAGTTCCGCGATCTCGTCAACACGGCGGGAGGGACTTGAACCCGCAACCTGCGGATTTGGAATCCGCTGCTCTACCAGTTGAGCTACCGCCGTAGCAGAAGTTCACTGTTCCGGAGTGCCGGCGTCCCGGCGCGACGGACCCGGGACGGCGCGGTACGGACGCGAGAGGGCGCCGGTGTGCCCCGGACGATTACTTGCGCTTCACCCGATGCCGCGTGTGCTTGCGCAGGCGCGGGGAGTACTTCATCATGCCTTCCTTGAGGCCTTCGGGCATGCCGCCCTTGGTGTTGACGCTCGTGCGGTAGTTCAGGTCGCCGCTCTCCGAGCACTGGAGCCAGAGATACTCGCGGGCCGCCGCTTTCTTCTTCGCCATGACCGACTCACCCTTCCGGGCCCCACGGCCCGCCGCCCGGGGCCCACGCCCCGCCATCGTTCGACGTTCGCCGCTCCGCCCGGGTTCGTGCGGTCCACCCCGCGCCCGACCCGGCCACTGCGAAGCGTCACAGTCCGGAGACACCAGCGTCCGGGCTTTGTGGGCCCGGACGCACCGGCAGTATAGGCCGGGCCGGTGAGCGCGGGCGATGTCGCCACCAACGAAAACCGCCCGAGCCGCGGGGCTCGGGCGGGTGCGTTGCGGGAAACGTTCGGGGGATACGCCGGGCCGTCACGGGGCCTCAGAGGGCCCCACCCCGCCGCTAGACCCCGGGTGCGAGCGACGGGAAGAACCCTTGCGTGCGCGTCGGGCTCGTTCCGCGTCGGGCTCGTTGCGTTACTCCAGGATCTCGACGACGACGCCCGAGCCGATGGTGCGCCCGCCCTCGCGGACGGCGAAGCGGAGGCCCTTCTCCATGGCGACGGGCTTGCCCATCAGGTCGACTTCCATGGTGATGTTGTCGCCCGGCATGCACATCTCGGCGCCGCCGAGCAGCTTGACGGTGCCGGTGACGTCGGTCGTGCGGAAGTAGAACTGCGGGCGGTAGCCGTTGAAGAACGGGGTGTGGCGCCCGCCCTCGTCCTTGGTGAGGACGTAGACCTCGGCCTTGAACTTGGTGTGGGGGTTGATCGAGCCGGGCTTGCAGAGCACCTGCCCGCGCTCGATGTCGTCCTTCTCGACGCCGCGGAGCAGGGCGCCGACGTTGTCGCCGGCCTCGCCCTGATCGAGGGTCTTCTGGAACATCTCGACGCCGGTGACGACGGTGTTCTTCTTCTCGGGGCGCAGGCCGACGATCTCGACCGTGTCGCCGACCTTGACGAGCCCGCGCTCGATACGCCCGGTGGCGACCGTGCCGCGGCCCTTGATCGAGAAGACGTCTTCGACGCTCATGAGGAACGGCTTGTCGCGCTCACGCGTGGGCTCGGGGATGAACGAGTCGATGGCGTTGAACAGGTCGTCGATGGGCTTGCAGGCCTTGTCGTCCTTGGGGTTCTCGACGGCGAGCTTGGACTGCCCGCGGACGACCGGGGTGTCGTCGCCCGGGAAGCCGTACTTCTTGAGCAGGTCGCGGACTTCGAGCTCGACCAGGTCGAGCAGCTCGGGGTCGTCGACGAGGTCGACCTTGTTCAGGAAGACGACGATGTAGGGCACACCGACCTGGCGGGCCAGCAGCACGTGCTCGCGCGTCTGGGGCATGGGCCCGTCGGCGGCGGAGACCACGAGGATGGCGCCGTCCATCTGGGCGGCGCCGGTGATCATGTTCTTGACGAAGTCGGCGTGGCCCGGGCAGTCGACGTGTGCGTAGTGCCTGGTGTCCGACTCGTACTCGGTGTGCGACGCGGCGATGGTCACCGTCTTGGAGGCGTCACGGACGGTGCCGCCCTTGGTGATCTCCGCGTAGCTCTTGGCCTTCGTGCCGTAGCGCGCCGCCGAACGCGCCGCCAGCGCCGCGGTCAGGGTCGACTTGCCGTGGTCGATGTGGCCGATCGTTCCGACGTTCACGTGCGGCTTTGTTCTCTGGAAGACGTCTTTGGCCATGTCGCCCTGAACCTCCACCAATCCTGCCCGCTGGGAACTCGTCCCGGCGGGGTGAGACACGTTCACCGCCAGCCTGCAAAGGCGGCGGCACTGAGCGCCCGCGGCGCGAGCAGGCGCGTCCGTGGGTCATTCCGCGACGCCGAACCGCTCGGCGCCACGTCCCCGGCAACCAGCGCCGGGACAATCCAACCGCGTTGACCGCCGCTCCACCAGCGACGACCCGAAGCCGGGGCTCGTGGCCGACCATGCATCGCATGAGCCGCCGCGCGCCGCCGGGCCCGGCGGGGCCGCGCATTGTGCCCGAAACGGACGCACAATGCCAGTCGCCCGACCGCCCGGCTTCCAAACCGGCCCTCAAAACCACCAGACCGGGGCCCATCCGCCTTCGGACATCACGCTCCCGGTCCCGCCCGAAATCCTTTCAGAATCCTAACAAACTGGCAATCGAACCCTAGGACGTGCGGCGTGCGGAGTCAACGCCGGGCCCGTGGCCCGCCAGAGCCCCGATCGCGTTAGGAGCATGAACGGGTCGCTCAGTTGGGCGGGGCGGCACCGCCCGAAGAGCGCTCGCGGACGCGTTCGCGCCCCGCCCGGACCATCTCGCGCAGCTTCACATCGATGGCGTCGGGCTCGGCGAGGCTCTCGATGCGCGTGATCTCGTCGTTCGCTTCCGCCAGCAGCTCCGCCGCCAGTTCATGCCGACCGGCGCGCGACTCCACCTCGCCCAGCTCCGCGAGGACCCGGGTGAGCGCCCGGCGGCCGGCGATCCAGGAGGGCGCGCCCGTCACCAGACGCCGCGCTTCTTCGAGGGCGCGCTCGAGCCGCCGCCGCGCTTCTTCCTGATCCCCGGCGGGCCCGAGGGCCGAGGCGATGCTGAGTTGGGCCGTGATCCACGCCTCCCGGGACCGCGGGTCGGCCGCGTCCTGACCCTGGGCGGCGCCCTCACGCTCGTCGGCCAGCAGCTTGGTCAGCACGGCGTCGGCCTCGCGCGCCAGGGGCAACGCCTGCGCCGCCCCGCCCGTCCGCAGATGGAAGCCCGCGGCTTCGAGCAGGGCCCGCGACAGATCGCGCCGCGCCTCGGCCGATTGCTCGTCGGACGCCGCCAGCTCACGCCGCAACGCCACGGCCTGGTCCAGCGCGTCCCCCGCCGAGGCCCGATCGCCCATCAGCTCGTACGCCCGCGCCAGGTCCAGATGACCGACCGAGAGGTTCCGCCGCGCCCGCGGCGATGGGGCCTCCGCCAGCTCCACGCGGCGGATCTCCTGCGCGCGCACGAACGCGGCGACCGCCTCGTCGACCTGGCCGGCGTTGATGGCGAGTTCGCCGCGGGCCGCGAGCGCCGCGGCGAGGGGAGCGCGCACGCCCCTGGTGTTTCCGCTGCGGAGCAGCTCTTCGAGCCGGTCGATCGCCTCTCGGTAGTGGGCCGAGGCTTCGGAGGCCCGGCCCAGCATGCGGTAGATGTCCGCGATGCGCAGGACGCTGGTGGCGACCTCCGCCTGGATCTCCCGGTTCGCAGGGTCGCGCGCCAGCTCGTCCCTGCGGATCTGCAGCGCGCGCTGATGGTCCTGCAGCGCGGCCTCGGGGTTGCCCGCGCTCGCCGAGCGCCGGTCGGCCTGCGCCTGGCCCCGCTCGTTGAGCGCCCGCGCCAGCTCCAGCTTGAGCGATGAGTCATGGGGCGACGCCGCCAGCAGCGACTCAAGGTTCTCGATCGCGATGTTCGCCAGGTCCTGCCGCGCGGGCGTGGACCCGGCGAGCTTGACGATCTTGCTCTGGATGTCGCCCACCATGGCGCCGGCGATCGCGGCGACCCGCGCGCGGGCGGCCTCGGCGTTCGCGGCGGCCAGACGCGCCGCCTCCTCGCTGGCGCGGGCCGTCGCGAGGGCCGTCTCGGCGCGGCGCCACTGGTAGCTCGCCGCCGCGGCCCCTCCCGCCAGCGAAAGGACCAGCAGCACTCCCGCGATGACGGCGCCGCGGTTGCGCCGCACGAACTTCGAGACGCGGTAGCGCACGCTCGGCGGCCGGGCCCGCACCGTCTCGTTGCTCAGATGCCGACGCAGGTCCTCGGCCATTTCCGCGACCGACTGGTAGCGCCGCCGGGGGGACTTGTCGAGCGACTTGAGCAGCACGTTGTCCAGGTCGCCGCGCAGCCTGCTGCGGATCTTGGAGGGCATCGCGCCGCGGGCGCGGGCCACGACCGTCGGGTCCATGGGGCCCGTCTTCCCGTCGGGCGACATGCCCTCTGTGCGCGCGACCGCCGTGCTGGGCTTCTCGGGCTCGAGGTCGCAGATCGCCCGCTCGATGGCGCGGATCTCGGTCGTCTTGATGGCGTAGGGCCAGTGGCCCGTCAGCAGCTCGTAGAGCAGCACGCCCAGCGAATAGACGTCCGTCGCCGTGGTCAGCGGAAGGTTGCGGATCTGCTCGGGGCTCGCGTAGCGCGGCGTGAGCAGCCTGAACCCCGGGCTCGTCACCTCGATCCCCGGGTCGAGCGCGGGGTTGGCGAGCTTCGAGATGCCGAAGTCGAGCAGCTTGGGCTCGCCCTCGGCGGTCACAAGGATGTTCCCGGGCTTGAGGTCGCGGTGAATGATCAGGTTCTGGTGCACGTAATGCACCGCGTCGCACACCTTGCGGAAGAGCCCGAGCCGCTCCTCCATGGTGAGGCGGTTCTCATCGCAGTAGCGGTCGATCGACACGCCCCGCACATACTCCATCACGAAGTACGGGTGCCCCTCGTCGGTCGTGCCGGCGTCGAGGAGCCGCGCGATGTTGGGATGCTCCAGCGCGCTCAGCAGGCGGTGCTCGCGGAGGAAGCGCTTGCGGTCTTCCTCGCCGCCCACGGTGCTGCGCATCAGCTTGAGCGCGACGAGACCGCCCTTGCCGCCGGCCTCCGAGTCGCGCTGCGCGAGATAGACCACGCCCATGCCGCCGTCGCCCAGCTTCTGCTTGAGGACGTACCGCCCGATCCGCTCGCGCGGCTGCTCCTCCTGCTGTCTTGCCCGGGGCGTGCCCCGCCCCGAGAAGAGCGTCTCGTCGGGGTCCGCGGCGGACGCCATGCCCGCGGCCTGCGTTCGGGCCCGCCCCCCTGCCGTCGCCTCCTCGATGAGCGCCAGCACGTCGTCAGCGAGCGTCGGATCGTCGGCGCAGATCGCGTCGAGCCAGCGGCGCCGGTCCTGCTCGGGCATGTTCCGCGCCGCTTCGAAGAGCGCCCGCAGACGCTTGTGTCGCTCCGCGCTCATGCGGCACCGCCCGTGAGAACGCCGCGGCTCAGGACGGAATTGAACCGCCGGGCCCGTCGGCCGCACCGTCGTCCGACAGCTCGCGCCGCAGCCACGCCTTGGCGAAGCTCCAGTCGATCGACGCGGTCCGCCGCGAGATGCCCAGAAGCTCCGCCGCTTCCTCCTCGCTCATGCCCCCGAAGCAGCGCAGCTCCACCAGCCGCGCCTGCCGCTCGTCGAGCGCCGCGAGCCTCGTCAGCGCCTCGTCGAGCGCCAGGATGTCGAGGTGTTCCAGACCCGCGGGCGCTTCGGGCAGGGCGCCGTCGTCCAGCCGAACTCGCGCCTGACCGCCGCCGCGCTTGGCCCGGCCGCGGGCCCGCGCATGGTCGACGAGGATCCGCCGCATCGCCTGGCTCGCCGAGTGGATGAAGTGTGCGTGGTTCTCCCATCCCGTCTCCCGCTGGCCGACCATTCTGACAAACGCTTCGTTGACGAGCGCCGTCGCCTGCAGCGTGTGGTCCAGCCGCTCGCCCGCCAGGTGTCGCCTGGCGATCGACCGCAGCTGCTCGAAGGCCTCGGCGAACACCGCCGACGCGGCCGACACATCGCCCGCTCGGGCCCGCTCCAGGAGTTGCGTCAGATCGTGGTCCACTGCGCAGTGTCAATCCTGAGAAAAACGGCGTCGCCCGCGGCCCGCCGCCGGTCTTTGAAAGCGGTGACACAAGAAGTTAGTTCGGACAAACACGGGACTACACCGCAATCCGGCCATGTTTTGCGCCACCCTTGCGCACCGCACGCATCGTTGGACGCATAATAAGTCGCTCGCACGATCGGCGCTGGGCGGCGCCGGCCGGGCAGGAAAGTGGGGGCCCACCGTGAAGCGTCATTGGTCAGTTCAAGGCGACGTATGCGCACTGGTCCGTGTTCTCGCGTTGGCCGGGGCCGTGGCCGCGGTGCAAGCTGGCGCACGTGCTCAGAGCTGCGTCAACGCCTGGCAGCCCGGCCCCAACAGCAGCCTCGCCGGCGTCGGGGGCGACATCTTCGCCTGCACCATTTGGGACCCCGACGAGGACGGCCCGGAGACGGCCCGCATCGTCGTCGGCGGCCAGTTCGGCGTGGCGGGCACCATCAGCGCTGCCAACATCGCCGCGTGGGACGGCGCGCGCTGGCTGGCCTTCGGACAGGGGCTGCAGGGTGAGGCCCGCGCCCTCGCGGTCATCGATCTCGACGGAGCGGGCGGCGCGCCCGCGCGTCTTGTCGCCGCCGGCCGCCGCACGCAGGGCTCGGGACTGCACCACGTCCTCGCGTGGGACGGCGACGCCTGGCAGCCGCTGGGAGGCGAGGTCATGGGCAGCGTCGAGGCGCTCGTGGTCTGGGACGTCGACGGCCCGGGCCCCGGCGCTGCGAGGCTCGTCGCCGCGGGCGACTTCACCGCCATCGGGACCGTGGCCGCGTCGCGGATCGCCGCGTGGGACGGCTCCTCCTGGCAGCCGCTGGGCGACGGATTCGACAACACCGTCTATGCGCTCGCGGCGCTCGATCCCGACGGCGACGGTCCCGCCGTGCCCGAGCTGTTCGCGGGCGGCTCGTTCCTCGCCTCGGGGGCGATGCAGCTCAGCCGGGCCGCACGCTGGGACGGCGCGCAGTGGGTCCCGCTCGGGCTCGACATGGACAACGAGGTCCGCTCGCTCACGGTCTGGGACCGCGACGACTGCGGCCCGCTGCCGCCCCAGCTCGTCGCCGGCGGCCTCTTCACCTTCTCCAACCGCCCGGCGAACGATCGCCCGCTGCGCGTCGCCGCGTGGAGCGGCTCGCGGTGGGAGCGCCTGTGGGTGGGCATGGATCTTTCGGTTGAAGCGCTCGCGACGTGGGACCCCGACGGGCCGGGCCCCGCCGAGACGGAGCTCGTCGCCGGCGGCGCCTTCAACACCGCCAGCAGCGTCTCCGCGCCGCGGATCGCGCGCTACGACCCCAGCCCCAACGGGAGCGGCGGCTTCGGGCGATGGTTCCCCTTCTCGACCGGGATGGACGACAGCGTCGAGGCGATCGTCTCCTGGGACATCGACGCGCAGGGGCCGCGGCCCGCGCTGCTCGTCGCGGTCGGCCGCTTCGCCGTCGCGGGCGACTTCGCCGCCAGCCACGTCGCCAGCTGGGACGGCACGCGCTGGCTCCCCCTGGGCGCGGGCGTCAGCAGCTCCGTCCTCGCGCTGGAGACGCTCGACACGGACCTCGAAGGCCCCGCCCTGCCGGGCCTGATCGCCGCGGGCGAGTTCACGCACGTCGGCGCCCTGCGCGTCAACAACATCGCGTCGTGGGACGGCGCAGAGTGGAGCCCCCTGGGCTCGGGCCTGGACGCGCCGGCCGGCACGCTGATCGCCTGGAACGATCCGCCGCCGGAGTTCGCGCATCCCGTCCTGATCGCGGGCGGGTCGTTCGCCTCCGCGGGGGGCGTTCCGGCTTCGCGCGTCGCGCTGTGGGACACGCAGCAGTGGCACGCGCTCGGCGGCGGGCTCGACGCCGCCGTGCACGACCTCGAGACCTGGGACCGCGACGGTGCGGGCCCGGAGCGCTCGACCCTCGTCGTCGGCGGATCATTCCTCAGCGCGGGCGGCGTGCCCGCGCTCCGACTGGCGCTCTGGGACGGCTCAACCTGGAGCCCCCTGGGCGGCGGGTTTGACGACGCCGTCCTCGCGCTGACCACCGCCGCCCCTCCCGGCAACGGCCCGGAGCCTCATGCGCTCATCGCCGGCGGCCGCTTCCGCACCTCGCAGGGCGTCACGCTGAACTATGTCGCCCGCTGGGACGAGACAGCCGCGAGCTGGCAGCCTCTCGCCCAGGGAATGGACAACTGGGTCTACACCCTTACGACCTGGGACCGCGACGCCGCCGGGTTCTTCGGCGACGAGATCATCGCCGGCGGCATCTTCTCCTTCGCGGGCCGGCCCGACGCCAACGATCGGCCCCTGCGCGTGGCCCGCTGGAACGGCGTGCGCTGGGAGCGGCTCTTCGTAGGCATGGACCGGGCCGTGCGCGCCCTGACAACCTGGGACCCCGACAACGCCGGGCCCGTCGCGCAGGAGATCATCGCCGGCGGCGAGTTCTCGACCGCCAGCAGCCAGCCCGTCTCCAACATCGCCCGCTGGGACCCCTTCGCCAACTCGCCCTACGGGCGGTGGCAGCCCATGGGCAAGGGCGTCGACGCCACCGTTGAAGCGCTCGTTCAATGGGACCCCGACGGCCCCGGCGCGCAGGCCCCGGCGCTCGTCGTGGGCGGTCGCTTCTCCACGGCCGATGGTCGCATCGCCCCCTTCATCACGCAGTTCGGCCGGGGCACCACCATCTGGCGCTCCGCCGCCAGCGGCATGCTCGACGATCCCGCTCGATGGCTCTGCGGCGTGAGCCCCTCGCCCATCGACACCGTCTATGTCGACGCGCCCGCGGTCCCGTACTCGCCCTTCGCCTTCACCATCGCGCTGCCCGCCCAGCCCGCGGGCGAGCCCGTCTCGCTCCGCGCGCTGCGCATCCGCACCGACGCCGTCCGACTCAACCTGGGCGCGCGCGGGCTCATCCTCACCGAGACCCGCGGCCTCACCGAGCCGGGCATCATCGTGGGCGGACGAGCTGGACAGCCCGCCAGCCTCATCGTCTCCAGCGACGGGCCCGCGCCCGTGGAGCTCGCCTCCGAGAGCCTGATCCTTGGCCCCGACGAGACCGAGTTCCCGCTGCTGCGCGAGCTGCGCCTGGACTCTCCCGCCGCCTCGCTGCACATCAGCGGCGATGCGCAGGTCGGCGTGCGCGGCAACGCCAGCGAGCTCGCCGTGCTCGAGGGCGCGCTGGCGCGCGTCGAGGGCGAGCTGGCCTTGGGCGTCGAGCCCGGCTCGCAGGGAGGCATCGTGATCGCCGGTGCGCCCTCGCTCCTGCTCCACAGCGGGCCCGGCGCGTCCTTCTCTATCGGCTCCCGCGGCGCCGGCTCGCTGCTCATCGGCGGCCCGGGCCTGCACGGCGCCTCCGCCGCCACTATCGACCGCATGGGATCGCTCACGCTGGGCGTCCAGCCCGGGTCGTCCGCCTTCGTGCTGCTGAGCGGGGCTGGGTCGACGTGGGACGTCCGCGCGAACCAGATCACGCTCGGCCGCGCGGGCGCCACGCTCATGCAGATCGAGGACGGCGCACAGTTCATCACCGACACGCTGCAGCCCGTCTCCGTGGGCCAGTTCGCCGAGTCCGCGGCGCGGGTCGAGATCACCGCGGGCTCCGCCTGGTCCGAGCGCACGTCGGGCATCTCCGTCGGCCCCGCCGCGACCATCCTGATCGACGGGACGTCGAGGCTCGAAGCGCCGCTTGTGAACGTGCTGGCTTCCGCGACGCTCGAGGGCTCGGGCGTCGTCGCGGGCCCCGAGGGGGCTGCTCTCACGCTCATCAACGTCGGCACCATCGCGCCGGGCCTCGCCGCCGATCAGGCCGCCCAGGCCGCGCCGCTGGTCATCGACGGCGACCTGCTCATGTGCGACGTCGACTGCCTCCCCACCGGCGCGTGCTGCGTTCCGGGCGGCGGGTGCCTCGACACCACCGGCGCGCAGTGCTTCGCGCTGGGCGGCACCTTCTACCCCGAGCTCGCCTGCAGCGCCTGCCCCTGCGGCACGCCCGGCCTCACCAGCCCGGACTCCGGCGCTCTCGAGCTCGACCTCTTCGCCCCCGACTCCGCCGACAGCCTCATCGTCACCGGCGCCGCGACGCTCGCCGGCTCGCTGGTCGTCTCCCGCGCCGAGGGCTTCACGGACTTCTTCGCGGGCCCCGCGACGCTCCTGAGCGCCGGCGCCATCAGCGGCTTCTTCGACGTCGCCTTCCTCCCCGCGGCGGGCGATCCCGCCTTCTATCTCCGCGCCTGCCGCGTCAATCAGTCGGGCGACTGCGACGCGCAGGGCAACTCCGTCGCGCTCATCGCCGAGCCCCTGGCGGCGCTCATCCAGCCTCAGCCCCGCTCCGACAGCGAGCTCGCCGGCACTCCCGCCGCCGCCGCCAAGGGAGACTTCGACGGCGTCAACGGCGTGGACGTCGCCGTCGCCGTCCCCGATCCCACCGATCCCACTCTCGCGCCGGGCGACCTCATCATCCTCTTCAATGAAGGCGTCAGCACCGACCCGCAGACCGGCCAGCCCGTGTGGAACGGCTTCTCCGTCCGCGAGTACAAGGGCGTCCTGGGCCGCGACCCCGCGGGCATCGCCGTCGGCCAGTTCGACGCGAACGCCGGCCTCGACATCGTCGTCTGCGAAGCCGCCGACGACACCGTCAGCGTGCTGCTCAACGACGGCGAAGGCAACTTCTCCGCCCGGCGCAGCTTCAGCGTGGGCGACGAGCCCCGCGCCGTCGCCGCGGAAGATCTCGACGGCGACGGTGTCGCCGACGTCGCGACCGCCAACGCTTCCGCCGGCACGGTGACACTGCTGCGCAATCAGGGGCCCGCCGGCCCGGGCGGCCAGCTCTGGCCCGGGCTGGGACAGACCCCGGGCGATCAGCGCCTCGACCTCCTGACCGACCCGGCGTCCGCCGATCCGCGCCCCGTCGCGCTGATCGCGCGGCCGCTGAACGCCGCGCCGGGCGCGGAGATCGCCGTCGTGAACCACAACTCCTCGCGCCTGACGATCTTCGCCAACGCCGCCGCCGCCGCGTGGGGCGACCGCTGGAGCGGCACGCCGCTCATCACGCAGACCGTCGAGAACCCCGATACCGTCGACAGCGACAACCTCGACGACGACAAGTGGGAGGACATCGTCGCCACCAGCGGCACCGTCGGCGTCATCGGCATCTCGCTCAACAGCCACGACGACATGGAGCAGCCCGGCGCCCTGGGCTTCCGACCCGCCGTCGCCGTTCCCGCCGGCATCGAGCCCTCGTCCATCGCCAGCGCCGACCTCGACGCCGACGGCGACCGCGACCTCGCCGTCACCACGACCTCCGAAACCACCGGTCAGCGCATCGTCCGTCTCTTCCGCAACGACGCTCCGACCGATGGCACACTCACCATTTCTCTTGACCGTGACATCGCCTCGGATTCCAACCCCGTCCTCGTCCTCAGCGGCGATCTCGACGACGACAGCCCCAACGGGCCCGACGACCTCATCGTCATCAGCGGAGATCCGGGGAACCTCCTGCGAGCAGCCGGGACTGACTTCAATGAAGCTCGTCTGGCCGCGCGGGTCCCGTTCGGGCCGGAGCTGCGCGCCCGGGGCATGAATGTCCCATCGCGGATCAAGCCCGTGCTTGCGAGCGTGCCCTGCCGGGGAGACGCCAACTTTGACCGCGCCGTGGATTTCCAGGACGTCATCGAGGTCCTGCGCCGCTGGGCCACCGACTACTCCACCCCGAACGGCCTCGGCGACACCGACGGGAGCGGCCTGGTGGACTTCGCCGACATCATCCTCGTGCTGCGCCACTGGGGCAGCCAGTGCGGCTGAGGCGCGGACTTCGTGCTTCCGCGGCGGCGGCCAGCCTGGCTCGGCCTACAGGTGGAAGGCGTCAGGGTCCGCCCGGCTCGGCCGAAGACAAGGACGGGTTCAGCGGCGACCCGGCCAACCTGCTCCGCGCCGCCGGGTCGGGCTTCGCGATCCACCGTCTCCCGGCTCTCGCCCCCGCCGCAGCGTCAGCACATCCAGTTAGTGTTTGCCAATATGAGCCACGTGATGTTCCGGGAGTGCATCAAGCCGAACTGCACAGCTTCTAGCAACGCGAATTGAGCTGAAAGGAACCGGTTGGTAAGCTCAAGAGGAATCAGCGAGCGGCGATGCTCAAAGTCAGTTGAACTGATGCTTAGTCGGAGGACGGCCGTGCGTCGAAATACGAGCTTAATCTTCGTAATGCTCTCACTGCTCGCGCTCGCTCAGGCCGCCTGGGCCGGAGGTCAGTGCTTCTTCTGGAACACACCGGCACGGGTGTGGCAGGAAGGTATGTGCCTAAACGACGACTGTGAAGATGAACTCGATTCAGACGAGCCTTATCCTTATCTCGTATTGATTTTCAAGGGCGGGACGTTGGACAGCTGGATGGACTTCCGAAGTGAATCATCCGCGAAAAGCTACATAAAAATTTGGGAAAAATTCGATAATCAGATCTGGCCGCGCTTTTGCAAGTGCGTACCACCGAACCAATACCGGTACGAAGGTCCATACGTAAAGTGTAGAGACCTCTCGTCCCGGGGCGCCAAGCCGGCGCTCGTGCGTTCCGTGCAAGCACTCGTCGCCAAGTGGGATGCGATGGCACTCGCCGCGGCCGACAGGGCTCGGGCCTGGGCGAGAAAGCAGACCGAGCCGATGCGGGAGTTTCTTGAAAAGCTGCAACGTGCATACGACACCTACAAAGAGTTTCGCGATGCGTTGCAGAGCATAGGCGAGGATGCCGAGATCGAAGACTACCAGCGAGTGGAAGACGCTCTGGAAGAGCTCCAGTCGCTGGGGGACCAGTTGACGGAGGCTCGCGCAGACCTCGCGGCTGCTGGCGTGCGCAATTTGCCCGAGATTCCATCCGACGATTTGTATCCCAAGATCCCACTGAGGTGGATAGGCACCTGGAACGGCACATTCACGTCCGAAGGTGTGACAGGACCCGCGATCATCAAGATAAGCGCGTCAGGTCGGATCGAGTTCACCGTCCGGTACAGGGTGCTGAACAAGCAAGTCCGCGAGAAACACGTCGGCAGCATCAGGGTTGAGGCGGATGGGCATAGTTATGTGGCGGAGGTGACCGGCGGGGACGGAAGCTTTATTGAGAGCCTTGTCATCCGAGGCTCGATCGATGCGGACCCGCGAGTCATGCTCGGGAACTTTGAATTCGATAGTTATGTAGAGGACGAAGGGATCCGTCATTATGTAGGCTCATTCGAGATGACCCGCTGACATCGGGACCGGTGTTGTAGCGCGGTGCTCGACCGCGACGTGACTTTGTGTATCCACCTGCGAGCATCCACGGTGCCCGCCTCGGTGGATGCCCGGTTGGCGGAGTCGTACCGAGCGACCGCCGAGTCGCTCCTGAACACCGCCGGTGGACAGCCGATCCGGAAATGCTTGTTTTTCTTCTTGCGGGTGTGAGCCGAACGAATGCCGATGCGGACCCGGCCAGTGGACCCGTGTCGCCACCCGGGCGCAGATAGCAGAACCTGTATTCAAGGACGCGTCTTTGTTCTTTCGCCCGCGGGGACGCGTCCAATCCCTGGCTGTAAAGCCAGCATTTCCAAGCCCTTACCTCAAAGCCACCAAAGGGATTTGAACCCTTGACCTCACCCTTACCAAGGGTGTGCTCTACCACTGAGCTACGGTGGCAATCCACAGGCAGGCCCACCGCCTGCCAGCCGGGAAATGTACCCCGGCGGCGTCTCATCGACAAGCGCCGCCGCCTCATTCACCACGGACCGCACGCATTCGCTGGTCGGGGGCCGCGAGGGCTGTAGATTCATGGACGTTCGGCCCGGCGCGGCCGCCGTCGCGGCTCGTGGGTCCGGGCCTCGCCGCTCGCGGGGTCCGGGAGCCGGAGGCCGGGTTTGGGGTCCGGACGCCGCGTCGAGGCGGGAGGTGGGGACCATGATGCGTGTGCACACTCGGCGGGATGGTGCCGCTCGCATGGCGCGCTCCGGTTCGGCGCGCCCGGGCCGGCGGCGGGGCGGCGCGACGCTCATCGCGATGATCCTGATGACGGGGCACGCCGCATCGCCCGCGGCGGGGCAGTGTCCGTCGCCGCTGCTCGCCAAAGATGCGCCGGGCGCGGCGGGCGATCGTCTGGGCGCGAGCGTGTCGATCGACGGCCGGTGGGCCGTGGCCGGCGCGCCGACCATGGACGTGCCGGGCCACCCCGCGACGGACACAGGGGCCGTGCTGCTCTATCACGACGACGGGTCGGCCTGGACCCGCGTCGACACGATCGCGCCGCCCGGTCTGCTGGCGGGCGATGAGTTCGGCGCGGCGGTGGCGCTCCTGGGCGACGTGCTGGTCGTCGGCGCGCCGGGCAGCGATGCGAGCGGCCAGAACGTCGGCGCTGTGCACGTCTTTCGCCGGGCGGCGCCGGGCGCGGCGTTCGTGCTCGAGGCCACGCTCGGGCCGGGCCTGTCCGGGCCCCTGTCGCTGCAGCCGGGCGACGCGTTGGGCCGCACGCTCGACCTCGGCCCGGACCGCATCCTCGCCGGCGCGCCGCGGCAGGATGCGCAGGGCATTGACTCCGGCGCGGCGTACCTCTTCGAACGCGTGGGCGCGGCCTGGTCGCGCGTCACGCGCCTGCTCGCATCCGACGGTTCGACGGGCGATCAGTTCGGCGCGGCGGTCGCGCTCGATCAGGGCCGGGCGCTGATCGGCGCGCCCCGGCACGACGCCCCGTTCAACGACGCCGGAGCCGCGTACGCGTTCGTCTTCGACGGCGCCGCGTGGACCTTCGATGCCAAGCTCTCGGCCCCGGTCCCCGGCGCGGCGGACTCCTTCGGCGCGTCGGTCGATCTGAGCGCGGGCCGGGCGCTCGTCGGCGCTCCGCTGGACGACGATCGCGGCGCGGACTCGGGCGCGGCCCACGTCTTCGTCCGCGTCGGCTCGTCGTGGAGCCACGAAGCCGCGCTCCAGCCGGCGTCGCTCCGCGCGGGCGACGTCTTCGGCAACCCCGTGCGCCTCGAGGGCGACACCGCGGTCGTCGCCGCCGCGCTGAGCGACGAGGTCGCGCTCGACGGCGGCTGCTTCCACGTCTTCCGGCTCGCGGCGGGCGCCTGGACGACCGGCGCCGGGCCCACGGCCCCGGGCGCGCAGCCCAACGATTCGTTCGCGGCGGCGCTGGCGCTCTCGGCGCCGGACGCGCGCGGCGCGCGGCATGTCGTCGTTGGCGCGTCCACGGACGATCGGCCCGGCGCGCCCGACGCGGGATCGGTCTCGTTCTTCGTCGACCGCGCGATCATCCTCGCGCAGCCGACGAACGACTGGGAAGTGCAGGGCGCGGGCAACGCCGCGTTCTCGGTCGATGCGCTCACCGCCGGGGCCGCCACCTTCCGCTGGCGGCGCGCGGGAGTCGACCTCGTCGACGGCCCGTCGCCCGGAGGTGGCACGATCTCCGGCGCACGCTCGCGCACGCTGCGCATCGCAAGTCCCGGGCCGCTGGACGCCGCCAGCTACGACTGCGTCGTGGGCGAGCCCTGCGGCACGCTGCTCGTCTCGGGGTCCGCCACGCTGACCGTCGGGCCCGGCGGCAACGCGCCCGCTCCCTGCCCGGGCGACGCCTCGGGCGACGGCTTCGTCGACTTCGCCGACATCATCTCGGCACTGTCGAACTGGTCGCGCTCGTGTCCCTGAGCGACGGGCGCCGGCTCCGGAAATGAAGACCGCCCCGGAGCGCAAGCTCGCGAGGCGGTCGGGCGTGGGGGCGATGGAAAGAGGTCGAACGATCGGCGCAGCCGCCCGTTGAGGCGGGCCGCCCTGGGTCGCGGAGGCATCACCGGTCGGAAGTCCCCGCCGACCCCCGGCATCACGCATCTCTTCCCTGCACGCGGCGTGCCGAACCGATGACCCGCGGCGCCGCGTCGCGGGCCCGCATCCGGCGCGACCCGCCCGCCTCCCCCCGGCGGACGCGCTCAACCTCGGCTGGCGTCAGCCGGCGGACTTCTGCCCGCGCCCCTTCCGGCCCGTGCCGAGGCGGGCCGCCCGCCCGCCGCCGATCCGCGGCGCGCTCGCGTACACTGCCGTCCCCCTATGGAAGCCATTCTCGACACGGTGCTGCCCATTCCCGCTCAGACCTTCGTCGGGTGCCTGACCGTGGTCGTGATGATCCACGCGATCCTGGGCACCATTCCTTTCCTTATCTACGCCGAGCGGAAGATTTCCGCATACGTGCAGGACCGCCTGGGCCCGAACCGCACAGGATTCGACCTGGGCCTTCCCATCCTCAAGAAGCTCTTCCGCGGCTTCGGTTTCTGGGGCCTGGGCCAGAGCCTCGCCGACGGGCTGAAGTTCATCCTCAAAGAGGACTACATGCCCCGCGGCGCCGACAAGCTGCTCTTCAGCCTGGCGCCGGCGTGCGCGGTCATCCCCGCGTTCATCGGCTGGGCGATCATTCCCTGGGGCGGGCACGTCGCGGTGCCCGACATCGTGCTGTCGGGCCGCGAGATCGTCTCGGGCGGCGTGGCGCTCGTGGGAGTCGCCGACATCAACATCGGCTTCGTGTACCTGCTCGCCGTCGCCGCGCTCGGGGTCTACGGCGTGACGCTGGGCGGCTGGGCCTCCAACAACAAGTACTCGTTCCTGGGCGGGCTCCGCTGCTCGGCGGGCATGATCAGCTACGAGATCCCCCTGGGCCTCTCCATCCTCTGCGTGCTGCTGGTCGCGGGCTCCGTCCGCCCCAGCCTGATCGTGGAGGAGCAGACCATGGGCTTCGGGCCGCTGGGCTGGCTGCTGTTCGCGCAGCCCATCGCGGCGGTGATCTTCTATACGTGCATCCTCGCCGAGGCCAACCGCGCGCCCTTCGACAACGCCGAGGCCGAGCAGGAGCTGGTGGGCGGCTACCACACCGAGTACAGCGCGATGCGCTTCGCCCTGTTCTTCCTCGCCGAGTACGCGCACATGATGACCAGCAGCGCCTTCTTCGTGGTGCTGTTCCTGGGCGGGTATCACCTGCCGGGCGTGGCACTGACGAACCCCGAGCAGACGGGCCTGCTGGCGGCGCTGGTGAAGGTGGCGGTCTTCTTCACGAAGGTGGTGCTGAGCGTCTGCTTCATGATGCTCATCCGCTGGACCCTGCCCCGCATCCGCTACGACCAGGTGCTCAAGCTCTGCTGGCAGTCGCTGATCCCGCTGATGATGGTGATGGTCGTGGCGACCAGCATCATGGTGGCCCAGGGCTGGACCGAGACGTGGCAGATGTTCCTGATGAACGTGGGCGTGGCCGCGGCGGTGCTGGCGATCATGCCGATGATGCCGCGGTCCGACGTCAACCGGCGCGTCCCGCTGGCGGGCTCGCGCTTCTCGCCCCTGCCGGGCGAGCGCGTCCAGACCGGCCCCTCGGCGGGCATGGCCCGGGTCGATGATCCCGTCACGGGCCTCCGCGGCGCCGCTCTGGGCGGCGGCTGAGTCGCCCGCCTTCAGCGCCGGGCCTTCCCCGCCCGCACGACATGCGATTCCTGGCCTTCGATCTGGGAGACAAGCGCACCGGCGTCGCCTCGGGCGACTCCGAGCTGGGCGTCGTGTCGCCGCTGCGTGTGATCGAGGCGCCGATGGACGCGGGCGACCGGCTGCTCGACGAGCTGAGCCGCGTGATCGCCGAGCATCGCCCCGCCGCCGTGGTGGTGGGGCTGCCGCTCAACATGGACGATGATTCTGAGGGGCCGCAGGCGCGGAAGGTGCGCGCCTTTGCGCGCCGGCTGGAGGAGCGGGCGGCGCTGGCCGTGCACCTGCAGGACGAGCGCCTCACCAGCGCCGCCGCCGACTGGCAGCTCGCCGGGTCGGGGCTGACGCACGGCCAGAAGAAGCAGCGCCGCGACGCTCTGGCCGCGGCCGAGATCCTGCGTGAATTCTTCTCCCGTCTCGCGCAGGAGCGCCGCGACGCCGCCGGCGGAGAGCCGCCCCCGCCCCCCACGCCTCCCTCCGGATGGGGGCCGTCGACCTAGCATGACCCGCAGCGGCGCGGCGACCGGACCAGTATCACCAGTGTGGACGCGCCCGCCGCGTCTCGGAGTCGACATGAATCCCGCTCGACCAAGGATGTTCTCTCCGCTGCGCCCCGCGATGCTCGCGCTCGCTCTGGGGGCCGCGTCATGCCCCGCGTGGGCGCAGGCCGCCGCGCAGCCGGCGGCCAAGCAGCCGGCGCCGACCAAGCCCGCGCCCGGCGCTTCGGGCTCGCCCGATCCCGCGCCCGCCGACGAGCTGGAGCTGCAGCAGATGGTGCGCGTCGTTGCGGAGCCCGCGACCGTCGAGGAGCTGCTGGACGCGCTGGAGGTCGCCGACCGCGACGTGAAGACGTTCCAGGCGCAGCTCATGCTCGACAAGCGCTTTTACCTTCAGGGCGACCGCCACGTCCGCTACGGCGATCTCTATTACAAGCGCGTCGAGAACCCGGGCTCGGCGGCCCCGGGCCGGACCTTCGCCATCGATTTCCGCACGCTGGTCGTCGACGGCGCGCGCCGCGACGAGCGCAACACCTGGATCTTCGACGGGCGCTGGCTGGTCGAGCGCCGCCCCGCCGAGAAGAAGTACATCGCCCGGCAGATCGCGCCCGACTCGGCCCCGCTCGACACGCTGCGCCTGGACGAGAGCCCGATGCCCTTCCCCATGGGCCAGCCCAGGGCCGCGATCCTCGAGCGCTACGACGCCCAGCTTCTGAAGTCTCACGATGGGCTGGCCCCGCCCCAGGACGCGGACGAGGCCGAAGAGAAGCAGTGGCGGTTCCTCCGCGAGAGCGCGGGCGACGCCTACCAGCTGAAGCTGACGCCCCGCGGCCCGTTCGCCCAGGAGAGCCAGTTCACGCAGATCAGGCTGTGGTACGAGCGCGACACGCTGCTGCCCCGCATGGCCTGGACCACCAACCGCGCGGACGATGAATCCATCGTGGTGCTGATCGGCGGGCGGCTCAACGAGGACGTTCCGCCGCATGCGATGAAGATCGAGCCGCCCAAGGACGATGAGGGGTGGGACGTTCAGGTCGAGTCGTTGCCCGATGGCCCCGGCTGATCGACCGCACGAGCCCGCACAGAGCCCCGCGCAGCGGGGCGGGAGCGCACCGATGACCGAGCCGCCGATCCGTCGCTGGGCCCGCGCTGGGGCGCTTCTGCTGGCGCTGGGGCTGGCCGCCTCCGCGCTGGCGCAGGGGCGGCAGCGCTCGCGCGAGTTCAAGCCGCCGCCGACCGCCGAGAGCGTCCTGCGCAGTATCGAGGCGCCGTACCTGACCGACGAGGAGCGTGCGGCCAAGCGCGTCTTCCACGGCCTGTGGACCGACAGCGACCTGGCCGTCCCCGCGCTGCGGGCCCGGGCGGCGCTGATCGTCCGCGCGTACGACGATCCCGTCTTCGACCGGGCCGACATCAACCCCGAGGACCGCGCCGAGGCGCTGGTCGCCCGCGGCGACCTTGACCGCGGGCTCGGCGCGCTGGCGGGGCGCGAGTCCGCGCGTGCGGCGCGGCTGCGCGCCGAGGCGCTCGAGGGCCTGGGCCGATTCGAGGAGGCCTCCGCCGCCGTCGCCCCGATCATCGAGCGCTTCACGAGCGAGTCCGTGACCAGTGCGGCGGACCTGGTGGAGGGCGTCCGCGCCCTGGCCGTCCGCGCCCGCATCGAAGGCCGCCCGCCGCGGGACTACCAGACCATGCTGGACCTGCTGGTCCGCGCGCAGGACCAGCTCGACCGGCTCTACTGGCCCGCCGTCGTCATGCAGGCCCAGACGCTCTATGAGCGCAGCAACCTGCCCGAGGCGGGCGGCGCCGCGGGCGAGACGCTCGCCCTCAACCCCTCCAGCGGCGACGCGTGGCGGCTGCTGGGGCGCCTGGCGGTCGACGGCTTCGACTTCGACCGCGCCGAGGCCGTCGTCAAGCGGCTCAACGCGCTGTCGGCGCGGCTGTCGACCTCGGGCGACGCGACCAGCGCCGACGCGGACCTGATCCTGGCCCGGGCGGCGATGCGCCAGCTCGACGCCGTGCTCGCCCAGCAGTACATCCTGCGCGTGCTGGCCCGCTTCCCGCTGCACCGCGAGGCGCTGGCGCTGCAGGCGGCGGTCGAGGCCCTTCTCTTCGAGTATGAGAACGCCGACGCCCTGCTCGCCGAGCTGGATCAGCTCTCTCCCGGGACGCCGCTCGGTCATTTCGAGGTGGGGCGGGCGCTCTCGGAGTCGCGGCAGTACGAGAAGGCGGCGCAGTACCTGAACGAGGCGGCCCGCCGCCAGCCGCGCTGGGCCGAGCCCATCGCCGAGCTCGGTCTGCTGGAGATGCAGTCGGGGCGCGACACGCTGGCGCTCACCGCGCTCGAGAAGGCGGTCGAGCTCGACCCCTATAACACGCGGGCCGCCAACAGCCTGACGCTCGTCCGCGACCTGGCGGAATACGGCACGGTCGAGAGCGAGCACTTCATCATCCGTCATCCCCGCGGCGTCGAGGGGGTCATGGCCCGCGAGATGGTCGGGCCGCTCGAAGAGATCCACCGCCACGTCTCCTCGATCATCGAGCACTCGCCGCCGCGCAAGACCGTGATCGAGCTCCTGCCCGATCACCAGACCTTCGCGGTGCGCATCACGGGCATGACGGGCATCCACACCATCGCCGCCGCCACCGGGCCGCTGATCGCGATGGAGGCCCCGCGGGCCGGCAAGCTGCACAACGGCGAGTACGACTGGGTCCGCGTGGTTCGGCACGAGTACACGCACACGGTGACACTCTCGCGGACCAGCAACCGCATCCCGCACTGGTTCACCGAGGCCGCGGCCGTGTACTGCGAGGGCGCGCCGCGCGACCTGGACACGTGCCGCCTGCTCGTCGCCGCGCTCACGGGGCAGAACGGCTTCTCGCTCTTTGACATGGAGCAGATCAACATCGCGTTCGTCCGGCCGCGGCGCCCGACCGACCGCTCGCAGGCCTACGCGCAGGGCCACTGGATGTACGAGTACATCACGCAGCGGTGGGGCACGCGGGCGCCGCTGGAGCTGATGGACCTCTACGCCCTGGGCATCAAGGAAGAGCAGGCGATGGAGCGCGTGCTCAAGGTGACGCAGGCGGAGTTCCTCGAGGGCTTCCGCGCCTGGGCCCGGCAGGACTGCGCCCCCTGGGGGCTCACGCCCGAGCGCTCGCTGCGATCGCTTCTTGTGGAGCAGACGCTGGCGGACCCCGACCGCGGCGCCGCCGCGGCCCGGGACCTCGCGCGCGCCGCCGCGGGATCCGCGTTCACGCTCAGCGGGGTGGGCGGCGGCGTCCTCTTCGAGCTGGAGCTGGTCGAGCCGGCGGGCGACGTCCTCGCCGCGCTCGCGCAGCAGCACCCCGACCATCCCGACGTGCTGGAGCTGCTGGTCCTCGACGCGCTGCAGCGCGCCGGGGGCACGCCCACCGAAGCGATGATCCCGCTGCTGGAGCGCTACGCGGCTGCGCGGCCCGTCGACCCCATGCCGCACCGCCACCTGGCCCGGCTGTATCTGGCGGGCCCCGAGCCCGAGAAGGCGATCGAGCACCTGGAGTATCTGGACGCGCGCGAGCAGAAGTCCGCCGCCTACGCCGTCGAGCTCTCACGCCGCTACGCCGCGCTCGAAGAGTGGGACCGCGCCGGCGCCAAGGCGGAGCGGGCGACGCAGATCGCCCCCTTCGACCCCGCGCACCGCGAGTTCGCCGCGACCGTGGCGATCCGGCGCGGCGACCTGGCGACCGCCGAACGCCACGTGCTCGCCCTTACCGAGCTCGAGCCCCAGCAGCCGATCCACAAGCAGCGACTGGAGCGCGTCCGCGCGATGCGTGACGCCGGATGACGCGCCGTCGCCGGAGGCCCGCGCATGACGCCCACCGCAGAGGACATCCGGCATTTCGAGAGCCTGCTGCAGCGACTCGTCGAGATGGGCGCGGCGCCCGCGGCGCTGTACGGCGCGGGGCGGTGGGCCCGGGGGCTCGCACCCGCGCTCCGGGCCGCGCCGGGCCTGCTGGCGGGGATCATCGACGACGATGCGCGCAAGCACGGCGGGCGGTGGGCGGGGCTCGAGGTCCTGAGCCTTGACGAAGCTGTGCGCCGCGGCGTGAAGGGGGTGATCATCACCGCCGCCGCCCCCGCGCAGGACGCGCTGTGGGAGCGGCGCCACGCGCTGCGCGATGCGGGGATGTACGTCCTGACCTCGCCCGCGCGCTTCCGCTCCGAGCCGTGGGACGATGCGCTCGTCGAGCAGTATGAGTGCAGCGTGGCCCGCGAGCGCGGCCTGCCGCGGCTCTACACCCTTTCGTACCCCGCGCCCGATTACGACATCCCCGCGCCGCTCGTCGAGCGCCTGGCAGCGATGCTGCCCGAAGGGGGCACGGCGTGCGAGATCGGCGCGGGCAGCGGCGTCGCCACCCGGCATCTCCTCGGCCGGGCCGCGGCGTATCACTGCGTCGATCGCTCGGCGCGGGGCCTCTACGAGCTGCTGGAGCACCGCTTCCACGCGAGCCGGGCGAAGCTGCGCCTGCACGTCGATCCATCGGCGCGGCTGTCGGGCGTGCCCGACGGGGCCGTCGACCTGGTCTTCTCTCTGGGGGTGATGGTCCACCTCAAGAGCGACCTGGTGCACCAGTTCCTGGAAGCGATCGCGCGCGTGCTGAAGCCTTCGGGGCGGGCGCTGCTCGAGTTCGCGCAGTGGAACGACGCGGGCATCGCGCACTGGCGGCGTCATCACGCCGCGGCGCACGTAGGCGAGCACAGCATCATCTATTACAACCACATCGAGGGCCTGACGGCCAGCGCCCGCGCCTGCGGCCTGTCGGCGCGCGTGGTCGGGCCCGGCGACGGCCCGTTCTTTCTCGCGGAGTTCGCGCGCGCCCGGTCGCTGTGACGCACACAAAAAAGAAAAAGGCCCGCAGCGGCCTTGAGTCTCGCGTGCGGGCCCGTGGGGGGCGATTGGATGAAAGGGCGGGGCGCCGGCCTTGGGTGGATGCGGCGCCGGCCCGGAAGGATCTGGTCGGTCCGCTTACTCGATGACGATCTTGCGGGCCTCGGCGACGCACTCGGGGGCCGCCGAGGGAGCGGGGGTCGAGGGCTCGACCTGCTTGTTGGGCAGGATCTCGATCTGGGTCTCGGGAGCGGGGGCGGGGGCCAGTTCGCGGCTCTTCTCGAAGACGTCGCGGGCGGTCCGCTCCGCGTCGAGCATGAGCTTGGCCTTCTTCTCGTAGTTGGTGGTCTGCGACTGGCGCGAGAGCGACTCGAGGCGGGCCTCCTGCTCGGCGCGGATCTTCTCCATGCGCTGCGTCACCTGGTCGAGGCTGAGGGCCTCGAAGCGGCTGTAGCGGTCGATCGAGGCCTGACGCTTCTCGACGATGTCGATGAGCTTCTCGTTGCGGGCGATCATCTCGATCTGCCCGTCGAGCTGCCAGATCTGCGCCTGGAACTGGGCCCGCTCGGTCTCGAGCTGGGCGAGCAAGTCGCTGAGGCGCTGCTCCTGTTCGGCGAGGAAGCCCAGGTCGCGCTCGGCGTCGCTGGAGCGCGTCGAGTAGACGTTGAGGGTGTTGTTGATCTGCGTGGCGCGGCTGTAGGCCTCGTCGAGCGAGTAGGCCTGGCTGCCGAAGCGGACGTTGATGACCGCGACGGGCGATTCGGAGCGGGCGCTCTCGGCCCGGGCCAGCATGTCCTTGAGTTCGGTGAGGTCGCGCGAGGCCATCTCGACCACGCGGTCGGAGACGTCCTTGTCGCGGCGGAGCTCGGCCGACTGCGCCTGCAGCTCGGCCAGGTCGGCCCGGACGGCCGCGATCCGCTTGGGGTACTCGGCCTCGAGCGTCCGGAGCTGCGAACGCAGCGCCACGGGGTCGCCCAGCTTCTGATCGATTGTGTTGCAGACGGCGGCGCGAGCCTCACCGGCGACCGCGGCCACCCGATGGGGGCCGGCCACCAGCACCGCCGCGCCTGTCGCCAGCCCGCCCACGACGGCGACGCGAATCACGGTCTTGCAGATGCCCATGGACCACTCCTTTCAACGAATGCCGCGGTCGTCGGGGCGAACTCGCCCCTGCCGGAGCCGTGCGGTTGGTTCATGAGTGATTGGGGGCGCGACGCGGCGGATTTCACGCCCGGACGGGCTTTCGTCCGAGAAGGGCCGGGAAGGCTCCGGGGGCCCGGCTCTGGGAGGCCCGATGGGGCTCCCGGGCGGCGGGCGGGGGTCATGAACCCGTCCCGGGCCGCGGCGCGGCTTATTCTGAAGAGGTAAAACGCGGGGCCGCCCGCCCCCAACCACTGTATGGGTGGGTCTTGTGGGGGGTCCACAAGCCCCGGAGGTGGCGGCGCACGGGCGCGCCGCGTCGGGAAGCAGCGGCGGCTTGCAGCGGGACGCTCTCGTCGGCCGCGCGCGGAAAGGCCTCGGGCTTGATGCTCAACACCCTCACCACATCGTTCGTCTCCCGCCTGCGGGCCCGCGACGCCGCGGCGTGGTACGAGCTCTGGGAGACGTTCGGGCCTGTGCTGCGCGCCCAGCTGACCAAGTGGGGCAAGGGCCGCATCGGCGTCGAGACGGTGCGCGATCTCTCGCAGGAGACGATGGCGGCGCTCAGCGATTCGATCGACCGGTTCGATCCGACGCGCGGGGCCCGGTTTTCCACGTGGCTGCTGGCGATCGCCAAGCACACGCTGGGCGACGAGATCGACCGGCGCATGGCGCAGAAGCGCGGGTCGGGGAAGCGCTCGTCGGCGCTGGATGAAGAGTGGATGACGAGCGCGGGGGGGCGCTCGCCCGACGGGGAGTACGAGGCGGCGGTGTTCCGGGCCAAGGTGTACGCGGCGATCCGCCTGGTGGAGAAGCAGTCGGACTTCACGGACTTCTCGATCTACCGGATGCGGGTCTTCGACGGTCAGAGCGGCAAGGACGTGGCGGCGGCGCTGGGGACGAGCGAGCCGACGGTCAGCCGGCGGCTGGCCAAGGTGCGCGACGCGCTGCGGGTGCGGCTGGAGGAGGTGGTCAAGACCTACAGCTTCACCGAGGAGGAGCAGGGGGAGGCGGAGCGAAACGGGCTGAGCCCGGCTCCGAACAAGGCCGACGACGCCGCGTTCGACGACGCCATCGCCGACGTTTATCACAAGGAGATGGCGGCTCGGCGGAGCGACGAGGCTTCGATCACGGGCTGAGGCCCGCCGGCATCAGCAGAGGGCCGCCCGCCAGAGCGGCCCTTGGAGGCAGCGACCATGACCCCGGCCACCATCGTTCTCATCGTCGTCGGCTCGGTCCTGGGCCTGGTGGTGTTCATCATCGCCGCGGTCCCTGTGGTCAAGGGGATCGGCTGGCTGATCGCGCACGTGGCGCGGTTCGTGTACAGCATGGTGAGCGACATGGCGCGGCTGCTGGGCGGGCTGATCACCGCGGTGATCTTCGTCCCGATGATCCTGCTGAACATCGTGATCGGTCGGTGGTCGGCGGCGGGGCACTTCGGGCGCGCGTTCCAGGACGAGTTCGTGGGCGTGGGCCACTGCGTGTACCGGCTGCTGATCTCGCACCCGGCGCGGCTGCTGGGTCTCTCGGCTCTTACGGAGGGGATCGAGCAGAGGCTCCCCCAGGCGATGGCGCAGGCGCCCGGGGCGGACCGTCCTTCGGGGCGCACGGGGCAGTTCGAGGGGTACCGGATCGTCGGCTCGCTGCAGGGTGGCGGGTCGGGCGGGCGGCTGTACGTCGCCGAGCCCGACGACCGGAAGAAGGCGGCGTTCGCGCGGTCGGGGCGGACGGTCGAGCAGGTGGTGATCAAGAGCTTCTCGCTGGCGGACGGGTCGAGCCTGCCGCAGATCATCCGCGAGAGCCGCGCGCTGGAGGCGGCCAAGAAGCTGGGGCTGATCCTCGATCACGAGCTGACGGACCAGCGGTTCTTCTACGTGATGGAGTACATCCCGGGCGACAGCCTGACGGTGGTCACGAAGCGGCTGCACTCTGAGGCGGGGCCGGAGGGCCTGACGGAGCGGCAGCTGGGGCCGGTGATGGGCATGATCGCGGACCTGCTGGGCGAGCTGGACCGCTATCACCGGGGCGGGCTGTGGCACAAGGACGTGAAGCCCGACAACATCATCATCAACAAGGGGCGGGCGTTCCTGGTCGACCTGGGGCTGATCACGCCGCTGCGCTCGGCGATGACGCTGACGACGCACGGCACGGAGTATTTCCGCGACCCGGAGATGGTGCGGATGGCGCTGCGCGGGGCGAAGGTCAACGAGGTCGACGGTGTGAAGTTCGACATCTACGGCGTGGGGGCGGTGCTGTTCGCGGTGATCGAGAACTCGTTCCCGGCGCACGGTGGTCTGTCGCAGTTCAGCAAGTCGTGCCCGGAGGCGCTGCGCTGGATCGTGCGGCGCGCGATGACGGACCTGCACAACCGGTACGCGAGCGCGGGCGAGATGCTGGCGGACCTGCGGACGGTGCTGGGGTCGGCGGACCCGTTCATGGTGAAGCCTGTGGACCTGCCCTCGGTGCGCGGCGGCGGGGCGGGCGCGGTGCCGCCCCCGATGCCCGAGGTTGACCCGATGGTGGCCGGCGTGGCGGCGGCGGGTGCGGCGGCGCGGAAGGAGCGCGAGGGGTTCGTCTTTGATGTGAAGGCGGGGATCGGCGCGGGCGCGGGCGGCGAGCGTCCGGCGGCCGGCGGCGAGCAGGGGGGCAAGGGTCGGGGCTCGCGTTCGCGGCCGGCGATCGCGGTGGCGGACTGGTGGACGGGGCGGTACGACGCGGTCGGCGCGGCTCCCGCGGCGGGGGCGGGGGCGGGTCCGGGGGCGGGGGCGGGCGAGCGGGCCGAGGATGCGCGGCGGACGCCCCGGCGCCACGCTGGGAAGAGCGCGGCGGCGCAGCTCGAGGCGGCGCAGGAGCGCGTGCGGCGTGCGCAGGAGCGTGTGGGCCGGCGGATGTCGCGCGGGGCGACGCACACGTCGTTCGCGCGGCGGGGGAAGTTCTCGAGCGAGCCCAACCCGGGGGTGGCGGCGGCGTTCTTCATCTTCCTGGGGGCGGCGGTGTTCGGCGCGTTCATGACGATCCGCATGGCGGCGAACAACCGCGGGCCGGCGAGCGCGCCGGCGCTGGCGGCGGGCGAGGTGCGGATCGAGACCGACGGGGGGACGGTGCGGCTGGGCCCGACGATGGAGGAGACGATCCGGCGCGGGTTCGTGGCGACGGGGACGGAGGACGATTGGGTGTTCGACCACGCGCAGAGCGCGGGGTCCATCCAGGAGGAAGTGGCGCGGGCGATGCGCGACGCGACGCCCGACGAGCGGGACCGGCTGGTCGACGCGATCAACCGCTTTGGCGAGAAGGCGACGGTGACGATCGAGAAGCTGCGGACGCGGCTGGCGCAGTTCGAGCGGGGCATGCCCGGGGGGATGAGCGGGGTCGGGGCCGGGGCGCGGCATGATGAGGATGGAGATGTCGCGGTGGCGGCGCCGGCGCCGGTGAAGGAGATCGTGGGCGGCGATTTCAGCTCGGGGAGCGTGCTGATCCTGGACATGGTGCCCGAGGGGGCGGACCCGCCGCTCGAGGACACGCTGAAGAAGATCTCGTCGAAGCTCCGGGAGCGGTGGTACCGGGTGCTGGGCGAGGGCGGCGAGGGGGGGGCGGACGACGTGGAGATGCAGGCGGCGGCGCGGCGGGTGATCGAGCTCTCCGGGCCGGACGATGCGCAGGCGGTCGAGCGAGTGCGGCGCTGGCTCGCGGACGAGCCGGGGGTCGACAGCGTGCTGTGGATCGGGACGCGCGGCGACAACGGCCGGACGATGCTGCGGCTGGTGAGCCGGCCGACGTTCGACGAGTCATCGCTGCGGGCGGCGCTGACGGAGCGCTGAGAGGCGCGGGGAAGCGCACGGCCGGACGAAGTCGTTCGGCGGTGGCGCCCGAGGTGCGTTCGGCTGCTGAGGTCTTGAGATGTTCCGGTCGTGCTGGTGTCGTGTGCTGGTGTCGTGTGCTGGTGCGGGCGGTCTAAGCCCATGCATGGGCGGTGGTGTGCGGCCTTTGCGGGACTTCCGCTTGCACGGGCCGCGCGTGCCGGGAGAGTGGGGGTCGGGTGCGCTGCAGTCGGCCCGGTCCTTGTGACGGCCGCTCCCGGCGGTTGAGTCCGTCACTGTTGGGCGGGCGGACCGGGGCGTGCGCACGGGGCGAGGGCGGCGGATGTGTGGGGGAATGGGGGCGGCGCGCTGCAAGGGGCGGGAGGTGGCGGGGTTGGCCCGGCGCGGGATTTTTTCGCGCGGGGGCGGCGGCGGCCGGTCGCGGGGCGACGGGTGCGTGCGCACGGGCGGGGCGATTGACCGCGACGGCCCGCGGGCCCTAGCCTCGGCGCACCATGGCTGAGCAGAAGGCGACGAACATCACGTGGCACGAGGGGAATCTGGCGCGGGAGGAGCGGTTCTCGCTGCTGAAGGCGCGGGGCTGCACGCTGTGGTTCACGGGGTTGCCCTCGAGCGGGAAGAGCACGATCGCCAGCGCGCTGGAGCAGGTGCTGGTGCAGCGGGGTCGGCACGCGTACCGGCTGGACGGCGACAACATCCGCTTCGGGCTGAACAAGAACCTCGGGTTCTCGGCGGAGGATCGTCGGGAGAACATCCGGCGGATCGGCGAGGTCGCGAAGCTGTTCGCGGACTCGGGGTCGATCGCGATCACGAGCTTCATCAGCCCCTACCGGGCGGACCGCGACGCGGCGCGGGCGCTGCACGGCGAGGCGCGCCTGCCGTTCTTCGAGGTGTTAGTGGACACGCCGATCGAGGAGTGCGAGCGGCGCGATCCCAAGGGGCTGTACAAGAAGGCGCGGGCGGGCGAGATCAAGGGCTTCACGGGGGTCGATGACCCGTACGAGGCGCCGCTGAGCGCGGAGCTGCGGCTGGCGGCGGGGACGATGAGCGTCGACGACTGCGTGCGGGCGTGCGTGGAGCTGCTCGTCAAGCAGGGCGTGCTGGATCAGAAGTAGAAGACGCAGACGGCGGAGCCCGAGGTGGCGCGCTGGTCGATGAGCCAGGGGACCCACTGGGCCGAGGCGGGCTCGAGGACCCAGCGCATGTGGAGCGTGGCTGTCGAGCCGTCGTGCATGGTGACGGGGAGCTGCACTTCGACGACGGGCTGGCCTGCTTTGGCGAGGGCGTCCTGGCCCGGGCCGAAGGCGTGCATGCAGTAGTGGACGCAGCCCATCTGCGAGTGCTCGGCGGGGGCGAAGGCGATGACGTAGGCCTGCCCGGGGGGCGGGGGCGGGATGTCCCGGGCGGAGATGCGGCCCGTTTCGATGGAGGCGATGGAGCAGTCTGAGCCGCGGGTGCTCCAGTCTTGGAGGCGTCGCTGGGCATTGGCTTCGGGCGCGAGGCGGAGCGTGCCGCCCCAGGATTCGAGGAGGGCGTCGTACTCCTTGGCGGTGGTCTGTCCCCAGACGGAGAGGAACTGCGTGAGGCGCGCGGCGAGGGCGTCGCGGGAAGGCTGATCGAGCGGCGCGAGGTCGGGGGCGGTGGAGACGCTGTTGGCGACGGCGGAGACTTGTTTGGCGAAGTCGGCGGGGGAGAGGGCGGCCTCGCCGGGGGCGCTGGGAGTGCCGGCGTTAGTGGACGATGCCAGAGTGAGGAAGGAGATGATGAACGCCGCGGGGCTTCGGGAGCGCTTCATGGAGAAC
>JANRJV010000042.1:0-20348 GCA_033763795.1 Planctomycetota bacterium
AATCGCCGCGCGTGCCGGCCCGTCACCTTCACGCGCCCCATGTGCGACACATCGAACATCCCGCCCGACGTCCGCACCTGACGGTGCTCCTCGTGGATCCCGCCGCCGCTCCCAGGCGGCGCATACATGATTGGCATCTCCCACCCCGCAAAGTCCACCATCTTCCCGCCGTGAGAGACATGATGTTCGTACAGGGGGGTTCGCAGCAGCACGCCATGGCTCCTCAAAGATTCGCTCGCTCGCACAACCGGCGCCGAGTGTAGTCGCTCGGCGATCCCCCGTGCACACGCTCATCACCCTCTCAGCCCCGCCCCTCCGCGGGCCACGCCAAGTTGTCGATCAGCCGGACATCGCCCACGCGCGCCGCCACCAGCGCCCGCCCAGCCCGCCCAGGCTCGAACCGCTCCAGCGTCGCCGCGTCACGCACCGCGAAATACTCGACCTCCACCCCCTCCGCCATCAGCACGCCGCGCCCCGCGCGCTCCGCACTCTCCGCATCCGCTTCCCCGCGCGCCGCCGTCAGCGCCCGGAACAGCGACGCCGCGCGCCCGCGCTCCTCCACCGCCAGCCGCGCATTCCGGCTGCTCATCGCCAGCCCGTCCGCCTCGCGCACCGTCTCGTGGCCCACGATCTCGGGCCCTCCCCGCGCCGCAACCATCGCACGGATCACCGCCAGCTGCTGCCAGTCCTTCTCCCCAAACACCGCCGCCCGCGCCCCCACAACATCAAACAGCCGCGCGCACACCCGGCACACACCCTCGAAATGCCCCGGCCGGAACGCGTCCTCCAGACCCGGCGCCGTCGCCACCCGCGGCAGCTCGCCCTCCCACCGGCCCCCCGTCCCGCCCGGATACATCTCCTCGACTGTCGGCGCGAACACCACGTCCGCCCCCGCCGCCCCGCACACCTCGACATCCCGCTCCAGCGTCCGCGGGTACAGCTCAAAGTCCCGCGCCTCGTTGAACTGCGTCGGATTCACGAACACGCTCACGACCACCCGCCCGCCGCCCCCCGCCCCCCCAGCGCCCCCCGCCAGCTCCCGCGCCCGCGCGATCAGCGCCGCGTGCCCCGCGTGCAGCGCGCCCATCGTCGGCACGAAAACGCTCCCACGATGCTCCGCGAGCCCCGCCGCCCGCGTGATCACCTCGACCCGCGCTCCGCTCATCCCGGGCCCACCATCGCGCCCCCCATGAACGTCCCCTTCTCTCGGTCCTTCACCACCCCCGGAAAACGCAGCGCGCGCCCGTGCGCCACCGCGTACACCCCGCCCGGCAGGAGCGTCGACGCCAGCAGGCTTTCCGTCAGGTTCTGCAGCGCATCGCTCCGCTTCATTTCAAAGGGCCGCATCGCGCCAGTCAGCACCACCGCCCGCGTCAGACGCCCCCCGACCGCCAGCTCCGCGTGAAGCAGCTCGCCCGTCACGTGCAGCGTGTCCGTCCCGTGCAGAATGACCACGCCATCCGGCGCGGGCGACAGCCCCAGCACCGTCCGCACCGCCTCAACGATCCGCCGCCTCTCCTCGTCCGTGATGTGCAGGCTGTCCTTGGAGAAAACCTCGCGCGTGTGCACCACCGTCTCGGGCAGCTTGAGCCGCGAAAGCATCCGCTGAACGATCGACCCGCGGTTGTCGAGCGCCCCCGTGAACTCGTCGTACGTCTTCTCGATCGTCCCGCCGGTCGTCAGCAGCTCGATGGTCCGCATGGCGATCCCCACGATACCGCGGCCGCTCAGCCCCCGGAGATCGCAACGGGCTTCCCGTCCGCGCCCACCGCCACCATCACCACCTCCGCGCTCGTCACGGGAACATCAGGCTGCCCCGTCTCGTGACGCCACGCCCGCACGTCAACGTGCACCGTGATGCTCGTCCGGCCGATCCGCACCGTCCGCGCCCAGATGCTCAGCACGTCGCCCACCAGCACCGGCTCCTTGAACACCACCTTGTCCATCGCCACCGTCACATATCGCCGGCTCGCCTGACGCAGCGCCTCGATCCACGCCGCCTGGTCGATCAGCGACATCAGCACGCCCCCGAAAATAGACCCCTGCGGGTTCGTGTCCCGCGGCATCATCACCACGCGGATCGCCGGCGCCGTGCTCGGAGGCAGCGGAATCCCGCCCCCGCCCTGCGCCCCCCGCGTCGTCCCGCTCTCGCTCGTCATGCGCCTCTCTCCCACGGATCCGGTCAACCACTCATTCCGCCGAATACTCGCACCGAAGCCTCACCCTCCCCGCAGCTTCTCCACCTTCTTCCGCAAGTACCACCCATGATGCTCCAGGTGCCACGTCGCATACTCCAGCACCACCCGCACCGTCTGCTCGCCCCGCTGCGGATGCAGCCCCCTTCGCCCGAACTGCGCCGCCTCCAGCGTCCGCAGCCAGTCCCCGCACCACAGCCGCGCCGTGTGGATCATCGCCACCGACCCCGCCACCGGCAGCTTCTTGCTGGCGTCCCGCGGCTGGTACAGCCCCGCATCCAGAAACGCGTCCTCGTCCCACGCCGCCAGCACGGGATTCTCCTCCGCAACCATCCGACGCATCCGGTGCACGAACACGATGTCCGCGTCCGCCAGATGCCCCACCAGCACCCGGCACGACCACCGCCCGACCCCCGCCTCCTCGCGGAAGAACGTGTCCTGCTCCGCGTCCGAAAGCTCAAGCACGCGCCGGTCCAGCCGCTCCGTCCCCCTGACGAAACGCTCGACCAGCTCCCCCGTCTCCATCGCCCGGAAGAACTCGATCACCGGCCGCGCCGCCTCGTCCATGTCATTCGCCTCCAGACCGCCGCCAAACCGATCCTCGCCGCTCCCAAGCCGCCGCGCAACTCACTCTACTCCGCCCCTCACGCGCCCTTGGCGGATCTCCGCCTTTTCCCTAACCTGCCGCCCGTGAGCACCTCAGCCTTCGTTGAGATCAAGCAGATCACCGGCGCCGCCGTCGCGCGCATCACCTGCCCCTCCGTCGGACAGCGCGAAGCTCCGATCATCGAGGAGGAGCTCAAGACCGCCGCCGCCTCCGCCAACAACCGCCTCGCCCTCGACATGCGCACCGTCACCGTCCTCGGCTCGATGGGACTGGGCATGCTCGTCACCATCACCAAGCGCTGCCGCGACGGCGGCGGAAAGCTCGCCATCTTCGGCCTCAGCCCCGCCCTCACAGACCTCGTCAAGCTCACCAAGCTCGACAAGTTCCTCATCATCACCAGGGACGAAGAGTCAGCCGTCGCAAAGATCACCGGATGACCCCCGGCGACTCCGCACCGCTCCCCCCGCCGGCACTCGCCGTCCTCATCTCAGGCGGCGGCCGCACCCTCCTCAACCTCCACGACCGCATCACCGCCGGCGCGCTCCACGCCGACATCCGCCTCGTCATCGCCTCCGCACCCTGCCCGGGCGCCGAGCTCGCCCGCCAGCGGAACCTCCCCGTCCTCGTCGTACCGGGCGCCGTCCCCGCACCCACCCTCGAACGCATCCTCCGCGACCACGACGCCCACTGGATCGTCCTCGCCGGCTACCTCAAAAAGCTGAACCTCCCCGACGCCTTCCGCCGCCGCGCCGTCAACATCCACCCCGCACTCCTCCCAGCCTTCGGCGGCGCCGGTATGTACGGCCTCAAGGTCCACCAGGCCGTCCTTAACGCCGGCTGCCGCGTCAGCGGCTGCACCGTCCATCTCGTCGACGACCACTACGACACCGGCCCCATCATCGCCCAGCGGGCCTGCCCCGTGCACGAGGACGACGACGCACACGCCCTCGCCGCACGCGTCTTCGACCTCGAGCGCGAGCTCTACCCCTGGGCACTCGCCCGCCTCCTCGCCGGCCGCGTCGTCCCGGACCCCGCCGGCTCGCCCCGCATGCGTATCCTCCCGATGTGAGCGCCGCCGCGCTGTACATCCTCGCGCTCTGCGCCGCGCTCGCCCAGCCATCACCCGACGCCGCTCCCCGCGCCGACGCCCCGCAGTCGCGCCGCGAGCGCGACCGCACCATCACCCGCGCCTTCGACGAGCACCGCTACGAACACGCCCTCCAGCTCCTCCGCGAGCGCGCCGCCGAAAACCCCCGCGACCCCGCAACCTCCTACAACCTCGCCTGCGCCCTCGCAATGACCGGCCGCCGCGACGAGGCCGCACAGGCCCTCCTCAGCGCCATCTCCTGGGGCTTCACCGACCTCTTCCACATGGACCGCGATCCGCACCTCGAGCCCATCCGCGACCACCCCGACTACCGCGCCGTCATCCTCGGCTGGGGACCGCTCCTCGACGCACGAGGCGCCGCCGAACTCGACACCGCCCGCCAGGTCCTCGGACCCGCATACACCACGCACGTCGACCAGCCGCGCCGCATCAACTTCCTCTCCGCCGTCGCCCCGTCCTCCTTCGAAGCCGCCGTCCGCGAGACCGAGCTCGTCTCCCGCTTCGCCGCCGCGCTGGGAATGCCCCAGGAAACAGACGCCGATCGGCCCGACGCCTGGGCCCTCGTCCTGCTCCCCACCCCCGCGGACTTCCTCCGCTTCGTAGAACAGCCCGGCGTGGGCGGCTACTACGACCGCGACCGCCGCCGGCTCGTCACCCAGGACACGGGCCCCAGCCTCCGCCACGAGTTCTTCCACGTCCTCCACTGGCGCCACATGGAACGTCTGGGCCAGCGCCACCCCCTATGGATCATGGAAGGGCTCGCCTCCCTCCTCGAAGACGGCGACCCGCACGAAGACACCTTCCTCCCCGCCCCCTCCTGGCGCACCAACATCGTCAAGCGCCTCGAAACCGCCCGCCGACTCCCCAAGTGGCGTCAGCTCTTCGCCCTCGAGCGCCAGGCCTTCATGGGCACGCAAAGCCGCGCCCACTACGCCCACGCCCGCGCCATCTTCCTCTACCTCCACCAGCAAAGAGCCCTCGCCGCCTGGTACCGCGCCTACACCGACAACTTCCCCGAAGATGAATCGGGCATCCTCGCCATCACACGCGCGCTGGGCAGACCCGCCGACCAGTGCGAAGCGGACTTCCGCGCCTGGCTCCGCACGCTCCCCACGGTCGCCGAGACCGGCAAGCCCTCGGGCGCCGGGCTGGGCGTCGCGCTCGACCCCGGCAGCGGCGACGGACCCGTCGTCACCAGCTTCCAGACCTCCGCCGCCCGCGCCGGAGGCGCAGGCCTCCGACTCCGCGACGTCATCCTCTCCGTTCAGGACCGCCGCACCGCCACCCTCGACGATCTGCACCGCGTACTGGGCGAGCACGCCCCCGGAGACTCCGTCACCGTCCGCGTCCGCCGAGGTCGCCTTGAGCTCGACGTCCCCGTCCGCCTCGTCGACCCGGAAGACCGAGGCCAGGGCTGGAACCCATGAACCGCATCTCCCCGCCCCGCCGGGGATATGCTCGGGGCGTTGCAGCGACGTCCCCATCCGGGGATGATGCCCCTGACGGAAGCCAGAAAGGACGGATGATGAGGATCGAAGTCGTCGGCAAACACCTGGAACTCACGCCGGCCATGACACAGCAGGCCGACGCAAAGTGCCAGAAGCTCCTCAAGTACTACGACCGCATCCAGCAGATCGACGTCACGCTCGAGCAGGTCACCCGCGGCGGAGACTACGCCGTCGAGCTCCGAGCCGACGTCGAACTGCACGAGGACTTTATCGCCAAAGCCACCCACAAAGACCTCTACGCCGCCCTCGACCTCGCCGTCGACAAGCTCGAGAGGCAACTCACGGACTTCAAGGAAAAGCTCAAGAACGGGCGCCGCTGAGGCGCCCACCCGCACGCGCAGCAGTGGGGGGGCCGACCCGGAGCACGAAAGGGCGCCAGCGCCATGAAGATCAGCGAGATCGTTCCACAGGGGGCAATCGTCCCCCGACTCGTTTCCGTCGAACGCGACGACGTCGTCGCCGAGATCATGGACGCGCTCGTCGCGGCCGGGCTCGTGCGCCAGGACATGCGCAAGGAAATGATCGACGCCGTGCTCGAACGCGAACGCAGGGGCTCCACGGGATTCGGCAAAGGCGTCGCCGTCCCGCACGTCAAGCACACCGCGATCCCCAGGATGTCCGCCGCCATCGCCCTCTCGGAAAACGGCATCGACTTCAACGCCCTCGACAAGCAGCCCGTCTACTCCGTCATCCTCCTCCTCTCGCCCGCGGGAAGCCCAGAGGAGCACCTACAGGCCATGGAGGTCATCTTCAAAAACCTCAGCCAGGACAAGTTCCGCAGATTCCTCCGCCAGGCAACCACCGTCGAAGACGTCCGCACGCTCCTCGAAGACGCGGACCACCACCGCCTCGCATGAAGCGTCACGCGTCCACGCGTCGCACACCCCTCCGCCAACGGAGTGCCGGCCAGTGACACAGCGAGCGACCGCGGTCGTCTCCATACGGAACCGCCTTGGCATGCACGCCCGGCCCGCCATGGCCTTCGTCGACCTCGCCTCGCGCTTTCACTCCGACATCGTCGTGCAGCGCACCGATAATCCCGAGCCCGTCGACGGGAAATCAATCATGCAGGTCATGATGCTCGCCGCAACCCAGGGAACAGAGCTCGAGATCATCGCCCAGGGAGACGACGGCGACGACGCCTGCAGGCAGCTCAAAGAGCTCATCGAACGAGGCTTCGACGAAGACTGACGCCCGGCCCCGATCGGCCGCCGTCCCCGCCCATCGTCCGATACCCCGGCGCCCGCCGCCCCTTGGCCCCGCCCCGGCGTCCCAATCTTTCCTCCACCGGGCCCTCGCCCCGGACCGCAACATGAGTGAAAATACCCTCAGCGCTCCCCGCTTCACGGGACGCCCGGAGCCCCAATGTCCACGACCACCCACAAACACCAGGTCACACAGCTACTCGACGCGATCTCCGACGGCGATTCCAAGGCGTCCGCCGAGCTCCTCCCGCTCATCTACGACGAGCTCCGCAAGCTCGCCCAGAACTACATGGCCAAAGAGGCCCACGCCCTCACACTCCAGCCCACCGCCCTCGTCCACGAGGCGTACCTCAGGCTCGTCGGCCAGCCCGACGCCAAGTGGTCCGGCCGCGGCCACTTCTTCGGCGCCGCCGCACAGGCCATGCGACGCATCCTCGTCGACTCCGCCCGCTCCCGAGGCCGGATCAAACGCGGCGGAGACCGCGCCCGCGTCGAGCTCAACGATCAGCTCGCCGCAACCGAAGACACCGGCACCGACCTGATCGCACTCGACGAAGCACTCACCGCGCTCGAGAAGTACGACCGCCGCAAGTTCCAGGTCGTCATGCTCCAGTACTTCGCGGGCCTCTCCGTCGACGAGACCGCCGCAGCCCTGGGACTCTCCGCCACAACCGTCCGCAACGACTGGACCTTCGCCCGCGCCTGGCTCGCACGAAAACTCGGCGCCGAAGCGCTGGGCGGGGCCCGCACGTGAGCCCAGAGCAACGTGAACGCGCAGAGGCGCTCTTCCTCCAGCTCGCCGAAGCGAACCCCTCCTCATGGCGCGCCCTCCTCCAGGAAAAATGCCCGGACGATCCCGCCGTCCGCGACGAGGTCGCCTCGCTCCTGGGATACCACGATCGCGCAGGCAGCTTCCTCGATCACGCCGCCCTCCTGAAGCTCACCCCCGAAGTGAAGCGCCTCGCCGAGGCGCCCCTCCAGCCCGGCACCCGGCTCGGCGAGTACACCATCGAGAAGATCCTGGGCGCCGGCGGCATGGGCGTCGTCTACGTCGCACGCCAGGAAAAGCCCCGCCGGACCATCGCCCTCAAGCTCGTGAGCGCCGCCGCTTCCTCGCCGGGCCTCCTCCGCAGGTTCGAGCACGAAGCCGAGATCCTGGGCCGGCTCCAGCACCCGGGAATCGCCCAGATCTTCGAGGCCGGCGCCGCCGACCTGGGCGAGCCCCCCGCCCGACGACCCTTCATCGCCATGGAGCTCGTCGACGGGCCCAACCTCATCGACCACGCCGAACGCGCCGCCCTCAACCTTCACAGCCGCCTCGCCCTCATGGCCAAGGTCGCCGACGCCGTGCAGCACGCACATCAGCGCGGCGTCATCCACCGCGACCTCAAGCCCGCGAACATCCTCGTCGACCCCACGGGCCAGCCCAAGGTCCTCGACTTCGGCGTCGCCCGCGCCACATGGGCCGACGCCCCGCTCGCAACCATGCAGACCTCCATGGGCCAGCTCATAGGCACCCTCCCCTACATGAGCCCCGAGCAGGTCCTGGGCGACCCCGCCGAAGTCGATACACGCTCCGACGTCTACGCGCTGGGCGTCATCCTCTTCGAGCTCCTCACAGGCAAGCTCCCCCTCGACCTCTCCCGCCGCGCCCTGCCCGACGCCGTCGCCGCCATCCGCAGCGAAGACCCGCTCCGCCTCAGCTCCGTCAGCCGCATCTACCGAGGCGACGTCGAGACCATCGTCGCCAAGGCGCTCGAAAAGGACAAGGCCCGCCGCTACCAGTCCGCCGCCGACCTCGCCGCCGACATCGAGCGCTACCTCGCCGGCCAGCCCATCAGCGCCAAGGACGACTCCGCCTTCTACATCCTCCGCAAACGCCTCAAGCGCTACCGCGGCGCCCTCGCCGTCGGCGCCATGATGCTCATCGCCCTCGTCGTCTTCTCCGTCTACGCATCGCTCCAGGCCGCCGCACAGTCGCGACTCGCCGCCGAGGAACGCGCCGCACGAAAGCTCGCCACCGCCCGCGCCGAGGAACTCCGCCGGAACCTCTACGTCAGCGCCATCGGCTTCGCCCAGGCCGCCTACGCAGGCCGCGACATGGGACGCATGAAACGCGTCCTCGCCTCCTGCCCCGAAGATCTCCGCGGCTGGGAATGGCGCTACCTCACCTCGCTCCCCGACACCAGCGACGCACGCCACTACTGCGGCAACCTCAGACTCTCCCGCGTCCTCGCCTCGCCGGACGCCGACCTCAGCGTCGAATGGACCCACAGCGAAGACGTCATCGTCCGCCAGCGATCCACCTGGGCGGAGCTCGCACGCTTCGACCCCCGGGGCGAGATCATCGACCGCGCCGCGTTCCTCAACGGCTCCGACAGACTCTTCATCGGAACAACCTCCGGCCGCGCCATCGTCTGGGACTGGAAAACCTGCGAAGAACACGCCGCCCAGTCCGACAGCCGGCTCCGGCTCACGTGGATGGGCAACTGGCCCGACAACAGCCGAGTCCTCGCCGTCGGAGCCCTCGACGGACAGACCTCGGGCGTCTACAGCTTCGGCACGCACGACGGCCGCGTCCGCGCCAGCTTCACCACCACCAGCGCCTACGCCGGCGCCGTCAGCCCCGACGGAGCTCGCGTCGCCATAGGCGAGAACGACGGCTCCGTCTGCATGTTCGACCAGCAAGGCAAGCTCCTCTGGCGCGCCAAGGGACACAGGCTCACCGTCCGCTCCCTCCAGTTCAGCCCCGACGGATCAAGGCTCGCCACCGGAGGAAACGACGGCTTCGTCCGCGTCTACCCAGTCGAAGGCGGCTCGCCGCTCGAGATCCAGGCCGCACGCAACAAGATCACCGCCCTCAGCTGGAGCCCCGACAGCCGCCACATCGCCGCCTCAGGAACCGAGGCCGCCATCGGAGTCTTCGACGCCGCCACAGGCGCCGAGATCGCCGCCCTCTACGGCCACGACGTCACCGTCGACCTCGTCCAGTGGCTCCCCGAAGACCACCTCTTCACCTGGTCCTTCGACGCCATCGTCCGCGTCTGGCACAACCCCGTCTGCCCCCGACAGCCCGCCGCAACCCTCCCCGACGGCGTCTACACCGCCTGCTGGAGCCCCGACGGCTCACGCATCTACGCGGGAGTCGTCGACCACTCCATCGTCGCGCTCGACGCACGAACGCTCCAACCCGTCGCCGGACCCGTCAGAGTCAGCGGCGTCCCCTACGAGCTCGCCCCAACGCCCGACGGCTCACGCCTCGCCGCCGTCATGAGCGACGGCTCGGGATGCATACTCGACGCCGCATCACTCCAAAGACGCGCCGATTTCCGCGTCGGCGGCGGCCGGGGCATCGACGTCTCCTTCGACCCCACAGGACAGTTCTTCGTCGTCGGCTGCGACTGGCCCGAACTCCAGGTCCGACGCGCCACCGACGCCGCCGTCGTCCGGACCTTCCCCAGGCAGTCAACCTCCGCCATCCGCGCCACGTGGTCCCCCGACGGCCGCGTCATCGCCGGCCTCTACTACGACTCCATCGTCAGGCTCCACGACGCCGACACCGGACGCGTCATCCGCGAGCTCCGCGGCCCGCGCACATGGTCCACCCAGGCACGCTTCAGCCGCGACTCCTCCAAGCTCTTCGTCTCCAGCGCCGATAGCGCCGTCTATATCTGGGACCTCGCCTCCGACCGGCCACCCAGAACCCTCGTGGGCCACCAGAAAGACGTCAACTCCGTCTCACTCTCGCCCGACGAAACCCGCGTCGCCACCGGCGGATGGGACAACACCGTCCGCGTCTGGGACGCCGACCTGGGCCTCGAGCTCCTCACCATGCGGCCCCACATCGGCGCCGTCTGGTCGACCGAGTTCAGCCCCGACGGCCGAACCCTGCTCTCCGCCTCGACCGACGGCACGCTCAAGCTCTGGATCGCCGACGAGCCGGGCCGCGCCCCCGTCGCCGAGTGGAGCCCGCCCGCCCTCACCGCGCGCTGAGCTCCGAAAAAGGCACCCGCCGCCGGATCACCGTCCGACCCCTCACGTCCCGGATCTCCAGCGACAGCGCCGGGTCCTCGGCCGACCAGTCGATCTCGATCAGCCCGAAGTTCTCCTCATGGAACGTCGAGCCGAGGCGGTGCCGGTTCAGCTCGTTCCCCCAGCCCTTCGTCTGGTTGAGCGCGCTCGACGTCACGTCGAACAGCGGGTACCGCGGATCGATCGCCGGCGGCGGGCCCGCGTCCGCCAGCCGAGAGATCTCCGCGTGATGACGGTCACCCGAGATGAACACCACGCCCCCCGCGCGCGAGTCGTTGATCAGCCGGATCAGCCGGTCCCGCTCCGCGGGGAAGTTCATCCACTTCTCGAAACAGTGCTCCTCCGAAGCCACCTGCACGCTCGACGCGATCACGCGCAGCGACGCCGGCTCCGCAAGCCGCTCCCGCAGCCACTCCCACTGCGCCTCGCCCAGCAGCGTCGCCGAAGAGTCCGTCACCGGCGCGTAAGGCCCCGGGATCCCCAGCGCACGCTCCGCCTCGCCCCACGAGCCCTTCTCCGCCAGCGGCGTGCGGAACGTCCGCGTGTCCAGCAGGATCACCTGCACCCGGAACCCCTCGGGCCCCAGCATCACGCTGTCATACACGCCGGGCCGCGTCCGCGGGCCCGCGCCCGCGGGAGTGCCGAAAAAATCCACGAACACGCGCTGGCTCGCCTCCTTCGACGGATACTCCGCCCCCGCGTCGTTGCGACCGAAATCGTGATCGTCCCACGTCGCCAGCACCCCCGTACCCTCCGCGCACATCCGCCGCAGCCCCGGCATCGCCGCCAGCTTCGCGTACTTGGCCCGCAGCACCTCCGCGTCGTCGCTGTCCCCGTAGATGTTGTCGCCCAGGAAGATGAACACGTCGGGCTCGGCGTCCGCGATCACGTGCCAGATCGGCTGCGCACGCTCCTGCTGCGCGCAACTCCCGAACGCGATCCGAGTCACCAGCTCCGCCGGGTCAGGCCTCTCGCACGCCAGCCGCACAGCCGCCGGCTCGTTCCCCGCCGCCAGCAGCACCGCCGCCGCCACATGCATCAGTGCGTTCATCCACTCAGACTACGCGGCCCCTCGCCGCCGTGCGCACACGCCGCGCGCCCCCGCCCCCGCGCCGACCCCGTCTTCACAGAAAAATCGCGCTCCCGCGCATCTCCCCGCCGCGCATGGACTTCCGCGCCCGCGCCGCCTACCCGGCCCACGCCGCGCGCCCGCCCACCGCGCGCACGCCGCCGTCCGCACGCCCCTCCATGACGGGTTCACCGCGCGAGAGCGGCCGTCATCGGCGTCGGTCGTCCGCGGCGACCGCCGTCCGACTCTCTCGGCGCCCGCGACCCGGCGTAGCGGAAGTCCCGGCAAGGGTCGCACTCACCGCCCATGCATGGGCTTACACCCGCCCCCGTCCCCCGCCCCCGACCCCGCCCGCCCCTCACACCACCGGCTTCCACACCAGCACCACCGCACGCACGCTGATCGCCGACTTCTTGGGCTTGAGCGTCAGCGTCTCCACGCGCTCCTGCGCAGCGTCGATCTCCGCCGTCACGCCGTCACTCTCGGCGTTCATCTGCGCATCCAGCTCCGCACGCTGAGCCCGCACCGCCGCGAGCGTCTCCTCCGCCCGCGCCACGTCACGAGCCTCCTGCGACGCTCGGCTCGAGCTCCGCGCCGCCGTCGCCGCACGCCCCACGCTCCCGCCCTTGCGCCCGAACATCGCCCCCAGCACCGCCGACCCGATGCTCACCGCCGTCCGGAACGACGCCCCCGACGCCTGGTCCTTCTGCACCTCGACCGCCTGCGCCGCCCGCCGCTCCCTCTCTTCCAGCGCCCGCAGCCGCGCCGCGTACTTCTGCCGCAGCGCCGCCACCGCCGCGTCGCGCCGCTCCCGCGCCGCGTGCCGCAGCCGTATCCGGAAGTCGCCCCCGCTCTCGCCGGGCCGCGCCACCATCTTCAGATCGGGCGCCGCGGTCAGCGACAGCCGCTGCGTCCGGTACAGCGCATCGGCAAGCTGCTTCTTCCACGTCTCGTAGCTCCGCGCCCGCCCCGCCTCCGCGGGCAGAGGCTCGAACGACGCGCCCGCCGCCGGCTCGCGCAGCAGATCACCCTCCGTCAGCTCCGTCACCTCAGCCCGGTCCCAGTCCACCGGCACGGGCCCGTCCACGATCGGCGCCAGGCAGCAGTGCATCACGTCCGTCTCGATCCCCATCCGCGCATCCGAGTAATGGATCCGCGCCGAGCCCATCAGCAGCGGCGCATACCGCACCCCGCCCGCATCCCCGCCCGGCAGGAAAAACTGCGGCACATCGGGCGGCAGCACCGGCCGCTCCCGCGCCGCCCCACGCCCCGCGCTCGCCGGCACGACCGCCGGGGCCGCCGCCGCCGGGCGCTCGCTCGCGCCCGGCGCCGCTCGTTCTCCGCTCCGCCCCTGCGTCAGCGTCCGCAGCTGCTGCCGCGTCAGCGGCCCGCGCAGGTACGACATCGCCCACCGCGACTGGAAGATCACCGGCCCGTCTTCGTGCACGTTGTGCATCAGGAACACCCGCGCCGACAGCCGCGACAGGATCGAATCGATCGCCGCCCGGTCGAAACCGCCGGACGCCGACGCCATCGCCCCTTCCAGCCCGTCCAGCACCCGCGCCTTGTCCCGCTCGGTCTGCAGCCGCCCCAGGAACCACGTCCCCGCGTTCGACAATCCCTTGTAATCGAGGTCCACCGGGTTCTGCGTCGCCAGCACCACGCCCACACCGAACGCACGCGCCTGCTTCATCAGCGTGAGCAGCGGCCGCTTCGAAGGCGGGTTCGCCGTGGGCGGCACGTACCCCGCGATCTCGTCCATGTACACCAGCGCCCGCAGGCTCGTCGTCCCGGGCTGCGCCCGCACCCACGCGAGCGTCTGGTTGAGCAGCAGCGACACAAAGAACATCCGCTCCGCGTCCCCCAGGTGCGCGATCGAGAAGATGCACATCCGCGGCTTGCCCGCCGGCGTGTACAGCAGCGACGCCAGGTCCAGCGCCACCCCCTCCGTCCACGCCGCGAACCCGGGCGACGCCACCAGGCTGTTCAGCCGCAGCGCCAGCTCGAACCGCTCGCTCGACGGATATACCGTCTCCAGCTCCATCACGCCCAGCCGCGTGAACCCGGGCGACTGGATCCGTCGGATCAGCTCGGGGATGTCCAGCCCCCGGCCCTGCGTCCACGCCTCCTGCAGGATCGCCGAGACGAGGATGTGATCCCGGCTCGTCAGCGGGTCGCCCTCGATCCCCAGCAGCCCCAGCAGGCTCGACGCCGTGCTCGACACGCGGTCGCGCAGCAGCTCCGCGTCCTCGAGCAGCGCCGCGGGCGGCGCATCGAACGACCGCAGCACGGAGACCGGCGTCGCCGCCGTGGATCCCGGCGTGTACACCGTGAACTCCGCCGCCGCGCGCAGCCGCCCGATCCGCGCCCCGTCCTGGTCCCACGCCGCCAGCCCGCTCTTCCACTGCTCGGCCTGGGCCGCGGCGTACGCGTCCGGCTCCATCCCCTTGCGCCGCGCGTCGTCCTCGTTGATCCAGGGGCGGAAGTCCTCGGGCCGCAGCTCCGGGAAGGTGAGCAGCAGGTTCGACAGGTCGCCCTTGGGATCGATGATCACCGCCGGCACGCCGTCGAGCGCCGCCTCCTCCAGCAGCGCCAGACAGAGGCCCGTCTTGCCGCTGCCGGTCATCCCGACGCACACCGCGTGCGTGACCAGGTCCTTCGAGTCATACAGCAGCGGCGCCGACCCCAGCGCGCGGGACTCCAGGTCGTACTCCCGGCCCAGGTAGAACGACCCCAGCTTCTCGTACAGCGGGAGCGTCACGGCGTGTCCAGCAGCCAGTACCGCGCGTCCGTCCCCGAGACCGTCGTGTCGGGAGTTCCCGCGGGAAGCAGCCCGGCGGCGTCGAAGGTCTGCCCCTTGCGGTTGATCACCGCCACGACGCGCCGCCCGTTGAGCGAGCGCTCGAAGGCGAAGACGTCCTGATCGCCGGAGTCCAAGTGCCGCGTCGCGCCGAAGCGCAGGATCGGCCCCAGCTCCGCGTCGGCGCGGAGGTTCAGCCACTTCGTGTAGCGCGCGTGCAGGTCCCAGTCGGCCCGCTCGTCGGGGTTCTGCATGTCGCCCTTGTCGGGCCAGGGGAAGGGCTTGCGGTCCGACGGATCGTCGGCGCCCCACATGCCGACCTCATCGCCGTAGTAGACCATCGGCGCGCCGACGTAGAGCGTCTGGATCGCGACGCCCAGCAGCGAGCGGGCGTAGATCTCGGCGGTGGGCCGCACGTCGCGGTAGGGGTAGTCGTGGTCCTGGGGCCGGTTGCCGTCGTCATAGGGGCGGTTGGGGTTCTGCAGCATCGAGACGTAGCGGTCCGTGTCGTGCGAGCCGAAGAGGTTCTGGTGGATGAGATTGGTCTGCGGCGCATCGTCGAAGGCGTCGGCGAGGCGTGCCGCCAGCTCGGTCGAGCTCATGCCGGGCCGCACGCCCAGCCAGTCGGTCACGGCCCGCGCGAAGGGGTAGTGCATCTGCGTGTCGAAGGCGTCGCCCGTCAGGTGAGGGTCGGCCTCGTCCCAGATCTCCGCGATGATGACGGCGTCCGGGTTGACCGACTTCACGAGAGAGCGCCAGTCGCGCCAGAAGGGGAGGCCCACGTCGAGCGCCACGTCGAGGCGCCAGCCGTCGATCCCGTCGGCGGGATCTCCGTCGCCGTTGGGGTCCATCCAGCGGCGCGTGATGTCGAAGATGTGCTGCTTGACGGGCGGGACGAGGTCGCCGTTGTCGGTCTGCTTGAACTTGGGGAGCGCACCGGTGTTGAACCAGCTGACCCAGCTCTTGAGCTTCCCCGCCTCGTCGAACTCGACGTAGAACCAGTCCTTGTAGGGCGAGGCCGAGCCCTTCTCCATGATGTCGCGGAAGGCGAAGTAGGGCTTGCCCGTGTGGTTGAAGACGCCGTCGAGCACGACGCGGATGCCGGCCGCCTTGGCCGCGGGCAGGAACTCATCCACGAAGTACCGGTCGGCCGGGGTCCACTTCCACGACGCGGGGTCGGCGGGCTCTCCCTTGAACTCGAAGGTCTCGGGCACCTTGCCCGCCGAGGCGGGCGTGGCGAGGTTGTCGTCGATGTGGCGATAGTCCGTGGCGTCGTACTTGTGCATCGACTCGGCTTCGAAGATCGGGTTGAGATAGAGCGCGGTGACGCCCAGCGAGCGAAGATAGTCGAACTTCTCTGCGACGCCCTGCAGGTCGCCGCCGTAGCGGCGGTCCCAGACGACGTGGAAGAGGTTGCCGCCCTTGCGCGGCGGGTAGGGCGCGCCGGCGGGCACGTTGAAGCGGGCGCGCCACGCGGCGTCCTCTTGTGCGGAGATGCCGTACCAGTCGTCGGTCCAGGGCATCTGGTAGACGCTCGGGCCGTGCGGATCGTTCAGCGGGTTCCCGTTGCGGAAGCGCTCGGGGAAGATCTGGTACCAGACGGCGCCCATGGCCCAGGAGGGGAGCTCGAGCTCGGGGCCGATCGAGGCGCGGTGCGGCTCGGTGGTGTGCGAGGCGCCGCCCGGGGCGTGCAGCGTGAAGGTGTACTCGAGGTCGGCGGCGGCGGCCTGCACGCGCGCGGTCCAGCGGTCGAAGCCGTCGGGGCTCTTGGAGCGGCGCATGGGGACGGCGCGGGGCGGCGCGCCGGCGGCGGTCGGGAGATTCACCTCGACTCGTTCGGCGTCGCCCGGGGCCGTGAGGACCGAGAGGTCCGCCAGACGCGCGGCCCGCGAGATCGGGACGAAGTCGCGCACGGTGCGCGGGTCGTGCCTGATGAGCGAGGGGCGGATGGTGCCTTCTTGAGTTGGCGCGAGGCGTGCGGCGGTGAGACCGACGAGCCGCACGCTGGCGGGCCCGCCGCGGGCGCTATCGGAGAGCTTGGCTTCGGGGTCGCCCACCTCGAGCGTGCCGTCGAGCAGGAAGCGGTAAGCGTTGGGGCCTTCGGGGAGGTTGACGGTGGCGGAGTATTCGCCCGAGGCGTCGGGGATCATCTCGACGGCGCCGTCGGTGCCGGGCCGGGCCCAGCGGTTGAAGTCGCCCACGAGATGCACCGCGTCGAGCAGCCGCCGCGGCTTGTACTTGAAGGTCTGCCAGTTGCCGGGGATGAGCATGGGCGGGAAGGCGCCGGCGGTGTTGAACTGGATGTCGCGGCCGCGGATCTCGGCGGCGTAGGAGCCCGGGGCGAGGGCGAAGTTGTGCTCGCGGACGATCTCGCCCTCTCCGGGGTTGAGCTCCATGACGGAGATCTGCGTGGGCTTCTTGATGGTGATGTAGGCGCGCTGCACGCCCGCGCCGGCGGGCTCGAAGAGCGCGGTGTTGACGTCGTTGACGTCGTCGGTGGTGATCCAGCGGAGCGTGGCCTCGGGGAGGACGTCGACCTCGATGGCGCGGGTGACGGTCTTGCCCATGTCTGTGAGCGTGACGGTGATGACGCTGGGGCCCGGTGCGCCGGCGCGGCACTTGAGGACGCGGCGCTCGCGGTCGACGTGGCGGAGCGGGCCGATGGCGTCGTTGGTCGCCGAGAACTGGACCATGGACGGGTCCCAGCGCGAGGTCGTGACGGTGCGGCGGAGGTCGAACATGAACTCGCGGTTGGTGATCAGCGGGCCCACGATGCGCACGTCGAGGAAGGGCTCGTCGGCGCTGATGGAGCGGACGCCCCAGGTGCGTCCGCCGGGATCGAGCACGATGGTGTATTCGGCGGCGACGGGGACGGCGAGCGTGATGTCGAGTCCCGGCTGGGCGAGCTGGTCGGAGGCGGGCTCGGCGGCGCCGAAGTGGCCGCGCTCCCAGGCGCCGTCGCGGACGAACTTGAAGGTGTACGAGCCGGGCGTGAGGCGCTTCTTGAGCTCGAAGCGTCCGGTGGCGCGTTGGTCCGGGATCATGATCCAGTTGTCGTCGGTGGCGCTCCAGCCGTTGAACGTGCCGGCGAGGCGCCAGGTCTCGCTCGCGAGCGCCGGGTGCGCGAAGCAGAGGAGCAGCAGGAGCGGCCAGAGCCGCGAGGCGAGCAGGCGGGTGATCTCGGTCATCCGTGTCATGAAGACTCCTTTCGCACGTGCAAGCGTACCGGCGAGCGGGCGTCGGGATCGTCGCGGGGCGCTCGGGCGGCGCATGAAGTTCGGCGGGCCCGGCCCGGCTTTTTTCAGCGGAGGATGCGGCGGCGGGGCGGGCCCCGGCCTCGCTCAGGCGGGGACGGTCTGCTCGGCGGGCATGCACGAAGAGCGGACGACCAGCGAAACGGGGATGCGCGCGCCGGGGTTTTCGGCGGGCTCGGATTTCTTCTCGATGAGCGAGAGAAGCCGGCGGCACGAGTCCACGCCCAGCTGGAAGAAGTTCAGGCGGATGGTCGTGAGCGGGGGGTCGGCGAGGGCGGAGGTGGGGATGTCGTCGCAGCCCATGACGGCGATGTCGCGGCCGGGCTGGTATCCCCGGCCCCTGAGGGACTGATAGACGCCCAAGGCCATCTTGTCGTTGGCGCAGAAGATGGCGGTGAGCGAGGGGTTCTGCTGGAGAAGCTCGTCGCAGGCGGCCTTGCCGGTCTCGACGAGGTACTGGCCCTCGACGATGTCGCGCGGGCCGAGGCGCACGCCATACTCCCCGAGGCGCTCGATGAAGGCGTCGGTGAGCTCGCGGCTGGTGCGGACCATGGTGGTGGGGCCCGAGATGTGCCCGACGCGGCGGTGGCCCAGCGAGACGAGATGGTCGGCGGCGATGCGGCCGGCGGCGGGATAGTCGCACAGGACGCTGCGGAGGCGCCACTGGTCGAAGTAGTTGTTGACGACCATGAGCGGGCGGTCGGTGCCGTCGAAGTCCTCGAGCCAGCGGTGCTCTTCTGTGGCGCCAATGAAGAGGATGCCGTCGACGGAGCAGTCGTCGAGGAGGGTGAGATACTCTTTTCGGCGGATGTACTCGCGGCGTGCGACTTCGAGGAGGATGCGGTAGCCCGAGTCGGCGGCGGCCTCGTAGATGCCGCTGATGATCTCGCCGAAGTAGACGTCGGCGAGCGCGTGCTGGAGGGCGGGGACGAGGACGGCGAGGGTGTTGGCGCGGCGGTTGGGGAGGCCCCTGGCGAGCCTGCTGGGGGTGTAGGCCAGGCGCTCCATGGCGTCGATGACGCGCTGGCGGGTGGCTTCGGAGATGCGGTGGTCGTTTTTGTTGAGGACGAGGGATACGGTGGTCAGGCTGACGCCGGATTCTCGCGCGACATCCCGAATGCTCGCCCGTCCTTTGGCCATCGGTGAATGCCTCTTGCAAACCGGGGAATCTGTCCGGGCGTCAGGTGCCCGGCGTGCTCGGCGTGGAGGGGTGCTGTTTGGAGTGTGTCTCGCCGCCGGTAAAACATTTTACCGTGTGTTTTGGGGATGGCAAAGCGATCAAGTGGGCTGAGGGCGAAAGTGAGGGTTAGGTAAAGTCCGATGGTCTGAGAAGTCGTGTGAAAATGCGGGAGCCGGGGTTGAACCGGTTCGGGATTGACGTAGATTGAAGTGGTAAAACGTTTTTCCACCTTGATGAAACGTTCGCCGTCCAACCCCCGTATCTTCCCACAGGTTCAAGCTTTGCCGACGTTGCGCTGAGCCATGAAGGGTGTGAACCATGCATACATCTGACATTTCGTGCACAACCTGCCGTTGTCCTCGGGCTTGCCGGTTGACCCGGGGGTTTACGCTCATTGAACTTCTGGTGGTGGTGGCGATCATCGCGATCCTGATCGGACTGCTGCTGCCGGCGATCGGGAAGGCTCGGGAGTCGGCGCGGCGGAGCGGGTGCGCCTCGAATCTGAAGCAGATCGCGTACACGTTCACGTCGTACGCGCAGGACTTTGACGGGTGGTACCCGGTGCTGCCGGGGATCGGGACGTCGGCCGTGACGAGCGAGAAGATCCCGGACAACGTTCTGTGGGCGAATCAGCATCAGTATGGCGGGCTGGCGGGGCTGTTCTCGCTGTGGCAGCAGGGCGCCAGTTCGAGCCTCCGCGGCTCGTACGCGATCGCGCAGGCGAACCGCGGGCGGCTTGCCAAATGGAACCCTGTGGCTCGGCGGTGGGGCCTGCAGTCCAACTCGCGGGCGATCATGTCGGGCTATGTCGAGGGGTCGACGGACTTCCGGATGCTGCAGTGCCCGTCGGACCAGACGGACGGCGGCGAGAACGGCGCGTACATGCCCCTGAACACGGTGCAGCCGATCTCGTCGGTGACGACGTCGGTGCTGACGTCGGCCCCGCCGCTGAATGATCCCTCTTTCAAGGACGACATGATCTGGTCGAACATCAGCTACATGTACATCACGGGGATGACGACGAACGAGTCCGCGGACATCGCGCTGATCGGCGATGAGGCCAACTGCGCGGACAACGGGAACCCCGCGAACATCAACCCGCGGACGGGGACGATGCGGAAGTTCGTGGCGGACGTGAAGCTGCGCGGGTACCAGCCGCAGGACAACCACGGCACGACGGGCGGCAACTGGGCGTTCTCCGATGCGCACGTCGAGTGGCTGCCCCAGCGGCAGATCCCGACGAACACGTATCCGAGCCCGGCGCCGGGCCCGGACAACGGCGCGAACCGCGTGTGGGACCCTTCGGGGTATGAGCCGCACGACCGGATCTTCTTCAACATCGCGCGGAACCGCCGGAACGGCACGAGCTCGATCCAGACGATCGACTGAG